>NZ_AP018680.1:0-689158 GCF_002218025.2 Vibrio casei | reverse complement strand
TTATTAAATAAAGTGACAATCATCCAAAAAAAATGCAAACAATCAGATGTGAAATAACTGCAAGGTGATATGACTCGTAACTAAAACTCCTCTAACAAAAACAAAACAAATAAAGACAACTCTATCAACTATTTACTTAATAAAAATTTGTAGATTAATAAACAGCTATTTTTGCATGTAATACTCTAGAGGGAGATAAATATGAAACGGACCTTACTCTACAGTGCCGTCACAACAGCCTTGTTGTTAAGCCAACAGGTTTTAGCACAAGATTGTAGCACTTTACCTATCTGGCAACCTGAACAATCCTATAATGGTGGTTCACAGGTACAACAAAATGACTCTGCTTATCAAGCACAGTGGTGGACACAAGGAAACTCACCTGTCGATTATTCTGGGCCATGGCAAGAATGGAAAAACCTTGGTCAATGTGATGCAACCAATGGTAATCAAGCACCAACACTCACCATTGTTTCCCCTTTAAATCAGGCTCAAATAACCGAAGGTTCAACCATTACATTAAAGGCAGATGCCAGTGATCCTGATGGTAGCGTTGATTATGTGGAATTTTTTGCCAATAACACATCTCTAGGGAAAGTCATCACATCACCTTACCAATTGGATTGGATAGCAACCATTGGGACAGATACTATCACCATGGTCGCCAGTGATGATCAGGGTAAAACCACCACTAACTCGGTTTTGATAAGCACACAAACTACGAGTACCAACATTGCGCCAAGTGTTAGTTTAACAAGCCCAAGTCCACAAGATACCATTCAACCAAATGATAATATCACCCTAATCGCAAGCGCTTCTGATAGCGATGGCTATGTTGCTCAAGTCGACTTTTATGTGGACAACCAATTAATTGCAACCGACACCAGTGAGCCTTTTGAGCATCAATGGGTAGCCACTTCTGGTGAGCATACACTCAAAGCAACAGCCACCGATGACAAAGATGCAACCGCATCAAGTAATAACGTCACCATTCAAGTGGATACACCTGCAACAGGCGGGTGCGCAGAGTTAGTAACCTATTCAGCCGGAACGGCATACAATTCAGGCCAACTGGTTCAAAAGGATAACCAAAAATACCGTTGTGATGTCGCAGGTTGGTGCTCTTCCGATGCAGCTTGGTCATATGCACCTGGGACTGGTCAATATTGGCAAGATGCTTGGACTGGATTAGGGTTATGCACAACACCACCGAGCGTGACATTAACGAATCCACAAGATGGAAGTGTGGTATTAGCGGGAAGCGACATTAATGTTTCTGCCGATGCTTTAGATTCCGATGGAACAATTATTAATGTAGAGTTTTTTGTTAATAATGCTAGCTTAGGTGTTGATACACAAGAACCTTATAGTGTCTTATGGACCGCCTCTACCATTGGTTCAAACCTGATTAAAGCCATTGCAACTGACAATGAAAACAATCAAGTCGAATCACTAGCTCAAGTCACCGTTAGCGATCAACCTGTCGTGACTCAATTAACATCACCCAGTTCTGGTGGGTCTTTTGGGTTAGGTAAAAATATTAAACTTGTGGCTGAAGCAATGAGTGTGACAGGAACCATCACCAGTGTGGATTTCCTTGTCAATGGTGTCGTCATAGCAAGTGATACAACTGCTCCTTACACAGCCAATTGGACACCATCAGCCATTGGTGCGTATACAGTATCAAGTTCGGCTACCGATACCCAAGGCAATAAGTCGAACTCTGATTCTGCTTCTGTCAATGTCATAGAAAAGAGTTCGAAAACACATAAACTGATCGGTTACTGGCATAACTTTGTCAATCCAGCCGGCTGCCCAATGCCATTATCAGAAATGTCTGATGACTGGGATATCATTGATATCGCTTTTGCCGATAACGATCCAAACAGCACAGGTACCGTGCACTTTAATTTATTCCAATCAGACATACATAGCAGTTGCCCAGCTATCGATCCTGTGAAGTTCAAACAAGATATGCGTGATTTACAAGCCAAAGGTAAAGTCTTTGTATTATCTTTAGGCGGCGCGGAAGGTACGATAACCCTAAATACCGATCTCGATGAGCAACACTTCATCTCAAGCTTAACTGAGCTAATTAATCAATGGGGATTCGATGGCTTAGATATTGATTTAGAAAGCGGTTCTGGATTAGTCCATGGCTCACAAATTCAAGCTCGTTTGGGCAGAGCCTTGCTACAAATAGAGCAAAACATTGGCGGAGATCTATACCTTACGATGGCACCAGAACACCCTTATGTGCAAGGTGGTATGGTCGCTTATTCGGGAATCTGGGGCGCTTATATACCAATTATTGATCAAGTTCGCAGTACTTTAGATCTCTTACATGTTCAGTTGTATAACAATGCGGGGCTACCTAATCCATATACACCTGGAGCTGCGCCAGAAGGTTCTGTGGATATGATGGTTGCTTCCGCCAAGATGTTGGTCGAAGGTTTTGATCTCGCCGATGGCTCTCACTTTGCGCCACTTCGTGACGATCAAGTTGCCTTTGGTTTACCATCAGGCCCACAATCAGCAAATTCAGGTCAAGCTCCAATACAAAATATAACCAATGCGTTAGATTGTGTGACCTATGGAACCTATTGTGAAACAGTGATACCAAGTAAGCTTTATACAAACTTTGGTGGCGTAATGACGTGGTCAATTAACTGGGATAAATACGATGGATTCAATTTTTCCAAGCCGATTGGCGAAAAATTAACAGAAATGAATAATATTCAATAAACCTTTAAGATAAAAAGTGCCAACTAATCATGTTAGTTGGCACTTTTCGTTTCAATCTTATTTACAGTTTTCGAGTAAATTCAACACTAACCGTCCCTTCTTCTGAATCGTTACTCTCTAAAATGATCGTGAGTGTTTGACCATCCTCACTGATTGTCGACGATGTAATGGTAGATAGGTTTCCTTCATCCGACATTAACGATCCACCTGATGTATCAATAAGTGGAGCACTTAACGCTAGCAATCCTGAATCAAAAGTGTACGTTCCAGCTTCAATACCAATATCACCGTCTTCACCTTCTGCCGCTTCACTATCAACTATTTGAGCTAAATAGTAATAACCATCAGGCATAAAATTAAAGCTTACACCTCCATCTTCAGCAAACCAACTCCCCATCAATGGTTCAGTCAATGATGCTTTCACTAATTTAAGAGTTTCTGTTTCTTCTTCGTCTATAACCGTGATCATTAATGTTTCGCCATTTACCGATACATCAGTAAAAGTAGTACCAGGATCACTTAAGCCTATTCCACCATTGGTATCAACTTCAATCGTTGAGGTTAAGTTTCCATTCGAAATATTAAATTCACCGTATTCTATACCGTTATCTTCAAAGTATTCTGGATCAACATCATAACTAACACTCAGATACGAACCATTAGCGTAGAATATGATTACCTCCCCAAATCCATCACTATGTTCAGAAAGATCATACATACCAGCATAGTCAGCGTATGCGGTTGAGCTTTCTTTAATGTCATCTAACGTTTTTTGAAAGTGAGTTTTTGCAGCTTCGACGCTAACGAGATCTTGTATTGGGGTATCTTGCCCAGCATTAGAAATCACGCCAACAACCGCATCGGATACAGCAAATTCCTCTACAGGTAAGTCAAAATTGACCACAGTGGCAGAGGCTTTAGCCATTTCAGTAATGGTAATTCCATTGCTAGGATCACCATCTTTATCCAAACTGATCAGCAAACGAATCATATTGATAACTTTATTGCTATTAATATCTTCCGTATTCGCGATTTCAAGGGGCGTAATCGTTCCGCCCGCTTTCACTGAAGGAAAAACCAAATCGCCAATGGAAAAGGTGACATTTTCTCCTTCAGTATAGTTAAACTCACCCTTTTCATTTGTGATTCCTTGCTGGCTAGCCGTCGTATAATCAACACCACCAACAGCAGCATCTACAAATACCCCCGTCGATAGCTCGCTACTACTCGCGGTTTTAGCAGCATCATCGTCATCACTACCACAAGCGGTAAGCAATAAACCGCACGCGATCAATGCCCCATACTTCCCAAATATTTTCATACCATACCTTCCTTTGTTTTGTCATGGAAATGTCAACCTCAAAGAAAGGATAGTTGATAAAAAAACCATTACAGCCCCCCAAATGGGGGGTTAAATAGGAAAAACAGGAAACTTTAAAAGCGTGCTAACCAGCTCCGCTTGAGTATTCGCCCCCACTTTAGAATAAATCGATTTTATATAATCTTTAACCGTATGAATTGATCGGTTTAGCTCTTGTGCAATGTCCTCTCGTCGTATCCCTAAAAGCATAAGATCACAAATAGCCACTTCAATTTTGGTTAAATTAAAAATGAGTGCAATCGTATCCAAATTCACTACAGCTGAGCTTTCCCTATCATAAAAATAGACAATCGCTCCTGATAGATGAGCACCTCGATGGTGCTTTACGGGCATGACTAATAAAGTTAAGGGGTAATGATCCGAATCAAGAGAAATAATAGACCGATCGTCTTCTCCAGGCTTAGCGATACTTGCTCTTAATACCGCTGTCTTCAGTTGGTTCGTTCTGGCTGTCGAATTTAATTTTAAATCTGATGAGGTTAACTCAATATTATCGTAGAGCTCAAGTAAGCCTTTTGCCGATTCGTTGGCATATAACACATCGCCATTTTTATGGAATAAAATAGAAGGATGATGAATGAAATCTAAAATGGAATAATCATATTCAGAGTAAACAGCAGATTTCAGGTGAAAGTATAAATTGAGGGCTTGCTTAATATGCGAGACCAAAAAATTTAAAGCCGCAATATCTTTTTGAGTAAATACGCCGACGTCTTTTTGCCGATGTGCATGAAAAAAAACACGACAATGTTCTAATTTAAAGACACAACCTGCAATGTCAATAAAATCATGGCTATCAAACCAGTCATGAATCGGTTTATAGCGATAATTATCAAAATCATCAGGGTAACGCCCTTGATGTAACATCCAACCATAAAAATGCTCAACGGGTTGCTTTAGCATAAAATGGCCAAAATAATTCAAATCCAACAAATTAAGTCCTACCCCCTCTAGAATCGCATTAGAGGTAGGGCCAGAAATCCAGACACTTTTTAATTCAATGGCATCAGGCTGGTTACTTTCCACATGTAAAATCGCATCGGAAAGGTCGAAAGCTTCCACAAGAGAGTCTAAAAAAGGTTGGAAGTAATCAGTACGAGTTGGAGATAAATAAAGATTGGTTATCAATTGGTCGAAAAGTTTAAAATCATATTGATATTCCATGACTCACCTCATTCACTAATATTAATTTACAATATAGTCAATGAGGCAAGAATATCGCTACTGGTATGCCATATTTTTAATTTAAATCACAAACACTTCATACCCTTTGAGCTCAGGTATTTGCTGGTGTAAAGCTTTCTCATCTACCGCTAAGCCTTTTAGATCGGTACAATAATCATTGGCTTCTTTTTGTAATTCTGAGGATTGATTTTTCAAACGATTTTCAACTTTCGCTTTTAAATCAATTAGCTGATTTTGCAATTCACTTAAGTTAACACTACCGTCGGCCTTCATTTTGTCAGAAAGCACTGTAAAGGCACTAGAGAAAAATTCGCCATTAAATCGTTGCATCGCTGCTGAAGAATCTGTTTTCCAATTGGTAATCGCTTGACTTACCGCATCTTTTTTCAATACCCATTCACCATTTTGGTAATAACGAGACTCTATATCTGAATAAAAATCACCAATAGCCTGTTTCACATTATCGAACGCAGCCTGGTTCTTAAACGTGGCACTGACATCATCAATCACTTCATTTGCCAGCTTTACACCATCATCCGCGATTTGTTTCGCTCTAGGCACATAAGTACTGACTTTTTCTCGGTAATTTTTCACCTCTTGTTGTTGAATTTGGTTAAGATCAACCTTTTCACCATTAATAAAAACTTGGTTATTTTGATCGATCACCACTTTGGGTTGGCCATCTTGATAAACCGAAATCGATTCATTTTTCAGGTGCATTTCATTATCGATACGAATATCACATTGGGGTGTTTGGGCACACACCGATAAAGAAGTCAAAGCTAAGGTTGTTGCTAACAATGTTCGTTTCATAAAAATAACCTAATTCAAGATGAGTAAAGACTCAATTATTATCATTCTATACTCAAAGTATTGATGTTGCAGTGAAACGGCAGGTGAACATGTCCAACAACACCGTCGATTCAAATAAAAAGAATGCTTTTACCAAACATTAGCAAGAACTATGATTTATGCGTCAGCAATAAGTGAAATAATTCACCTTTGTTATTACAGTAATGTAACAATCTCATATATTTTCTTATTTTCAGCGATATTCATTTCAAATTCATCCCCCACTCTATTTTTCATCAACGCCTTACCCAATGGTGATTCAGGGGTAACAAGTTGAATTAATATGCCATCAAAATGAAAACGCAGCCCTCCAGCAACTGGACTAATATAGAACCATTTATCAACACCGATTTCATCAATGACGTTAATTAATGCGCCGATGGTACACAAATCTGTGCCTAGAAATGCTTTCACTGGTGAAGATTTAAAACTATGAATATCAGCAGCACATTGTTGCAAACGCTGAGCTTGACCATGCGCCAAATAAGCGGCCTCTAAACTCAAGGTATCGTATTTATGCTCAGGTACGTTTTCTTGGTCTGTCGCAGTATCAATAGCCGTTTGAGTCGCCGATGCTGCCACAGCATGGCGCTGCGTTAATTCATGAGTGATTTGTTGATGTAACGCCATTTTATTGATAGACATCAGATCTTCTTTTTGTGTTAATTAACTCGCCAAATACACAAGTCACATAGTGATATAGTAATTGAAGCGTCGGCTTTAAGTACGAAGGGTATATCATGTGAAAATAAAGTAACATAATACGTCATTCTGATAGAGAAACGGAAATACTCAATGAATCACATTCAGCAAACATTGAAAGAATACTTCGGCTTTGATGATTTACGTCACGGTCAGCAACAAGTCATTGAGACCATTTTATCGGGCCAGTCTGCGGCCGCAATATTCCCTACAGGATCGGGAAAATCATTGTGTTATCAACTCCCTGCTATCATATTACCTCATCTCACGTTGGTCATATCACCTCTTCTTGCATTGATGAAAGACCAACTTGATTTTTTACATAGTAAAGGCATTGCAGCTGCGTCGGTTGATTCAAGCCAAGATAAACAAACCAGCAACACAATCATGCAACAAGTTCGTAGTGGCGAAATCAAAGTACTCATGATTTCAGTAGAACGATTGAAAAATGAACGCTTTCGTCAATTTATCTCACAAATACCGATCTCAATGCTTGTAGTCGATGAAGCACACTGTATTTCCGAATGGGGACATAACTTTCGTCCCGATTATTTAAAACTGCCTTTCTATTGCCAAAGCTTGAATATTCCACAAGTATTATTATTAACCGCGACGGCAACACCAGCGGTTATTGAAGACATGAGCCAAAAGTTTAACATCGATAAATCTAATATTACGGTAACAGGATTTTATCGTCCTAATCTTGATTTAAGTGTTCTACCTTGTGAGGAAGAAGATAAACCACAAGCCTTAGTGGATTTGCTTTGTACTCAAGCTGAATTACCAACCATTGTTTATGTCACGTTGCAACACACTGCCGAACAAGTAGCACAATATTTACAACGACACGGAATGAATGCGTTGGCCTATCACGCAGGGTTAGACTCAGAATTACGACAAAGCATTCAACAACAATTCATGTCCGGCAATGTACCTTGTATTGTTGCTACTATCGCTTTTGGAATGGGCATAGATAAGTCTGATATCCGTCGAGTAGTGCATTTTGATCTCCCCAAATCAATAGAGAATTATTCACAAGAGATTGGTCGAGCAGGGCGTGATGGTCAGCAATCCTATTGTACCGTTTTAGCCAATACTTCCGGAATTAACGTGCTTGAGAACTTTGTATATGGTGATACGCCCGATCCTCAATCTATCCATTTTGTTCTTGAATCTATTTATGATGATCAAACCTCATCAGGTCAATGGGAGGTAATGCTTACACGATTATCTCGGGATTCCAATATCCGGCAATTACCGCTTAAAACCCTATTAGTCTATTTAGAACTCAAACAGGTCATTCAAGCAAAATATAGCTACTACGCCGATTACCGATTCAAACATATTGTTAGTGAGATCGATATCCTTGCTCGCTTTCCAGAAGATGAAAAAAATTCCGAACGTCGTCAATTCATTCAGGCTATTTTCAGTTGTTCAAAAGTGGCAAGAACTTGGCGCAGTGTTGATTTTGATGCTCTATGGATGGGTTATCAAGCAGGACGAAGCCGTGTCGTTGCTGCGCTCGATTATTTTCATGAACAAGGACTTATTGAGCTAGAAAGTAAACAAATAACCGATGTCTATCAAGTCATCGGTAATCAGCTCGATCATAATACACTCGCAGAAGATCTCAGTACGTTATTCAAGCAAAAAGAACATGGTGATCTAAACCGAATACAAACTCTTATTAATTTATTTGAAAGCCCGTCGTGCCTAAGCTCAAAGCTTGCAGCTTATTTTTTAGATCATGATGTTCCAAATGCTTGTGGACATTGCAGCGTATGCCGAAATCAAATCGCAGCATTACCCAAACCTTACCTTGATGAAGTTCCATTAGTACAGGTCGAATACTGGGTCACACCTTATAAAACCGCTTTTTTAAATAGTGAAAGATCACCATCGTGGACGATAACATCAGAAGCTATTACTCGGTTTTTATGTGGTATTGCCACACCTTTAAGCGCTCAATTAAAAGCCAATAAAATGGAAGGATATGGAAAATTAGAGCAATACCCTTTTGCTCAAGTGCAAAAATGGGTTAAACAATTACCTTAATTATTCCACTATCAGAAAAGAAAAAAGAAAAAAGAAAAAAAAACGGTCACCTCAAAGGTGACCGTTTTATTTCCGCTTAAAGCACTTATTTTTAAAAACACAAAAATAAAGTGTTCAAATTACGATGTCGTCAATTATTCTTCGTTTTTACGCTTGCTCGCTGACTTACGTTTATTACGCTCAGTCTGAATTTTTTGAAATTCAACAAGCTCTTTTTCAGCCCACTCTTTTGCTTCAGCTTCAGTCGTAAAGCCTAACTGACGCTTTGATACAATAGTACGACGTGAAGTGATTTGACGAATAATCTCTGCTGCCCAACCATTACGTTTTTCGACTAGTTGGAAATCGTATTTTTTACTCATTTGTTGTTACCTACCCGGCCCCATGGTGAAACATTCGCTCTGGCGCAAGGGTTAAATTAGGAGCGCATTAGAGCATAAATAAACAAAGAAAGATGCAAATATTGTTCACATCGAATCATCCTTTATTCCGGTTTAAATACAAACTGAGCATTGACGGGAATACCCATTGCAATAGCATTGAGGTTTGCAACCTCTTGGAGCGCCTTCACACCACCATCTAGGTCGAATTTATTAGCGTATACAACAACAGACTCTATGGTTGTGACTTGCAAACCACCGTCCGCTAATGCAACAACAGACACTGGTGCCGTAATCCTCTGTACATTGTCATGTAAAGCCAGCTCAAAATCGACAGGCATCACCATTGATTCCCCCACCTTCAGTGCTTTCAATGGTTCAATATTGAGTTTTGCACTTAAGTTGGCTTCTGGGTAATTCGCAACCTGAAAGAGCATATCTCTTATTCTCTGATCACGAATTTTAATATTGGTATCCACACTGGCTAAATCAATATCAGCCGTCACTTGGCCATTATCATCGACAAAACCTGATAATTTTTTAAATTGATGAACCTCTGTCACTGCACTATTTTTTACCGTGACGAAATTCAAGGTCGATCGTTGATTGTCTAATTTCCATCCGGCTAATGCAGTTTGAGGCAATACCAATGCGACACTGATAATAAATACGGATATTAAGGATTTTTTAAATTGTACTTTCATAGCAACCATCCATATGACTGGGAATAATCTATAACGTGATTAAAACACGTCGCCTATCCCTTTAGTGTATGAATAAATGAGCTTATGTAAGTATGAGGAATGTTAAAACTTGATTATTTATTAACAAATATTCAATGATAAATCCTTTTAATATTTAATAAAAACGGCCACAGAAGTGACCGTTTGTCATTTTTAAAGCCGCTGAAATATCTTAACCAATATGCTTACGCGCGTTACGGAACATACGCATCCACGGGCTATCTTCAGACCAATCTTCAGGATGCCATGAGTTCGCTACCGTGCGAAATACTCGCTCAGGGTGCGGCATCATAATGGTAACGCGGCCATCGTCAGTGGTTAAACCAGTAATCGCGTTTGGAGAACCATTCGGGTTATTTGGATATTGTTGAGTTGGATTACCCATATTATCCACATAACGTAGCGCCACCGTGCCTGAGTTTTCAATCGATTGAAGATGTTCATTACCACGCACTTCGACACGGCCTTCGCCATGAGAAACCGCGATTGGCATACGAGACCCTGCCATTTCACTAAAGAATACAGAATCTGATTTTTGCACTTCTACTAAGCTAAAGCGTGCTTCAAAACGCTCTGACTCATTGCGCACGAAACGAGGCCATAAATCCGCACCGGGAATAAGATCACGCAAGTTAGATAACATCTGACAGCCATTGCATACACCAAGTGAGAACGTATCTTGACGTTCGAAGAAGCCAGAAAATTGGTCACGAGCATTATCATTAAACAGTACTGATTTAGCCCAACCTTCGCCCGCGCCGAGCACATCTCCGTAAGAGAAACCACCACACGCTACAAGTCCTTGATAGTCTTCTAATACTGCTTGGCCTGTTAAAATGTCACTCATGTGAATATCGGTAGTGGCAAAACCGGCACGGTCAAACGCTGCCGCCATTTCAACATGAGAGTTAACACCCTGCTCACGCAAAATCGCCATCTTAGGTTTTTTACCCGTATTAATCATCGACGCAGAAATGGCTGGCGCTGCCACATCTTCATTAATATCAAACGTTAACTTAACATTCAAACCAGGGTCACTATTATCGGCTTTAGCTGCATGTTCTTGCTCTGCACACGCAGGGTTATCACGCATGGTCTGCATTTTATTGGTGGTTTCTGCCCAAATCATGCGTAGCTCGGTACGGTTACGTTCCACTACAACGGTCTCACCGTCAGTGATCACAATGCTATCTGATGCTTCAACCGAACCAATAACATGAGAGCATGTCATTAAACCATGTTCAGCCAGTACCGATTGAACCATTTCGACATCATCAGCTTGAACTTGAATGACCGCGCCCAATTCTTCATTAAATAAAGCGGCTAAAGAGTCCGAACCTAAACTAGCAATATCAGCTTTCACACCACAATGACCAGCAAATGCCATTTCAGATAATGTAACAAACAAACCACCATCCCCTTTATCGTGGTAAGCCAATAATTTGTTGCTTGCCACTAAGGTTTGTATCGCATTGTAGAAACCTTTCAGCTGCTCGGCATTATCCACATCAGCAGGTTTATCACCTAACTGCTTATACACTTGGGCTAGCGCTGTTGCCCCCATACGATTTTTGCCGTTACCTAAATCAATGAGAATAAGATTGGTATCCCCTTTATTAAGTTTTAATTCCGGCGTGATGGTTTTACGCACGTCGTCAACGCGAGCAAAGGCAGTGATAACTAATGATAATGGCGAGGTCACTTCACGATCTTCGCCATCTTGTTGCCATTTGGTTTTCATCGACATTGAGTCTTTACCGACCGGAATGGTTAAACCAAGCGCTGGGCAGAGTTCTTCACCGACCGCTTTTACCGCCTCATAAAGCCCCGCATCTTCACCAGGGTGGCCAGCAGGAGACATCCAGTTAGCCGAGAGTTTAATGTGTTTAATATCACCAATATTAGTCGCGGCAATATTGGTAATGGCTTCACCTACCGCTAAACGCGCTGATGCACCAAAATCAAGTAATGCTACTGGCGTACGCTCGCCCAACGACATTGCTTCACCGTGGTAAGTATCGTAACTTGCCGCTGTAACGGCGCAGTTTGCTACAGGAATCTGCCAAGGGCCGACCATTTGATCTCGCGCTACAAGACCTGTAACAGAACGATCACCAATGGTAATGAGGAACGTTTTTTCAGCTACTGTTGGAAGGCGCAATACACGATCGACGGCTTCATTTAATTCAATGCAACTGCGATCAATCGCTGGGTTATTCGCTTTTAATGTTTTTGCATCACGATGCATTTTAGGCGTGTTACCTAACAAAACATCCATCGGCATATCAATTGGCGTATTATCAAAATATGAATCTTCCAGTTTCAATTCACGTTCTTCAGTCGCAATACCAACAACCGCGTACGGTGCACGTTCACGCTTACAGATCGCATCAAACGTTGCCATATTTTCAGGCGCAACTGCCATTACATAACGCTCTTGAGATTCATTACACCAAATCTCTAACGGACTCATTCCCGGCTCATCATTAGGCACATCACGCAATTGGAAGATACCACCACGCTCACCATCATCAACAAGCTCTGGTAATGCATTCGAAATACCGCCTGCGCCCACATCGTGGATAAAGGCGATTGGATTATCATCCCCAAGCTGCCAACAACGGTCGATCACTTCTTGGCAACGTCGTTCCATCTCTGGGTTTTCACGTTGTACCGAAGCAAAATCAAGATCTTCAGCCGATTGACCAGATGCCATTGATGATGCTGCGCCGCCACCTAAACCGATGTTCATCGCTGGGCCACCAAGCACAATTAAGCTGGCTCCAACTGGGATTTCTTTTTTCTGCACATGTTTATCACGGATATTACCCAATCCACCAGCGAGCATGATTGGTTTGTGGTAACCACGAATTTCTTCGCCGTTATGAGAATTGACCTTTTCTTCGTAAGTACGAAAATAACCCAATAGATTTGGACGGCCAAATTCATTGTTAAATGCGGCTCCGCCAAGTGGACCTTCAAGCATAATATCCAATGCCGTAACGATACGACTTGGTTTGCCAAAATCAGTTTCCCAAGGTTGAACAAAGTTTGGAATTTTAAGATTCGATACTGAAAAACCGACTAAACCCGCTTTAGGTTTGCCACCAATGCCAGTTGCGCCTTCATCACGAATCTCACCACCTGAACCAGTAGAAGCCCCCGGCCAAGGAGAAATAGCCGTTGGATGGTTATGCGTTTCTACTTTCATCAAGATATGTGCTAATTCTTGCGTGTAACCATATTGACGTGTTTTGGGATCAGGGAAGAAACGTCCAACGGTAGAGCCAACCATAACCGCAGCGTTATCTTTATAAGCCGATAAAACGTGATCTGGTGTGACTTCCATGGTGTTTTTGATCATCTTGAATAAAGATTTTTCTTGTTCCACACCATCAATGGTCCAAGCTGCGTTAAAGATTTTATGGCGGCAATGCTCTGAGTTCGCCTGAGCAAACATCATCAATTCAATATCAGTCGGGTTACGGCCTAATTTTTCGGTAAAACTTTCAACTAAGTAACCAATTTCATCATCTGCCAAAGCAAGTCCAAGCGTAACATTCGCCTCTTCAAGCGCAGCGCGACCACCAGTTAATAAATCCACTTCTGAAACCGGTGCAGGTTGCGCGACTTTAAACAAAGCTACAGCTTGTTCAAAATCAGAAAAAACCACTTCCATCATTCGATCATGCAAAAGAGCTTTAACTTCTAATAATTGCAGTTCAGACAATTCAACCGAGGATTCCACATAATAAGCCGTACCACGTTCAAGGCGCTTTACTTTAGTCAAGCCGCAGTTATGGGCAATATCAGTCGCTTTTGATGCCCATGGAGAGATAGTGCCAGGGCGAGGAGTCGTCAACAGCAGTTGACCTTTAGGTTCATGATCTTCGATGGTTGGACCATACGTAAGTAGTTTTTCTAACTTTTCAACTTCTTGAGCATCAAGCTCAGTCGTTAGATCTGCAAAATGTGCAAACTCAGCATAAATACCAGATACAGGTAGGTTTAACTCACGACAAAGCTCTAAAAGCTTGTTGACACGAAATTCGGATAAAGCGGGTGAACCACGCAAAATTCTCATGTACTTAGGTCTCTTTGGCTGTTTGTTTATAAAAAAGAAAAGTGATATTGAAATGACATTCAGATAATTCAATGAATATTCTGGGTACCATTTCAATTTCACCTTATCCTTTTGCGGCACATTATAAAGTAAATCCGTGACCGAAGTAACACCCAAAGCAACCGTTTGCGCAATTTTTTGCTTAAATACTTTTTTCTCATTCAATCAAGGTTTAAATTCAAGTACATGACTATACTATCTTTGCTTGAAACGTTTACATTCTTCATTTTATTCCCCACTAACTTTGCTGATATGTTCACCATTTGGTATAAAGTAGCCTTCGATATCTATATGAGACTACCTTTTGATTAACTTTTCCTCTCATTATTACTTTAAACGCATTCTTTTCATGCTACTTGTTCTTATGGGAATTACAGCATGTCAACCAAACAATGAGTCTAAAACTGACTTGGAAAAAATCCAAGAACGCGGCGTATTGCGAGTAGGGACATTAAATAATCAGCTGTCTTATTTTATTGGCCCTGATGGTCCCACAGGGCTTGAATATGAGTTGGCCAAGCGTTTTGCTGATGAATTAGGCGTTAAATTAGAAATAAAACCTGCCTATCATTTAACAGGGTTACTGCCTGCGCTTGATAACAATGAAGTTGATGTGGTTGCGGCTGGCCTAAGCCATACACCGGAACGCCTCAATAAATATAGCCCAGGTCCTTCTTATTATTATGTTAGCCAACAGGTAATTTATAAGAAAGGATCTTGGCGACCAAGGAACCTACAACAACTCATCGATAAGCAAGGTAAGTTAACCGTAGTCGAAGATTCTCAATTTGAATATACCTTGAAAGAAATAGCTAAGACCCACCCTAATTTAACGTGGAAAACCACGAAGGTTTCAGATTCAGCGGATTTATTAAAAGCCGTATCAGAAGGAAATATTGACTTCACAATGGTCGACTCAGTCACGCTTTCAGTCAACCAACGCTTGCACCCTAACCTTGCTTTGGCTTTTGAAGTCACAGAAGACCAACCCATTTCATGGTTTATTCGTAAAAATGATGACGATGCGCTTTATGCTTTAATGCTTGAATTTTTTGGTAATCTCAATCAATCAGGCCAATTAGCAAGCCTAGAAGAAAAATATTTTGGTCATATTCAAAGTTTTGATTATGTCGATACGCGAGCTTTTATTCGCTCATTAGACAGTAAACTGCCGAGATACAAGAAACTATTTCAAAAGCATTCAAAAGAATTCGATTGGCGTTTAATAGCAGCTTTGTCATACCAAGAGTCCCATTGGAACCCTCGCGCCAAATCACCAACCGGTGTACGAGGCATGATGATGCTCACTCGTTCTACCGCTAAAATGATGGGGGTAGAGAATCGTTTAGATCCAAATGAATCAATACGTGGTGGTGTCGATTACTTAAGAAAAATCATAAAGCGTATTCCAGATTCAATTCCTGAACACGAGAAAATTTGGTTTGCCCTTGCATCCTATAACGTCGGTTACGGACATATGATGGATGCTAGACGCATCACTCGAATAGAGAAAGGGAATCCTGATTCTTGGGCTGAGGTAAAAGAAAGATTACCAAAATTAAGGTTACCTAGCTTTTATCGGTATACCTATTATGGTTTTGCTCGAGGTGATGAAGCTAAAAATTATGTGGAAAATATTCGCCGTTATTATCAGACAATAATAGGGTACGAGTCTCAAACTCAAAAAATAACAAAAGATAATTACCCCGATAGTGACTTTCAAATTATCAAAGCAAATGAGACACAAGCTATCAGTAATGCTGTTGCCAATAATGAAGAAAGCGAAACCTCACTGCCGAACTAACATTATATTGGTAAGAAAAATTAAAATATACACCAGCATATAATAATAAATTCATGCTGAGTGTATAAAATAGAAGGTGCGTCTCTTTATCGATTCTCACCTTTTTTAGCGGGGTAATAAACCACTCAATAAGAAGAAATACCATTAGCTGTAAAAAACAAACTATGCTAAAACTGTCATCGACATGTCATAAACAACAGCTACAAAGGCTAACTAACGAATAAAACAATCATAGATAAATAAGGAGACATAAGAATGTTCTCTAAGAAAAAAAACACCAATAAATTTTTGCACCGTAAATCTAGCTCCACACGAAGAAAGCGCATGCTAGCGAATAATAAAAAGCAGGTACTATGGCGTCATCGAAGTTATGTTTTTTGGAATGAGTTTCCCGCTTAATATTTAAAGTCTCCACCGCAAACGTCTAACCAATCGGCAAGCTTTATCCATTATTACAAGTTTGCCGGTAATAATATCCACGTTAATACCGGGATTCCCCAACCCCTCTATCACTCTATTCAATTGCTATTATTGACTTTTTTAGCCTTAATCTCTTTACGACGACGCTTAAAAAAAGCTTGTAGTTGATGACGACATTCTTCTTCTAATAAACCGCCTTCTACCTGTGCGTAATGATAAGAAGCTTGGCTTTCAAATAGATTCAAAACCGTTCCAGCCGCACCAGCTTTTAAGTCATAAGCACCAAAAACAATACGACCTACTCGGCTATGCAATAATGCACCAGCACACATAGGACAAGGCTCTAAGGTGACATACAGGGTGGTATCTAGCAGGCGATAGTTTTGTAATGTTTGGCCCGCTTGGCGCAGGGTAACAATTTCCGCATGCGCGGTGGCATCATGCTCACTAATCGAAGCATTCCACCCTTCGGCAATGATCTTGCCCTCTTTGACTAATACCGCGCCCACAGGCACTTCACCATGCTCTTCCGCGATATCAGCCAATTCGATCGCTTTACGCATAAATTCTTTATCTTGTTCAGTAAAATTAGAGGGGGTTATTTCAAGCACAATCGACTCTCTTTTAGGGTAGAGCCTAGATTATACGTGAACATTCACTCGATGTTGAATAAATGCAGACCAGAATACTTAATTATCAAATTCATTATATTTAGAGATCATGGTTTTCAGCGCAACGGATTGTCGCTCGTTCCAACGTGTATCCCAACCAGTTTCAATCTCGATAGTTTTTAAAGCCACTCCCCCAGGAATAGGGAATGAACCAGAAACCGTCCAGATTGTTGTATAAGCCCCAGAAGTACTAGTACCATCGATAATACAATCAAAAGTCATAAAACCTACGTCATCACAAGTTGCGGTACTACTGGCTCCACTTAATGAACTATTCGCACCACTAACAGATCGCGTTCTAAATAGTTCTAATTGAGACTCTGCCAGGTGCAGTGCCTTAATACTGTTTTCAGCATAATCAGCTTGCCTTTCCATATAGGTTTGCAGTTTGATTAGCCCCATAATGCCGACGATAAGAATGATAAAAGTGATCAGCACTTCAATTAAGCTAAAGCCTTGTTGTTTAGAAATCATGCCATGATCCTTTTAGCCATTTTGGTTTATATAATTTACTCAGTGCATGATTAATTTTTTTACCATCATAAGCAACATCCATCGAAGCATATATCATCGCCAAACTCCCTGGAGTGTCAACAATTAAAACCCCATCAGGAACTTTAGCACCAGTCATAAATAAACTCGGTACTGGTATCCCTGAACTTTGCATACTAGCCGTGTAATAGCTAGCTACCCATGAACTTTCTGCCATATTTGACCAAAGACTAAGACTTGGAGTGAAGGCCGTATTTAAGTGATATAAAACGCCATTAAATGGAACGCTACCAGTAGAGCCTAGTAGCCCATTTTGCACGACAACGATAATTCCGGCACTGGTATCTTTTGAGAGAGTTTGTGTCGCATGACCGAAATCACAAGTTCCATCCACCCAGATTAAACTCTTATTTTGCTCAATTGCAGAAGCTATATTGCTATCGCATGGACATACAGAACCTGAGCAAAACCCACCTGTAATAACCGTGAATTCCTTCTTCACGGATGAAAGTTCAGATTTAGGCACACCAAATAAGTCTTCAAATGGGTCTAAATCTGAATCATAGTAAAAGTCGCCTTTAAAATTATTTTCTGATAGTAGTTGGGTACCATCTTCATCAAGCTGATTATTTTCTTCTGATAACTTTAAAACTGAAGAAGGGTTGCTAATACTTGTTTGATAACTTGAAGCACATCGAGTTGTACTAGGGAAGTCCGGTGATGTAGGTATAGTTGTTTGAAGATTACTTGTCGCATTCAAATAAATATTTTTTGAATATTTAACGGCGACACAGCTATATAGATCAGGAGTTGAAATAAGTTGAACTGGTTGCGGTTTTATATCAAAAGATCCGATCATAAATAAATCAGCAGTAGAAGTAATAGCACCTAAGGTTCCAGCCCCAGGAATCCTCAACACCTTAGCCACTTGATACCCATTTTCATTCGACTCAACCGTATAAAGATTTGAACTCCCTTGCCTTGTGATCTGGATATTAGTTGGTTGATCACAGTCATTATATGAAACTGAATTCGGATCATTAGAAGATACATCTACAAGCTTGGCTAAGACACACTCTAAGCGTCCTTCTCCTTTCCAATGTAATTGCCTAGCCTCAATCTCATTTTGAACTCGCTTCGCTTGAAAAAAGACACCTTTATAACTTGCAAGCGTTATCACTAATGCGACAACTAATAATAATGTTGCGACTAATAACGTTGCTGCACCTTGTTGTTTTTGGTTAGGGGAAAAATAAATGCTGGGTTCAAACATTACTTCCAATTCCTTTGTTTAATTTGAGTGCTTAATGTTTGGGTATGGGAACCATCAAGTAAAGAAGCAGTTAAAGACAGAGTAATCAATGCCGAACTCACAGAGCTACCAAGAGGGTTATCGGTCACAATAAACGAATCAACCGTTAACCGATGTTGATCCAATAAAGATGGAACGGGTGTACATATACTAGTGATTGGGGATGGGCCTGTGCTTTCACACATTTTCAACTTCGAGTCATCTAAAGCAAATGTCACTTGAGTGAACTCACCATCTGGTTTTTGATAGGTATAAGCCAAACTTGAAGAGGACGTGCTGATGACATTATTGGCTCCAGATAACATTAATGAATTTCCTTGCGAACCATTAAAGCCAGCACGTTGAGCGTCCTCTTTTATATATCTCAGAACTTCATTAATACCTTGAATCACCAACAAGCGTTGAGTTCGTTCCGTCGCTAATTTTTGTCCAGAAAGAAAAACACTACCCACAGCTAGTAAGGCGATAATACCAATCGCAGAGGCCATCATTAACTCAATAAGTGATATCCCCTTTTGGAAGCGTAGTGCTTTATTCACACTCTGGATAGCCATAATGCCCTCCACATATACGAAAACGCCCTGTAAACTGCTGAAACTTCAAATCTAAAAGTTTCCCCTCTTTTAGTGAAAACTTTATATTTCCGGTTTGATTCGGTTTTCCGTTTACACTTTCAAACTCCATATTCAATATCGATGAACTTGTTGAAATACCTTTAAACGGGTCACCTTCTAAATACATTAAGGCATTACTTTTTGCCGCATGACGATCAGACGGTGTGGCAGAGGATGTATTGGTCACTAATGCCCATTCCCCCCCCGTCGGGGTACCATCTTGAACAAAATGTAGATAAAGATTTTGATTTCTCAACACCGCTTCAGATTTTGTTTGGATAAAAAAACCTTGTAGCTCTTCAGCAAGCCTTTGCATTTTGGCTTTTTCACTGATCCCACGGAACGACGGCACGGCAGCCGCCAGCAAAATTGCTAGTACTACAATTGAAATCAGCATTTCAATTAACGTAAACCCTCGAGCCATTCCCCAAAAACCTCTGCAACTAGTTACATAGTGATTTTTCAACTTGCACAGATGCTAACACTTATTAAAAATGGCATAAGTCTCTAACAGGAAGTTATAGAAATGATTCGAAAAAATTGCTGTAAGAAGAATGAGATAAGACAAAAAGGAATGACACTGATCGAATTATTGATAGTCATCGCGATCATTGGTGCTCTATCAGCTATTGCTTATCCTAGTTATCAAGAGCATATTTTAAAAAGTCATCGTGCTTCAATAATATCTGACATGATGAAAATTCAGTTAGCACTTGAACAACACCGCACCCAAAATGGCAGTTATGACTATACGATTGTGGCAGCGGGTAAATGTGCTTCTAATTTAGGGTGCCAGAACGATACTGACCGTTATAAATTATCGATTGTTTCTGGTAGCAGTGGTATTAATCTTTACACCATTAAAGCTACGCCACAATCAACTCAAGGGCAAACCAAAGATAAATGCGGCATCTTAGAAATGAATGCAGGTTCAGTTGGTAGTGCAAACAAAGACAACATAGCGGTTGATGGTTGTTGGAATTGATCAATGTAAGCAGATACCGGATAACTCCTTCGTCGTTTCCGGTATGACGGTGGCTGTTCGTTTCTGATATGACCTAAATATGATCGTCATTCCCGCCGAGCCTAAGCGAGAGCAGGAATCTTATTCGGCGCGTGGAGAGTAGATACCGGATAACTCCTTCGGCGTTTCCGGTATGACGGTGGTTGGGCATTTCTGGCATGACGGCTTTAGGTACCCATTCCCCAGATCAAAAATTACAATGTTTACGCTGAATATAAGCCTGATAAAAACAACAAAGCCCCCAATTAAGGAGGCTTTGTTAATTAGGCATAACGCTACTCATTAGCCAGTCAAATCATCAAAGAACTTCTTCACGCCATTAAAGAAGCCTTCTGATTTTGGCTTATGCTTATTACCAGCATCACCACCAAAAGAGTCTTCTAATTCACGTAATAGCTCTTTTTGACGTGAGCTTAATTTCACAGGTGTCTCAACCACGAGTTTACAGATCAAATCCCCCACAGCGCCACTTCGTACCGATTTAACCCCTTTGCCTCTCATGCGGAACATACGTCCTGTTTGCATTTCAGCGGGTACTTTCAGTTTAAAGCGGCCATTTAACGTAGGGACCTCAACCTCACCACCGAGCGCCGCAAGCGTAAAGCTTACCGGTACTTCACAGTGTAGATTATTTCCATCACGCTCAAAAATATGGTGAGCTCGTAAATGCACTTCAACGTACAAATCACCCGCAGATGCCCCACGTTCGCCGGCTTCACCTTCACCAGTTAAACGAATACGATCACCAATGTCTACACCTGCTGGGATCTTAACATTTAACGTCTTAGTTTTCTGCTTACGACCTTCACCATGACAAGCGTTACATGGATCTTTAATGATCTTTCCTTTGCCATTACAGGTTGGACACGTTTGTTGCACAGCAAAGAAACCTTGACGCATTTGTACTTGGCCATGACCATGACAAGTGCCACAAGTTTGTGAAGTAGAACCGGCTTTCGCCCCACTACCGTCACACACATCACATTCCGCTAAAGTTGGAATATGAATTTCTTTTTCACAACCACGAACCGCTTCTTCCAAAGACAATTCCATGTTGTAACGTAAATCAGAGCCACGTTGTGCGCGTTGACCACCACCACGACGGCCGCCGCCGAAAATATCACCGAAGACATCACCAAACATGTCTTCAAAGCCACCGCCGCCTCCACCGAAGCCACCGCCGCCACCCATTCCACCTTGTTCAAAGGCAGCATGACCATATTGATCATAAGCTTGTTTCTTCTGAGGATCGGTTAAAACTTCATACGCTTCTTTTACTTCTTTAAATTTTTCAGATGCGTCCGCTTCTTGGTTGCGGTCTGGGTGAAATTTCATCGCTAAGCGTTTATACGCCTTTTTTATATCGCGCTCTGAGGCATCACGTTCTACACCTAATACTTCATAAAGATCACGTTTTGACATATTCAGTTCACCAACTTCTTAAAGCCAACAAGCAATGCTCGCTGGTATTGTATTTTTGACTAATAAAACGATATCTAGCTAGATAATCCGATATACCTATTCAATCAGCAGAAGTGATTATCTAGCGGGACAATGCCCTAAATTTACTGACTAACAGATCGAAAATTGCGGGCGTGAGAGAAAACTCTAAACGCCCGCAGTTTATTGTTAGCCACTTTTCATATCACTGAAGAGTGGCTGACTTAGACTATATAATCAGTGATTGATTATTTTTTGTCTTCGTCTTTAACTTCTTCAAACTCAGCGTCAACAACATCATCTTCAGGTTTTGCTTGTTCGCCACCTTCCGCTTGTTGTGCTTTCTGTTGAGCAATTTCCATCAGTTTTTGAGCTGCAGCTGCTAACTCTTGAACTTTTGCATCGATCGCTTCTTTGTCGTCACCAGATTTAACACGCTCTAGTTCGCCAATGGCTTTTTCGATGTTAGTTTTATCTTCTTCAGGAAGTGCATCACCCGCTTCTTCCATTTGCTTACGAGTACCGTGAACCATTTGGTCAGCTTGGTTACGAGTCGTCACTAACTCTTCGAACTTTTTGTCGGCTTCTTTGTTAGCTTCGGCTTCTTGTACCATTTTCTCGATTTCTTCGTCGGTTAAGCCACCATTCGCTTGAATCGTGATTTTTTGCTCTTTACCGGTCGTTTTATCTTTTGCTGACACATTCAAGATACCATCCGCATCCAAATCGAAAGTCACTTCGATTTGAGGCATACCACGTGGCGCAGCATTAATGCCTTCTAGGTTAAATTGACCTAGAGACTTGTTATAAGATGCTTGCTTACGCTCACCTTGTAATACGTGAATCGTTACTGCGCTTTGGTTGTCTTCGGCTGTTGAGAACACTTGATTCGCTTTTGTTGGAATCGTGGTGTTTTTCTCAATCAGTTTAGTCATTACACCACCCATCGTTTCAATACCGAAAGATAGAGGCGTAACGTCTAGTAGAAGCACGTCTTTCACGTCCCCCGCAAGTACACCACCTTGAACCGCAGCACCAATAGCCACAGCTTCATCAGGGTTCACGTCTTTACGCGCTTCTTTACCAAAGAATTCAGCAACTTTCTTCTGAACCATAGGCATACGAGTTTGACCACCCACTAAGATAACGTCAGTAATTTCACTTACTGATAGGTCAGCATCTGCAAGAGCAACTTTTAGTGGCTCAAGTGA
Source organism: Vibrio casei (assembly GCF_002218025.2). Classification (NCBI taxonomy): domain Bacteria; kingdom Pseudomonadati; phylum Pseudomonadota; class Gammaproteobacteria; order Vibrionales; family Vibrionaceae; genus Vibrio; species Vibrio casei. The sequence continues at coordinate 666,004 of NZ_AP018680.1, read as the reverse complement.
ACGTTGAACTAGGTCTTCAACTAGAGATTCTAGTTTAGAACGAGTTACTTTTACGTTCATGTGCTTAGGACCAGTCGCATCCGCTGTCACGTATGGTAAGTTCACGTCTGTTTGTTGTGCTGAAGATAACTCAATCTTCGCTTTCTCAGCCGCTTCTTTCACACGTTGCATAGCCAGTGGATCTTTCTTAAGATCGATGCCTTGCTCATTTTTAAACTCAGATACTAAGTAGTTGATTAAACGCGTATCAAAGTCTTCACCACCTAAGTGTGTATCACCATTAGTAGAAAGAACTTCGAAGGTTTTCTCGCCTTCAACTTCATCAATTTCGATAATAGAGATATCGAATGTACCACCACCAAGGTCGTAAACTGCGATAGTGCGGTCGCCGCCTTTTTTATCAAGACCGTAAGCAAGTGCTGCCGCTGTTGGTTCGTTGATGATACGTTTAACTTCTAAACCTGCGATACGGCCAGCATCTTTCGTTGCTTGACGTTGAGCATCGTTGAAGTATGCAGGAACAGTAATGACTGCTGCTGTTACTTCTTCACCAAGGAAATCCTCAGCGGTTTTTTTCATTTTTTTCAAGATTTCAGCCGATACTTGAGGAGCCGCCATTTTTTGGCCTTTTGCTTCAACCCATGCATCACCGTTATCTGCTTTAACTATCTTATAAGGCATGATTTCAATATCACGCTGTACTTCTTCGTCTTCGAAACGACGACCGATCAAACGTTTGATCGCGAACAATGTGTTTTCAGGGTTAGTGACCGCTTGGCGTTTTGCAGGTTGGCCTACTAATGTTTCGCCATCGGTATACGCTACCACTGATGCTGTTGTGCGTTCGCCTTCAGCATTTTCAATTACGCGTGGTTTGTCGCCGTCTAATACAGCAACACATGAGTTAGTTGTACCTAAATCAATACCAATAATTCTACCCATTTAAATACTCTCCAAAAATTTCAGTTATTCAGTTTTGCTATACCCAGCCATTTTATAACAAATAGATGGGGGCTCAGAATTGGGATTCAACCCTGTAAGCTAATTTTGTTTTTCATTTCGCTGTACGTTTTTCTGTATGCTCCTTAGATAAGGGCAACAAAATACTTTTCAAGGGGATGTAATAAAAAATGTCGAGATTTTTAAGCTCTCGACATTTTTTATATTGTTAATACGATAATATAAACGCTTATTTAGCAACCATCACCATGGCAGGGCGAATAACGCGGCCATTTAACTGATAACCTTTTTGCATCACTATCATCACGGTATTTGATTCATGATCTGGGCTTTCTTGCATACCAATCGCTTGGTGTAATTCAGGGTTAAAGGTTTCACCTTCTGGGTTAATCGCCTCTAAACCAAATTTAGCCACCGTATCAACGAAAGATTTGTGCGTCATATCAACACCTTCAAGAATCGCTTTAACCGCTTCGTCTTCTGGATTCGCAGCTTGAAGTGCGCGTTCTAGGTTATCAAGAACAGGCAATAATTCTTCTGCAAACTTATTCAGTGCGTATTTACGCGCTTTATCAATTTCTTGTTCGCTGCGGCGGCGCATATTCTCCACTTCAGCTTTTGCCCGCAAAACAGAATCCTGCTGCTCTTTTACTTGAGCTTGGCTTGCGATCAATGCTGCTTCAAGCTGTGAGACTAAAGAGGCTTCTTGTTCAGAGTCATCTTCATCACCTAAATCAAGGTCGCCTTCCCCACCAATGATTTCTACTTCTTCATTCTCAAGCACTTCTTCTACTTGAAACTCTTCATTTTTTAGCTCTTCGCCGTGCGGCTTATTGTGTTCAGTCGTCATAATATCTCCAAGAATATAATCAACACGATACGCTTGGCCTAACGGAATAGGCACAAAATACTCGCATAGTCGTTCCACTTGCCTTTATTATGGGGATGAAGATTTATGAATCAAGCGTAGAGTGTGTTTATCTTTCATAAACTAAACTTGCTTAGAGTAAAAATTAAGCTTGTTCCACTCAAAATAAACGTAAACTCGCGATATATCACTCAATTTTTAAATAGAGCAAAATCTTATGCAAAAGCCTTTTAACGTTATCGCCATCATTGGTAAGCCTCGAGATCATAAAGCGGTGCAAACCCATAAAGAGCTTTTCCATTGGTTACAAGAACAACATTATCAAGTTCTGATTGATGATCGCTTAGTGGATATCCTTACCGACATACCCAAAAATGTTTTCACTAGCTTATTAGATATTGCCCAAAAAGCAGATTTAGCTATTGTGGTTGGTGGTGATGGAAATATGCTTGGAGCCGCAAGAATTTTATCTCGATTCGATATTTCCGTTATTGGCGTTAACCGTGGAAGTCTTGGATTTTTAACTGATCTTAACCCAGAAGATTTCCATGAATCGTTACAAAATGTATTAAAAGGGCAATACCTAACCGAAGAACGTTTTTTATTAGAAGCAGAAGTGCATCGTCATGGGCAAATAAAAAGCCACAACTCGGCATTAAATGAAGTGGTTCTCCACCCAGGAAAAATCGCTCATATGATTGAATTTGAAGTTTATATAGATGAACGATTTGCATTTTCACAACGCTCAGATGGCTTAATTGTTTCCACGCCAACAGGCTCTACCGCTTATTCACTATCAGGTGGCGGCCCTATTTTATCACCAAGCTTAAATGCTATTTCATTGGTGCCCATGTTCCCACACACACTTTCTAGTCGACCACTTGTTGTCGATGGGAATAGAAAAATAAAACTTATTGTTTCCCCTGATAACCGTGGTACTCAAGAAGTTAGCTGCGATGGTCAAATATCGCTCCCCGTTTCTCCAGGTGATGAAATCCATATATTCCAAAGCCCCAATATCTTAAAACTTATCCACCCAGAAGATTACAGTTACTACCACGTATTACGACATAAATTAGGTTGGTCTAGTAAATTATTTTAAAGTATCGGCAGTGCCAAAATACAATATCTAGCGTCACGAAACATAAAAATGTCCTATTGGTTTTACCATCACTAGGGCATTTTTGATCTTAGCAAAAAAATTCACACAAAAAACTTTACTGTATAAAAAGCCAGTATATACTGTTTTTACATACAGTGATTTTCTTTATCTTTTACAGGTGGATTTATGCTCTCTCATTTAAGCGTTAATAATTTTGCCATTGTTAAATCTTTACAGCTAGAGCTCTTCAAAGGAATGACAACCATCACCGGAGAAACCGGTGCTGGTAAGTCCATTGCGATTGATGCTTTAAGTTTGTGTCTCGGCGGGCGTGCGGACAGTAATATGGTTCGCCCCGGAGAAGACAAAATCGACATTACCGCAGCATTTGTTCTTGATAACAATATCAACGCAACTCGCTGGTTAGAAGATAATGAATTACTTGAAGGCAGTGAATGTATAATTCGACGTATCATTACCAATGAAGGACGATCTCGAGCTTTCATTAATGGAAATCCCGTACCTTTATCTCAACTAAAAGCGCTTGGCCAAACGTTAGTCAATATTCATGGTCAACACGCTCACCATCAATTAATGAAACCAGAACATCAACTGACCTTATTAGATCAATATTCAGGGCATAACCAACTTATACAAGCAAGTAAAGAAGCGTATTCAAATTGGCGTCAGTTACAAAATCAGCTTAAAACATTACGTGCTAATAGCCAAGATAACCTAGCGCAAAAACAACTATTAGAGTATCAAGTAAAAGAACTTGATGAACTGGCATTAAGCGAAAATGAATTTGAAGAACTAGAACAAGAACATAAAGTCCTTTCAAGTAGTGGCCAAATAGCTTTAACGTGCCAACAAGCCATCAACGATCTTTACGAAAGTGAAGACGTCAACGCATTAGGATTATTAAACTCCGTAAGCCATGCCCTAGCAGAATTGGTTGAGTTAGATCCTAAACTCTCGCATTTACCAACGTTATTATCTGAGGCCATTATTCAGCTAGAAGAAACCAATTCTGAATTACGCCATTATGCCGATAGTATTGACGTCGATCCGACTCGAATTGCAGATGTTGAAGAACGCTTTAGTAAAGTCATGGGTACAGCCCGAAAACATCAGGTTCATGCAGAAGATCTGTATCAACATCACCAAAACATTAAAGCTCAAATAGAAGCTCTCGACTGCTCTGAAGAAAAGTTTGAACAGCTTGAAACTGAGGTATCAACTAAGCATGATCTCTTCATTCAAACCGCTGATAAACTGAGCAAAAGCCGCTGCCGATATGCAAAAGAGTTAAACAAATTAATTTCACAAAGTATGCACGAACTTAGCATGGAAAAAGCACAATTTTGTATTGATGTAACAGCCGACAATAAACATGCTTCACCAATGGGCATTGATAGTGTTAATTTCTTGGTTTCAACCAATCCAGGCCAACCACTACAAGCATTGGCTAAAGTGGCATCCGGTGGTGAGTTATCTCGAATATCACTCGCAATCCAAGTCATTACCGCTCAAAAAGTACAGACTCCAAGCTTAATTTTTGATGAAGTTGATGTTGGTATCAGTGGCCCAACAGCAAGTGTTGTCGGAAAAATGCTGCGTAAACTAGGCGAATCAACACAAGTGCTATGTGTCACTCACTTACCTCAAGTAGCTGGAAGTGGCCATCAACAATTATTTGTTGCCAAACAAACAAAATCAGGAAAAACAGAAACCCGTATCCATCAATTAGATGAAGGACAACGTATTGATGAACTTGCTCGCTTATTAGGTGGTAGCACGATTACCGAATCAACGAAAGCAAATGCGAAAGAATTGCTAATCGCCGCTTAATTGATGCAACATCAATCCAAGTCATCATATGATTAAAGCAACATACGATAACGAGAATCTAGATGTGTCCCCCATCCACATTTATGTTTCTCGCTTTCAATCCCATTATTTATTCTATTTTCTGCAACCAAACTCTAAATTTTCTGTCTTAATTTGCATCTTTATCACGGTCGGCTTTTACTTCTTGGCTGCGCTTGTTTATCATCGGAACAGTTTATGGCCTTTAACTCAAAGAAAAATATTATGCATTTTAAAAAGTGGATAACGATTATCCCTTTAGTTTCAACACTTTTATTATCTGGCTGTAGCCTAATTGAGCCTTTGGTTTATCGTATAGATATTGCCCAAGGTAATTATGTTGAGCAACCCGATGTTGACAAACTACGAATTGGCATGACAAAAGAACAAGTACGATATGTACTGGGTTCGCCAATGTTGGTTCAAAATGGTTATCCAGATACATGGTTTTACATTTACCACTTTACTCATGGGCATGACGATTCAGTACAGAAAAACTTTGTCGTAAAGTTTGACAGTCAATCACAAAAGCTTGCCGCCGCATCTGGTGATTTTGAAGTGAGTTCAGAGTTTAATACACCACTAAACTAAACTTATCTTCTTATCCGGTACATAAAAAGGGCGTTTACTTTTAGTAGTAAACGCCCTTTTTATTCTTTTTCGCATAGCATTGAACAAATCTACATTATTTCGTTTTAGTCTGATTTTTCGCTTGCTCCGCTCGTTTACGACGAATTTCTTTAGGATCAGCTAATAATGGCCGATAAATTTCTATCCGATCTTTATCCCTCACAGTAGCATCTAACTTCACATTACGGCTGAATACTCCGACTTTGTTCTCGTTTAAATCAATTTCAGGGTAAGCTAACAAAACGCCAGACTGTTCAATAATATCTTGAACGGTTAAATCTGATTCCACTGCTAATTCAAATACTTTTTGTTCATGGGGTAAAGCGTAGACCACTTCCACATGAATCATTGGGCTATCGCTCATTTATATTGTCCTATAACCATTAATAGGTTAGTTCTCATGATTCAAACTTAGCTTATACTGTAAGAAACCGTATCAATTACTACAGTAAATATCTTTGGCGCGTAATGTAAATGAATTCACCATATTATTGGTTAAATCATTAAAGATTTTTCCAAACGCCAATTCAATCAATTTATTTGAAAATTCAAATGTTAAATTAAGCTCAACTTTACACGCAAAATCATCCAATGGTGTAAACACCCAAAACCCTTTTAAAGACTTAAATGGTCCATCTACCAACGCCAACTCTATACGTCGATCCGGTATCATTGTATTTGAGGTGATAAATGTTTTCTTTATTCCTGCCTTCGACACATCAACTGATGCAACTAAAGCTCCTTCACTCGATTCAATTAACTTCGATCCAGAACAGCCGGGTAAAAATTCTGGATATTTTTCAACATCGTTGACCAAATCATACATTTGCTTAGCACTAAACGAAACCAAAGCTGAACGATTAACCTGCGGCATACTACTCCCTAATTTGATGCACTCAGCAAATTCTCGAAAATAAAAACATTATTAACAAGAAAAGAATAAAAGGATTCGCCAAAATAAAAGCAATCCGTATAATGACGCTATTATGGCAAAGAAAAAATCAAAATCAAAAGTCGGTAGCAATACTATCGCTCTCAACAAGCAAGCTCGACATGAATATTTCGTCGATAATGAAATTGAAGTAGGTCTTGAGCTGCAAGGTTGGGAAGTAAAATCCTTACGTCAAGGTAAAGCCAATATCGCAGAAAGCTATGTATTTCTTCGCGATGGTGAAGCATTTCTAAGTGGTGCCTCTATTATACCGCTAAATCAAGCTTCTACTCATATCGTGGCTAATCCAACACGTGTTCGTAAACTTTTATTAAATCGTCGTGAGTTAGACAACCTATTTGGGCGTGTAAACCGTGAAGGCATGACGCTAGTCGCCTTGTCACTTTACTGGTCTAAGTCTTGGGTAAAAATGAAAATCGGTGTCGCAAAAGGTAAAAAACTTCACGACAAACGCGATGATCAGAAAAACCAAGATTGGCAACGTGATAAAGCGCGCATTATGAAAAGCAGTTTACGCTAAGTCATATAACGCATTGATTCAAAGTTAACCACTTAGCACGTAAGTAACTAGACTCAGAAAGGTTTTATGTTACTATGCGCTATAAGTAATACGCTACAAAGCGCAAATAGCGCTTAGTTTGTTATTTTGATGAGTAGTTCAAAATAAAACAAACAGAAAACTTGGGGCTGATTTAGGATTCGACGGGAATTTTGAAGTCTTAGGTGCATGTCGTGGGGCGGTTTGCCACGTAAAAAGCCGCAAAAAAATAGTCGCAAACGACGAAAACTACGCACTAGCAGCTTAATACCCTGCTGAGAGCCTTTCTGCCCTAGCTTCCGTTTGTAAGACGGGGAACAACAGAGAGTCAAACCCAAACGAACTCGTGTGGCGTCTCCAGCCTGAGAGACAAAGCATTAAAACTAATTCAGGATAGCCATCAGCTAGCGTGTCGGTTCGCAGGTCGGTGGTGAAATTAAAGATCGACTAAACATGTAGTACCAACGGTGAATGATTTTCGGACGCGGGTTCAAATCCCGCCAGCTCCACCAATTCAACAAAAAAGACGCCCTAGGGCGTCTTTTTTGTTCCTGATAAACCTCATCAATAATAGAAATAGGCTGTAATTTTTGCTGATGTATCTTCACTATCCCAATGTTGATACTGAACCTGACTACGTAATGACCAATTACGGTTAAACGCCCAATTCCAACTTGCTGTTACTAAAGCATCTTGATCTGCTGAAGAATCAATCAATGTTAAATATTGACCTTGTATTCCGATACGATGCTTTTCTGCTAATTGATAAAGCAAACCTGTTTCTATACCTAACCCAAAAGAGAAATCATTTTGTGTCAATTCGCCATAACTGACCTCACTGGAAAATAATGAATAAACATGAAGCCCATCAGAACGCCCCCAAGCCTTGCCAGTTCCACCTTGGATAAACCAGCGTCCCGCTTGCTTTCTCTCCATTGTTTTTCTATCAAACCCCGTTCTAATATTCCACGCAAGGCTATCAAAGACTCGATTACTTGGCGCTAACGCCATCGTATCTAAAAAATAAAAACGGTCAAACTTGGCATTACCATACTCATCCAGGCTGATTTGAGTATCCAAGAAGCTAATTTGAGCACCAGGAATAAACCCGGCCTGTGAATCTAATACATCATGATAAGCCGCTCTCCATTCAAGAGTAACTTTATCTGACGAGTGCTTATTTGCTTGCAATCCTGCACCAAAACGTGCCGAAGCATGCCCCTTTTCGGGTGACACCGTAGGAACCGGAACCTCAGAAAAAGGAGAGTCTACCGTTAATTGACTGCGCTTAATTAATAATTGAGTTAAGCGTTTTGCAATACTGTCTCGCTCTAAAGATTCATCATATAGCTCAAAATTAAGCCATTCATAGGCAAATTCTAAAATCGCGGCTCTCTCTATCGGTGTAAAATCATCCGATGAAGGATAATCCCCTTCTTTAGCTTTCACAGCCGCATCAAATAATGACGGATCAATCTCATTTGCTTGGTGTAATAATCGAGTTCCAAAAGCTGCACGATATTTTGGTGTTTTTAATAAGCCATTTTTAGCTAATGCTTCAACAGTATCTGATGGAATAGCTTGAAGAGGAAAGTCCTTTATCAGAAATAAATCATCTCTAGCGAGTTCAAGTAATGCCAGTAATTGATAAGAACAGTTTTCATCTAAAAAGTAATAATCAAACTCAGCATTTCTCATCTCCCACAAGTGCAACAAAACACGGTTAACTTCATATGGATTTAAGTTTAATTTATACTCCCAGATATCTCGAGACTCCATATCATTATATTCTCGAACTTTTCGATAATAAGGCATAACCGTAAATCGTCCGGGATAACTTCCTACCAATCCTTTAAGTGCAAATAATGCTGGATTATCTTGTTCTTCAGGTTCAGCGGCAAAATTAATCGCAAAGGCAACGAGCTCCTTATTACGAGTTTGATCTTTAGCATCAACTCTTAATAACGTATGTCCAAACATTGAAGAAGGGTTATTCATAAAAGCGGTAGGAAATACCAGTGTCATACCTTCTGGTTCTAAGACATCACGCCACTTTTCTAATTCAGGGCAGTTAAGTTGCGCTTGACGCCCATGTAAAGACTCTAACCAAGTATAGCGAGCAGGAAATTGACATTGAGTACTTTCTGCAATCTTAGGATCCTTACTGTATAAGCGCTCAATTGTTGTATTGAGCTCTGAGTATGGATTTACCTTACCATCAGGTGAAAAGAAAAATGCGCCTTCTCTAACGGTGCTAATTCTACCTTGTAGTGGTTTCGAAAGGTAATGGCCCAACTTAAGCCAATAAGGGTCTTGGGATAATTCAAAAACATTAATCTGATCATAATTAAAGGAAGTAGCGCTGATAGAAAAAGGAGAAAAAATAAAACTAAAACCGACGAGAAAAACTGCACTGACATTGGAAAACTTCATGATATACCGTCATTATTTCATTTCTTATATGTAATCCGTCAGAAAAACACTTATTCAATGTAAAGAATAATTAGAAAAAAGTGCTCTCAATGAAAAGAGCACTTAACCCGACAATCTTTATATTAGATCTGATAAGCAGAAAGAGTCTTATCTTGTGCAATCAGCGTATTTAAATTAGCAAATACTTCTTCAGAAGTGACATTTTCAGATTTAAAAATCTCAGCAAAGTTTGCTTGAGCAACAGAGTTAAATTCTGATTTGTCAGCTTGTTTGATTCCCCAAACTTCAGACAATGTCGCAAGCGTTTCGCCTTCGCCTTTAGCCATATCACGAGCTAGATTATCCATATTACCATCGATAAACATCGCTAGTTTTTGTGATGATGTAATGGTACCTGAACCATCACAACCTAATGTGCCGAAAGTAATACCAAAGGTTTGGTTACCAGAAGTACCATTGGTTGTCGCACCTAATACCTTATAAACTTTGCCAGATTGTCCGGCAAAAACCATAGAACCTAGGCCACAACCAATATCTTGGTCAGCCATCGCTACGTTAGAGAAAGGGAGCATCGCAACAAAAGTTAATGTAGCAAGTGTTTTTTTCATAATACATCCTTATAAATATTAAAGGGTTAAATATTCACATGAATTATATAACACGTATAAATAAATTTTATTTTATTTTGTCAAAACATCGAACATGCCTTAAAATAAATTGTAAGGACTTACTGCAAAGTAATTGATAATTATATAAAAAAGTAGCGATAAGCCACTATTTCCTATAAACAACCAGATCACCTTTGCCTTCAAGTCAAAATGCCTTAATTCTTTTAATTAAGCCTTGATTTTAGAATCGATACTAGCAATGGCATATAGTATTCAAATAACGATATACCATTGTTTAATGAGGAGGAGATGATTATTTTGCCTTTATAATATTTAGCCTATTAGATGGCGACAGTTTTATTCTTGATCTGATTCGTTTTTTCTTAATTCACGAGTTTCCGCTTCTAAACGTGCAGCATCAATTTCATCAAGAATGGCTTCTACATCCGCTAATTCATTAGATTCAGCAAATAAACCGGTTAACTCGGTATCAGGAAACAATTCACCGACTTGATAGAGTTGCCACATTTCTTTGGCGTATTCAGTTTTTTCTAGCTCTGGAACATATTGACCGTAATAGCTGCGCATATTGTTTACATCACGAGCAAACATCCATTCGGCATTGTTGTTAGCAGAAGCATTAACAGCTTGCGGCAAATCAATAATAACAGGGCCATAAGCATCCACCAGCACATTAAATTCGGATAAATCACCGTGAATAATGCCCGCACATAACATGCGTTTGATGTATTCGATCATATCCGCATGATCTTCTAAAGCCTGTTCCGCTGACATAGTGACATCATTCAAACGAGGAGCTACAAAGCCTTCATCGTCGGTAATAAGCTCCATCAATAACACGCCATCAACCACGCCATAAGGCTCAGGAACTCGCACCCCTGCCGCTTTCAATGCATAGAGAGCATCAACTTCAGCACTTTGCCATACCGACTCTTGCTCTCCTCGACCAAATTTCGATCCTTTTTCCATGGCCCTAGCTCGACGACTATTTTTTACTTTTCGTCCTTCTCGATATTGCACCGCTTGTTTAAAGCTGCGTTGATTCACGTCTTTATACACTTTGGCACAACGAATTTCATCACCACAACGTACGATATAAACCGACGCTTCTTTACCACTCATTAATTGGCTAATCACGTCATCAATGACGCCGTCTTCAACCAAAGATTGCATTTGTTTAGGTATTTTCATTACAGAAATGGGACTACTTTTTGAATTAAGAAGAAAAGGTAAGAGTACAGTTTATCTTATTTAAATACTTTTAGATATTTTTGTCTCAGTTACTCCCAAATTATCCCTTCCCAAGGGTTAATCAGCTTTACCTATCAAAACGATAAGAATAATCAATTTGATCAACCAAGTTAATGATGACAATATACATCCCGTAAGCAACAAACCGAACACTTAAACGAAAGGATATTTATTATTATGATTAACACTCAAATCAAACCATTCAACGCAACAGCATTTAAAAACGGCGAATTTGTAGACATCACCGAGCAAGATGTATTAGGTAAGTGGGCTGTTTTCTTCTTCTACCCTGCTGACTTTACTTTTGTTTGCCCAACAGAACTTGGGGATATTGCGGATCATTACGAAGAGTTACAAAAGCGTGGTGTTGAGGTGTACTCAGTATCAACTGACACTCACTTTACTCACAAAGCATGGCATGACAGCTCTGACACGATTGGCAAGATCAACTACTACATGGTAGGTGACCAAACCGGCAACATTACAAATAACTTTGGTGTTATGCGTGAAGGTCAAGGCCTTGCAGACCGTGCAACCTTCCTTATCGATCCAGAAGGCACGATTCAAGCGATGGAAATTACCGCTGAAGGTATTGGTCGTGATGCTGAAGACTTACTTCGTAAAGTAAAAGCCGCACAATATGTCGCCGCTCACCCAGGTGAAGTTTGCCCTGCAAAATGGAAAGAAGGCGAAGCCACATTAGCCCCATCTTTAGACTTAGTCGGCAAGATCTAAGCACAGATTAGATTTTATATACCGGAAAATATGAAAGTATAACTATTTGAGGGCCGGCTGGTTGTATTACCGACGACCAATACTCTGGCAGGCTCTCTTCCTCATTATGTATTTATCCAGAATAACCACTTATTTAAGGTGTCATCGAGATGTTAGATGCAGCGATTAAACAACAATTAGAACAATACCTCAAAAACATAAAACAAGATGTCCAATTAGTGGTTAGCCTAGATGAAAGCAAAGCCTCTCAGGACATTTTGTCACTGGCCAATGAAATTTCAGAGCTAAGTAATTTTATCTCAGTTGTACACGATGATGCAGCTAGCGAGCGCAAACCTGTGATGACGATTTCTAATCCAGAAAAAGGCACTCAGATTCGTTTTGCAGGCCTGCCGATGGGGCACGAATTCACTTCACTTGTGTTGGCACTGCTACATTCTGGTGGCCACCCTATTAAATTAGAAACCGACACGATTGAGCAAATCGCCCAGTTAAACAAAAAGCTCGATGTGGAAATATTTATTTCTCTTTCTTGCCAAAACTGCCCTGATGTTGTTCAAGCGTTCAATATGATGGCGGCTATTAATCCGGATATTCGTGTCACCATGATCGATGGTGCTCTTTTCCAAGATGAAGTAAAAAATCGCGATATCATGGCGGTGCCAAGTGTGTTCATTAATGGTGAGTTATTTGGCCAAGGCCGTATGACACTCAATGAAATCCTAGCTAAAGTGGATGATGGTGCGGCTAAAAAAGTTGCCGACAGTTTGAATGAGAAAACCCCTTACGATGTTCTTGTCGTCGGCGGTGGCCCTGGCGGAAGCGCTGCAGCTTTATATGCAGCCCGCAAAGGCATTCGTACGGGTGTGGTCGCTAAGCGTTTTGGCGGGCAAGTTATGGATACATTAGCCATTGAAAATTTCATTTCAGTTAAACGTACCGAAGGCCCAAAGTTAGCTACCGATTTATCTGAGCATTTAAAAGAATACGATGTGGATATCATCACAGAACAACAAGCCGATAAGCTTATAGGCTCGCCTTATACTGAAGATGGTTATATTCATATCAACCTTGAAAGTGGAGCCACACTAAAAAGTAAAAGTGTCATCTTAAGCCCTGGAGCTCGATGGCGCGAAATGAATGTTCTAGGTGAGCAAGAATATAGAAACAAAGGCGTCGCTTACTGCCCTCATTGTGATGGCCCGCTCTTTAAAGGAAAGAAAACCGCTGTCATTGGTGGTGGTAACTCGGGAATTGAAGCTGCGATTGATCTAGCGGGCATTGTTGAACACGTCACTGTATTAGAGTTTGCGGATACATTACGTGCAGACCAAGTACTGATCAAAAAAGCCAATTCAATGCCAAATATCAACATCATTACCATGGCGCAAACCACTGAAGTGCTTGGCGATGGCAAGCGAGTAACAAGCTTAAAATACAAAGATCGCAATACTAATGAGATTAAAGAAATCGAATTGTCAGGTATTTTTGTTCAAATAGGTTTGGTACCCAATACCGAATGGTTAAAAGACAGCGAGGTAAAGCTTTCTGATCGTGGTGAAATTGAAGTTGGTAATCATGGTGAAACCAGTATGCCTGGTGTATTTGCTGCTGGCGATGCCACTACCGTTCCTTATAAACAAATAATCATTGCGATGGGTGAAGGGGCAAAGGCAAGCTTAGGTGCATTTGACTACTTAATTCGCCAAAGCTAATGAGCATAATTTAGGGTTCACCACCCCAACCCAAACGAGCTCAAAGTAAGATGCTTGAGCTCGCTTTTTCATCATTCATTAGCCATACATAATTGAAATTATAATGACTACACTTCTACGATCGTACGCTCAACTTGGTCAACATCTTGACCTTTCTCTTTCTTCACTTCAGGCACTTGTCCATCATGAAGCGCTTCTTGGTAACCACCACTCATTTTAATCGCAAGGTACATGTCAGCTCTAATACGTATCCCTTCTTCTCCAACTTTCACCCCAGCAATATCGCACCATTGTTTTAAACGCCGTTTATGCCCTGCGAGTACCAAACGAATACCACGTTTCTTTAAAATAAATTGAATATCAGCAATCACTGCCATCACACTCAAATCTAGATGAGTGAAACTGGCAACCGCATCTATAATCACATATTTCACATCGTCACTTCCCGCTTGTGCTACGTGGTGTATTAATCGCCGTTTAAAATGCGCGGCATTGAAATAGGTTAAAGGTGAGTTAAAGCGGTAAATAATCACTCCGGGAATCGCTTTTGCTTTGCCTGATGCGCCTAAACTTCTTACGGTTCCTTTCGCATCCAACCCTAAAATTTGGTCTGTTGGGCGCATGACTATTCGCAAGAATTGATATAATCCAAGTAATACTGCCAAAGTGATCCCAGGAATAACGCCAATCACCAATACGGCAATAAAAGTAATACTAGATAAATAGAAGGCATCTTTATCACGTTTACGAAGTCCCCAAATCCCTTTTAGGTCAATCAAAGAGATAGAAGCAACGATCAAAACCACCCCCAACGCAGCAACCGGTATAAATTGTAATGGCTGATAAGCAATCACTGCAACAATAGCAATAATCACAGCAGAAATTATCGAAACGAGCTGGGTTTTACCACCATTAGCATCATTCACCGCTGTTCGAGAACTGGTACCGCTAACCACAAAACCTTGAGAAAATGCTGAAGCGATATTAATCATACCAAGTGCACGGAACTCTTTATCCGCATCAATATCATAACCATTCTTAGCGGCAAAACTACGCGCAGTGATCATCATGCTCACAAAGCTCACCATAGCTAAGTTAAGTGCTGGCATGACGAGCTCTCGGCTGAGCCCTATATCAAATTCAGGCGTCTGAAAGGCCGGTAGACCACCTTCAACGATTCCGACAATACCTACTCCTACCGATTGAAAATCACCCAGCCAAACAAAAAGACTGGCGATAATGATCGCGATCATAGCTGCTGGCCAAGTTGGCCGTAATTTTTTGCAAGATATATAAACACCAATAGTCACGGCACTGACTAATAATGTTTGCCAGTGTACATTCACTAATTGCGAAGGAGCTTCCCATACCTGCTCAATTAAATAGGGTTGATTATAGGTAATGCCAAAGACTTTAAAAAATTGACTTACAATAATGGTAATCGATACACCATTGAGCAGTCCAAGTAAGATAGGGCGAGAGAGAAAATCTGCAAAAACACCAAGTTTAAATCGGCTCGCAATTAAACACCACACCCCCGTCATAGCGGTCATAGTAATAACCAGTTGCCAATGCTTAATCATATCCCCAGCGGCAAGTGGCGTCACTACCGCAGCAATAACCGCGCATGTTGCTGTGTCTGGGCCAACAATTAACTGTCTTGATGTTCCCATTAAAGCGTAAAGAAGCATAGGCAGCACACAAGAATACAGCCCAGCAATGGCACTGACTCCCGTCAACTGAGCGTAAGCAATCGCAACCGGGAGCGCTACGGCCACTACCGATAGTGCCGCCCTTAGATCATCCCCTAGCCATGCTTTCTCATATTGTTTTAATTGATATAAGCCGGGTAACCATTCTTGTATGAAAGTACTTTTCAATCCAATACATCCTTTACTGAAGGTCAAACTTTTTGAATCCACTGTATGAACCTGAATATATGAAAAGAGTAACTAAGGCGGAGGCAAATACATAAAGTGCTTTTCTGTATTACCCTTCATTTTTATAACTATAGGAGACTATATCTCACCGAATCAATCCTATCGCCATCATTCTGCCATAAATATTGTTTTATTTTTCTTGGTGTTAAATAATTTGAACTATCAATAATAAAAACTCATACAAAATTCCAATCTAATTACGAAATCTATAAATAATCGATACAGCGCTGTACGATGCAGAACTTTAGTTTTCTGATATATTTAAACATAAATAACCCCCGATGTTGGTTGTCCAACTATTGGGGGTCAGTTCAGAATTCGATTGGTCTTTTTACATTTTGAGTGGGGCTTTACCTAGGAGGATCAACTTTATCTATACCGGAGGTATTCACTCGAAACCACCCTGCGATTGAATATCTATCGCGATGTGCTGGTAAAACCTCATGTGGAAACTCTTCACTTAAAAACGCCACAATGGTGCCAAAACTTGGCATCACTTTTACAATCTCTTCTTGCGTTTCATCTTGGTATATCACCAACTCACCACCATCTTCTTGAAGCCAATCAGAGTTAAGGTAAACAACCAAACTTAATACACGGTTCGCTTCGCCTTTAAAGGCATCTTTATGTTTTTTATAGTAATCACCAGGCGAATAGTGAGCAAAATGACTTTCAAATGAAAATAAACCTAGAAATAAGTGCTGATTAAGGTAGCGCTGTAATGAAGCAGACCAATCAAGCCATATTTTTCCAGCATCACTTTCCCCATTAATCCAGCAAACCTCATCCTTTCGAACAAAGTTATTCAGCATCAGGTTATCTTCACGGCCAATTCCAGCTCGTTTAAACTGACCATCAGACATAGTCTGAACATACTGATATAAGTTATTTAATAATGATGGTGGTAAAGCATTAGGATGAATACTGTAACCTTGATGGGCAATATTGGTCGCCATTAGCTCGAATAATGGTTCATCATCGAACTGCTGAGAAGCAAATTCTTCAGTGAAAACAACGTTCATTTTTTACCTCAAAAAAACACACGCAGCCTCTCCTTCCCTTCTATTAAACAGAGAAAACCAAAGAGGTCAGAACAGAATTGGAGTGTATGTTTAGTTTCAGGTTTAAGCGAGAAAAATATCGTAAACTTGCTCATTATGTAGAAGTGAGAAATGAATGAAGAATACTTCTATTTTGAATATAAAAACACCAAGCTGGGGAGGCTTGGTGTTTTTCTTTTAGCTAGCAAACTTGGAGTTATCGCTAAATTTATACAGAGAAACATCACTATTCCAATTGAGATCAGTTATTCATAAACTGGTCTCAGTGACGCAACAAACTCTATAAACATAGTGGTGTGTGATTTAAACATTCCATGTTCTATTAGCCTTAGCCAAAATAACACAACAACCACAACGCGACATATTTGGTAACATCTGAACCATTATGCTTACATTGATGAAAAACAAAACAACCATTAATGAAATATAAAGTTACGTTAACAATATTCGCAATGTTGACCAACGTGGTCTAATGCACCTTGTTTAAAACATAACCTATCAGAACATCGTATTCAAAGGCAAAAGCTCAACACCGAGTACCGTGCTAAAAGCCGTCACGACAAGTAAAGACGTTTTAAACACGGATTTAGACCATTGAATATAGTTCGACTCATCCATTCGACGGAAAGTGACCTTTGACCAGCCATAACAAGAAATAGCGGCTACCACTAAATATTCATAACCGGTATGTCCAAATGCATAAAGTCCAAATGCAACGGCAGAAAAAGCCACCACATACGCTATCATATGCTGACGAGCCTTATAAATACCTTTAACTACAGGTAATACTGGAATACCTGCCTGTTCATAGTCTTGCATTCTGAACATAGCAATCGCGTACGAGTGAGGCATTTGCCATAAACAAAACAAACCAAATAATAACACCGCTTCTAAGCTAATGTAGTTGGTCACCGCAAGATACCCCACAAGAGGTGGAATAGCCCCCGAGACACTGCCCACTAGCGTTCCGTATACCGAGGTACGTTTGTACCACATGGTGTAAAAGAACACGTAAAAAACATAGCCAAGTAAAACCACTACAGCGGACAGAGGATTCGCCATTTTGTACAGCAAACCGGTTCCGATAAGCAGCATTACAATCGCAAATAGGAAGGCATGATCAACATTGACCCCACCCTGGACTAAAGTACGATTTTGGGTGCGTGACATTTTCCTATCGATATCTCGATCAAAAATGTTATTCACCACACAACCGGAAGCAATAACCAAAGCAACGCCAACCATTGTGTATGCAAGTAATGACAAGGTAACTGATTCCGATTTAGCCGCAAGAAAATAGCCTGCTAATACGGAAATCAAGTTGCCCATAATAATGCCAGGCTTCGTTATCGATACGTATTCTTTTAACATCTTACGCCTACATCATCATGTTGTGATTTAAGTTCCACATGATCCAAATCGATCCTGCAATAACAATAAACACAATCACTGCGGTAAACACAAAGGACACCATATTGAATATCCCTCTTTCAGAGCTATCCATATGCAAGAAGTAGAACAAATGCACCACCAATTGCAGTACCGCTGTAATGATCAAAATCTCGATAGTCGTTTCACGAGGCAACACACCAGTGTAGGCAAAGTAAAATGGGATCATGGTTAATACTAGGGATAATACAAACCCCGTAATATAACCTTTAGCACCTGAATCTTGGTGAGCTTTATCTGATACTGATTGATGAGCCATTAGATCACCCCCAACAAATACACAATAGTGAAAACACAAATCCACACAATATCTAAAAAGTGCCAGAACAAGCTTAAGCAGTAAAAACGGCCTTTCATTAAATCGTTAAGCCCTTTGGTACTCAGCTGGAAATAACAGACAGATAACCAAATTAAACCAAAAGTAACGTGTAAACCATGCGTTCCAACCAAAGTAAAGAACGCTGATAAGAACGCGCTACGTTGCGGACCAAATCCTTCGGCAATCAAGTGATGGAATTCATAGACTTCCATGGCAATAAAGCCGAATCCAAGTAAAGCGGTGATCAATAACCAACGCTTTAAACCGGCAACATCTTCACGCTTCATCGCAATGATGCCAAAACCAAAAGTGATACTACTTAATAGCAGTAACATGGTTTCAACAAAAACAAATGGCAACTCAAAAATATCTTTCCCAGTTGGACCACCAGCCGTTGCGTTAACAAGTACTGCATAAGTGGCAAATAAAGAGCCAAATAAAATGCAGTCACTCATTAAGTAAATCCAGAAGCCATATTGCTTCATTTCATTCGCGTCATGATGGTCGTGGTCATCATGATGACCATGCTCAACCGCAGTATTAGCGTGCATAATCAGCCTCCATATTGTCATCACCTTCAGGTATATTGCCTTGCTGAGCTTTTGCTTTTCGAAGCTTCGCTTTATTGGCTTGCTCAATTGCTTTGATTTCTTCAACTGACACGTAGTAATCACGATCTTCATTAAAGCTATGAAGAATGACGCCGACCAACATACCAACGAAACCTACAGCCGCTAACCACCAGATGTACCAGATCATGGCAAAACCAAAGATCAAAGCAAAACCCGAGATATAAATACCCGTTGCTGTATTTTTTGGCATATGAATAGGAGAATATTCTTCTTCTGCCGTTAATGTTGCTTCAACACCCGCTTCTCCACGTTGCTTTTGATACCAGAAAGCATCAATTTCATCACCTTTCGGGATCTTAGCAAAGTTATAGAATGGCGGTGGTGATGATGTTGCCCACTCTAGCGTACGCGCATTCCATGGGTCACCGGTGAGGTCTAAGTTTTGCTCACGGTCACGAATACTCACGACAAACTGAATCGCTTGACATGCCACACCACAGAAAATAATGAATGTTCCGAAAGCCGCCACAGCAAGCAGTGGGAAGAACTCAGGATCAATGTGTTGGCTCAAACGACGAGTCATCCCCATGAATCCAAGTGCGTACAATGGAATAAAGGCAAATAAGAAACCAATAATCCAGCACCAGAAGGCACGTTTGCCCCACTTCTCATTCAACATAAAGCCGGTAGCTTTCGGGAACCAATACGTTACACCAGCAAAACAGCCAAACACCACGCCACCAATAATGACATTATGGAAGTGAGCGATTAAAAACACACTGTTATGAAGAACAAAATCGGCCCCCGGTACCGCCATCAATACCCCAGTCATGCCGCCAACAGTAAAGGTGATTAAAAAGCCAATCATCCACAACATTGGAGAAGTAAATTCCACACGGCCACGGTACATAGTAAACAACCAGTTGAAGATCTTAACCCCTGTCGGAATAGAGATAATCATCGTGGCAATACCAAAGAAGGCATTTACATTCGCGCCAGATCCCATGGTAAAGAAGTGGTGTAACCAAACTACAAAAGCAAGAATGGTAATCACAACCGTTGCCCATACTAATGAGGTATAGCCAAATAATTTCTTACGAGAGAAAGTCGCGACGACTTCTGAGTACACACCAAATATCGGTAAGATCAGAATGTAAACTTCAGGGTGTCCCCATGCCCAAATCAGGTTGACATACATCATCATGTTGCCCCCCATATCATTGGTAAAGAAATGGGTTCCGATGTAACGATCAAGCGTTAATAATGCGATAGTGACCGTTAAAATTGGGAAAGAAATAATGATCAATACGTTGGCGCATAAAGAAGCCCAAGTAAATACTGGCATCTTCATTAATGGCATTGAAGGTGCCCGCATACGCATAATAGTGGTAAAGAAGTTCACACCGGAAAGCGTGGTACCAATACCGGATATTTGCAGTGCCCATATCCAATAATCAACCCCAGTTCCGGGACTCGCTTTAATACCAGACAGTGGCGGATAAGCTAACCAACCAGTACGAGCAAATTCACCGACACCTAAAGAAACGTTGGTTAAAATCACACCGACAACAAACAACCAAAAACTCAAGTTATTCAGGTAAGGGAACGCGACATCACGCGCACCAATTTGCAGTGGAACCACAATGTTCATCAAGCCGATGATCATTGGCATTGCCACGAAGAAAATCATGATAACGCCATGTGCACTGAAAATTTGGTCGTAATGCTCTGGAGGCAAGTACCCCGCTTCACCAGCAGAAGAAAGCAATTGCTGGCTGCGCATCATAATGGCGTCGGAGAACCCCCGAACCAGCATAATAAGGGCAACTGCAATGTACATAAAACCAATTTTTTTATGATCAACAGACGTAAACCATTCTGACCATAAATATTGCCATTTACCGTAATAAGTAATGGCCGATACAACAGCGAGTCCTACAAGGGCAATTACTGCCAACGTCACCACGATAATTGGTTCGTGATATGGAACGCTATCGAGTGAAAGTCTTCCAAACATACTCATACTCTTTCCGCCTTTAATCTTTTGCCATGTCCATGTGGTGCATCTCATCCATTCCATCATCTTTGGAATTTAAAGCGCCCTTATATTGTTTAACCACATCGGCAAACAAATGGTCTGGTACATTTGAATAATAAGTAACTGGTACATTTTCACTTGGTTTAGCAAGCTGAAGGTAGCCATCAAAATCCGTCATAACTAACGCATCTTGTTTATTTTTGACACTTTCAACCCATTGATGAAATTCATCACGAGTATCCGTCACATGAGCCGTAAACTTCATACCAGAGAATCCACCACCACTGTAACTAGCAGAAATTCCTTTGTAATCATTCGCTTCATTTGCCATCAAATGCACTTGAGTCATCATGCCCGGCATCGCATAAATTTGGCTGCCTAAACGAGGAATAAAGAAAGAATTCATGATGTTATCTGACGTCACTTTGAACTGAACAGGGACATTTTTAGGAAAAGCTACATAATTAACTGTCGCAATATGCTGCTCCGGATAAATGAACAACCATTTCCAATCAAGTGACACCACTTCAATGGTCATTGGTTTTACATCACTAACCAATGGTTTAGATTGCTCTAACTCATGTGTCGTGCGCCAAGTGATCGTACCTAAAATGGCAATAATAATGATAGGAACCGTCCATACCACTATTTCAATTTTGGTTGAGTGTGCCCATTCAGGATCGTACTTCTCATCAGTGTTGCTTGAACGGTATTTATAAGAAAAATATACCGTCATTAAGATCACTGGAATGACAACTATCAGCATCAATAACAGAGCGGTAATAATGAGTTCTTTTTCTTGAATGCCAACGATCCCTTTCGGATCAAGCAAAGCAGATTGACATCCTGACAAAAGAAGAATTGCGCCGAGCAATCCTCCTCGTGACAAAATATTTTTATATCTAGAGGCTTCCATTCTAAATTCTCGATGTTTAAGGGTCGCTGTCATACAGTGGGTATACACGGAACAACCTAATGGTAAACAACGCAGTTTTATTAAACATTAATCAACTTTAGCTACACGTTAACCAACATTTACTGCTTTTTCATGTATCTTTCTTGATTGGCACTCTCACTTCATCGTGATTAAAAACAACGAGAAAAGGCATACCAGGAAGGACAAAACACAACTTACATGAGTAAATATTACATTTACAAATATCTAGTTACATTTGGAACATTATGCTTACATAAAGCAGTGTACTCACCAACTAAAAATGAAAACTAAGTTTTAATAAATGATGTAATTTTAAATTACACTATAGAATTTAGTGACTTATAGATAAGCCATAAAGTATGGAATATAAACAAAGCGAAAACATACAAGAACAGAACACATATTACTTTCGATTATTTAAATGATATTTTGTACATTTTAGACGCTTTTAAGTGCAAAGTTTAAAAAATTCATTATGTCAATTTTCTAAAAAGATAAAAAACAAAATCGATTACCTCAAAAGCAAACTTTGGAATGCATGCTTTCTATTGCACACATTTTCTATTCAGCATTACTAACCATTTTGGTTATAAAAAACTCTTTTTTTCTATGTTCGTAAACAACCTGTTTTAAAAGTATCTTCTGCATTAATGCCTGTTATCGGAGAGAAACGAGCGAATGGCTGGTTAGGGAAGATGATAGATGTTCTGTTCATTTTCGGTTTACTGGGGGGTGGAGCAACCACTTTAGGATTAGCGGCCCCTTTAATTACTGAAGGTTTGCATCACTTATTTGGTATGCCCAAGACAACGGGGATCCAATTACTAGTATTGCTTGTTTGTACGGCAATTTTTGCTTACTCCGCCTATGCAGGCATGGAAAAAGGCATTCAAGTTTTAAGTAATATCAATTTTTGGGGTGCACTTGCCTTATTAGCCTTCATTTTTATTGCAGGCCCCACCACCTTTTTAGTAGAAACAGGGCTAGATTCATTTGGTCGCATGTTATCTAACTTCTTTGTTATGGCTTCGTGGGCTGAACCTTTTGGTGGTTATGGCACATTTGCTAACACTCACTTCCCCCAAGATTGGACTATATTCTATTGGGCATGGTGGTTAGTATTTGCACCAAGCATGGGTTTATTTATCGCTCGTATTTCACGTGGCCGTACAATCAAACAAATGGTAGCTGGTTCTATTTTCTTTGGCTCTCTAGGCTGCTTCTTGTTCTTCATGGTATTGGGTAATTTTGGTTTATCTCTGCAACTGTCAGGTAAATTGGATGTCATAAGTATCTTAAATCAACAAGGGGCAACAATGGCAATCTTCTCGATCTTAGATCAATTACCAATGAGCACCTTAGTTATTGCTACCTTTACTATCTTATGTGTCATCTTCACAGTAACCACTTTCGACTCGATTTCATACATTTTGGCTTCAGTAGTACAAAACGATGTTACTGAAGAACCAATGCGTTGGAATCGTTTATTCTGGGCATTCGCTTTGTCATTCATGCCTTCAGTCTTGTTATTCATGGGAGGACTATCGACTTTACAAACTGCGGCAATTGTGGGCGGTTTGCCCTTAATCCCAATTTCCGTAATGCTCATGATTTCAACCATTAAAGCCGCCAGTTTAGATCTGTCCCATCAAGATGGTTACGAAGATCCGGTAATCAATATCGAAGATTTACCAGACGTTGACCCTTGGTCTACAGAGGGGATGGCACTCGCTAAATTTGAAGAATTAAAAGCGACAGCAATTGAAGCTGCCAACGATGAACGTGAAGCACTAAAAGCGATATGGAAAATAAAGAAAACGATTCGTACTGGCTCACTCGAATACGGTAATAACGGATTAGAACTTGGTGAGGTCCCTCGTGAACTTCAGGATGAACTTGAACGTCTCACAACTGAAGCGATGGCGGCTAAAGAAGTAAAACTTGCTGCGTCAGAAGAAGCTCAACAAGCACGGATTGTTTTCAATGATCTATTGAAAGAAAAAGAAGAAGCGCAAGAAGAGGCAACTGTGACTGAGATAAAAATAGAGCAAGAGAAGTCGGCAGCCAGTTAATTTATTCGTATAAATAGTCATCCCAAAAGAGCACTTAATCCGTGCTCTTTTTTATCCATACCACATCCATTTTTTCATCATTAAGGTTTACGATTAACTGTTTATAATCGCATTCAAGTAGCTGATGTCGCCAAATTAACCAAGTCAAGCTATGACCAAAGTAAACTTGAAGCATCCACTCTCTTAGTGGCCAATCTACTTTAATAACTCTATGGTATTCATTACCTGTCAGTGAAGATATTCTTGATTTTCGTCTGAACCTATATAATAGGTATATCAATAAGAGTGAAGGGATGATGGGCACAGTCGAAATAATAACAGCCCAAACACTAAAAATACCAATAATGGTCGTTAAAATTTGGGCTATAAAAGTTTCTCGGTAGTGAAAGGTATCAATACGCTGCGCACCAGTTTGGCTATTAACGCACTTTACTAAGATTATGGGCAACGATTCGATCTACAATTTTAGCGTGACCTAAATGCTCACTTCTGCCATGCCCCATGATCCAAGTAAATAAATCAGGATCATCACACTCTAACAATGATACAAATTCTTGTTGCTCTTGCTCTGTTAAATTATCAAAGCATTCTTCAAAAAATGGCATGATAACAACATCAAGTTCTAACATACCACGGCGGCATGCCCATTTAATTCGAGCTTTCTCTTCAGGTGTGTACATATTGATTCCATCTAATAATACATATGGCTTGAGTCTATCAGTTGAATTACTCATCCACTAGTGCAGCAATCACAGACTCGGTGCAATTTTAAATCAATCGCAAGAAAAGCTGACAAATATCAATTGCGACATTACCATGGGGTCATAATTACCACCTAAACTAGGATGTTATGATGAATTTGACAAAGAGATTTGCGGCTTTGCCGTTATCTTCGACACAACCACTTCCCGATCTAGTAATTTGTCATTTAGCCTCATGGGGCACAATCACCATAATTGGTGACGACAAAAAATCGTATCTCCAAGGACAAATCACCAGTGATGTAGTGTCTTTAAAAACAGAACAATCAACCCTAGGAGCACATTGTGATGGTAAAGGAAAAGTACTGAGTACATTTCGATTATTTCATCATAAAGATGGCTTAGCCATGTTTCAGCATCATTCAGCTATCGAAAAAGAGCTAGTTGAAATTAAAAAATATGCCATTTTTTCAAAAGTCGAAATACAAGAAAGTAGCGATATTTGCCTAGGAATTATGGGAATAAAATCCAATAAATTAATTCAATCTTTAACCACCGAAACAGTCAATATTGAACATAAAAATAAAGTTTATTCAATCGAAGGTGGAACAGCCGTTCAAATTAGTCAATACCGCTGGTTACTGCTGATCACAGCCGAAAGCGCTGAGCTGATTTTAGGTGAGAATTCAGCGGCCATATTATCCAACGAAACCATCTGGGATTACGCAGATATTATTGACTCAATACCAAGAGTGAGTGCGGCTGACCAGCTAGAACATATCCCTCAAGCTATGAACTTACAAGCTTTAGGTGGAATATCCTTTACTAAGGGTTGTTATACCGGGCAAGAAACCGTGGCAAGGGCAAAATATCGCGGTATTAATAAACGCGCTATGTTCAAATTAGAAGGCTACGCTGATAACACGCTACCAATAGAACAGACAATAGAAAGACAAGTTGGTGACAATTGGAGAGGTGCTGGTAAACTACTGGCTCATTATAAATTTACAGATGGAAAGATCATCGCCTTGGCTGTCCTACCGAATAATCTAGAACCTGATACCGCTTTCAGGTTTGAGCACGCCCCTGAAATACATCTGAAGTTTGGTGAATTACCTTATTCTTTAGAAGAATAAAAAATGCTTATTTATGCTTTAAAAAATCACCTCATCATCGGGTGATTTTTTATCGAACATTTTATCTATGTCATTCGGCTGTATATTTTACTGCTGTATATATCCTTCGTACTTAAAGCTTCGGTTTAGTTGATTGCGTTTATTCACCTCTCTATTTTTTATAAAAAAGTCATAGGCTAGATATGTTAATGGGGCTTCACTCACTTGTCGCCTCATTGCAACTCCAATGACTTTGTGTATAAGATGATGACTTAATGTAATCATTTGCAACACATGTAAAAAAAGATGATGTAACTCACAGATCATTAACTACTCAAGGGAATTTTTATTTAATATAAATGAATAGTTATTGATTTTGATCAATTTACTGTATTGTTAAAACGCTTGTTAATTAAATGTTGAAATTTCAACCTTAACTTCAAGTGAAAGTGTCAAGCTAGATCAACTAGCTGTATCCACTTTGTATAATGCATCTGTGACTATTTGCCCGTACTTATCAGTGCGGGTTTTTTTTATCAATAACCTCTCTCTGTGAATCAATTCATATCCATCCATAATAAAACCAAATGTAAACTCGTATTTTATGAAAATAAAATAGTACTTGATGCCAAAAAATTACAATAACTTTAGATATATAACCTAGAAATAACACTTTCTTGGAATAAAACTTGGTACAATAATCTTAATTACTATAAGGACTTTAGTATGAGATTGTTTAACAAATATGTACCTAGCCAAATTGCTAAACATGTAAGCCGCTTCTTTAAAGGGCGTATCTATATTAATGGGGTAGGAAAGTTTGAGTTTGACAACGCAAAATTACTCATACCTTCCCAACCAGAAGATAAGCACTACCAAGCGGTAAAAGAAATCAATCAAGAAGTTAGCCGTATTCGCTGCATCACAGCATAATACTAACCAGTGACGGTGGCTTAACAAATCGACCTATACCCAAAGTAATTGGAGTTGCAGTGAGGCAACAAGTGAATGAATGCTGCCAACAAAACTGCAGCTTCAAGTACCAAGGGGACATTCCAGGATTACTCGATTTTATTGGATCATCGTTTTATTTCACTAACGTCGGTAACTTCCCGGTTATCCCCAACGCTCTTTTCATCATTTCTTCTTTCATTCCAGGTAAATGACCAATAAATTGCATCCCTAGGCCCCTAACCAGTTTTTTAGCTGGGTTATTCCCTTCGAACAAGTCTTTAAAGCCCTGCATAGCCGCAATCATTTTTGCCGCTTCTGCTTTGCGCCAACGTTCATACGAACGCAAATTACGCTGCAAACCAATATCTTCCCCTTGCTTCCAAAGATCCGTCACCACTTCGACCAAACTCGCTGCATCTAAAAAGCCTAAGTTGACACCTTGACCCGCTAAAGGATGAATGGTGTGTGCGGCATCCCCCACCAATGCAACTCGATTAACCACAAAATTCCTTGCATAACGCATTTTAAGCGGAAAAGAATGTCTTTCACCTTCGACTTCACATGCTCCCAAACGAGCATCAAACTCACTGGTTAAGTATTGATTAAATAAAGTATTAGAACGTGACATCAGCATATCAGCACGGTTTGGATCAGTAGACCATACTAGTGAACATAAATTAGGAGCAGATAAAGGCAAAAAGGCGATAGGACCTTGTGGGGTAAATATTTGTCTTGCGACACCTTGGTGAGGATCCGACGTTCTAATATTAGCTACAATGGCACTGTGCCCATAATCCCAATGAGTTAGAGGGATATCTTGCTGATTACGAACCCAAGAATTCGCACCGTCAGCACCCACCACTAATTTGGTCGATACTGAATCACCAGAATCAAGCGTGATCCATGCTTCGCTTTCGCCAACCGCCATCGTTGCACATCGATTAGGCATGAATAAGGTGACATTTGAAAGCTGCTTAACCCTATCCAACAAAGCAAGTTGAATAACACGATTCTCTACAATATGCCCTATATTCGATTGAGATAGCTCATCCGCATTAAACGATAAGCGAGCAAAACTGTCTTTTTCCCATACTTCCATCGCTTGGTAAGGGGAAAGCCGACGAGACACAATGCCCTCCCATGCTTTTATATTTTTCAAAAACAATTCACTGGCTCGACTTAATGCAGAAACACGGGTATCAGGCATCGCAAACAACGTATCTTCAGGAATGGTGCTTTCAATTACCGCAATACGTAAATTAGTATCAGAAAAAGAAGCAGCAAGCGCTAATCCAACCATGCCACCGCCCACTATGGTGATATCAAAACTTTGCATCTTATCGCTCCACTAATCCCATAGTACGTTTGACTATTGGTTGTTTTATAAAAGGTAAATAAGTCATGGATAATAGACCAAGATTACGCCCAATGCGCATGGCAGGTAAATCATTTGAAAAACAGTGTACTAAGCTTGAAGTCAACGATATGGTCTCGCTTCTATCACATTGCCGACGTTGCCGATACAGAGATAAAACGGAGTAATTACCTATATCTCCATGAGTTTGATAAGCATATTGAACCTCTTCAGCAAGGCTCATCACATCTCTAATACCTAGATTAAAACCTTGCCCTGCAATAGGGTGTAGCGTCTGGGCTGCATTGCCTATCACTGCGCTACGATGTGACACGATAGATTCACGGTAACGCAGCACCAATGGATAGCAAGCACGAGCCCCTACCTTAGTTATTTTACCTAGCCGCCAACCAAAGTCGTGCTGTAATTGTTCAATAACCGTAGATTCATCAGCTCCCATTAACTGATTGGCTTTTTGCTCAGACATGCACCATACAACGGAACTTCGTCCTTCTGACATTGGTAAAAATGCCAAAGGACCAGAGGATGTAAAACGCTCAAAAGCCCTGCCTTCCGGACTCTGGTTTGTACTTACATTGGCTATGATAGCAAACTGTTCAAAATCCATCTCTTTTAATGGGATATTCAATTGTTGACAACTTTCCGATAAGGCGCCATCAGCGGCGACCATTAACTTCGTCATCAATCTTGAACCATTTTCTAGCGTTATCTCAACCTGCTTCATTGTTCGATTTATATGCTTCACTTGACTTGGGCAAAGATAATCGACCGCTGGACATTGTGTTAACTTATCTTGATAAAGACGACCAACACTTTCTAACTCAACGACGTAACCTAAAGCATCAACACCTTGAGTACTTGCTTTTATGTCTGCTAAGCCAAGGTGCCCTTTATCCGAAACTTCAATATCGGTTATCGGAGTAAGTAATGGTAAAAAATCAGACCATAGATTTAATCGTTTTAAAATATTAGCGGTACCAAAAGATAAAGCGATGGCCCTTGAATCAAAGCCAGGATGCGCTTTATTTTCTTCCATTCGATTCGCTTCTATCACTG
The DNA here is from genome assembly GCF_002218025.2 of Vibrio casei. Taxonomy (NCBI): domain Bacteria; kingdom Pseudomonadati; phylum Pseudomonadota; class Gammaproteobacteria; order Vibrionales; family Vibrionaceae; genus Vibrio; species Vibrio casei. Next base: position 636,733 of record NZ_AP018680.1, on the reverse strand, counting down.
CGATGCTAAGATTACCTTCGCATAACTGGTGCACAGCAAGTGCTAAAGTTGCACCCGTCATCCCTGCTCCAATAATGACAATATCGTATTGCTTCATGCCATGGCCTTTTTAAATTTAGTGCAATGTTTTACTCGTATTTACACTTGATTGAATAACAGGCTTTGCACCTAAGTCTGCATGAATAGTTAATACACAAACCTTTACATGCTCAATCACTTGTTCAAGCAAAATCGCTTGCTCTTGAAAGTCATCATCTTCATCAATACCAAGCTTTGATATTTCTTCAAGATCAGCGAGTGCTTCTTTCGTTTCTGACGATAATTTTGCCAAGCTTTTCCCAGCAAGACCTAAACCAGAGATAAAGTGATTCACCCATTCTGATGTCGCATCAGCGTAATTCAATAAATCATCGTCACTTGGCAACAATAAACTCAGATCTACATCTGCTTTAGTTAATTCAGACACTGAAACGTTATAAATAGCATCAGCAATGACAGCGGCATTCATTGGCCACCCCATTCCATCGTTGGTGTAATCAAATAATAACGTTTTCCAGCTATCACCTTCCAACGCTAATCCACCACTCAGCATACCGACGATCAAACCTTGCAGCTCAGAAGGGGTCACTGATAAGGAAGCGGCTATTAACTCTGTTTGAGCTTTTTGATAATCAGGAAGATGAATTTCAGTCATAAGAAGTCTCACTTTGTCTTTTAAATTTAATTTGAGTATACCAATTCCCAAGCAAGCCCGAAAACCATAATCACATTGAAATCACTCACTTTGTAATCGAATCGGTCAACATTAGGCAAAATCGTCTATCTCATCACTGAAATGCTTGAATATTCGGGGCAGTTTAGCCTATAGTTTCTACCTTAATCAGAACGGTCTGATCGAATCAATCTCTAAACCGTATTCATGAATAGAGATTGTTGGTTTTGTCATCAGCTATAAAGAGTGCGCCACAGTGGAAGTCGAAATTTTAGGAAAACTCACTCGTGTCAATTGTCCTCCAGGGCAAGAAGAAGCTTTGCATGCAGCAGCATCGGAGCTAAACCAACGCTTGAAACAGATGACTGAACGTACTAAAGTACACAACATCGAACAGCTACTCACCATTGCGGCACTCAATGCTTGCTATGAAGTGAAAGCTTTACAAAAAGAAATGTCTGACAATGAACACCTCACTCAACGAATTGCTCATTTAAATGAAGCATTGGATAAAGCGTTAGACAGAAAATAAAAAATACCAGCACTCGCCAAGGATAAGGTGGCTCACTAATAGTGAACTGTGCATACAAAATTTACCCTGGAGTGTTTGTCAGAGGATTTAAGTCCCTGAGCCGATAAGCAACAACCCAGGATTGGTACTTGAAAACTATTGAGCAAGCTCGGCTCGTACCGAGAAGCCTACGGTTTTCATTGCGGATCCGCCTTGAACTCGCTGGTTCATAGGTCCATCAATTCTCAACGGCACTTTGGGGTATTCCTTCTTTATGAAATATCCAATCACACAAGATTTATCTCGAACTCAAGTGAGACAAATCATTCGCCAAAAACGTCAATCATTGACACGGCATGAACAAAACTCTGCTGGGTTGGAATTATTAGAACAAATCAAACATCTTTCAATCATCGATAACGCTAAAAATATTGCGATTTATCTGTCATCCGATGGTGAAGTAGACACCCAACCCATCATTGAATGGTTATGGAAACAAAAAAAACGAGTTTTGCTTCCTGTACTTCATCCCTTTTCCCAAGGGCATCTTCTTTTTCTTGAATATTGCGCCACTAGCCCTATTTGTCATAATAAATATCGTATTATCGAACCTAAACTCGATCAAACTCAAATCTGTCCTGTGAGTTGTATTGATATTATTTTTACTCCTCTGGTCGCTTTCGATCATAACGGACAACGTTTAGGTATGGGGGGGGGCTATTACGACCGTACGCTTGAGAAGTGGTTTAATACAGGAAAAGGGGCCATTCCAATAGGTCTTGCTCATCAGTGTCAGCAGGTTGAACACCTTCCTTCTGAGCACTGGGATATCCCATTACCTATAATTGTGACACCAAAACAAATTTGGCATTGGGAAAAAAATGAGAAATCGTTATAATCCCGCGCAACAACAATGCAATCGATTACTTAAGCCTATTTAGGAGTTCTCATGACGCAAGATGAAATGAAAAAAGCCGCTGGTTGGGCAGCATTAAAATACGTAAAGCCTGACACGATAGTTGGCGTTGGAACAGGCTCCACTGTTAACCACTTCATTGATGCGTTAGCCACGATGAAAGGGCAAATTAAAGGTGCCGTTTCGAGTTCTGTTGCTTCAACGGAAAAACTTAAGCAACTCGGTATAGAGGTGTTTGATTCTAATGAAGTGGATGGATTAGATGTCTATGTCGATGGAGCCGATGAAATTAATGCTCAAGGGTCAATGATTAAAGGTGGTGGCGCAGCATTAACACGTGAAAAAATTGTCGCAGCAATGTCTAAAACCTTCGTGTGTATCGTTGATGGCACTAAAGCTGTGGATGTTCTTGGCAAGTTTCCATTGCCCGTTGAAGTCATTCCAATGGCTCGTTCTTACGTTGCTCGTGAGTTAGTAAAACTGGGTGGTATGCCTGAATATCGACAAGGTGTAGTGACCGATAACGGAAATTTAATTTTAGATGTTCATAATCTATCTATTGTCGATCCTAAAGCTTTAGAAGATAAAATTAATGGCCTTGCAGGGGTTGTGACCGTCGGTCTATTTGCTCACCGTGGGGCTGACGTGGTGATCACAGGAACGCCTGAAGGTGCCAAAATAGAAGAATAATATGCTAATAAACACCAATATATGTATTTTTGCTGGTGTATAAGAAAACGGTGCTGAGATGTGCCGTTTTTTTATACTTTATGCTCTAAAAATCTTACCCAAGGTCACATTTTTTTGATATTTTAATGACAGTGTCGCACAAGGAATTACTCACGATCCAAATAATGATCAGCCAGTCATTGATGTGTGCAAGAATCAATATTCTCTATTAAGGACGATGTTACATGCCAAAAGTATCTCTCGGTAAAGACAAAATTAAAATCCTTCTACTTGAAGGGCTTCATCCTTCATCGGTAGAAGTTCTGCAATCTGCTGGCTACACCAATATTGAATATCACAAAGGTTCACTTTCTGAAACTGAATTACTTGAAGCGGTAAAAGATGCCCATTTCATTGGCCTTCGCTCTCGTACCAACTTAACTCAAGAAGTGTTTGATGCCGCTGAAAAATTAGTTGCAGTGGGTTGCTTTTGTATCGGCACCAATCAGGTAAATCTTAGTGCTGCAGCTGCTCGTGGTATTCCAGTATTCAATGCCCCATTCTCAAATACACGTAGTGTTGCTGAGTTGGTCTTAGGTCAAATTTTACTGCTGGTTCGCGGCATCCCTGAAAAAAATGCTCTTGCTCATCGTGGTATTTGGAAAAAAAGTGCCGATGCTTCTTATGAAGCGAGAGGGAAACGTCTCGGGATTATCGGTTATGGCCATATAGGAACTCAACTCAGTATTTTGGCTGAAAACTTAGGGATGCAAGTTTATTACTATGACATTGAAAATAAACTTTCTCTCGGTAATTCTACTCAAGTTGCGACAATGAGTGAATTACTGAATAAGTCAGATGTTATCTCTCTGCATGTCCCAGAAACAAATAGTACAAAAGAAATGATGGGGGCAGCTGAATTTGCTCAAATGAAACCAGGTGCCATTTTTATCAATGCCGCTCGAGGAACTGTAGTCGATATTCCTGCATTATGTGATGCTTTAGAATCCGGTCATTTAGGGGGCGCCGCTATTGACGTGTTCCCAGTAGAACCTAAAACCAATAATGACCCATTTGAATCACCTCTCATGAAGTTCGATAATGTAATTCTTACTCCACACATTGGTGGCTCAACTCAAGAAGCACAAGAAAACATTGGGATCGAAGTGGCGGGTAAGCTTGCTAAATACTCAGATAATGGTTCTACATTATCATGTGTTAACTTCCCCGAGGTTTCACTTCCAGAGCATACTGGGACGTCGCGTCTTTTGCATATCCATGAAAACCGTCCTGGAATATTAACTCAAATTAACAGTATATTTGCGGATGCTGGTATTAATATTGCAGCCCAATATCTACAGACCAATGCTGAAATGGGATATGTGGTGATTGATATTGAAGCGGATCGTTCTGAAGAAGCGCTGGAAAAAATGAAATCCGTTCAAGGTACAATTCGAGCACGTATTCTTCACTAAGATAATAGATATGCAATTAGCAAGCTTAAGGTAACAGTATTCGATTCAAAAATCGGCAACTTATAAAAAACAGCGACTATTCTAGCCGCTGTTTTTTTTATTCTTTCCTAGCAATTAATGCTTGGACCTTAAAAAATTAAGGATTTAAAATCAAAAATACAACATTAACTTGATCACTGATCGTTATCGTTTGATCTTGATAACCTTGATCAGCTGAGCGACCTTCCATCGCCATTGATTTCGCCATAACAAAAGGACGTGATGTGTTACTTCGATATTCAATGGCTGACACTCCATTTAAGCTAACACCAAAACCTTTCGCCAATGACTTAGCTTTATTTTGAGCATCGCTAATCGCTAATTGACGCGCTTTCTCTTTATAGTTAGCTTCATCTTTTACTTTCAGCTGAATACTATCCACACGATTAATACCTGATTGTAAAGCAAGATCAAGGTATTCATTGAGTTTATCTAATTGCTGTACTGTAATCGTAATACTACGTGAAGCTTGATACCCAGACAATTGCGCCTTTCCATCTTTCGGATAAATATATTGCGGCATAATCTGTAAATTACTGCTCTGAATATCTTTTCTATCAATGCTGACTGAACCTAATGACTTCATTAACTTTTCGACCACTCTATCAACCGCTATTTTTGCTTGTTTTGCTTGACTACGATCAGCTTGAATAGCAACTGAAAACTCCGCCATATCAGGCTTAGCCACCACTTCACCATAACCTGTGGTAGATAATGTTGATGCATTAGCGCCCTCGGCGGCATAGGTATTAAAACTTAAAATAAATACCGCGGTACATAAAACATGTTTAAAAAACACCTTCATAATAACCTCTTTTAAAAAGATAAATACTGGCTGATTATAGCAATAAAAAAGGCGCACTCGGCGCCTTTTAGAAATTTGTAACACAAAGCTGACGAAGTAAAATTATCCTTCGAGCTTGTTTAAATGTACATCCATTTGTGGGAATGGAATTTCAATGCCTTCTTTATCAAGCTCTTCTTTAATAGCTTGTAGCAAATCAAAGTATACCGCCCAGTAATCAGCTGTTTTCACCCATGGGCGAACAACAAAATTCACTGAAGAGTCCGCTAACGCCACAACACCAACCGTAGGTGCTGGTGTTTTTAATAAACGCTCTTCTGACTCTAAAACACGCATAATGACTTCTTTAGTTTTCTTTAAGTCCGCTTTATAAGAAACACCAATCACATAATCCATACGACGCGTTGCATGGCGAGAGTAGTTAACAATAGGGCTACCTATAACACTACCATTTGGAACAACAATCATTTTATTATCAGGTGTCGTCAATACTGTTTGAAATATTTGGATAGATTCGACGCTACCAGCAACACCAGAAACTTCAACATAATCGCCGGCTTTAAATGGACGGAAAGCGACAATTAAAACACCCGCAGCAAAGTTTGCTAATGAGCCTTGAAGCGCTAAACCAATAGCTAAGCCTGCCGCACCAATAACGGCAACAACAGAAGCTGTCTGTACGCCGACTTTACCTAACGCTGCAATTAAAACAATAACAAATAATACATAACGAACTAATGAGCTAATAAAATGGACAACTGCTTGATCCATTTGTTTCTTTTCAAGAAGTTTAGCTACACTATTACTGATCGTTTTTACAATAATGTTACCAATAAAAAGAATGATCAATGCTGATATGATGTTCACACCATATTGAATTAGCAAATCTGAATTATCATTCAACCAGTGCTCCATTTTAGGAACAACCGATGCGACTTGTCCTACTTTTTCTTGTACTACGTCTTCTGCAGCCATCGTTACTTCCTTTACTAATCATTAAATATTGATAGTTAAATAAATCAATAGGTATTGCTAATGCAACTAAAATCCACCTAAAAAAAACAAGCTATTATAAAAAAGTGATTTTTAGGCAACACCTTGGGACAATATATATTTTTTTAATGCGACTGGAAACTATTTGTAATCAACAAACACAACAATTTACCAACAACAAGGTAATCAGCCTCCATTACAGTAGTATAAATTATAACTGCACTCCTTTATTGATACCAATAATAAGAGTAGACAATAAAATACTTATTTACCGATAAAAAAAGCCTCGCATATATGCGAGGCTTTTTTAAAGCACAATTAACGAGTAATTAAAGTACGTCGATTGCGTTAAGGTCTGCAAATGCTTTTTCAAGACGTGCAACCATAGATGCTTGACCGGCACGTAACCATACACGTGGATCATAATATTTTTTATTTGGTGCAGATTCACCCGTTGGGTTACCGATTTGACCTTGTAGATAATCGTGGTTCTCAGCTTCGTATTGACGAACGCCATCCCATGTTGCCCACTGTGTATCAGTATCAATGTTCATTTTAATAACACCGTAACCGATAGACTCTTGGATTTCTGCTTCAGAAGAACCAGAACCACCGTGGAATACGAAGTTTAGAGAGTTAGCTGGAAGGCCAAATTTCTCAGAAACGTACGCTTGAGAATCACGTAGGATAGTTGGAGTAAGAACAACGTTACCCGCTTGGTAAACACCGTGTACGTTACCAAAAGATGCTGCAATCGTGAAACGAGGGCTTATCGCGATTAGTTTTTCGTAAGCGTAAGCAACATCTTCAGGTGAAGTGTAAAGCTCAGACTCATCCATACCAGAGTTATCAACGCCATCTTCTTCGCCACCAGTACAACCTAGTTCGATTTCGATAGTCATGTTCATTTTAGCCATGCGCTCAAGGTACTTCGCACAAGTTTCAACGTTCTCTTCTAAAGATTCTTCAGAAAGATCTAGCATGTGAGAAGAAAATAGAGGCTTACCAGTTTCAGCGAAATGAGCTTCACCCGCATCTAGTAATCCGTCAATCCAAGGAAGTAATTTTTTCGCAGCATGGTCAGTGTGAAGAATAACTGGAACACCGTAAGCTTCAGCAACAGCATGTACGTATTTAGCACCAGCAACAGCACCAAGGATTTGTGCACCTTGGCCTTCAAGCTTAACACCTTTACCAGCAAAGAAAGCGGCACCGCCGTTAGAAAACTGAACGATAACAGGCGCTTTTACTTTAGCGGCTGCTTCTAATACACCATTAACTGTATCTGTATTAACAACGTTAACAGCAGGTAGTGCAAATTTGTTTTCTTTCGCTACAGCGAAAACTTTCTGTACGTCATCACCAGAGATAACACCAGGTTTTACAAAATCGAAGATCTTAGACATGATTTGAGTCCTATTTTACTGTCGTTTAAATTACAGCTGTTTAAGTTTTCGTTCGTTAAGAACAATGTTAATCATTTAGTAAACGTTTGCTTGATTGACGCGGCACATTGTAGCAATAAAAAGCCATGATTCACATAGTGTGATCTATGCACGTTGCATCAATCGTTGTATTTAAATTTTACTAATGCAAAAAAGGCGAGAGTATTCTCGCCTTTTTACTTATTACGCTTTAGCACGCTCTTCTAGCATTGCTACTGCTGGTAACACTTTACCTTCAACAAACTCAAGGAAAGCACCGCCACCAGTTGAGATGTAAGAAACATCCGCTTTAATACCGAACTTATCGATAGCCGCTAATGTGTCACCACCACCTGCAACAGAGAAGCCAGCTGATTCTGCGATGGCTTTAGAAATTCCAGCGGTACCTGCTTCAAAGTTTTTGAATTCAAATACGCCTACTGGACCGTTCCAAAGAATTGTTTTTGCACCCATAATGATGTCAGCAAGAACTTTCGTTGAGTCAGGACCAAGGTCGAAGATCATGTCGTCGTCTTGAACGTCGGCAACGTTTTTGATTTCCGCTTCTGCGTTCTCATCAAAGGCTTTTGCACAGGCAACATCTGTTGCCACTGGAATAGCACAATCTTTCATTAATTTCTTAGCCGTTTCGACTAAATCAGCTTCATATAAAGATTTACCAACATTGTGGCCTTCGGCAGCAATGAAAGTATTAGCAATACCACCGCCAACAACTAGCTGATCTGCAATTTTAGATAGAGACTCTAAAACCGTTAGTTTGGTTGATACCTTTGAACCACCCACGATAGCCACTAATGGTCGCTCTGGGTTATCCATTGCTTTGCCAAGCGCTTCAAGTTCAGCGGCAAGAAGTGGTCCTGCACACGCGATTGGCGCGTTCATGCCAACACCATGCGTTGATGCTTGAGCACGGTGAGCCGTACCAAATGCATCCATTACGAAGATGTCACATAATGCTGCGTATTTTTTAGAAAGCTCTTCTTCGTTTTTCTTCTCGCCTTTATTAAAGCGAACATTTTCAAGAACAACCAATTCACCAGCGTTTAATTCAAGACCGTTCAGGTAGTCTTTTGCTAGTTTAACGTCACAATCTAATGCGTCATTTAGGTAATTAACAACAGGCTGTAGAGAGAACTCTTCGTTGTATTCACCTTCTGTTGGACGACCTAAGTGAGAAGTTACCATCACCTTAGCGCCCGCTTCTAGGCAAGTTTTAATCGTAGGTAAAGACGCTAAGATACGAGCATCTGAAGTTACTTTACCGTCTTTTACTGGCACGTTTAGGTCAGCACGAATGAATACACGTTTACCTGCAAGATCCAGGTCAGTCATCTTGATTACAGACATTATTTGTCCTCTCAATGTTAGTGAAATTAAAAATATTTAAACCATTATCATCCGGCATACAGCCCAATGATTAAATCTTTTTGTCTAGCTTAACCCGCTAGAACACTTCTTGTTAACCAAACAAGGGAAATCACTTATTCTACTCAGTATACTGGGGGCGGCAATTTATTATTTCAAGGTGAAAAATAATAAAACGACTATTTATTCACCGCGATTTTTTAGTTATTCAATCTTATTTCGATTGAATCATTGAACCCATCACGCTCGTGGTATCGAGCATTCGGTTAGCAAATCCCCATTCGTTATCACACCATATCAGCATTTTCACCAAACGATGGTTACTCACGCGAGTCTGAGAACCATCGACAATTGCACTATGTGGGTCATGATTAAAGTCAATCGACACTAACGGAGCTTCGGTGTAATCCAATATACCATCCAATGTACAACGAGATGCTTCAACGATTGATTGATTTACGTCATCAACTTTCACATTTTTGTGAACTGTGACACTTAAATCCATCGCGGTGACATTAATTGTAGGCACTCGAACTGAAATTGCTTCAAATTTATCCGCAAATTTTGGATAAATTCTTGCTATGCCGAGATGAAGCTTAGTATCAACGGGAATGATAGATTGACTAGCGGCACGAGAACGGCGTAAATCTGAGTGATAAGCATCGATAACTTGTTGATCGTTCATGGATGAGTGAATGGTTGTAATCGTTCCCGATTCAATCCCAAAACTATCATCAAGCGCTTTAATAACGGGAATAATACAGTTAGTCGTACAAGAGCCATTCGAGACCACATGATGCTCAGCGGTAAGCGTTTCATGATTCACACCGTAGATAACCGTATTATCAACATCATTCGCACCAGGATGGGAAAACAGTACACGTTTTGCTCCAGCTTGAATATGCAGTTGACCATCGGCCTGAGAACCAAACTTACCAGTACAATCTAAAACGATATCGACATTTAAGTCTTTCCAAGGCAAAAGTTTGACATCGGTTAAGTGTAAAATACGGATGGAATCAAAACCCGGCTCGACCTTATCTGCATGATGTATAAAGAGGTGCTCTTGATCGTGGGAGATTTTTTTAAAGAAACGACCATGGCTGGAGTCGTATTGGAGTAGATGTGCGACCCCTTCTGGCTCAGCCAATTCATTAATTGCCACCACTTGAATCGACTGATTTTTGCCACTTTCATATAAAGCGCGCAGTACGCTGCGTCCAATTCGACCAAATCCATTAATAGCAATTCTGAGCATAATCATTCCGTGGCATCCATTAAAGTGTCTGTATGTTACCTCATCGCCTTTTAACGCGCATTAAAAAAGCCGAGCATAATGCCCGGCTTTCATCTTTCAACTACTTAAACAGTAAAGAATTAAGCGATTAATTCTTTTGCAGTCTCAAGTACGTTTTCAACGGTAAAACCGAACATTTTAAATAGCTCACCTGCAGGTGCAGACTCACCAAATGTGGTCATACCAATGATGCGACCGTCTAGGCCAACGTACTTGAACCAGTAATCAGCAATACCCGCTTCAATCGCAATACGAGCCGTTACGTCAGATGGAAGTACAGACTCACGGTAAGCTGCGTCTTGCTTGTCGAATGCATCGGTCGATGGCATTGAAACCACACGTACTTGTTTGCCTTCCGCGATAAGTTGCGCAGCCGCTTCAACCGCTAGCTCAACTTCAGAACCAGTAGCAATTAAGATTAGCTCAGGCTTACCTGCGCAATCTTTAAGAATGTAAGCACCTTTAGCAATATTTGATACTTGCTCAGCGTTACGCTCTTGTTGTGCTAGGTTTTGACGTGAGAAGATAAGCGCAGATGGCGCATCTTTACGTTCAATCGCCAGTTTCCAAGCTACCGCAGATTCAACTTGATCACATGGACGCCATGTGCTCATGTTTGGTGTCATGCGAAGTGATGCCATTTGCTCAACCGGTTGGTGAGTTGGGCCATCTTCGCCAAGACCAATTGAATCATGCGTATACACTTGGATGTTTTGAATTTTCATCAACGCAGCCATACGCATTGCGTTACGAGCGTATTCCATAAACATTAGGAAGGTTGCGCCGTAAGGAATGAAACCGCCATGTAGTGCGATACCATTGATGATAGCTGTCATTGCAAACTCACGTACACCGTAGTGAATGTAGTTGCCAGAAGCATCATCAGCAGTTAGCGCTTTAGAACCAGACCACATAGTCAAGTTAGAAGGCGCAAGATCAGCTGAGCCGCCCATGAATTCAGGTAGCATTTGACCAAACGCTTCTAGAGCATTTTGTGATGCTTTACGTGAAGCGATATTCGCTGGGTTTGCTTGAAGATCGGCAATGATTGCACTTGCTTTTGCTTCCCAATCACTTGGTAAGTCACCCGCGGTACGACGTTTAAATTCAGCTGCTAGTTCAGGATAAGCAGTTGCGTATGCTGCAAACTTCTCATTCCATGCTGCTTCTTTTGCTGCGCCTGCTTCTTTTGCATCCCACTGAGCATAAATGTCAGAAGGGATTTCGAAAGGACCGTGTGCCCAACCAAGTTGCGCTTTAGTTGCAACAATTTCATCAGCGCCAAGTGGTGCGCCGTGACAATCGTGTGTACCTGCTTTATTTGGAGAACCAAAACCAATAACCGTTTTAGTACAAATTAGCGTTGGACGAGGATCCGCTTTTGCTGCTTGAATGGCAGCTTCAATCGCATCTGAATCGTGGCCATCAACACCAGGAATAACATGCCAACCATAAGCTTCAAAACGCTTAGGCGTATCGTCTGCAAACCAACCTTCTACGTGACCATCGATAGAAATACCGTTGTCATCCCAGAACGCAACCAATTTACCTAGACCTAGCACACCCGCTAAAGAAGCCGCTTCGTGTGAAATACCTTCCATCAAACAACCATCGCCTAGGAATGTATAAGTAAAGTGATCAACGATGTCGTGACCTTCTTTATTAAACTGTGCTGCAAGAGACTTTTCAGCCAACGCCATACCAACGGCATTCGTAATACCTTGGCCCAGTGGGCCTGTTGTGGTCTCTATCCCCGGAGCATAACCGTATTCAGGGTGGCCTGGTGTTTTTGAATGCAATTGACGGAAATTTTTCAATTCCTCAATTGGCAACGCGTAACCAGAAAGATGAAGAAGAGAATAAATCAGCATAGAGCCATGACCATTTGAAAGAATAAAACGGTCACGATCCGCCCACTCAGGGTTCTGTGGGTTGTGGTTTAAATGGTTACGCCAAAGAACTTCAGCGATATCGGCCATCCCCATTGGGGCGCCCGGGTGACCCGAATTGGCTTGTTGAACACCATCCATGCTTAAAGCGCGGATTGCATTTGCTAAATCTTTACGAGACGTCATGTCTGCTCCTGAGTGCATAAGCGGTTTTATTTAAGGTTGGATAAAGTGTACTAAATTCATTTAACCCACTTTGTGGACGGTATTGTCGCAAAGCACCGTAATGACTGCAAACATTAAGGCACGTATATTTTCGTTTTTGTGATTCTTTGTCGCCTTTTTTTACCTCGCCCACACTTCCCTACATTTAACTGGAATCTAAAGAAAATATAGGGTTAGCAACGCAAACGATACCGTACAAAGGATCACTTACGCTTCAAAAATTAAAATAAAAAAATTATCTCTTTTTATCGGTAAGCAATCGTTTTCCTGTGAACCAACTAAAAAAAGGCTTGTAATTCGACCAATGAAAACTAAAATAGACGTCTAGATGTAGAAACACCTACAATATGAACTGTTTTTAAAGAAGGCGCGATTCATAGCAAAAGCTATATAAGAACGCGTCTTTTCTAACTCAATTTAATTCATTATCAAACAATGAATTTGCGTGATTCAAAGTGGAGCACTCACACATGGCTAAGCATTTATTTACTTCAGAATCTGTATCTGAAGGTCATCCAGACAAAATTGCCGATCAAATTTCAGATGCCGTCTTGGATGCCATCCTAGAGCAAGATCCAAAAGCACGTGTGGCGTGTGAAACTTACGTTAAAACCGGCATGGTAATGGTTGGTGGTGAAGTCACCACTTCAGCATGGGTTGATATCGAAGAAATCACACGTGAAACCGTTCGTGAAATCGGTTATGTCCATTCAGATATGGGTTTTGATGCAAATTCTTGTGCTGTATTAAACACTATTGGTAAGCAATCCCCAGACATTAATCAAGGCGTTGATAAAGCCGATCCTAAAGATCAAGGCGCTGGTGACCAAGGTATCATGTTTGGTTATGCTTGCAATGAAACCGAAGTGTTAATGCCTGCACCTATTACTTACTCTCATTTACTTGTGCAAAAACAAGCAGAAGTACGTAAAAGTGGCAAACTGGATTTCTTACGTCCAGATGCAAAATCTCAAGTAACCTTCCAATACGATCAAGGAAAAATTGTCGGTATTGATGCTGTGGTTCTTTCGACTCAACATTGTGATTCAATCTCAACACCTGAACTACGTGAAGCGGTAATGGAAGAGATCATCAAACCAGTTCTTCCTTCTGAGTGGTTAAATAAAGAAACCAAATTCTTCATTAACCCAACCGGTCGTTTTGTTATCGGTGGTCCAATGGGTGACTGTGGTCTTACTGGTCGTAAAATCATCGTTGATACTTACGGTGGCGCAGCTCGTCATGGTGGCGGTGCATTCTCAGGTAAAGATCCATCAAAAGTTGACCGTTCAGCGGCTTACGCTGCGCGTTATGTAGCGAAAAACATTGTAGCAGCAGGTCTTGCCGATCGTTGTGAGATTCAACTTTCTTACGCTATCGGTGTAGCCGATCCAACATCTATCATGGTGGAAACCTTTGGTACTGAAAAAGTGCCTTCAGACATCATCGTAGAAGCGGTACGTCAACACTTTGATCTGCGCCCATATGGGTTACAAGAAATGCTGAATTTACTTCAACCTATCTACAAGAAAACAGCCGCTTATGGTCACTTTGGTCGTGAAGAGTTCCCTTGGGAAGCCACAGACAAAGCTGAATCCCTACGTGCTTTTGCTAATCTATAATTCTATATTCTTGCTTTAACTTGTTAATCGCATAAAACACTGAACAGTAAAGCTCTTTCCTTTTGGTCAGAGCTTTTCTTTTATCCTACCTCGCACTATCCCCCTTTTTATTTACCTTTTATAGCGCCCATTTTTTTATCATAAAATTTGTATTTATCGATATCTAAGATAATAGTTATAAATAACTAGGCAGGAAAATCGGATCTTAATATCAAGTAACGTTTATTTTTCTGCTTAGACATAAGTAGGTCAGCAAAGCAAAAGGATTTGCAACCTACGGCGTTGTTCTTTCATGAACCACAAGGGGGATTTATGCCTCGCACCGCGAAAAGCTCAGATTTTAAAACACCCGATCACGAGTACGCACGAACAATACCCTGTGAAACACTTTCGATCCTTGCTCCATTTCAATGGGTAAAAATGGGGTTTCGAGATCTCTTTAAAGCCCCATTTATCAGTTTATTTTATGGGTTATGTTTTGCTGTCGCCTCTGCAGCCATTGAATGGCTTGTTTATATGCAAGGCTCACATCTTATCATCTTTCCTAGTTTGATCGTTTATATGCTGATAGGGCCATTTTTAGCCTTAGGGTTATATGACGCCAGTTGGCAAATAGAAAAAAATCACAAACCGAAACTTCTTCACTCCATTAAAGCAATTCGTCGTAATGGGGTATCGCAATGGAGCTTTGCTTTATTACTTTGTGTTGCAATGATCTTTTGGATGAGAATTGCCGCTTTATTACATGCTCTTTACCCCGAAATGCAAGGCGCATCACTAGAAGCATTCCTTCCATTTTTAGTGACAGGTTCAGTGGTTGGTATCCTATTTTCTTGTATTATTTTTGCTATATCGGCCTTTTCCATCCCACTAATGATGGAAAGAAAAGTCGATATGATGACTGCAGTATTCACAAGCTACAATGCCGTAAAGACCAATCTTGGTGCGATGGCGGTTTGGGCTACAATCATTATATTCGGTATCACTCTTGGTTTTTTAACTGCAGGAATAGGAATGTTAATTACCATGCCCATTTTAGGCTATGCAACTTGGCACGGTTATCGCAGCACTATCCGACGCAAGCATTAACGTATTTATCTTTAGAATAAAAGATAGATTCCCCGTCACCTCTTCGTTACCATACTAACGTTACTTACGGGAAGTAACGTTAGTATGGTAACGAAGAGACGAACGCGTGCAATTACCCTCAATTTCATCGGCCCTTCAAGAAGCTATCCAAAACAGCATTCAATATTATCTGAATAAGGCAATAAGTGCTTTTAATTACGAATACACTTCCCCTGATTACAATTTCAACGTAAGAGGAAAGGTAGCAGGGAAAGCCTATTTAACATTATGGCAGATTCGCTTAAATCCTATTTTATTTCTTGAAAATCAAGATGAATTTTTACAACACGTTATCCCTCATGAATTGGCACACTTAATCGCTTACCATCAATTTGGTCGAGTTAAACCTCATGGTAAAGAATGGCAATATATTATGATCGAAGTTTTTGGTATCTCAGCCCAAACTCGTCACAGCTTTGATATTTCATCAGTACAAGGAAAAACCTTTTTATATCAATGCCAATGCCGAGAACATGAATTGACTATTCGTCGTCATAATAAGATACAACGTCATCAGAGCTACTATCACTGTACCGTATGTGAATCACAACTCATTAAAAAATAAGAGATAAACATCATAAAAACCTGATTCGTTGGTAACTTTCACTATCATTGTCCATGAATCCACACTATGATTCTGCCTTAACAAAAGGACAGTTAATCTCGCTATGAATGAATTTAAAAACATTCTGGATATGCATCCCAACCCATGTGTTGTGCACGTTCACTTTAAACCTCTTTATGCTAATGATGCATTCGCTAGTTTCAGCGGTTTAGGATGTGTAGAAGAAATTCTGAAAATGAAATCTCTGATGGTGTTAATCAACCCTGAAGAGCGAGAAGATGCCATTGCCCGTTATCAACAAGCCTTAGTTGATGATAAAACCCCAGCAAAAGTCATTGCTCACACTGATTTAACCGGTAATCCTGTATTGGTCGAAATAACCGACAAACCGGTTATCTGGCAAGGCCAGCAAGCCCTCTGTACTTTTATCAGTATCGTAACGGACACCATTAAAAAACAACAAGATTTAAAGCAACTCTCAGAGCAGGATCCTCTTACGCTTATCCATAATCGTCGATATATACATAATGTTTTAAACGATCTGCGTAAAAATAAAAACACAGAAAGTTACCTTCAAGCGATTATAGATATTGATTACTTTAAGCAAATCAATGATCAATACGGTCATCTTGCTGGGGATAAAGTTTTACAACAATTGACGCAGATATTAAAACATTTCACTCAACCAGGAGACCACTTAGCCAGACTTGGCGGTGAAGAGTTCATTCTACTGATCCAATCAAATTCTCAAGATCTGGTTATGGCGCGTTTAGAGGACATTCGATCGACCATAGAAAAAAATAACTTTACCATTATCTGTAATGATACTGGCGATAATACTCCGGTTCATTGCACTGTATCTATTGGTGTAAGTGCTATTAATTTAGATAAAAATGTCGATTTAAGTTATGGGCAGTCCGATAAGGCATTATATATAGCGAAACAGCAAGGTCGTAATAGAATTATCTCTCTCAACTCCGTATGACTGAAAAACACACCAACGAAAAAACAACCAATCTTCACTTCATAGAAGAATTGGAACCATCACATTCAATTTAAATCTTGAGTTCCCTAATCAACCCCTTGTTTTTTACCTTAAAAACATCCATGTTATGAAAAGTGCTTTTGCTTACACAGGTTACATAATGAGAATTCCAAGAATCTATCACCCTGAAGCCATTTCTACTTTAGGGAATATTCCGTTATCTGAAGATGCCGCAGGCCATATAGGACGAGTGCTCCGAATGACCGAGGGGCAAGAAGTTTTACTATTTGATGGCTCTGGCGCTGAGTTTCCAGCGACTATTTCAGCTGTCTCGAAAAAGAACGTCAGCGTCACATTACAAGAACGCATTGAACACAGTGTTGAATCACCTTTAAACTTACATCTAGGCCAAGTCATTTCTCGTGGTGACAAAATGGAATTCACCATTCAAAAAGCAGTAGAGCTTGGTGTAAATACCATTACCCCGCTAATTTCTGAACGCTGTGGTGTAAAACTCAATACCGAACGTTTTGATAAAAAATTGCAGCAATGGCAAAAGATTGCGATTGCTGCTTGTGAGCAATGCGGGCGCAATACCATTCCTCAAATTCGCCCATTGATGCAATTAGAACAATGGTGTGCAGAAGACTATGATGGCTTAAAGCTCAACTTACACCCTAGAGCTAAATATTCGATCAATACATTACCGAAGCCAGTAAGCAAAGTACGTTTATTAATAGGCCCAGAAGGCGGCTTATCCGATGAAGAGATCAAAATGACCGAACAATACCAGTTCGAAGAAACCTTATTAGGGCCACGAGTTCTGCGAACCGAAACCGCAGGTCTTTCCGCCATTACCGCGCTACAAGTTCGTTTCGGCGATCTTGGATAAAGTCAGCGGCTATTTTATATCAGCAGGAGAAACACATGAAAATCGGCATCGTAATGGATCCAATCTCATCCATTAATATCAAAAAAGATTCAAGTTTTGCCATGATGTTAGAAGCTCAGCGTCGCGGCTGGGAGATCCATTACATGGAAATGGCTGATCTACACCTAGAGCAAGGTGTTGCCATTGCAGATACAAAAACACTGACCCTTATCGAAGATCCCGCCAAATGGTATGAATTTAATTCAGAGCAAACCATCGAGTTGTCTGATCTTGATGCCGTATTGATGCGTAAAGATCCTCCATTTGATACTGAGTTTATTTATGCGACTTATATTCTTGAACGCGCAGAAGAACAAGGCACTTTGATCGTCAACAAGCCGCAAAGCTTGCGTGATTGCAATGAGAAACTGTTTACCGCTTGGTTCCCAGAATTAACGCCAACGACTCTAGTCACACGTAAAGCAGAAAAAATTAAAGCTTTCCGTGAGCAACATGGCGATGTCATTTTAAAACCGCTCGATGGCATGGGCGGAGCCTCTATTTTCCGCGTCAAACAAGACGATCCAAACGTTTCCGTGATCATCGAAACATTAACCAACCACGGTCAAAATTACGCGATGGCGCAAACCTTTGTACCTGACATCAGCAATGGTGATAAACGTATTTTAGTCGTCGATGGTGAACCGATGCCTTACTGCTTAGCTCGCATCCCAGCAAAAGGGGAAACACGAGGTAACTTGGCGGCAGGAGGTCGTGGTGAAGCGCGTCCATTAAGTGAAACCGATCTTAAAATTGCTCAAGCGGTGGCACCAACACTGAAAGAAAAAGGCCTGATTTTTGTCGGTCTTGATGTTATCGGTGATAAGCTAACCGAAATAAACGTGACTAGCCCAACCTGTATCAAAGAAATTGAGGCAGCTTTTGATATTTCGATTACAGGAAAGCTAATGGATGCTATTGAGCGTCGAGTAAACGCGGCTAAGTAATCAAATCCCAAAGTTGGATATACTAGGGTTAAATATACTCATCAAAGGTTCAGTTTTGACTTCATATCCTCGTCATGCTGAATCCTTCTTAATGGAGAACAGGATGAATCTAACTAATCACTTTTTGATTGCCATGCCAAGCATGACTGATTCGAGTTTTGCCCGCAGTGTTATTTATATCTGTGAACACAATGACGATGGTGCTATGGGCTTAGTAATCAATGATGCGGTTGGGATCGATGTCGGTAATATGCTCAAAAAAATCGATGTTCAACCTGTTCATCCTCAAGTATGCACTCAAAGCTTATCAACCCCAGTTATGAATGGCGGCCCTGTCGCTAATGACAGGGGATTTATTTTGCATACACCAAAAGATACCTATCAATCTAGCATTGAAGTGACCTCCGATCTTAATGTCACGACGTCAAAAGATATTTTAACAGTCTTAGGTACCGAAGCTGAACCTAAACATTATTTGGTTACGTTGGGCTATTCGGGTTGGGATGCCGGTCAACTAGAACAAGAACTATTAAACAACTCTTGGCTAACTACCCCCGCGGATCTGGATATCATCTTCCATACCCCAGTTCACGCTCGTTGGAAAAAAGCCGTGCAATCTCTTGGGATCAGTGTCGCGCAATTATCCGGTCAATCTGGTCACGCTTAATTTTTTCCTTTTAATCCAAAAATCCTACTCTAACTTGAGAAATACGATGTCAAACCAAACCATCATGGCTTTCGATTACGGTACAAAAAGCATTGGCAGTGCTATAGGTCAAACCATTACAGGCACCGCCTCTCCTCTTAAAGCTTTTAAGGCTATAGATGGCATACCTATATGGGAAGAAATCGAAAAACAACTCAAGGAATGGCAACCAGATCTTGTGGTCGTGGGACTTCCAACGGATATGCAAGGTAAAGATCTTACCGACATTACCTCTCGTGCAAAGAAATTTGCTAACCGTCTCTATGGACGTTTTGGGGTAAAAGTTGAACTGCATGATGAGCGTTTGTCGACTCAAGAAGCACGATCCGAATTATTCTCAATGGGCGGTTACAAAGCGCTAAGCAAAGGCAATGTAGATTGCCAATCTGCAGTCATCATTCTTGAAAGTTGGTTTGAAAATCAGCACTAACTAACAGATTTATGACGAAAGTTATCGCGAAATTTTGCGGGCGATACACCTTTATACTTTTTAAATAGCCGATTAAAGTTAGATTGATTGTGGAAACCACTTTCTTCTGCGATAAAAGTAATCGGCTTTTGACTCCGAATTAATCGTTGGCAAGCATGCCCTAGCCTAATCTGAGTTAAATACTGATTAAAACTCTGCTTCATATGTCTTTTAAAAAACCGCACAAACGTACTCACACTCATATTGGCACGTTTTGCCATCGCCTCTAGTGTTAATGACTGGCTGAAATTCTGATGCACGTGAAATAAAATAAGATTCAGCACATCTTGATGATCATTTTCGACAACGTCAGTTTGAAAGTGATTCGAAGCAAGTTGATGCATAGGCTGCCCTAGCAACCCACCTAAAATAGACAATAAAAGGATTAAACGATCACGCGTGTTAGCTTTAGAAAGAGATTGAAAGTGCTCTATCAAACTTATCGCCAGTTCCTGGCTGAACTTAACCCCACGATGAGACTTTTGAAGCAATTCAGGTAATTCAACATATTCAGGAAACTGCATGACTAATTGATCAGCCCACTGCTGACTAAACCATAAAACAAATACCACGAGTTTTTGTTCTGGCTGGTCAAGTAAAGCTGAATACCTTGGCAGAGAATGATCAATACCGGATGGCGAAGATTGCCATGTATGAGGTAGGTTAGGCCCAACTAACACTAAATCAGCTTGAGTATAGCGTTCAATTGAATCCCCAACATAACGTTCTCCTGTATCATTCAGTGTAAGAGTGAGTTCATATTCAGGATGAAAATGCCATTCAAATGGAATCGCATCAATATCCCTTAATAAGAAGCACCATGATCCCCCTTCAGGTAAGACTATTTTTTCCAATTGCGCTTTCACACATCCCCTTTATCACTAGACACACAAGTTTAATTTAATACATAAATACACTAATTATGAGCAAATAGTATTATTTATTGCTCATATTTCATCACATGACAGCCAAATTCCCTTTCATAATACAGCGACCTTAACGTGCTACATAAACTCCACACCACAATAAAAAGGAGATAATCATGAAGAATCGCTATGGATTTGGTGACAATGCACCGGGAAATAATAGTGTTTCCAACTTGCATGATGTGCAATTAAAAGACATCGTAAAAACATTGTCTTTTAAAGAGTTAACTCAAGAACAATTTTCCAGTTGGCAGCATAATGGGTACATCGTGATCAAAAATGCGGTTGACACTCACGCCGTCAAAGCGACACAAAACCTGTTGTGGGAATTTCAAGAAATGGACGCAAACGATCCAGACTCTTGGTACAAACCTCAGCTCAAAGACCATGCAATGACCGAGCTAAACAACTCTGGCATGGTTGAATGTTATAATCATCAAGTACTTTGGAATAATCGACAATCAACAAAAATATATAACGCTTTTGTCGATATATGGGATCGTGAAGATTTATGGGTCACTATTGATCGCGCTAATTTAAACCCACCAAATCGGAATGGGCGTCAATTTGATGGCTTTATTCATTGGGATGCCAATACGTCGTTATCACCACTGCCAGTTAATGTTCAAGGGGTACTTGCACTGTCAAATACCACACCAGAGACAGGTGGTTTCCAATGCGTTCCTGCGTTATATCGTGATTTGGAAACATGGCGTGAAACCCAACCAAATGACCGAGACCCTTACGTCCCAAATTTGAATGGCTATGCTCCCGAATTCATTACAATGGAAGAAGGCGATTTGCTCATTTTTAACAGTTTACTGCCGCACGGTATTCGCGCAAACCGTTCAGAGCAAGTTCGTATGGCACAATACATATCAATGGTACCTGCCGAACCGGAAAATCAATCAATTAAAGATTGGCGAGTACAATCTTGGGATAAACGATTACCACCAGAAGGTTTTGCTTTCCCAGGTGATCCGAGAAATTGGGAACAGACTCGTTATTCACGAGCGCAATTAACGCAACTGGGTGAAAAACTGCTTGGTAAATCTGATTGGTAATCCCAAAACAAAATAGCGGTATATAAAAAGTGGAATAAATATTAAATTATTCCACTTTATCATTTCTATGGTTGTTATCTACCCCTAATATTAACCATTACATATCAATCTTAATACCTTTTAGCTTGTTGCTTTCAAAGGATGAATCCCCCGTCGACTTAAGCATTAAACGTAAATCATTAGCAGAATCAGCACTGTGCATCGCATCATCCAATGAAATTTTATCAGCTTTGAGTAAATCAAATAATGCTTGATCAAAGGTTTGCATACCCGACTCTTTTGAACGCATCATTGTTGGTTTTAACTCATGTAAATCACCTCGACGAATCAAATCTGAAACGCGAGGAGTATTAAGCAAAACTTCAAACACACCATGGCGACCATGACCATTTTTGTCACGAACCAATTGTTGGGCTACGACCCCTTTTAGGTTCATAGATAAATCAAATAAAAACTGCTCTTTTTGATCTTTCGGAACCAAGTGCAATATGCGCTCTAATGCTTGGTTGGCATTATTGGCATGCAGAGTAGCCATGCACAAATGCCCAGTTTCGGCAAAGGTCATGGCATATTCCATGGTATCGCGGCTACGAATTTCACCAATCAAAATCATATCCGGTGCTTGGCGAAGCGAGTTCTTTAATGCCACTTCATAACTTTCTGTATCTAAACCCACTTCACGTTGAGTAACAATGCACTTTTTATGCTCATGCACAAATTCAATCGGGTCTTCTACGGTAAGAATATGCCCAGTTTGGTTCAGATTTCGATATCCAGTCATGGCTGCCATTGATGTCGATTTACCCGAACCTGTCGCCCCAACCACCAGCACCAAACCGCGCTTTGAGGTCGCTAACTCTTTTAACACTTCAGGTAAGTGCAATTCATCCATACTTGGAATACGGGTTTCGATACGTCGAATCACCGCACCTGGAAGCTCCCGTTGGAAAAAAGCGCTCACCCTAAACCGCCCACTTGGGCGCATAATTGCAAAGTTAGCTTCATGTTGGTTTTGAAATTCAGTGAGACGGTCGGCGTCCATCATTTCAAACAACAGGGCTTCGACTCCACCTTTATCGAGTTTTTCACCATGTGCTTTCAGTTCACCGTTAATACGAAATAAACAAGGCGCATCCACGGTAAGATAAATATCCGACGCTTTTGATGACACCATGATTTCTAAAACTTGAGAGAGTTGCATTCACGCATTTCCTTTTGTCTTATCTCAATTAATATGGCGATGCCAACGTTTCAATTTTTTGCTGCACTTCTTCTTGATCAACCAAACCTTGCATCAATAACTGGCGAGCCGCTTGCTCCATCGTTTGCATTCCGGTCGCTGAGCCGGTTTGGATCATAGATAACATTTGCGCGACTTTATCTTCACGAATCAAGTTACGGATAGCTGGTGTCGCAATCATCACTTCATGACAAGCGACTCGACCGCCACCATTACGCTTCAACAATTTTTGTGCAATAACAGCCCGTAGAGACTCAGACATCATTGAACGCACCATATCTTTATCTGCGCCAGGAAAAACATCAATAATACGATCGATGGTTTTTGCTGCTGAACTGGTGTGCAAAGTGCCAAATACCAAGTGCCCAGTCTCGGCTGCAGTCAATGCAAGACTAATGGTTTCTTTATCACGCAGTTCTCCAACCAGAATTACATCAGGATCTTCACGTAAAGCCGAACGTAATGATGCTTCAAAACTATGCGTATCACGATGTACTTCACGTTGGTTGACCAAACACTTTTTATTTGGGTGGGTAAACTCTATTGGATCTTCAATGGTGAGAATGTGCTTTTTATGGTTACGATTTATGTAGTCAACCATAGCAGCCAAAGTCGTCGATTTCCCTGAACCGGTCGGCCCTGTTACTAATACTAACCCTTTTTCATAGTTAGAAATTTTTTCAAATATTTCAGGCGCTGAAATGTCCTCAAATGACGGGATGGTCATCGGGATGGTTCGAAACACCGCTGCGCACCCGCGAGACTGGTTAAATGCATTAACACGAAATCGCCCAACATTCGGTAATTCAAAGGAAAAATCGATTTCTAGCTTTTCTTCATATTCACTGCGCTGAGCATCGTTCATAATATCAAAAATCAATGCATGCACCTCAGCATGATTAAATGCATCCATTTCTAACTTTCTCATATCTCCATCAATGCGTAACATTGGTGGAACGCCAGCAGAAAGATGTAGATCTGAGGCATTATGCTTTACACTAAAATCTAATAATTCAGCGATATCCATTTAAATTCCTTACTGAAGAAAAACTATGACTTGTTCTCATCAAACAATTATTCAAAAAAACATTGAGCAAATCAGCCAGCAAATTCATGAGGCTGAATTGCGTTATTCTCGTGAGCCACATTCGGTACAACTGCTTGCCGTCAGTAAAACCAAACCCATTGAAGCTCTACAAGCCGCGATCGATGCTGGCCAAAGACGCTTTGGTGAAAACTATGTGCAAGAAGGCGTCGATAAAATACAACACTTTGAGCAACACTATAGCCAGTGTAAGCTCGAATGGCACTTCATTGGTCCAATTCAATCGAATAAAACTCGACTGATCGCAGAAAACTTTGATTGGGTACACTCGGTTGATCGTGAAAAAATCGCCCAACGCCTCAATGATCAACGAGGAGAACGTAACCAAAATGGTGAAAAAAATCCCTTACAAGTACTCATTCAAGTGAACACCAGTGGTGAAACATCGAAATCAGGCACCAATCACGATCAAGTATTTGCCCTTGCTGAGTTGATAAATGCCCTTCCAAACCTCACATTAAGAGGATTGATGTCGATCCCTGAACATGTGCCCGATTACGCTTCACAACTAGCCGCTTTTGAAAAATTAGCGCAATTGAAGACTCAGTTACAAGCACGGTACCCTCAAGTGGATACCTTATCGATGGGCATGAGTGGCGATATACAAGCCGCTATTGAGGCGGGCAGTACAATGGTTCGAATTGGAACGGCCATTTTCGGACAACGCGATTATCAGAATAAGTAACGTTAATCGCTGATAAAAGTAGTAAATAGACAATCACGCTGCATCAAATAAATTATAGGTCATAATGGTTCAGCAGATTAGATATCCCCTTCTTAATTGAAGTTTCAGCTTAAAGTAAGAAGAGTATAAACATCAATAATGCTCGTTATGGACAACACCTAACCACATAGGATGGCTTAATATGGAACAACGTAAAATCAGTTTTATTGGCTCTGGTAACATGGCTCGTTCAATTTTTGCAGGTATGTTATCTAGTGGCTATAAGGCCAATAACATTACAGCAACGGGACGTGATGAAGCAAAACTTAAAAATTTAACTGATTGCTACGGTATTCACACCACCACCGATAACGTTGCGGCGGTGAAACAAGCGGATGTGGTTATTTTATCCGTCAAGCCTCAAATGATGGAAGCTGTGTGCGCTGATTTTCAATCAATTGATCTTAGTAATAAACTGATTGTTTCAATTGCCGCTGGTGTATCGGCGAAGCGATTAAATGAAATGTTGAACCAAGAAGTGAATTTGATTCGAGTCATGCCAAACACCCCATCTTTGGTTGGTAAAGGAATGAGTGGCTTATTTGCTACCGTGAATGTGTCTGAAAAGGATAAACACTTTTCTGGTGATCTCATGTCGGCGGTCGGTGAAATCTGTTGGGTAAAAAACGAAGCAGGCATCAACAATATTATTGCAGCGGCAGGTAGCGCTCCGGCTTACTTCTTCTTATTTATGGAGGCAATGCAAAAAGAAGCCATCGCACAAGGTTTTGACCAAGACACCGCTCGTCTTCTGGTTCAACAAGCGGCATTAGGTGCAGCAGAAATGGTTGTTGCTAATCCAGAGCTTGAACTTTCGACACTGCGCGAGCAAGTCACCTCTAAAGGTGGAACAACGGCAGAAGCATTACGTACTTTTAATGAACACCATCTTTCGGACATTGTCTCAAAAGCAATGCAAGCAGCAGTACAGCGTGCGGAAGAAATGGAAAAACTAATTTAACGGGGAACTTCCCCATCACCTAACATTAATCAACAACAAGGCTTTCGTGAATGAACTCTTTGAATTTTTTAGTCTCAACGGTATTCGACCTATACATCATGGTCGTGATTTTGCGCGTTTGGCTACAAATCGCTCGCGCTGATTTTTATAATCCATTTTCACAATTTGTAGTAAAAGCAACTCAACCTATTGTGGGGCCATTGCGCCGTATTATTCCATCTGTGGGTAATGTTGATCTAGCCACGATACTTTTTGCCTATGTGCTAAGCGTACTAAAATTCATCGCCCTCATTCTTATTTCAAATGGTCAGCTTGTATTTGATATGACCTTTTTAGTTTGGGGAGGATTATCACTCTTAAAAGCCATTGGTGGACTTCTATTCTGGGTATTATTACTTCGCGCCATTTTAAGCTGGGTCAGCCAAGGCCGTAGCCCTGTCGAATATGTCATGGTGCAGTTAACTGAACCTATGCTCGCGCCAATTCGCAATATATTACCGGCAATGGGCGGTTTTGATTTAAGTGTGCTGGTTTTATTCTTAATTTTGCAATTTGCGAATTACTTAATTGGCGATTTAGTTGGGCCTATCTGGTTCCAATTATAATCATGGACACTTATGTAACCGTGATGCTTCGTCGATAATGGCACAAGCGGTGCAACTCGTCGGAGACGATATTGTTCTACGAGTCTATATTCAACCAAAAGCAAGCCGAGATAACCTCATCGGCTTGCATGGTGACGAACTGAAGATAGCCATCACTGCACCACCAGTTGATGGCAAAGCAAATGCTCATCTTGCCAAATATTTAGCCAAACAATTCAAAGTAGCCAAAAGCGGTGTTTGCATAGAAAAAGGCGAATTGGGTCGTCATAAAACAATTCGAATTACCTCACCTGCGCAAATACCCAGTGAAATACAAACGCTACTTTCCAACTAACTTCATCAAATCCAATTAACATCTAAGGAGATGATAATGAAAAAAGCACTCATCGCATTATTATCCATCATGGTAACGATGCCGACTTACGCTGAACAATTTAAAACAATAAAAAACAGTGAAATCCATTA
Organism: Vibrio casei; assembly: GCF_002218025.2. Taxonomy (NCBI): domain Bacteria; kingdom Pseudomonadati; phylum Pseudomonadota; class Gammaproteobacteria; order Vibrionales; family Vibrionaceae; genus Vibrio; species Vibrio casei. The sequence goes on along the minus strand of NZ_AP018680.1, from coordinate 609,949 downwards.
TTCTGCGTTCAACTCAACCATGATTACCCCTGAAGTTGCAACACAATATAAGTTAAAACGCAATGGCTATTCCGCCATTCTAAACATTAGCGTTCTGGATAAAAGCCAACTAGGTAAACCGGCAATTAATGCTAACATTACTGGCACCACTAGGAACTTAATAGGCCAAACTCGTCAACTTAAATTCAAACCAATTAAAGAAGGCAATGCGATTTATTACCTTACTGAATTTCCAGTTAGTAATGAAGAAAGTCTAACCTTTAATATTAATGTGGATGCGGGCAATACTGGCAGTGGCCCAATTAGCTTTACTCAAAAATTTTATACCGAAGAATAACGCCTTTTTAGGTCATAGGATAAATAATGAAAAAACTCGTTCTTGCTACTGGCAACCAAGGCAAAGTAAAAGAAATGGCAGACTTACTGTCTGACTTTGGCTTTGATGTCGAAGCGCAAAGCCAATATAACGTTTCAGAAGTAGCTGAAACGGGTACGACTTTTATTGAAAATGCCATCATCAAAGCCCGTCATGCCGCCAAAGAAACGGGTTTACCAGCCATTGCTGACGATTCCGGTTTAGAAGTTGATTACCTTAAAGGCGCTCCGGGAGTTTATTCTGCTCGTTATGCTGGAGAAAAAGCGAGCGACCAACAAAACCTAGATAAACTATTAGAAACCATGAAAGGCGTTCCAGCAGCCAAACGAAGCGCAAGATTTCATTGCGTATTGGTTTTAATGAAACATGAAAATGATCCAACACCTATCGTTTGTCATGGGCAGTGGGAAGGTAAGATATTAAATGAGGCGTTAGGCGACAATGGCTTTGGCTACGATCCTATATTTTGGGTACCGGAAAATGAATGCTCATCGGCTCAATTGGATCCCATTCGTAAAAAAGAATTATCACACCGTGGTAAAGCACTAAAAAAATTGTTTGCCACCTTGGCTGATTCACCACAATTTATCCAATAAGGCCATCGCTTGATTATCCCACCACCACTTAGCTTGTACGTACACATCCCTTGGTGCGTACAAAAATGTCCTTATTGTGACTTCAATTCTCACGCTCAAAAAGGCACCATTCCAGAAATAGAATATATTGATGCCTTACTGGAAGATTTATCGACTGATATCTCAAAGTATCAATTACAAAATACCCCACGAAAACTGCATTCTATTTTTATTGGTGGTGGTACGCCGAGCCTTATTTCACCAGAACAAATTGGCCGCTTGCTACGAGGTATTGAAGCGAAACTTCCTTTTGAAGATAACATTGAAATTACCATGGAAGCGAACCCTGGTACCATTGAAGCAGAACGTTTTGCCGAGTTCCAACGACAAGGTGTCAATCGTATCTCCATCGGGGTGCAAAGTTTTGAAGATGAGAAACTAGCGGCTTTAGGTCGAATCCATGGTAAAGAAGAAGCGATAAATGCCGCTCATCTTGCCCATAAAATAGGTTTGAACAGCTTTAATTTGGATTTGATGCACGGTTTACCCAATCAAAGCCAAGAACAAGCACTGGCGGATTTAGACAAAGCAATTGAACTCAATCCTTACCACTTATCTTGGTATCAGCTCACGATTGAACCTAATACCTTATTTTACTCAAAACCTCCCGTTTTACCTGACGATGATGATTTGTGGGATATTTTCGAACAAGGCCACCAGCGATTAACCGATGCAGGTTACGTACAATATGAAATATCAGGCTACAGCAAGCCTGGTTATCAATGTCGACATAATCTTAACTATTGGCATTTTGGTGACTACCTAGGAATAGGCTGTGGCTCACATGGAAAACTAAGCTTTCATGATGGGCGAATCATTCGCACCACAAAAGTTAAGCACCCAAAAGGGTATTTAGCCGCCTATCAAAACTTAGTGAAACTGTATTTAGACGCCGAAACATTGGTGGAAGCCGAAGAGCGCCCATTTGAATATTTCATGAATCGATTTCGCTTAATTGAAGATTGCCCAAAAGTAGAATTCACTGAACGTACTGGTTTAATGTTAACCGATATTCAGAACGAAATAGACTGGGCATTAGATCAAGGCTACCTAACGGATAGAGTATCGCATTGGAAAATCACTGAAAAAGGGAAGCTTTTCTTCAATGATTTGATTGCAGGATTTATGTTAGATACAGAATAACGCATCTGAACATTAGTTGATAAAAAATGCCCAAGTACCTTTCGGCGCTTGGGCATTTGCATAACTTATGAACAATACAATTCGGATTAAAACATCACAGTATTAAGGCATAACCCTAGAAAAAAAGTTAATGTCGATCAATAAAGCTCTACCGAATAATTATTAATTGAGATAGCGCTTTATCGTTTAGGTTTTAATTTTCTAAAAAATAGAACGCCCTAATTCGGTCGACAACAATTCAAGCGCCGCCGTCCCGGCCAATGAGTTGCCCGTTTGATCCAACTCTGGCGACCATACAGTAATGCTCATTTCCCCCGGTATCACTGCCACAATCCCCCCACCAACGCCCGATTTACCTGGCATGCCGACTTTAAATGCAAACTCGCCCGCCCCATTGTATAAACCACACGTAGCCATTAATGCATTTAAACGTTTGGTTTGATTAGGTGTGACGATTTGTTTTTTCGTTTGTACTGATTGGCCTTGATTAGCGAGATAACTAAACGTTTTCGCTAAATCCACACAGCTCATTTTTAATGCGCAAGCATGGAAGTAATTATTCAGCACAGGAATCACTTCATTATCAAAGTTTCCAAAAGATCGCATTAAGTAAGCAATCGCGGCATTTCTATCACTGTGTTGCATTTCAGAAGCGGCCACTATCTTGTCATAAACTATATGAGTATCACCAGATAATTGACGAGCAAATTCCAATAAACGGTGCCTAGGCGCCGACAAGCGTGTTTGTAGCATATCGGCTACCACTATCGCCCCGGCATTGATGAATGGATTACGTGGTATGCCTTGTTCAACCTCAAGCTGAATTAAAGAGTTAAATGCCTGTCCTGAAGGTTCCTTTCCTACTCGAGACCAAATTTCTTCTGGGTCATAAATTTGCATTGCTAAGGTTAAGCTTAATACTTTGGAAATCGATTGAACTGAAAAAGCTTCATCAGCATCGCCAGCTTTAATCACTTCTCCATCATTGGTATAAATAGCAATCGCCAGCTTATCATTAGGAATGCACGCTAACGCAGGAATGTAATTAGCAACCTTACCTTTACCAATTAAAGGTCGAACTTGTTCCAGTATATCGGCTAATAACTCTTTCGTGGCTTGTGGCATACCATCTCCTTTAGGGAAAAAAAGCCAGCGGCATCAGCGACTGGCTTTTGGTGTTAGTTCAAAAGCGGGGGAATAAAACCTCTCGCTTACATCATCCTACTGAATATTAATAACTACACAGTACGGCGGTATTTTATATCCCACACACCATGACCTAAACGATGACCACGCGCTTCAAATTTAGTTAGCGGACGCTCATCTGGACGGGGAATAAAGTCACCATCAGTAGCAATATTTTCAAAGCCCGGCGCTTCATTCATCACTTCAACCATATGCTCAGCATAATTTTCCCAATCCGTCGCCATATGGAAAAGGCCTTCATTCAAAATAAGCTTGTTGCGGATCATCTCAGCAAAACCTAACTGTACAATACGTCGCTTATGGTGGCGTTTTTTATGCCAAGGGTCAGGGAAGAACAGTTGTAATGTTACTAGACTGTTATCTGGGATCATATGCTCAAAGACTTCAACTGCATCATGACACATTACTCGTAAGTTGGTCACACCCGCTTCTTGTGCTGAGGCTAAACAAGCACCCACACCAGGACTATGAACTTCAATACCTAGAAAGTTTTTTTCTGGTGCATTTTGAGCCATTTCGACTAAAGACGCGCCCATGCCAAAACCAATCTCGAGCACAACAGGGTTGTCATTACCAAACACGTCATTCCAATCAAGCCGTTGCTCAATGAAATCAATCCCCATACTCGGCCAACAATCATTGATCGCGTTTTCTTGACCTTTGGTTAAGCGTCCTTCACGGCGAACAAAACTGCGAATTCGTCTTACAATTTTACCATCTTCGGTTAATTGTGGTTTGGTTACTTCTGTCATGATTTTGCCTGAAGGTTTAAATTTAAAAGAAAATATAAGCGGGAATTATCCAAAGATACGCCCAAGGTGCAAGCTTTTATCGTTAATATTACCACTTTATTCCAGACCAATAACTTCAATAAACCAAAGAAAGAACAGACTGACATGGTTTACTTCACGTGACAGCTATGATGCAATCTGATCTAACTAAAATTACAATAAAGAGCAATCCGTGACCGCATTTTCTGATGCCATTTTAAAATGGTATGAAAACTTTGGCCGTAAAACCCTGCCGTGGCAACAAAACAAAACCGCTTATACCGTTTGGTTATCTGAAATTATGTTGCAACAAACACAGGTAACAACGGTTATTCCTTATTTTCATCGCTTTTTAGAACGTTTTCCAACCGTAACCGAGCTGGCGAATGCACATCAAGATGAAGTACTCCATTTATGGACAGGCCTTGGTTATTACGCTCGCGCGAGAAATTTACATAAAACCGCACAAATTGTAGCTCAAGAGTATCACGGTAAATTTCCGACCAATATTGAACAAATGAATGCGTTACCCGGAATAGGGCGATCTACGGCAGCGGCAATATTATCTTCCGTGTATAAGCAACCTCATGCCATTTTAGATGGCAATGTAAAACGCACACTAGCCCGCAGCTTTGCAATTGAAGGCTGGCCAGGACAAAAAACGGTCGAAAATACCCTATGGGAAATCGCTGAAAAAAACACGCCTAAAAACGATGTTGATAAGTACAACCAAGCCATGATGGACATGGGCGCAATAGTTTGTACTCGCAGTAAACCTAAATGTGACTTATGCCCCGTCAGTGAGTATTGCCAAGCAAAAGCGCAACAACGGCAATTAGAATTTCCCGGCAAAAAAACGAAAAAAGAAAAACCGGTCAAAGAAACCTGGTTTGTCATGCTCCATCACGATAATCAAATCTGGTTAGAACAACGTCCACAAAGTGGTATTTGGGGCGGATTATTCTGTTTTCCTCAACACGAAAACGATGCAATAGAATATCAGCTCAATCTTCGTGTCATCCATGAGGACACAATAAAAAGAAAACAAACGTTAAACACATTTCGACACACGTTCAGCCATTATCATTTAGATATCACCCCAATTTTAATCGAGTTAACCAAAAAGCCCAACGTAATCATGGAAGATAACATTGGGCTTTGGTATGACTTATCCGATCCAAAAAAAATCGGTTTAGCGGCGCCAGTAAAACAATTATTACAAAGCTTGCCTTATGAACTTAAATATATTCAAGGGAACCATTACTGAAGAATAACTATTTAATATGCTAATTCATTAAATAAGTCATCTAACACAAAGTGATGATGGAAGCTAAGCGCTTACTTTGATATAACTTGTCCCAACCTAAAAAGTCAGCTCAACTGCTTTATCTTGTAATAATGAAGAACCTGACTTTTTGTACTCAAAGATTAATTAAAAACTCGCAAGGAGCTCCTATGAGCCGCACCGTTTATTGTTCTTTCTTAAAAAAAGACGCTGAAGGTTTAGACTTTCAACTTTACCCTGGCGATTTAGGTAAACGTATTTTTAATAACATTAGCAAAGAAGCGTGGGGACAATGGCAACACAAACAAACCATGCTGATTAATGAAAAAAAACTCAACATGATGGATCCTGAACACCGTAAACTTTTGGAAACAGAGATGGTCAATTACCTTTTTGAAGGTAAAGATGTGATCATTGATGGTTATACCCCTCCAAGTGAATAATCAGGTATAGTTACCCACATAAATTTTATGGCAGGCATTGCAAGGTAAACATGGCAATGCCTGTTTTATTTTGTGGCTAATTTATTGTGAAAGATTCCTAACAGTAAACACGCTTGCAACCGTCCTATAGCTTGTTGTATTGAATTCAAATAAAATGAACAGAAAAAAATACCTCTTTATTCTTACCGTGTTACTTTTATCTGGCTGTAGCCGTGAATTTATTGAAAGCGTTTATGACGTGAATTACACACCGTCTAATCGCTTTGCAAAAAACCTCGCCCCACTTCCCGGACAATTTGCTAAAGATATCGATGCGCTTGATAGCTTAATGAATCAATTTTCAGGGCAAGTGGCTAATAAATGGGGTAAAGGTAATATTAAAATGGCAGGGGCAAAAACCTACGTAAAATACACTGATGGTTATCTAAACCGAGCTGATGTGGATTTTGATAATGGCACCGTGACGATCGAAACTATCGCTTCAACAGAGCCTAAAGCCCACTTAAAACACGCCATCGTTACCACTTTATTGACCCCTAATAACCCAGCAAATGTTGATCTGTTTTCTTCCAAAGAAATTGCGATGGGCGGTAAACCTTTTTTATCCGATCAAGTCGTGGATCAAAATGGTCAATCAGTCCAATGGTCTTGGCGAGCCAATCAGTTTGCCGATTATTTAATCGAAAACAAATTGAAAACTCGTGAAATAGACTTTAAAAAATCTTACTACGTTACTATTCCCATGGTAAAAAATCACGTGAAACTTCGCAGCTACCAATATGCGGAGATTGTGCGTAATGCTTCAAAAAAATATGGAATTCCTGAAGATTTGATTTACGCAATCATCAAGACAGAAAGTAGTTTTAATCCTTATGCAGTCAGTTGGGCAAATGCTTATGGCCTGATGCAAATTGTGCCAAAAACCGCAGGACATGATGTATTTAATTTAGTAAAAGGGCGATCCGGTATCCCAACACCAGAGTACCTGTATAACCCCACCAATAACATTGATACCGGAACGGCATATTTCTACATATTAAAGACGCGTTATTTAAAAGCGGTGAAAAACCCCACATCTAAAGAATACAGTATGATTTCAGCGTATAACGGAGGCACTGGAGGGGTATTAAATACGTTCGATTCGAACCGTAATCAAGCCATGCGTGAATTGAATAATTTATCACCAAATCAAGTTTATTGGGCGCTAACCAAAAAACACCCTAATGCAGAATCCAGACGATACTTAGAAAAAGTCACCGCTTATCAAAAGGAGTTTAACTCACAAAAATAAGTTGAAATTTATTTAGTGAAAAATAGAAATATTCTAACAAAAATCAGAGAAATTATTTTTTTTGCTCAAATTCACAGCAAACAAACGTTTTTTTCGCTTTTTTTACAAAAACCTGTTGACGGTTAGGCATAAAATCCGTTTAATAGCGCTCCGTTGCCCGGATAGCTCAGTCGGTAGAGCAGAGGATTGAAAATCCTCGTGTCGGTGGTTCGATTCCGCCTCCGGGCACCACAATTTTATATTGTTGGTGTTCTATTTTCATTTAATGAAATAACAAACAGCAGCAAAAGTAAAAAGTAAAAGATATAGTGTGCCGACTTAGCTCAGTAGGTAGAGCAACTGACTTGTAATCAGTAGGTCACCAGTTCGATTCCGGTAGTCGGCACCATCTTTTGCCTCGATAGCTCAGTCGGTAGAGCAGAGGATTGAAAATCCTCGTGTCGGTGGTTCGATTCCGCCTCGAGGCACCATATTTTGAATACTCACATTGGTGAGTATTGTAAAAGAGCAATTCCCCTTTAGTTCAGTTGGTAGAACGGCGGACTGTTAATCCGTATGTCGCAAGTTCAAGTCTTGCAAGGGGAGCCACTTTAAAAGCCTCATCACTTGATGAGGCTTTTTTCATATCTACCTTTCCCAACCGTCCTTTACGTCATTGCTTCCTAATTTATAGAAACAACCTTCACAAAACCTCATAGATCCAAATATTTCAATATTGTGTTATTTTTCTGTCAATCCAGACATATTTAGAATTCACTCCTCAATTTATTCCCCAAATATGAAACATGCCTAATAAAAATTGGAATGACCATTCAAACTAACAAATCTTAATTCTGCATTTTCTCAATCCCCGACCACACTCGCTTCCGTTTATCATTTTTAAATGGAGATGAATATGAAACGTTCCCCTTTTTCCTTAAGTGTTACACCAAGTTTAATTGGTCTTGCTTTACTTGCTAGCGAAGTACAAGCCCATGGTTATATGGATTACCCTGCTGCTAGACAACAACTATGCGATATTGATGGTGGCTATTGGGATTCAGTCGATGGAAGCACCATACCTAATGCAGCCTGTCGCACTGCATTTTTAGCATCTAGCTGGACACCTTTTGTTCAAAAGCCTGAATTTTCAACCTTGGTATCAAACTATAATAGCCAAGCCGCTGTCGAAGTCGCCATTCCCGATGGCCAGTTATGTTCAGCTGGAGATCAAGCCAAGCAAGGAATAAACATCCCTTCTCCGGATTGGAAAAAAACAAACATCGATTTAAGTAATCAAGGAAAAATAACACTTCAATATAGAGCTAATACGCCTCATAACCCTAGCTTTTGGAAGATCTATCTAAGCAAAGCAAATTACGATTCATCGACGATGCCACTTGCTTGGTCTGATTTAGATCTGATTGCAGAATTTGGGAATATCCCAACGGTTGAATTAAATGGTCATAAATATTACCAAATGGAAGTAATGCTACCCACAGATCGAACTGGCAATGCAGTTATTTATAGCCGTTGGCAGCGTCAAGATCCGGCTGGTGAAGGTTTTTATAACTGCAGTGATATCCGTTTTAACAACCCAGATGATAGTGGCAATCCTGATAACTATCTTGAACAATGGATAAGTAGCGGTAACTATCTTGCATCAACAGCCAATGCAATAGTCGGTGATACGGTGTGGTTTAGGGTGTTTGATGAAAATGGTAACGAGATCGTTTTCGAAAAATTCCCCATTACGAACGAAACTGAAAGCATTTGGGCTGAAGACTTGGCCAAACTTGTTAATCAAGAGTACCCACAACAAGTTCAAATTGGATTGAAGAATTCAGCCTCAGAATCCATCGATTACCAAGTTCAAGACCTCTATAGTAATTTGGTTTACTTAACCAATACCCATTACACCCATAGGCTTGAAGTAAAAAGCGGCAATAATGCTCCGGTGATCACGGCACCTTCAACATTAAACGTAAGCGGCGGTGAAAGTATAACCTTTGATGTGTCAGCAAATGATGTTGATGGTGATCCACTCATCTTTAGTATCGATAAAGGCGATATTATTGCGAAAACCGACAGCAGTATTACCATTAACTACCAAGCAGCAGAAACCACATCCGACTTAAGTGACGTTCTCACTGTCTCTGTTGGCGATCCAATATCAACAAGCAAAGCATCCATCACTATAGCTATTACAGCCACCAGCGATAATACAGCTGAAACAACATGGAAAAGTGATGTCGCGTATAACCTCGGTGACACAGTTGTGTTTTCAGGGATAGCTTATACTGCAAAATGGTGGACAAAAGGAGATGAACCAGGTGTATCAAGTGCATGGGAAGGTTCACAAGCCTCTACCAATACAGAATGGAAAGATAATACTATTTACACATCAGGCGATATCGTTCTCTTCCAAGAATCGAGTTATAAAGCGCAATGGTGGAATCAAGGTGAGCAACCTGATAGCAGCGCCGCTTGGGTCATTCAATTAGCGGATCAACGCCCTTTATAAACGCTTCCTAGAGACAACGTTTTTCGTTGTCTCTTTTTTCCTATTAACCAACCCCATTTGGAGTATTCTCCCCCAGTTTAGCCTTTCTTTTTTGCTTACAAACAAAGAAATCACCACCAAAGCCTTTATTCATGATCACTTCCCCTGTATTTAATTCACTTTATCAGTCGAATACTCGCGGTATAACTTGAATAAAAATAAGACTTTTCATCCTCAAAGTGCGAATAAATACACAATAGCGACTATAAAGTGTTCAAACGAACGTTTTTTTATATTTTAGTATTGACCTTACCCTCGAAAAACCGTTTAATACCCCCCGTTGCCCGGATAGCTCAGTCGGTAGAGCAGAGGATTGAAAATCCTCGTGTCGGTGGTTCGATTCCGCCTCCGGGCACCACTATTTATAGTTTGGTGTCTTGATTAAAAGACATCAGATATTTAAAAAATACAGTGTGCCGACTTAGCTCAGTAGGTAGAGCAACTGACTTGTAATCAGTAGGTCACCAGTTCGATTCCGGTAGTCGGCACCATTCTTTTAATTATTATTGATTAAAAGAAATAAAAGAATAATTCCCCTTTAGTTCAGTTGGTAGAACGGCGGACTGTTAATCCGTATGTCGCAAGTTCAAGTCTTGCAAGGGGAGCCAAATTACAGTTATTTGAATAAAATATTTAAATAATCATTGGGCCGACTTAGCTCAGTAGGTAGAGCAACTGACTTGTAATCAGTAGGTCACCAGTTCGATTCCGGTAGTCGGCACCATTCTTTTAACTACTATTGATTAAAAGAAATAAAAAATAATTCCCCTTTAGTTCAGTTGGTAGAACGGCGGACTGTTAATCCGTATGTCGCAAGTTCAAGTCTTGCAAGGGGAGCCATTTTGAAAGCCTCATCATTCGATGAGGCTTTTTTATGCTCTGCGTATTGTAAATTTCGGAATTATGAACAACATTCTTTAACTCCACTCACACTAGCAAGAGAATCGAATTACAAACGATCCTCTTATTCATCGAGTGACACCTTTAAGCATTGAGTGGTTTACAAGTTATCTTTCCAACCCACCAATACACACATATTTTGTTTCTAGGTATTCTTCTAGGCCTTCTTTCGCACCTTCACGACCATTCCCCGATTGTTTCACTCCACCAAATGGCGCCACTTCAGTTGAGATAACCCCCTCATTGACACCTACCATGCCGTATTCAAGACGATGAGCAACACGCCAAATTCGATTCATATCTTGGCTATAGAAATAGGACGCTAGTCCATAGATGGTATCATTTGCCATATCAATCATGGTTTCTTCATCATGAAAGCGAATGATAGGGAGAACTGGACCAAATATTTCACCTTGAACAAGCGGTCTATCATGCTCGACATCAACCAAAACAGTTGGAGCAACAAACTGACCACCTAACTTTTGCTCTCGGTTAACTTGCTTCGCACCTCTTCCTTTTGCCTCTTCAATCAAATCTAAAACGCGTTGTTTCGCCTCCATACTAATTAGAGGGCCAATATTGGTGTCTTCATCCAAACCATTTCCGACCTTAAGCTTATCAACGGCAATCACCAGCTTTTCAACAAATTCATCGTACACCGCATCTTGAACATAAAAACGATTGGCACACACACAAGTTTGCCCGGCATTACGAAACTTACTGGCCATCGCTCCTTCTATTGCGCTATCAATATCAGCATCATCAAAAACAATAAAAGGAGCATTTCCGCCTAACTCCATTGAAGTACGCTTAATAGTTGAAGCACATTGCATTTGTAATTTTCTGCCAACCAACGTTGAACCAGTAAAAGAAAACTTACGAACAGAAGAATGATAAGTAAATACTTCTCCGACATCATGTGCATTTTCGCCCATTACCATGCGTAGAACATCTTTAGGAATACCAGCTTGATAGGCGAGTTCTGTAACAGCAAAAGCGGTCAAAGGCGTTGATTCCGAAGGTTTACAGATAAAGCTACAACCAGCAGCCAAAGCAGGTGCCGCTTTACGCGTGATCATCGCCAGTGGAAAATTCCATGGAGTAATCGCCGCCGCGACTCCAATCGCTTGTTTAACGGTTAATAACGTTCTGTCATTACTCGGTGAGGGTATGGTTGAACCATAAGCTCTGCGCCCCTCTTCAGCAAACCACTCAATAAACGAAGCGCCATACCTAACTTCACCTAATGCTTCTTTTAAAGGCTTTCCACCTTCAAGAGTAATCAAACGGGCTAAATCATCTTCATTTTCTAAAATTAATTGGTTCCATTTTTTTAATAAATGGCAACGTTCAGCTGCAGGCATTTTCTGCCATACTTTTTGCCCAATGTCTAAATCAAGAACATCTTGTTCAACCCTTGACTGACAAGAAACGGGAATGGTTGCAATTAAGCTATTATCAAATGGGTTGAATACTTGCAGCCCTTTTCCATCGGTTAAGACTGAGGCCAGTAATGTTTTATTTTTTATTTGCTTCATACTCATCCCTTTTTTTGCTCTCGTTAAATAACACGTTATAGATTTAACATCATGCGCTCTATAACTCAAATAATCTAGGTTTCGGCATAGGCAAAATAACAAAAGCCCCCACAGATTCAGGTGGAGGCTTTAGTGAAATGAAAAATGCTTAATCAATATAAATAAACAGTACATCCTCTTCTTTTTTAATAGTAGCTACACCACGAATCGTATCATGAGAGGCTTTCACCATTTCAATTTTAGATCTCGGCCAACCTTGCTTATAAAGATATGGTTGAATAAAGTGATACCGTAAATTAGATAAGGTCTTAAATGCATTCGAACCTGTTACTTGATGCATATAATCACTGGTTTTAACCTGATCAACACTGACGACTACTTTCTTAAACTGATTAGGCTGCTTTAAATAGCCTTGGGAATCATTTTTTTCTAAGATAGAAGCCATCGTCGTTCTACTGCTAGTGTAACCAGAGTTATAATCATGCATCTGATAAGCAAATGAAATAAACAATAAAAGTAAAGTAACAATTCGCCAAACCTTATTACTCACAAGTAAAAGCATCATACTTAAACCAATCGGTAAAGTAATGCCGGAGCGCAATGGAACCGTTACGCCCATTGCAATCACACTTGCGTAAATTGAAATAACCACTAGAAACACAATAATTGTATATTTTACATGATTCTTTAATGCCCAAAGTGATGTCAATAAAATCGGGAAATAAAGCCATGGACTTAAATTTGAAATATACAGAGCATTACGCTCAAAATTTCCTGAGCTTTTTTTTACATTCTCGGCCAACCCGGCGAGACTATTTAAAGGTTCAGCGCGACGCCAAGAGGCGAACTCAATGAAGCTACCATGATCTAAAAAGAAATAAGTGTAGGAGTACACAAGCCCATTTGCGACGATATAACCAAAAATGTACCCAAGAGCCCATACACATAAGAACTTGAATATATCAAAATACGATGAACGGCTTAAACTTGAAAGAAACAACAAAGGCATTAAAAAATAGAATGCAGGATATGTTGCGAACAACAAGATACCAGAAACAATTAATAAGGTGTATGAATTAACCTTATCTTTAATATTAGCGAATAAAGCAAGCATCAAGCAACCTGGGATTAAGGTCATTGGCCACTTAAACAACATGGTAAAATAAGGTACGTTAACGATCAATAAACCAAAACACAGTGCCAACCAAGTATCTTTTCTAACACCTAATGCCAATCGATAGCCAAAATAAAAGATAAAAGAATCACATAAAATAACAGCAATAGGCGAAGGTACCGCTCGTAACGTATAAAACAAGGCAAAATTTATCCAACGCCCTTCCGACACAAACTTATCGCTGTAACCTTCCATATAAGGTAAAGCATCATGAGCAATATTAGAAACCACTGACATTTGAACATTAAATAATGTCACAGCAGCCAAGACAATAAATAAGCCCCACTTGGCTACTTTCTGCCAATCTATTCGATTATTGTCACAGTATAAAAAGGGAGCAATTAATTGCATAGAAACACCATTGGTAAATACTTTTTGGTAACCAAGGTAATTAATCACCATGGACGAACACACAGCTAATGCTTGCGCGAGATAAACCATGACCCCGCCATAATGCACGATCAAATACAAAACAGCCGTTGAGCAACCAAGTGAAGTAAGATTCACAATACAAAAAGGTAAAAACTGCCCTTTTTTAACGTCACTATTAAACACAAAGCGGCGATTCAAAGTATAACTGACCAACATACCAACAAAGTATGAAAGTACTGAAGATAGAATATATTGGCCGGAAACCTGATATAAAACCACAAACGCCATATAAGCAGCCACGGTATTAATCGCACCAACCAAGCCAAAGCGAACCTTTTGTTTAAAGTCAGTATAAATTAGATTATTCAATCGTTTCATCGACTTTTGCCGCATCAAGCACTCTGTTCTTCTTAATAATGTATAACGGACGATCTTTAGATTCGTTGTAAATACGTGCAATGTATTCACCCAAAATTCCAATAGAGATCAGTTGTACTCCTCCCATAAAAAATATAGAGACGAGAATCGAAGTCCAACCGGATTCCCAATGTTCCGTCATCAAACGAACATAAACAGAATACAGTAACATCAGCAATGCAATGCCTGAACAAGCAAAGCCCATCATTATCGAAAGCTTAAGTGGTTTAACCGAGAAAGATAAAATACCATCAATGCCAAACTTCAGCATTTTAACGAGTGGGTATTTAGATTCACCCGCGAAACGAGCAGAACGCTCATAATGAATCGAGGTTTGATTAAAACCAATCCAACTTACCATTCCACGGATAAAACGAGATTTCTCAGGCATAGCCACAAGATGATCAACAACTTGACGATCCATTAAACGAAAATCCCCCGTATCTAATGGGATCGGTACTTCTGATAAATAATTCAACGTACGGTAAAAGCATTTCGCCGAAGCTAACTTGAATTTTGACTCACCTTGACGGGTTGAACGAGTACCATAAACCACATCAAAACCATCTTCCCACTTTACGATCATATCCGCTATCAACTTAGGCGGATCTTGCAGATCAGCATCAATCAACACCACGGCATCACCCGAACTGACGTCCAGTCCAGCACTTACTGCTTGTTGATGCCCAAAGTTACGAGAAAAAGAGATAATACGAATATTGTCATATTGCTGACTATAGGACAGTAATTTCGTTTCAGTATTATCAGAGCTTCCATCATTCACAAAAATTATCTCAAATTGATAATTCTCAATACTCCTTGTCACTGATAGCAACTCAGCAACCGTTGTATCAATAACTTCACTTTCATTAAAACAAGGTACGACTATTGAAACTGTTTTCATAATTTCCCCGAGTTATTTACAAGCATCAAAACTGACTGAAAGCCAATTTATAAGGTCGTATTACGCTTTCAAAAGCAGTATAAAAGGAGATAACAGAGTAAACGACAGGCTGGAATTCATTACCATAAATGTAACAATCTGTATCTAAGATAGTTGAATTTAAAAATAATTCATTCATTAAGAACGGTTTTGTCAAAGTCCTCACAAAACAGCTTACAACTTGACCTTAGCCTGACTATCGTAAGAAAGGCATGAAAATATTTTTATATCAAATCATTCACACAACCTTCTGATCGTGCAAAGAAAAGATCACCTATATAGACAGAATTCGATAGTTTTAATCTTTCACGTCATTAAATGAAGAAAAATAATGAATCCCAACTATTTAGTCAAAATCGAAGTCGTGAGGTAATCACAAATGAAAGGCAATAAACTTAGTTTACGAAGGCATAAAAGGAATTAAAAGTTTCCAATAAAGCGGAAGATATCAGTTTACTAAGTTTCTGGGAGGGAACAAAAACGGTAATAATAGACAGAAAAACACAGGCATAAAAAAAGACGCCCTAGGACGTCTTAATTCTTAAATCTGGTAGCGGTAGGCGGACTTGAACCGCCACGCCCGAAGGCAACGGATTTTGAATCCGTCGTGTATACCAATTTCACCATACCGCCATTTTATGTTCCCAAGCAATATGAAAAACAACCTTCATGATTATTGCTCAGGAATGTGTGGAATTATACGTATGGAACATGACTGTGCAAGTGTTAAATTTTGAATTTGATTCAATCGCTGATAATTTCACCATAAATCCTTATTAGATACACTTTAGTCCTTTAAATACCGAAAACAAATAGCTATTCTGCTTACAAATTTGTTAACTAAAAGTATTATGAATCCAACTCATTCAATAAAACCTGCTGGTTTATTTCGCCGTTTTGCCGCCATTCTCTATGATGCATTAATTATCATTGCTGTAGAAATGATTGCGGTTGGTATTGTTATTGCGACGATGGAAGCACTGCTCTCTCTGGGCGTAATTAGCTACGGCTCTTATGCTGATGCTAGCGATGTTCTTAATCACCACCCTATTTGGAGTTGGTTTTTTCATGCTTACGTCGCATTTGTATGGGCTGGTTTTTTAAGTTTCTTTTGGATGAAAGGTCAAACTTTGGGAATGCGGGCGTGGAAATTAAGAATTCAAAATGAAGATGGAAGCACTATTTCGTTTATTCAATCTATTATCCGCATAGCAACATCTCTATTTGGATTAGGCAACCTCACGGTTATTTTTGATTCAAGAAAGCGCGCGCTTCAAGATATGTGGGCAAAGTGTGAGGTCATTCATTTGCCGCATGTTCAATAATGTTATCATAACCACTCTCTGAACAATCAGCATAAAAAGGATGCCTAGCCATCCTTTTTATGGCGCTATTTTAGGCCTTTCGCCGCATTAACATAATCGCAATAGCTAAGAAAATGAGACTCGGTGTCAGGGCTCCAATGACAGGCGGTATATTATAAACCAAGCTCATAGGGCCAAAGACTTCACTGGAAATATAGAACGTAAAGCCTGCGATCACACCAGATAATATCCTCGCTCCCATGGTGACACTTCTCAAGGGGCCAAAGACAAACGACAACGCCATTAACATCATGACGGCAATAGATAAAGGCTGAAATACCTTACGCCAAAAAGCCAAATCATAACGTGAAGGATCTTGATCTGAGTCTTTTAAATATTTGACATAACTATATAAACCGGTAAGCGGAAGCTCTTCAGGTTTCACCGTCACAACCGCTAATTTATCTGGAGTGAGTGTAGTTTTCCATTCGTAGTTATCGATTTTGTTTTTTGAAATTTGAATATCATCATTCATTTTAGTTATCTGTACATTTTTCATCATCCAACGATTATCATCTTCATAACGTACGGTTCTTGAAACTAAAATATCATTTAAATTTTTATTTTCATCAAACTGCCAAATGCTGACACCTTGAAGCTCATTATCACCACTGACACGGCCAATATAAATAAAATTATTGCCGTCTCTTGCCCACACGCCATCTCGAACTGACACAATGCTACCACCAGCAATCGCTAATGCACGAGAGTCACGCGCTAGTTTCTGAGCTTGAGGTGATCCCCACTCCCCTAAGATCATCACCATTAACATCAAAGGAATCGCGGTTTTTAATACCGAGACACCAATATTTAACTTAGAGAAGCCTGAAGCTTGCATCACCACTAGCTCAGAACTGGCCGCCAACATACCAAGACCGATCAACGCACCAAGTAACGCAGCCATAGGGAAAAACATCTCGATGTCACGAGGAATGCTCAAGACAACGAAATATAACGCTTCCATCAAATCATAGGTGCCTTTACCTACTTTACGCAGTTGCTCAACATACTTGATGATGGCAGACAAACCGACTAACGTCGCAAGACAAAGAGAAGTGGTCGCAATAATGGTGCGACCAATATACCAATCAAGAATTTTAAACACGGCTTAACTTCCTTTTTCTTAATTTGTCTTTGAAACGACGAACGAACAAACTATCTAAGCTGTTTAAAAGAATACCGGCTAACAAAAGCCCACCATTGATTGACCACATGCCAAAGGCGGCGGGAACGGTGCCATCTTCGACGGCTGATTTCATAGCACTGATTGATAAGAAATAAGCCAAATAAATTAACACTGCCGGCCCTAATTTAGCAAAACGTCCCTGCCTTGGGTTGACGGCCGATAACGGCACAACAACTAAAGTAAGTAGTGGAATACAAACAATAAGTGTAAGGCGCCACTGCAGTTCGGCTTTCGCCTCTAAATTACTTTTACCAATAAGATCTTTCGTCGGCAGCGCTTCCCATTTACGCTGTTTTTTTTGTACTTCGCGCTGTCCAATTAACGCTGAGTATTCATCGTAATCGGTATTCATATAATCAAGCGAATTAGGAATACCCTCATAGCGAACCCCATTATTCAGCGTCAGAATTTGTCGTCCATCAGAAAGCTCTTTAACAACCCCCGAATTGGCATACATGACACTCGGACGGATAGAATCTCTTGGCTCTGCCTGAGCAACAAAAACATTAGTCAGTTTTTTATCTTTTATATCATCAACAAAAACGACAGCACTGCCGTCTGGGGACGATTGAAATTGGCCTTTTTTCAATAAATCAATACTGCTAGTAGTCGACACTTGTTCCATTAATTGAGCGACCTTTTCTTGGCTCCACGGAGATAACCACAATGAGTTAAATCCAGCAATGACGCCTGTTATCAATGCTAAATACAAAGCAGCATGCACTAAAAATTTATTTCCAATCCCAGTGGCATTCATCACCGTGATTTCACTTTCAGCGTACAAACGGCCAAAGGTCAATAGAATCCCAATGTAAAGACTTAAAGGCAATATCAATAAGCCCATTGTCGGCATGTTTAAGCCAACAATAGACAAAATCATACTCGCAGGAATATCACCATCAGAGGCTTCCGCAAGGACACTAATAAATTTTTGGCTCAAAAACACGAGAAAAAGCACAAAGAAAACGGCGAACTGGCTTTTGAGTGTCTCGCGGATCAAATATCTAACAATAATCACGCAGCATTACCTATACAAAACTTGTTTTTTTGACGGAATCACTATAGTTTTCCGATGAGTCTATTATTTTTGATAATTTTTAACTATATTATTTTGTAAGTATCGAGTGAAATAACATCAAAACTCGATTTTTTCTTTTTATCAATTATTTCGTTTTCACCCGATTAAATGTTGTTTGATTAAATTCTAGAACAGTTTTCAAACTGACTAATCGAGAATTTACATTATCCAACATTTAGTCCTATTTGTCTTTAGGATGTAGGAGTACTCATGGAGTTCAGTGTAAAAAGTGGCAGCCCAGAAAAGCAACGCAGCGCCTGTATTGTTGTTGGTGTTTTTGAGCCACGTCGACTCTCTCCAGTCGCCGAGCAGCTAGATAAAATCAGCGACGGCTATATTAGTTCATTATTACGCCGAGGTGACCTAGAAGGTAAACCGGGCCAAATGCTACTGTTACACCAAGTTCCTGGCATTTTATCAGAGCGTGTTTTGCTTGTTGGTTGTGGTAAAGAACGCGAACTGGGCGAACGTCAATACAAAGATATTATCCAAAGAACCATTGGCACATTGAACGATACTGGTTCAATGGAAGCAGTATGCTTCTTAACAGAGCTTCATGTCAAAGGTCGCGATACGTATTGGAAAGTTCGCCAAGCGATCGAGTCGACCAAAGATAGCCTATATACCTTCGATCAATTCAAAAGCAACAAGCCTGAAACTCGCCGTCCATTACGTAAATTGGTGTTTAACGTCCCGACTCGTCGTGAATTAAACCTTGGCGAAAGAGCGATTGCTCATGGCTTAGCCGTTGCTTCTGGCGTAAAAGCATCTAAAGATTTAGGCAACATGCCACCCAATGTAGCCAATCCTGCTTATCTTGCATCTCAAGCTCGCCGTCTCGCAGACGACTTTGACACCATTACGACCAAAATCATTGGTGAAGAAGAAATGGATAAGCTAGGTATGCATTCATACCTAGCGGTTGGTCGAGGATCTCGTAATGAATCGATGATGTCGGTCATTAATTATAAAGGTAACCCCGATCCTGAAGCGAAACCGATTGTTCTCGTGGGTAAAGGCTTAACATTTGATTCAGGCGGTATTTCATTAAAACCTGGCGAAGCTATGGACGAAATGAAGTATGACATGTGTGGTGCTGCATCTGTATTTGGCACCATGAAAGCGCTGGCAAAACTGAATTTACCGATTAACGTCGTCGGTATTTTAGCTGGTTGTGAGAACATGCCAGGCAGTAATGCTTATCGCCCAGGAGATATTCTCACCACAATGTCAGGTCAAACAGTTGAAGTATTAAATACTGATGCTGAAGGCCGTTTAGTACTTTGTGATGCATTAACTTATGTAGAACGTTTCGATCCTGATTGTGTGGTTGATGTGGCTACGTTAACGGGTGCTTGTGTTATTGCATTAGGTCACCACATTAGTGGAGTGATTGCTAACCATAACCCTCTTGCTCATGAAATTGTCAATGCTTCAGAACAAGCAGGTGATCGCGCTTGGCGCTTACCAATGGCCGATGAATACCAAGAACAACTCAGTAGCCCATTTGCCGATATGGCCAATATTGGCGGTCGCCCTGGTGGCACTATCACTGCTGGCTGTTTCTTATCTCGCTTTACTAAAAAATATAATTGGGCGC
This sequence comes from Vibrio casei, assembly GCF_002218025.2. NCBI lineage: Bacteria > Pseudomonadati > Pseudomonadota > Gammaproteobacteria > Vibrionales > Vibrionaceae > Vibrio > Vibrio casei. Next base: position 589,686 of record NZ_AP018680.1, on the reverse strand, counting down.
ATCTTGATATTGCAGGCACAGCTTGGAAATCAGGGGCACAAAAAGGCTCAACAGGCCGCCCTGTTTCTTTATTAGTACAATTTTTGATAAATCGTTCATCTGGTTCTCAAATTATTGAAGAGTAGCGATACCATACAATATTTAGCTACAATACTAGGGGCCAATTCGGCCCCTTTTAATTTATATATTGCAAAGAGAGTTTATGGCGATAGCAACTTTCTATCTTATTGAACCCAGTGGCGCACAAGATAGTGTGCAAGGACATATTGATTATGTAATCTACCTTGCTCACTATTTTTCTTCACAAGGTGCCAAGGTATACATTAACGCTCAAGATAGAAGTCAAGCCGAGGCGATAGATGAAGCATTGTGGCAAAAAAATCCAGAACAGTTTCAAGCGCATAACTTAATCGGCGAAGGGCCTCAATATGGCACACCAATTGAAATTGGTTTTAGTAAACTCACGCCTCATCGTAATAGGCAATTAGTCATCAATATGGCGAATGATGATACAAATTTTGCCGAGAGCTTTGCACAAGTGGTAGACTTCGTGCCTTGCGAAGAAAAAGCAAAGCAACAAGCCCGAGAAAGGTATAAAATTTACCGACAAAAAGGGTTTGAGATGCAAACGATTAAAATCGAAAACATCACTAGCTATATCAAAGAACAAAGCACGTAATTCAAAATTAAGAATCAAAACGGGTAAGACTTTATAGGTAAAACAACACGCTGCTTATTTGTTGCTTTACCTATAACGTTTTACGTTTAAAAACTATTATTTTTCACGCTCAAAGTATCGATAAAAGAAGACTATGGAAAAGACATATAACCCAACATCAATCGAACAAGCTCTGTATAAGACTTGGGAAGAGAAAGGCTACTTTAAGCCACACGGTGACACATCAAAAGAAGCATACAGCATCATGATCCCGCCACCGAACGTCACTGGTAGCCTTCACATGGGACATGCCTTCCAAGATACCATCATGGATACCTTGATTCGTTGTGAGCGTATGAAAGGTAAAAATACACTTTGGCAAGTCGGTACCGACCACGCCGGCATCGCAACTCAAATGGTCGTTGAGCGTAAAATCGCAGCAGAAGAGAACAAAACAAAACACGATTACGGTCGTGAAGCGTTCATCGACAAAATTTGGGAATGGAAAGCAGAATCTGGCGGTAACATTACCCAACAACTACGTCGTCTTGGTGCATCCGTAGACTGGGATCGTGAACGCTTTACAATGGATGACGGCTTATCTGCTGCCACTCAAGAAGTATTTGTACGTTTGTATGAAGAAGACTTAATTTACCGTGGAAAACGTCTAGTAAACTGGGATCCAAAACTGCACACGGCCATTTCTGATCTTGAAGTTGAAAACAAAGATAAAAAAGGCCACATGTGGCACTTCCGCTATCCATTAGCCGATGGTGCAATGACCGCAGATGGTAAAGACTACATCGTGGTTGCCACTACTCGTCCAGAAACCGTATTAGGCGATACAGGCGTGGCAGTAAACCCTGAAGATCCTCGTTACAAAGATCTGATTGGTAAAAATATTCTTCTTCCTATCGTTAATCGTTTAATTCCTATTGTGGGCGATGAACACGCTGATATGGAAAAAGGAACAGGTTGTGTAAAAATCACCCCTGCGCACGACTTCAATGACTATGAAGTCGGTAAACGTCATAGCCTACCAATGATTAACATCTTTACGTTCAACGGAGATATTCGTGACGCTGCAGAAGTCTTCACCACTAATGGTGAATCAAGTAATATCTATAGCAGTGATGTTCCAACTCAATACCAAGGTTTAGAACGCTTTGCAGCACGTAAAGCGTTAGTCACTGAAATGGAAACGCTTGGCCTGCTTGAAGAAGTCAAAGATCACGATTTAACTGTGCCTTATGGCGACCGTGGCGGCGTAGTAATTGAACCTATGCTGACTGACCAATGGTATGTGCGTACAGCCCCTCTTGCAGAACCTGCAGTAAAAGCAGTGGAAGATGGACAAATTCAATTCGTTCCGAAGCAGTATGAAAATATGTACTTTGCTTGGATGCGTGACGTTCAAGATTGGTGTATCTCGCGTCAACTATGGTGGGGACATCGTATCCCTGCATGGTATGACAATGAAGGTAACGTTTATGTTGGTCGCACTGAGGAAGAAGTTCGCGCTAAACATAACCTAGCGCCAGTTGTAGTGCTTCGCCAAGACGACGATGTACTGGATACTTGGTTCTCATCAGCGCTTTGGACATTCGGTACACAGGGTTGGCCAGAAAATACAGACGCACTGAAAACCTTCCATCCATCAGAAGTATTGGTATCAGGCTTTGATATCATTTTCTTCTGGGTTGCCCGTATGATCATGATGACCATGCACTTTGTAAAAGACGAAAGTGGCAAACCACAAGTTCCATTTAAAACCGTTTACATGACTGGTCTTATCCGTGATGAAAATGGCGACAAAATGTCAAAGTCTAAAGGAAATGTGCTAGATCCTATTGATATGATTGATGGTATTGATCTTGAATCTTTGGTTGAAAAACGTTGTGGTAACATGATGCAGCCTCAGCTAGCTAAGAAGATCGAAAAAAATACCCGTAAAACATTCGAAAATGGTATCGAACCTTACGGAACCGATGCTCTGCGTTTCACTCTAGCTGCGATGGCTTCAACTGGCCGTGACATCAACTGGGACATGAAGCGTCTTGAAGGTTACCGTAACTTCTGTAACAAACTATGGAATGCTAGCCGCTACGTATTAATGAATACCGAAGATCAAGATTGCGGCTTCACTGCTGGCGCTGATTTAGAATATTCATTAGCAGATAAATGGATTGAATCTCAATTCGAAATTGCCGCGAAAGAATTCAATACTCATATTGAAAACTATCGTCTAGATATGGCATCAAACACCTTATATGAATTCATTTGGAACCAATTCTGTGACTGGTACTTAGAGCTAACTAAACCTGTATTATGGAAAGGTAATGAAGCACAACAACGTGCGACTCGTCGTACGCTTATCACTGTGCTTGAGAAAACACTGCGTTTAGCTCACCCAGTAATCCCATATATCACCGAATCTATCTGGCAAAGTGTTAAGCCTTTGGTTGATGGGGTGGAAGGTGAAACCATCATGACTCAATCTCTACCTCAATTTAATGCAGAGAATTTTGATGAAAAAGCACTAGCCGATATTGAATGGGTAAAAGCCTTTATCACAAGTATCCGTAATTTACGTGCAGAATACGACATCGCACCAAGCCAAGGCTTAGATGTCATGTTTAAAGCGGCAGACGAAACTGATGCTGAACGACTTAAAGCAAACCTAAACGTACTTCAATCACTTGCGAAATTAGATAGTGTTCAAGTACTCAGCCAGGGACAAACGACAGTTGATGGCAAAGAGATCCCAGCTTGTGCAACATCACTGGTTCAAAAGTCTACCTTAATGATCCCAATGGCGGGTCTTATCGATAAAGATGCAGAGCTTGCTCGTCTTGATAAAGAATACGCACGCATTCAAGGCGAAATCAAACGTATTGAAGGTAAGCTAAGCAATCAAGGTTTTGTTGCGAAAGCGCCTGAATCAGTTGTTGCAGCCGAGCGTGCTAAGCTTGAAGGTTACCAAGAAACCTTAGTCAAGCTGGAAGAGCAAAAAGCAACCATTGCAGCTCTATAAGACCAATATCGAATTTTTGGCATACTATTGCTTGTAGTTCAAACTACAAGCCCCCATAAAGGCTGACCGAAAGGTTGGCTTTTTTTATATGAAAATATAAGAGATTGAAAGCTGAAAATGAAACAATCCATAAAGAATTAGCCTTATCAATCGTTTTTATCTATCAAATAAATAATTAAACCCACCCTTTACGAAATGAGAATTATTCGCAATAATGTATATAAAGAAAAACATTACTTCGGAGCTACTATGAAAAAAACATTCACATTCGCCATATTGCATTTTAGCGTTGCCTTCACATTAGCGTATTTATTAACAGGCGATATAATCATTGGTAGTTTAATTGCCATGACTGAACCCATGGTCAATACAGTTGTATTCTATTTTCATGAAAAAGTGTGGCAGCGCCCAAAATTGAATCGTATGGCACTTCTCTCACCAAGTAAAAAGACGGCAAGTTTCGCTGTATTGCATTTTAGCGTAGCGTTCTTAGTCACTTATCTCTTAACTGGTGATGCCCTTATTGGTGGATTAATGGCAACTATTGAACCGAGTATTAATACTATTGTGTTCTATTTTCATGAACGTTTTTGGCAGCGTAATGAAAAAGCAAAAATCACATTACATTGCCACCATCACAACTTGCACCAGCATGGATGTGAGATTTCAGAAGCGCCTAAATCTAATTTGCCAACAAAAGTGTATTAACCGATTCAAATTCATGGCGAACGTAGCATAGATTCAATGTTTTAAATATTTTTCAACCACGCTCACTTCATCATGAAAGTGAGCGTTTTAATCTCCCAATCCAAGTCACAAATATAACATTCATACTTAATAAAACAATAACTTAAGAAGGATATCAATATACATATCAATACTAGTTAGGTATAAAGAAAAACACATTCTGATTTGGTTTCACATTTTATGTCACTTCACATCCGCCCAATACAAGCACAAGACAATCCTCATATCGCTCAAGTAATTCGCGATGTTTCCGCAGAGTTTGGTTTAACCGCAGATAAAGGCTATAGCGTAGCTGATCCAACTTTAGATGCCCTATTTGAAGTCTATGATTCAGAAAAATCTCAATATTGGATATTAACCGACTCCAATGAAAATATTGTCGGTGGCGCTGGCATTGCGCCATTAGCAGGAAAACCAGAGGTATGCGAATTGCAAAAAATGTACATTTTACCGCAAGGACGAGGCCAAGGTTTTGCTCAAGAATTAATGACAACTTGTTTAAAACAAGCGAAAGCCCTTGGGTTTCATTACTGTTATTTAGAATCAACGGTTGAATTAAAAGCTGCATTAAAGCTTTATAAAAACCTTGGCTTTGAGCACCTCAACGCGCCTTGGGGAAATACTGGGCACCATGATTGTGAAATCGTCATGGCAAAAAAGTTATAATTACTTGCATTTAATGGACTTAATTAATAATCGTCAATAACAAAGACTTCACATTTTAGCAATGCCTATAACGGATAATGACTCACTCTTTGGCTGTCAGAAAGCGCAACATCAAAATAAAAGTGATACCCATCTAAATGAACATAAAGCTGAGTTGTCCCTTCTAAAGTATCGATAGAGCCTTGCTTAATCGTGGCTTTCTTTGGTGCTTCCACTTGAAAAGTAGCACTGACATAATCACTCCTAACATCTAAAGGTATGGTATACATCATGCCTTCATATTTAATGCTTGCTGACACTAAACCTGCCTTTAAAGTGGTGTAATACACATCTACTTTTAATTCACAGCCACCACCATGATGCCAAATTTGTTCAGTAACGACATGATGCAAACGAACGTTTCGAACTAACCGTAAAAAAGGAACTCGAGCGATCCCAACAGCGGTCATTTTGTTATTGTGCTGCGGTATTCCTAAGTGACAAATATTGGCTTCATCATCAATCAAAAAATCATCTTCTGGCTCTAAAAATAAAACCTCAATTCGATTTTTACCTAAATTTAAATACTCTTTAATATCTTTTTGATAGCGATATTGACTACCATCACAGTCAAAAACCGCGACTCCACCAACTCGCACTTCAGCATAATGGCTTATTCCTTCAATCACCAAATCGATTGCTGCGAGCCCAAGCATTGAATCATCGACCTCGATGTCATGCATCAAATGCCATTCTTGCTGCTCTATATCTTGTTCAGACAAATAATTAGGTAATGCCGAACTAAGCTGAGCCGGAAAGACAATGTCTGCTTGTGGAATGGTTAAATCTGTCAAGGGTGATATTTGCCATAATCCATTTAGTGTAAAGTGCATAATTATCCTAACCTGATGATGCCAAATATATTCATTGGTATAGTAAAGGTAAAAACCAGATATAAAAATACCAGCGTTTAAGCTGGTATTTTCATATTACAAAGAAACTGATTTATTCGTTATCGTCGTCTTCATCTTCATAAATGGCATCCTCTCCTTCATAGAAGGTACCCCAACCATCGTAAATGATGTCGTATTTTTCCGCTAAATTAACCAGTTTTTCAACTTGTTCATCAATCAGATTAGGATCAAGAGCCGATTGCATAATGGCGTCACAGCACAATACTTTCTCACCATCTTCATCTTCCGTTTCTTCAGCTTCTAATACTTCAAAACCCATTTTAAATGCTTCAATAACGGCTTTTTCCAATGTTTCGAAATCTTCAGCGAAAAGATGATGTTCAATATCATATAGGGCTTCTGGATCACTGCCATCTTCGATCAATGCTGCGATGATGTCGCGAGTTTCTTCTTTTTGAAATTCAATCAGCTCTTCAACTGATAGGTAATCGTCTTGCATAGATTGATCATTATTAGACATAATCAGTGCTCCAATGTGGGCTAAATTTTAGAAGGCGTATTTTGCCATGAAATCATAGTCTAAGTAAGTGAAAATCAACCTACTGATAATAAAAATAGCCCAATGAACGAAAGGCTGCACTTATTTCAATGACAACAAATAATGCAATGAAACGGATTAATAGAGAAAATTATAAAGTGAACATGGTATATCACGCATCAAAAAAATAAATAACAATTCACTTTATTGGCATTTTTATGTATAACTATTTTTTATCGTTTGTATAACAAGGATCCCGCTATGGCTTTCAACCTTCGTAACCGTAATTTCCTCAAGCTGCTTGATTTCACACCAAAAGAAATTCAATTTCTATTGACGTTATCGAAGGATTTAAAGAAAGCCAAATATGCGGGCTGCGAACGAAAAACCTTAGTTGGAAAAAATATTGCATTAATCTTCGAAAAATCCTCCACTCGTACTCGTTGCGCATTTGAAGTTGCTGCATTTGATCAAGGCGCTCAAGTCTCCTACCTAGGCCCTTCTGGCTCACAAATTGGCCATAAAGAATCCATGAAGGATACCGCGCGAGTTTTAGGGCGTATGTACGATGGCATTGAATATCGTGGTTATGGGCAAGCGATAGTCGAAGAACTAGGGCTACATGCAGGCGTTCCGGTTTGGAATGGATTAACGGATGAGTTTCATCCCACTCAAATTCTTGCCGATTTTCTAACAATGCAAGAACACTGCAAAGACAAACTGCTTCATAACATCACCTTTGCGTATCTTGGTGATGCTCGTAATAACATGGGCAATTCACTCATGGTCGGCGCGGCAAAAATGGGCATGGATATTCGCCTTATTGCCCCAAAATCTTTCTGGCCTGAAGAGGCGCTTATTGCTCAATGCCAAGAAATAGCTCAACAAACAGGTGCCAAAATCACTTTAACTGAAGATGTTACCGCTGGTGTTAAAGGGTGTGATTACCTTTATACTGATGTTTGGGTCTCCATGGGGGAAGCCGCTGAAGCTTGGGATGAGCGCGTCGCCTTAATGACCCCATACCAAATCAATATGAATGTGATTAAAGCGACACAAAATCCTCAAGTGAAATTTATGCATTGCTTACCCGCATTCCACAACGATGAAACGACCGTTGGAAAAGAAATTTCAGAAAAATACGGAATGAAAGGATTGGAAGTCACTGAAGAAATATTTGAATCCGATTACTCGATCGTTTTTGATCAAGCTGAAAACCGTATGCACACGATTAAAGCCATCATGGTTGCAACACTTGGTGATTAGTAATAAAAGAAAATAAAACCCATACCGCAATCGCTTGCGCTCATCATAATTGGGAGTATAATTTCGACCAATTATCGAAAGGAGTCAGTAATGCGACAATTGAGTCAAAACACCGAATTTTGCGTTACGCAAATGAACTTGTTTGATTCTGTTATTGTTTTTATTCCTCCACAAAAAAGCCTCCTTATTTAGGGAGGCTTTTTTGTATCTAACGATAAATCATTGACGGTATTCCCAAAATATTTAAACGACAGTTTTAAGTAAAGCGGGTTTATTACAATATCTAGAGAATGCGTAAACTAAGGATAAATCATGGCGAACTCGCTCTATCAAAAACACATCATTTCGATACCTGAACTGTCTCGTGAAGAACTTGAATTAATCATTCAAACTGCGGCACAAATAAAAGCAGAGCCTCAACCCGATCTGATCAAAGGTAAAGTCGTCGCCAGTTGTTTTTTCGAGCCCTCGACTCGTACTCGCCTTTCTTTTGAAACCGCAATCCAACGCATTGGTGGCAGCGTAATTGGGTTTGATAACCCAGGAAATACTTCTCATGCTAAAAAAGGGGAGACACTCGCCGATTCAATTCGAATCATTTCCTCTTATGTAGATGCTTTTGTCATGCGCCACCCACAAGAAGGTGCAGCGCGCCTAGCGTCTGAGTTTTCAAATAACACCCCCATAATAAATGCAGGCGATGGTTCGAATCAGCATCCTACTCAAACCTTACTCGATTTATACAGTATTTATGAAACTCAAGGCTCATTAGATAACCTTCATATCGCCTTTGTCGGAGATTTGAAATACGGCCGTACGGTTCACTCTTTAACGCAAGCATTGGCTAAATTCAATAACGTGCGTTTTTACTTTGTCGCGCCAGAAGCATTAGCCATGCCTGATTATATTTGTGAAGAGCTAGACGATGCGGGCATCCAATATAGTTTGCACAATGAAATTGAAGACGTCATCCCTGAACTTGATATCTTGTACATGACACGAGTACAAAAAGAACGCTTTGATGAATCAGAATATGCCCATATCAAGTCAGCTTTTGTACTGACTGCCGCGTCATTAAGAAAAGCAAAAAATAATCTAAAAGTACTACACCCTCTTCCACGAGTAGACGAAATCACTGTTGATGTGGATAAAACCCCTTATGCTTATTATTTCGAGCAAGCCGAAAATGGAGTGTACGCACGTACCGCATTGCTTGCTTTAGTTCTGAATAAAAACCTTTAGTCACGGAGACCTTATCATGTCGAAACAAAACCAGTTACAAGTTGAAGCCATCAAAAATGGTACCGTGATCGACCATATCCCAGCTCATATCGGGATCAAAGTACTGAAGCTATTCAAAATGGATAACGCCAATGAAAGAGTCACAGTGGGGTTGAACTTGCCCTCATCAGCGTTAGGCGCTAAAGACCTTTTAAAGATTGAAAATACATTCATTAGTGAAGAACAAGCTCAAAAATTGGCTCTGTACGCCCCGCACGCCACCGTCAATCAAATTGAAAATTACACCGTGGTGAAGAAATTGGCCTTAACATTGCCTAAACAAGTCACCGATGTTTTTAATTGCGCTAACAGCAATTGTATTACTCATAATGAACCAGTTGCCAGTAGCTTCAGCGTGGTAGAGAAGAAGGGAGAGATTCGTTTGAAGTGTAAATACTGCGAAAAAAGCTTTTCTCGTGAGATCATGACAGAGAAATAAATACCCAGTAGTTTTACACCTGATGTAAATTCGTTACTATCAACAAATACGACATTGAATCAATAACCGACTAAACAATGGAAAATAAATCATGACTAAAGTTCTTCATACTGAATCTGCTCCTGCTGCAATCGGCCCATATGTACAAGGTGTTGATCTAGGTAATATGGTGATGACTTCAGGCCAAATACCAGTTAACCCAACAACAGGTGAAGTGCCAACGGAAATTACCGCTCAAGCACGTCAATCTCTTGATAACGTAAAAGCCGTTGTTGAATCCTCAGGATTAACCGTAAGCGATATCGTTAAAATGACGGTATTTGTGAAAGACTTAGGGGATTTCGCGGCCGTAAATGAAGTGTACGGTGCCTTTTTTGATGAACATAATGTCGCAAATTACCCTGCGCGTTCATGTGTTGAAGTAGCTCGTTTACCAAAAGATGTTGGCATTGAAATTGAAGCCATTGCGGTTCGTCGATAATCGTTACAGCATCAGTTTAACGATCATATAGACAACAAACAAAGCAACAAGCTCAATATCAACAATATTTACTGATACCTAAAAAAATTTCGGTATATAATAATTAGCTCAAGTTACAGGTTTGTTCCTTGAGTTAATTAATATCTCATACTTAAATAAAAGATGGGTAATTAGGAGTATGTATACCTAAATGATTTATCCTCGGGACTTTTTAGGCAAAGAGTCCATACGCAAATCCTTTAAGTATGCAAACAATAAGGTTTGGTTATGAATATAAAATTACTCATTTCAATTTTGATTACCTTAGTGAGTGCTTTTTCCCCCTCTCAGTTTTTGCAGAATCACGAGTACTTCTTACGTTAACTGACAATCATGGATTCACCAAAACCTTCACGCGAGAAGCACTACAAGCCTTGCCTCAATCTGAATTAACTACAGAGACGCCTTGGACCAAAGGAAATAACATTTATCAAGGCCCACAACTCAGCACTATTTTAGATTTTGCTCCAAATGGATTTTCTACATTTAGAGTCTATGCACTCAATGAGTATTCTTATGAAATCACTAAGGCCGATTTAAAAAAATATCAGTTTATTTTAGCCATAAAAGAAAATGGAAAGGCCATACGAATTCGGGATAAAGGCCCATTATGGATTTTAATCCCCTTCTCAAAATATCCTGAAATTAAAACAGGTGATGAAATATTGAATCAGCTCGTATGGCAACTAAACAGAATTGAGATAATCTAATGCTCCACTTCTCTAAAAGCTTGCGACTCACGGTTGTTGTTATTACGTTATTAACCGTCTTTACAATCAGCTTTTTTGGTAGCATCTACCTTCAAAAAAGAAATGAAACCAATATCATTCATTTCTATCGCTCAACCAGTTGGTATGCAAACCGACTTCCATACCAATCTGAACGCTTTCTTTATAATCAAAAACTCTATCAGTTAAATGCCGTCTCTTATGATGAATTTTATGAAGCATATGAGGTGCTCTGGAGTCGAATTGATGTTTTCTTAACAACCAGTGAAACTAAAATATTACGAGACAATCACCCTCTCGTGGTGGAAAAAGTACAAGAATTATTTTCAGATATAAAATCCATGGATAGCGACTTTCAGCATCCAGCGCAACTTCATACCGCAGCGTTTCAAAAAAAAATAAACTCCGCATTACAACACTCAAAAGAATTACGTTTTAAACTGAGCGATGTCCTAAATGGTAAAGTCACTCAAGCTATACATAAAGCCAATGATTACATTGAATTATGGCAGCTTATTATGTTTATTATCTGCATTTTACTTTCCGCTAACTTATTACGATTTATGCAGCGTTTCTCTGCGTTATCAAAGGTGGATCCTTTAACACAGATAGGCAATCGTCGAGGGCTATTTGACTATTTAAAATACCGTTTAAATCAAAATGAATTTTTCGCTATTGTTTTTATGGATCTTAAACGCTTTAAATTGATAAATGATGAAATTGGCTATGAAGTGGGTGACCAAGTTTTAAAAATGTTTGCTAATAAAATAAAAAAAAGCCAAAACTGTGAAGTTTTTCGCTTTGGTGGTGATGAGTTTGTTTTAGTCGCCGACTTTAAAAAAAATTCACCGCAAAAAGAAGATGTCATAACTTGGATGAAAGCCTTACAGCAAAGGTTAAATTTTGAATATTCATCTAAAGAATACACATTTCCAGTAATGGTTCGTTTCGGCGCAGCTTGCCGTCAGAGCAATCAAGAGATCACAACGGAAAGATTAATAAATAATGGTATCCATGCTTTAAATGAAGCGAAAAAAGCTCAAGATAGCGATTGTGTTTTATATCAAGACACCATCATCCAGACTCAAACTAATAAACACAAAAAGTCACTTATTCAACAATGGCTAAGCGAAGGTGAAGTGCTGCCTTTCAATATTAATCTCATCCCACTTTATCAAAAAAATAAAGACGAACTCATCGCATTACAATTTGAATTACTTTGGAAACATAATCAAGAAGTGTGTTCTCATGAATGGCTCACCGACCACCGATTATATTTATCCATTCTTCCCTACATTCTAAGGCAAGTAAGCAAACAAAATACTAAGCCAATTTTGGTTAAACTTACCCATTTATACCAACTAGAAAGGCTGTTAAAAACGGATGTTAGCGATCTTTTCAATACCCAAAAAGCCGCTATATCTCTGCCCAAACTACCGGATTTAGCGCATTATGAGCTGGAATTTCTACATAATAACAATATCATTTTAGCCATTGAAGAAATCACAACTCATACTTATCAACAAGCAAAACACTTAAAACATTTACGCTATTGGGTTCCAAGCTCACTACCTGAATCACCAACACATAAGAACGTATTATTTGAACTGGCTGATTCTTTAAAAATGGACACCTTACTCAATGAGTCTTTAAAAGGAAAAGTGACATCTGTATCCCCCAAGCACAGAATAATCCTTGTATAAAAAAGCCGTAAACTTCTATTTACTGCTTTTCTTTTAAAGTTCATTTTATAGACTGATACTCGACGTTAATGACCACCAGCCGCTACTGCACCACCACCTGATTTGATAAAAGGTCCTTTAGTAAACCAAATAAACCCTATTAAAATGAAGAATAACCATCCAAGCATGTAGAAATAGTCGATGGTCGACATCATATAAGATTGAGTGGTGATCATATGATCAATCGAAGCAAAATTAACTTGGGTTTGTCCTCCCATTTTATGCAAATAATCAACAGCGGCGGGTTCATAATTACTCACATGTTCAGTGAGTGTCGCATGATGGAAATCAGCACGGCGGCTCCATATCCAAGTGGTCAGTGATGATGCGAAACTCCCACCAAGAACCCGTAAAAATGTCGTTAAGCCAGAGCCTTCTGCAATATCGTGTCCATGTAAATTAGACATAAAAATGGTGGTCAATGGCATGAACATAAAAGCAATACCAATCCCCATGAATAACTGCACTTGCGCAATAGAAGCAAAGTCTACAAAAGTATTAAAGTTTGCTCGTAAGAAACAAGATGTGCCAATCACAACAAAAGAAATACTCGCTAAAATTCTCAAATCCGTTTTATGTGCATACTTACCGATAAATGGTGTGAATAATAAAGGCAATATCCCCATAGGCGCAGAGGCTAGTCCTGCCCAAATAGAGGTGTATCCCATATAGATTTGTAGCCATTGAGGTAAAATAATATTAATAGCAAAGAAAGCGGCATAACTTAACACTAAAGCAATAGTGCCAAAGGTATAATTTCTGTCTCTGAATAAGTACAAATTAACAATTGGGTGCTTCTCTGTTAATTCCCAAATAACAAAAGAAATTAATGCAATAACTGAAATAGATGCCATAACGACAATGTTAGTTGACTCAAACCAATCCGCATCGTTACCTAAATCAAGAACGACTTGCAGCAAACCAACGCCTAACACTAGCAATGCTATACCAATGTAATCAATTGGCATTTTCGCCGTGACATCCACTCGGCCTTTTAATTGTTGCCATACCACAGTACAACAAAAAATGCCGATAGGAACATTAATAAAAAAGATCCAAGGCCACGAATAGTTATCCGTAATCCATCCCCCCGTAATGGGCCCAACAATCGGTGCAACGACCGTCACCATCGAAATTAAGGCTAATGCCGCCCCTCGTTTCACGCTTGGGAAAATCGCCAATAATAACGTCTGGCACATTGGAAACATTGGCCCAGCAAAGAACCCTTGAAAAGCTCGAAATACAATCAACTCTGGCATGCTAGTGGCAATACCACACAAGAAAGATGCAAAAGTAAATAATGCAACCGACAGTATAAATAATCTAAGCTGACCTATACGACGAGAAAACCACCCAGTCAAAGGCAACGCTATCGCATTACAGACAGCAAAAGAGGTAATAACCCAAGTACTTTGTTCCGAGCTTACGCCTAAATTACCCGCGATCGTTGGTAAGGCAACGTTAGCAATCGTACTATCAAGCACTTGCATAAATGTTGCCAATGCCAATGCGATCGTCGCTAACACCATACTCGGTGGGGTATAAGTTTGATCGTTCATGGATGCCTCGTTACTGAACAGTCGCAGTGATGCCTACATTCTCATGTACAATTTTAGCCACTAACTTATCAGCCTCAGCTAAATTACTTTGGTACACATCGGTACTGTAACGAGCTTCCGTTTTCGATTCTTTGGCCAATACTTTTCCACTCGTGTCTTTAATGTTCACATTCGCTAACATAGACAACCCGATACGTAATGGATACTTGTCTTGATTTTGATCCTCTAAACGAATTTTAACCGGTAAACGCTGGACAATTTTTATCCAATTACCACTGGCATTTTGAGCCGGTAATAATGAAAAGGCACTCCCCGTACCAATACCTAGGCTTTCAACAATGCCTTTGTATTCAACATCATCACCATATAGGTCAGAGGTTAATATCACTGACTGCCCAATACGCATATCTTTTAGCTGGCTTTCCTTAAAATTGGCATCTACCCATACTTGATGAAGTGGCACAATAGCCATTAATTGACTGCCTGGTTGTACTTGAGTGCCTAATTGAACCGCTCGTTTTGCAACATAACCACTCACAGGAGAAACAATTTTTGTCCGTAAATTCGCTAAATAAGCTTGGCGTAAATTGGCAACCGCGGATTTAACTCCAGGGTGAGTGTTTATAACGGTGTTATCGACCAAAGCAACCGTCATTTGAAGTGACTGCTCTGCCGATTGCAATTGACTTTTAGCGGCTTCAAAATTATCACGATAATGAATGAGGTCTTCTTTAGAAATAGCACCTGATTTGACTAAATTTTTACGACGATTGTAATCATTTAATGCTTGGCGATACTCCACCTTGCTCGTTTCCACTTTCGCTTTAAAGTTATCCGCTTCTGCGTACATACTGCGCACTTCACGAATCTTACTGGCTAATTTAGCTTCTGATAGTTGCAGAGCTATTTGGGTATCGTTCGAGTCTAACATCACCAGAACTTGCCCCTTTTCAACATAATCCCCTTCATCAGGAACAACTTGGCTGACGGTACCAACAATTTGCGGAGACAATACAACTAAGTCTCCATTAACATAGGCATCATCCGTTTCTTCATAATATTTTGAATATAATTCGTAATAAGCAATGTACCCACCAGCAATCACTAACAAAAGAATAAATAAAATGAAAAAAGAGGCTTTACGCTTATTCTTTGGTGTGCTGCTATCTTCAATGTTTTTCTGTTTATTTTCCATGATTCAACCATTTGATCATCAATATAGAATTTAATCGTTATCGCTCAAGTTACTGCAATGGCAATAAACGCTTTAATAACTGGCTCAACTGATCCACTTCTTTTTGGGACAGATCGCCAACGAGTAACGGAGAGACTTGGTCTTCAATTACATCCACGCATTGTTCTAATAACGATTGGCCCGTAGTGGTTAGGCTCAATACCACACCGCGTTTATCGTCTGGATTCGGATATTTTTCGATAAGTGATTTTTTAACTAACCTTTCAACCATTCTCGTCATAGAGCCGCAATCAATGGAGAGAGCTTTACTGATCTCAGCTGGAGAGTTCACACCGTCAAAAGCAATGACAGCCAGCACTTTAAATTGTGCCGCTGTCATATCTAAAGGCATTAAATATTGATGAAGTAAACGTTCTTTATGTTGGTTTACCAAACCAATGAGTTTTCCTAAAGGGATTCCCGAAGAATTAGTATTTGAAATAATCGCCATTCATTGATCTCCGAGCTTTTTCATTAAATAATCCCATTCAAACTTCCTGCCTAGGCAGGTAAAGTGTTCAAATGTTACTGCTTAGGCAAGCATTTTGTCAATAAACATTTCAATATGTAAGTAAATATTCCAATCATTGCATTCAGATGCATTCTAATACGCTCTGTCCCCAAAGTAATTGAAGTTGCAGTCAGGTGACAAGTGAATGAAGCCATTATCATAAGTAGCCTTGTGACTGAGGTGAATAAAAGCGGTCAACAAAACTTCATCTTCAAATACGAGGAGTATAAAATAAAAGATAAAGGCTATTGCTTGTTGCAGCGTATTCAATGAATATTCATCAAACTTACCAAAGAGGTATTCATATATGCGGTTCTTTAAAATAAATAATGGCTTAATTAAAGAAATGAGCTACGACGATTCGTCTAAAAAATCGGAATTGATTGAACAAGCGGATTGGATTGATGCTCATGAGATAAGCGAAGATGAAAGAGGATTACTTTCTAGCCTATTAAATATCGAATTACCCGGATCTGACGATGTAGAAGAAATTGAAGCTTCTGCACGTTATTTTGTCGATCAAGCCGGATTACATGTCCACTCATTGTTCTTATCTCCCACTGAAGGTCGACATACCACTGTCAATGTCGCCTCTATTTTGCAGAAAAACAGGCTTATTACCATTCGAGAAGGCAGTATTGCAGACTTTCGATTATTACGTCTTCGAGCCAGACGAGGTCAAGTAAGTAGTAATGATGTCCAATCGTTATTTATTACTATATTAGAACAAAAAGTCGAAAACCACGCCGACACCGTGGAAGATATTCATCATCAACTAGAAAAAATCAGCTATACCGTATTAGAAGATGAAGACGCAGATTGGGAAGATTGCATTAGCCGGTTAGCCCGATTAGAAGACAGTAACGGTAAAATACGCTTATGTTTAATGGATACTCAACGCGTGATTTCTTTTTTGCTAAGGCATTTAAAATCAACCCCTGAGCAACTAGAGACATTACGAGAAATAGTACGAGATATTGAAACCTTAATGTCCCATACTACATTTTTGTTTGAAAAAATTAATTTTTTAATGGATTCAACTCAAGGTTTTATCAATATTGAACAAAATAAAATCATCAAAATATTTTCCATCGCCTCGGTCGTTTTTTTACCTCCAACGGTGATCGCAAGTGTTTACGGTATGAACTTTGAAATAATGCCTGAACTCAATTGGGATTTCGGTTATCCATTTGCCATACTATTGATGATCACGTCAGGCTTTGCTCCTTATTTTTACTTCAGACGAAAGGGCTGGCTTTAATACAAGTATCTCCTTATAAAACAAACATAAAAAAGCCAATGTAATGCCGAATATTACATTGGCTTTTTAGTCATCGTTTATTATTTTTTATTTAATTCAATAACTTCTAAATCAATTTTTTCTAGCTTTGCTTTCATTTGATTACGACATTCTTTCAGTAAGTGCCGCACATCCTCTTTACTATAACCTTCAACACAGATCGGAGGAAGCATTTCAACAATCACATGACCATTGTCCCAACGATTGAGTTTAATCTTATCGGTACTGCTACAAACTATCGGTACTATCGGCACTTGGGCAGCAATCGCGGCATGAAAAGCTCCGGTTTTAAAAGGCAATAAACCACGTCCACGAGATCGTGTTCCTTCAGGAAACATCCATACAGAAACTTTATTTTTCTTAATTTGTTCAGCAACTTGGCTGATAGTATCCATCGCTTTGCTTCGATTAGCACGATCAATCAAAATATTGCCAGTCAACCAGTACAACTGACCAAACAAAGGAATCCATACTAAGCTTTTTTTGCCAACCGTTACTACATTAGGAGTAAGAGCGGAAGAAATCGTAAATAAATCCCAGTTATTTTGGTGATTCCCTAAATAAATATGCTGACTACGATGATAAGCCTCATCTGGTACTCGAACGATAAGTTTGATACCAAACACTTTAGACATACGACCGAACATACGACCGAAAGTAAAAACATGACGAGGATTTCTTGGGCTAAATAAGCAATACCCACACCCAAAAACAAACATGAATACAGCAAATATCGCTACCGCAATAATGCGTAATAAAGCAATCATTCCATTCTCCAATCACGTACAGCGTTAAAACACAAATCGCAGTACACAATAAAAAAGCCGAAACCACAAGGCTCCAGCTTTAATATCAGCATCAACCTTACCTAAAATTTATAGGTAAATTAACCCTGTTGTTATTGAAAACGCTCGATATTTGCACCAAGCGCATTTAATTTATTTTCAATACGATCATAACCACGATCAATATGATAAATACGATCAACGATCGTTTCACCTTTTGCAATACAACCTGCAATCACAAGACTTGCTGAAGCACGAAGGTCCGTAGCCATGACTTGGGCTCCTGTTAATCCTTTGGTGTCACCACAAATAACCGTATTGCCTTCGATTTCAGCTTTGGCTCCCATACGCAATAATTCGGGTACGTGCATAAAGCGATTTTCAAAAATCGTTTCTGTGATCACACCACTTCCTGTGGCCATCATATTCAATAAAGTAAACTGAGCTTGCATGTCGGTCGGAAAACCGGGGTGCGGTGCGGTACGGATATTGACGGCTTTAAGTTTACGGCCGGTCATATCAAGGCTAATCCAATCCTCACCAGATTCAACGCTCGCACCAGCTTCTTCCAGCTTAGCCAACACCGCTTCAAGTAATGAGGCTTTAGTATTACGGCAAATAACATGACCACCTGAAACAGCAGCTGCAACAAGGAAAGTTCCCGTTTCGATACGATCAGCAACCACGGTGTGTTTACCACCAGCAAGACGCTCAACGCCTTCAATAATTATGGTTCCAGAACCTGCGCCCGTAATTTTGGCTCCAATACTATTTAAAAATGCTGCCGTGTCTTCGATCTCAGGTTCACGTGCTGCATTTTCTAATACTGTTTTACCTTCTGCTAACGTTGCTGCACACATAATAGTAATGGTTGCGCCTACAGACACTTTATCCATCACGATATGTGCGCCTTTTAAACGCCCTGCAACTTCTGCTTTAACATAACCATCTTCGAGTGTAATCGTCGCACCGAGCTGCTCAAGACCATGAATATGAAGGTCAACAGGACGAGCACCAATAGCACAACCACCAGGTAAAGAAACTTGGCCTTTACCAAAACGCGCCACCAATGGACCAAGAGCCCAAATCGATGCTCGCATGGTTTTCACCAAATCATATGGAGCGCAATATTCATGAATAGGCCCAGAATCAACATGAATGCTTTGACCTTCTCGAGAAACCTCTGCACCAAGGCGTTTAAGCAGTTCCATCGACGTATCGATATCACGCAGCGCTGGAACATTTGCCACTTCTACCGGACCTTCAGATAAAATTGCAGCAAATAAAATAGGTAAGGCTGCATTTTTTGCACCAGAAATGGTCACTTCGCCTTGCAATGGGCCGGAGCCGTGTACTTTAAACTTTTCCATTAAAAACCTTGCTTTAACTAAGCTCTTGCTTTTTTGATAAACGCTATAGCGACATTAATTTTTTATCGCGCGCCCATTCATCAGGCGTGTACGCTTTTATTGAGACCGCATGAATATCATTTCTTTGAATGTATTCCATCAGCGGAGCGTAAATTAATTGCTGTTTTTTAACTCGACTCATACCATCAAAAGCAGGATCGACTGCAATCACTTCGTAGTGACTGCCTTCCCCTTTGACATGAATTTCTTGTAGTGACAATGCGTCATCTAATATTTTTTTTACTTGGATAATGTCCACGTAACCCTCTATATCTCAGTTGATTGAATATGATCGAGAAAAACCTCATCAATATTGCTGAGTTTGAATAATGTTTTTAGCTGATCTGGTATAAAGGTCAGCATTATATGGCAATTTCTATTTTTTGCATGCTGTAATAGATGAATGAGCATCACCATACCCGCAGAATCAACACGCTCAACTTGCTGTAAGCTTACTTCAAATTGATCTGTCTTAGGGTTCCAATGCTGTAATTGCCCCCAAAGGGTGGGTACAGTATCACGAGTTAATTGCCCAATGATAGAGGCAAGATTTTCAGAATCATCTCGCCACGTCACTCCGACCATTATTTTTTCCCTTCAAATACAATATCTTTACGCGCAAGCTCTTTTAGCTCTTTGGTTACTGAAGGAATGCCATCTTGACGAATTTTAGTATTCCATTCTGATTGCTTACTTGATAACAAACTAATCCCTTCAGCGACCATATCATACGCTTTCCACTCACCCGTTTTGCTATTTTTCAATAATGTGAAATCTAACTTCACATTTGGTCTGCTTTTATCAACAATTTCAACAGGGATCGAAACCACTCGCCGATCATCGGGAATCGATTTTTCTGGTGAAAACTGAATTTTTTGATCCGAGTATTGAGTTAATACCTGAGCATAAGAGGTAATTAAGTAACCACGAAACTCATCAATAAAAGCCGAGACTTCTTTTTTATCCGCACCACGTAAATTAGGGCCCAATAACTTTAATGCCGCATATTGATAATTAACATAAGGCATCATTTCCTCATCAACGACGGTTTTTAAATAGTTTGGATCGCTTTTTATTTTTGTCTGCTCAGATTTCAAACGATCAAACGTTTTATCTGCCACCGCGTGCATCATTTGATATGGATTGCGACTATCAATTTCATTGGCTTGCGCGGTAAAAGCGGCACCAACAAAGACAATAATGGTGATTAACTTTTTAAATAATGACATTTTCTACTCCTTAGATGAAGATGCACCTGAATCTTTACTGCTATATAAAAACTGGCCGATCAGATCTTCTAATACTAATGCAGATTTGGTGTCTTCGATATAGTCACCATTGTCAAGCATTGCCACTTCATCCATAACAAAACCAGGAACCAAGCTAATATATTGCTCGCCAATTAAACCTGACGTTAATATTTGCGCGCTAGACGTTTCTGGGTATTCACCAAATTGACGACCAATAGCCATGCTAACAACAGGCACATAGTCTTGTGTATCGAGATGAATATTCGTTACCTGCCCGACTACGACACCACCAACTTTAACCGGTGAACGTACTTTAAGGTTACCAATATTGTCAAAGCGGGCCTTCAGTGTGTAATTATCACTTGGCCCTATACTGGTAACATTGGCAACTTTAAACATCATGATCAAAATGGCAATCACTCCTGCTAATACAAAGCTGCCTACCATAAATTCTAAACGACGATTTGTTTGCATGATTCCGTTTCCAAAATAGTTTTCATTTAATGTTGGGTTTCAATCATTAACTTAATGACCAAACATTAAAGCAGTAAGAATGAAGTCAATTCCCAAAACCGCTAGCGAAGAATGCACGACGGTTCTTGTCGTCGCCTGACTGATGCCTTCAGAAGTCGGAACACAGTCATAACCATTAAATAAAGCAATCCAAATAATAGTTATGGCAAAAACCAAACTTTTGATGACACTATTACCGATGTCATACCCTAAGCTCACAGAAGATTGCATCGCCGACCAATAACTTCCAGCATCAATCCCTTTCCATTCAACGCCAACAATTTGGCCTCCCCAAATCCCCACTGCCATAAAAATCATAGCAAGTAATGGCATTGAAATAACACCAGCCCAAAATCGAGGTGAAATGACTCGGCGCAAAGGGTCAATGGCCATCATCTCTAGACTGGATAATTGCTCGGTTGCCTTCATTAAACCAATTTCTGCGGTTAAAGCCGAACCGGCGCGACCTGCAAACAATAATGCAGTAACCACAGGACCTAGCTCTCTTAGTAAAGACAGCGCCACCATTTGACCTAAACTGCCCTCCGCGCCGTAATCAACTAAGATAATATAGCCTTGCAGGCTAAGTACCATGCCTATAAACAACCCTGAAACGATAATTATCGCTAAAGACTGCACTCCAACGGTATAAAGTTGCTTTACTAATAGTGGGAAATTCTTCTTGAACTGTGGCTTACCAACTAATGCGCCAAAAAGCATAAATGAGGCTCGCCCCCACGCTTCACACACTCCAATCGTTCTAGAGCCAAGTTTCGCGATCCATTCAAATTTCAATTTTGATGCCTGACGTTGATCATTCACAATCCAATAAATCCTTCTCTAATGGTCGCGCGGGGAAATGAAACGGAACGGGCCCATCCTCTTTTCCCGTTAAGAATTGTTGAACCCTCTCATCTTGCATCTGCTCTAATTCTGAGGGAGTTCCCTGACCAATGACTTTGCCATCAGAAAGCAAATAAACATAATCAGCAATACTCATCACCTCAGGCACATCATGCGACACAACCACAGAAGTTACACCGAGAGCATGATTTAAGCTTTTAATTAACTCAACCAACACCCCCATGGTAATGGGATCTTGCCCAACAAAAGGTTCGTCATACATGATGAGTTCAGGATCTAAGGCTATTGCTCTAGCCAATGCTGCTCGACGAGCCATGCCACCCGATAATTCACTTGGCATTAAATCGGCAGCACCACGTAAACCAACCGCTTCCAACTTTAGCTTAACTAAAGTATCAATAAAGGAATCAGATAAATCCGTATGCTCTCTTAATGGGAATGCCACATTATCGAACACATTCATATCAGTAAATAAAGCACCCGACTGAAATAACATGCTCATTTTTTTTCTTACTTGATATAATTTTTTCCGATTTAACGCTGGAATGTTGTCACCATCAAACCAAATTTCACCACTTTCAGGTTGTATCTGACCACCAATCAAACGAAGTAATGTCGTTTTACCAATTCCCGAAGGCCCCATAATAGCGGTTATCTTGCCTTTTGGGATCGAAAGATCAATGCCATCAAAAATGGCTCTTTGATTTCGACGGAAAGTCAACGATTTAACAGATATCAATTCCGGTGACATACAAGTCCCTTATGGAAAGTAATGAAATACAAACACATCGGTATGATAAGCACATTACCTCTATAGTTCAAAAATAATGAATGTAATATTCTTTTAAACATTATTCATCTCCATCACAATAACTGACGTGATTAACGAGGATATCACGGCTTAATCTCGACAAATTATTAATAAATATGTGCAAGCTCTTCCATTTTGGCAATTGAGACGTCAAAATTGCCCTCAGACTCAAGCCATGACACATTGCTAGCTCACTATATGCCTTTTGTGGTAATGGTTGAGAGCAATTTGGTTCGATTAATTTTATCCATTATATAATTAAAGCAGGAATTCTCATGTTACTCGCGGTTGTTTTACTTGTTATTGGCCTAGCCTTACTCGTTTGGAGTGCAGACAAACTGGTATATGGCTCAGCAGCCGTCGCTAAAAATATGGGCATTTCACCACTAGTGATTGGTATGACCATTCTGGCGATGGGGTCGTCTGCCCCTGAAATGATGGTATCAGCTACCGCCGCTTTAGAAGGAAAAACCGATACCGCTATTGGTAATGTTTTGGGATCCAACATTGCTAATATCGCATTAATTCTAGGTATCACGGCAATGGTCAAGCCATTATCTATTAGCTCATCTATTTTGCGTCGTGAATTACCATTGATGATTATTGTCACGGTTATTGCTGGCGCTTTATTATGGGATAATTACCTCGGCTTTAACGAAGGTTTACTATTAATTGCTTTATTCGTTGCCTTTATTTTTGTGATGCTCAGAATCAGTAAGCAAGAAAAAAATAACCAAGATGTTTTAATTGAACAACAAGAATCGGAAATCCCTGATGGCGTAAGCAATAAAAAAGCCATCTTCTGGGTTATTGTCGGCTTAATTTTATTACCTGTCGCCGCCGATTTATTAGTTGATAACGCCGTTATTATCGCCAAATACTTTGGCATGAGCGATTTGGTTATTGGTTTGACTATTATCGCTATCGGCACCAGTTTACCTGAACTCGCCGCTTCACTGGCAGGTGTTTTAAAAGGTGAAGATGACATGGCTGTGGGGAATATCATTGGTTCTAACATCTTCAATATTTTAGCCGTAATGGGTATTCCAGCCTTGTTGCACCCCTCATTATTAAGCGAAGATGCAATGAATCGAGATTTCTGGGTAATGCTAGGAATATCCCTCCTTTTAGTCATCATGGCACTCGGTAAATCACGTATTATAAACCGCATAGAAGGTGGGGCATTATTCCTATGTTTCTTATCCTACATCGGTTATCTGTTTTATAATATTAGTGCTTAATTACCCATTCATAAATATCATATGGGTGACAATAACGTCGCCCTTTTGCTTTAATATACAAGTCATTCTTGTCTTAAAACATTAGGAATATTGTTAATGCCGATTACATTTGATTACTGTGCTGCTGCAAACGATGTACTTGCGATTGAAATGCAAGGCTTAAAACAATTAGCACAATACTTTGATGACAACTTTACCCAAGCATGTGAGCTGGTTTTAAACAACCAAGGCAAAGTGGTTGTGATGGGGATGGGTAAATCAGGACACATAGGTAAAAAAATTGCGGCCACATTAGCAAGTACAGGAACTTCTGCATTTTTTGTTCACCCTGGTGAGGCTAGCCATGGCGATCTTGGCATGATCGAATCGGGTGATATCGTACTTGCCATTTCAAATTCGGGCGAGTCTTCTGAAATTTTATCGCTTTATCCTGTTCTGAAACGCCGCCAAATCTGCATCATCAGTATGACGGGGAAGCCTGAGTCAAACATGGCAAAACTGGCCAATGTTCATTTACAAATAACCGTACCAGAAGAAGCGTGCCCCCTAGATCTTGCTCCAACGTCAAGCACCACTGCAACATTAGTCATGGGTGATGCTTTTGCTGTTGCACTAATGAAAGCACGTGGTTTTACCGCAGAAGACTTTGCTCTTTCTCATCCTGGGGGCGCTTTAGGTCGCAAGCTACTATTAAAGTTATCCGATATCATGCATTCCGGAGAAGCTCTTCCAACGGTTTATCAGGATGCCTTAATTCGAGATGCCCTTTTAGAAGTATCACAAAAAGGCCTCGGTATGACCGCTGTCATCGACCATGACATGACTCTGCTTGGCATTTTTACCGATGGCGATTTACGTCGATTACTCGACCAACGAATTGATGTCCATACCACACCTATTAGCCAAGTGATGACGAAAAACCCTACCGTTGCTGCCCCTAATTTGCTTGCGGTTGAAGGTTTGAATATTATGCAAGAAAAAAGTATCAATGGCTTAATGCTATGCCAAGATGGTAAATTAGTCGGAGCATTGAACATGCACGATTTATTGAAAGCCGGAGTAATGTAATGAGCAGAATGACACCGACCCCATACGGACAAGCGCCAACCGCTATTTTAAAAATAGCAAAGAACATCAAATTATTGATTTGTGATGTCGATGGCGTATTTTCGGACGGATTGGTGTACATGGGGAACCAAGGTGAAGAATTAAAAACCTTCCACACTCGTGACGGCTATGGAATAAAATCACTAATGAAAGCCGGCATTGACGTTGCCATCATCACCGGTCGTCAATCCAAAATAGTTGAAAACAGGATGAAAGCACTGGGTATTACTTTAATTTATCAAGGCCAAGACAATAAACTGCTTGCTTATGAAGATATTTTGAAGCGACTAAACGTTCCCCCTGAACAAGTCGGTTATATTGGCGATGATTTAATTGATTGGCCTGTTATGGAAAAGGTATCTCTAAAAGTCAGTGTCGCAGATGGGCATCCTCTATTAGTACAACGAGCGAATTACGTGACTCATATTAAAGGTGGCCATGGTGCTGTACGTGAAGTCTGTGATTTAATATTACAGGCAAGGGATGAGCTTGAGGCCTACCAAGGATTAAGCATATGAGTCTATCTAAACTCATTTATTTATTGCTCATTTTTGTCGCTTCATGGTCGGCTTATTATTTATATGAGCAATCAGCAACCGATTCAGAGCAAATATTACCGAGCGCTGAAGCCCCTATGTTTACTGGCACTAACTTATACAATACCAGTTACGATATTAATGGATTAAGAAACTACAAAATACATTCGACATCACTAGAGCACTACGCTCAAACAGGGAAGACCGTATTTCATCAGCCAAAGCTCATAGTGTATCGTGAAGGCAATGTTGATGAATGGATAATCACTTCCGATACTGGTGTCCTAAATAAAGATCATGAACTCACACTTAATGGTCATGTAGTGGCAAGAAATACATTGGAAGGGTCAAGTTTTGATAAACTGACTACTGAGATGATGCTACTTAACTTAAAGACCAAAGATTTCTCAAGTGATGAAGAAATCACCATGATTGGTCCACAATTTATTAATATCGGCAACGCAATTAAAGGCAATTTTGACGCCAATGTTGCGACGCTGTTTAACCAAGTTCAGGGTAAATATGAAACTCTTACACCTTAGTTTATTTCTTTGTTTACTTACACCTTCAGCATCTTGGGCATTATCGAGCGATACCAAGCAACCTGTTTATATCGACTCCGATCAACAAACCCTCGATATGAAAAGTAATAAGGTGACATTTACTGGTAATGTCACACTCAAACAAGGCAGCATCAGAATAATCGCTGATGAATTGATCGTGTTTCGTGATGCAAAAACAGGTGAGCTAACAGAGTTACAAGGTTATGGTAAACCAGCTCATTTCACACAAAAAACCGATGAAGGTAAAACCTTAAAAGGCCAAGCTAATACGCTAGTATATAATGTAAAAAAAGATACGTTAGTGATGACAACTAACGCAGAATTGCATCAAGACGACAGTGTGATTCGCGGCAAAGTCATTACTTACCATATATCTAGCCAGAATTTGAAAGCCGATGGTGGTAAAGGGGAGCGTGTCTCTACGGTTATCCAGCCTTCGCAATTGGAACAAAAATAATATGGCAACGCTAAAAGCTGAAAAACTAGCCAAAACGTATGGCACAAGAAAGGTAGTAAGCGATGTGGGCTTGGAAGTTAAATCAGGCCAAATTGTCGGCCTACTCGGCCCAAATGGCGCAGGAAAAACAACCTCATTTTACATGATAGTGGGCTTGGTCAGCCGTGATGAAGGCACTATTAGCATTGATGATGAAGATATTAGTATTCTTCCTATGCATCAACGTTCTCGTATGGGAATTGGGTACTTACCGCAAGAAGCCTCTATCTTTCGAAAGCTATCGGTAGAAGATAACATCATGGCCGTCCTGCAAACTCGTGATGAATTAACTAAAGCAGATAAACAAGATCGCCTAGAAGAACTGCTGGATGAGTTTCATATCCAACATATTCGGAAAAGCAACGGTATGGCGTTGTCGGGTGGTGAACGTCGACGTGTCGAAATTGCGAGAGCACTGGCGGCAAATCCAAAATTTATTTTGCTCGACGAACCATTTGCAGGGGTTGACCCAATTTCAGTTATCGACATCAAAAAAATTATAGAACATTTAAGAGACCGCGGTCTGGGTGTACTCATCACAGATCATAACGTACGTGAAACCTTGGATGTGTGTGAACATGCTTATATCGTAAGCCAAGGCCATTTAATTGCAAACGGAACACCTGAGGAAGTTCTCAATAATGAACAAGTCAAAAAAGTTTATTTAGGTGAGCAATTTCGCTTATAGCTCGTTTTAGCCAACTTTAATTTTGGCCGATGAAGGACTCATCAAACGCCAGTTTAAAGCAATATGAATAGGGATATACCAAGGCATGAGTATTGAATGAAGTCATCACTACAACTTAAATTTGGTCAACACCTTTCCATGACCCCTCAGCTGCAACAGGCTATTCGTCTTTTGCAGCTTTCTACCTTGGACTTACAACAAGAGATCCAAGAAGCACTCGACTCCAATCCACTACTAGAGCTCGATGAATCGGCCGATGAGACCACCGCGCAAGAAAGCAACGGATCGCCAAAGCTAGAATCAGAAGACTCGTCGCTATCTGATCACTCAGAACAAGATATCACGGACAGTTCAGAACACATTGAACAATCCACCATCAGTGATGAGCTCTCTATCGATGCTAGCTGGGAAGATGTATACAGCGCCAATACCGGTAGTACTGGTATTAGTATTGATGCAGAACTGCCTATCTATCAAGGTGAAACGACCCAAAACCTGCACGATTACCTTGAATGGCAACTTGAACTGACGCCATTTTCAGAAACAGACAAAACCATTGCCCACGCAATTTTAGACGCGCTTGATCAACATGGTTATTTAACAGAATCACTCGAAGACATTCAACTTAGCATGGGGAATGATGAGGTCGAGCTCGACGAAGTAGAAGCGGTATTAAAACGCATTCAGCACTTTGATCCGCTTGGGGTGGCTTCGCGAAACCTGCAAGAATGCCTGCTCTTACAATTAGCCATTTATCCTGACAATACGCCATGGCTGAGCGAAGCAAAAACCATTCTACAGCATCATATCGATCAACTTGGCAATCGTGATTACAAAATTATTTGTAAAGAAACCAAGCTTAAAGAAGATGAATTAAAACAAGTTTTATCTTTAATTCAACAACTTGATCCTCGTCCCGGTAACAATGTCAATGTTGATGATATTGAATATGTGGTACCAGACGTATCGGTATTTAAAGATAAAGGTAAATGGACAGTTGCCATAAATCCAGACAGTGTGCCACGCTTAAAAGTAAATCAACAATATGCAGCATTAGGGAAAGGAAACAGCGCAGATAGCCAATATATTCGTAGCCATGTTCAAGAAGCTAAATGGTTAATTAAAAGCCTAGAAAGCAGGAATGAGACCTTACTCAAAGTTGCTCGATGTATAGTTGAACATCAACAAGATTTCTTTGAATATGGTGAAGAAGCTATGAAACCTATGGTGTTAAATGATATTGCTCTAGATGTTGATATGCATGAATCAACCATTTCAAGAGTGACTACTCAAAAATTCATGCATACTCCAAAAGGCATTTTTGAGTTGAAATATTTCTTCTCAAGCCATGTAAATACCGATGCAGGTGGCGAATGCTCTTCCACCGCAATTCGAGCATTAATCAAAAAACTGGTGGCGGCTGAAAATAGCAAGAAACCACTCAGTGATAGTAAAATTGCAGCACTTTTAGTTGAACAAGGTATACAGGTCGCCAGACGCACGATAGCCAAATATCGTGAATCACTCGGCATCGCACCTTCGAGTCAACGTAAACGCCTACTTTAATCCAGTAGCCACAAAAAGAGGAAAGTCTATGCAAATTAATATTACAGGGCATCATGTTGATCTAACCGATGCACTTAATGAGTATGTAAATACTAAATTTCAAAAGCTAGAACGTTTCTTTGAACACATCAACAACACGCACGTGGTACTACGCGTGGAAAAATTACAGCAAGTTGCGGAAGCAACATTGCATGTCAATCACGGGGAAATACATGCCTCCTCGCAAAATGAGAATATGTATGCTTCAATTGATGACCTGGTCGATAAGCTGGCCCGTCAATTAAGCAAACACAAAGAAAAATTAAGTAGCCATTAACTATGTATTTAAATGAAGTATTATCACTGGACTGCACAAAGACAGCAGTTCAGTGTACGAGCAAAAAACGCGCACTAGAAATTATTAGTGAAATTGCCGCCCAACATAGTGGTATAAATTCAAACAAACTCTTTGAATGCATGTTAAACCGTGAAAAAGTCGGGACAACAGGTATTGGTAACGGTATTGCTATTCCTCATGGCCGTATGATGGACAGTGATAAAGCGATTGCGGTTTTGCTTCAATGTGAACACCCTGTGGATTTTGATTCCATCGATAGCCGCCCAGTCGATATTATGTTTGCCCTTTTGGTGCCTGATGAGCAATGTAAACTCCACTTAAAAACCTTATCTCTGATGGCTGAAAAACTGAACGATAAAGCAACATTAAAGCAGCTTCGTCACGCAACATCAGATCAAGAACTCTATGACATCATGGTCAACAACTAATGACACCTATCGATTCAGATAAAATGCGTATTATTGTGGTCAGCGGTCAATCTGGCGCAGGAAAAAGTGTTGCGCTTCGAGTATTAGAAGATCTCAGCTATTACTGTGTTGATAACCTACCCGTCAATTTATTGGATGACTTTGTCTCTTCCGTTCGTAGCATTAGACAAAATGTTGCGGTCAGTATTGATATACGGAACCTTCCGCAAGATCCGACTGCGATTTCAACCACACTGCAAAACTTGAAACAAAACTATGATGTCAATGTTCTGTTTTTAGATGCGGATGAGAGCACGTTACTTAAACGTTATAGTGAAACTCGACGCCTTCATCCTCTCTCGAGGTCAAAAGATAAACTGTCTCTTGAGCAAGCGATTGAACTTGAAAAAAACCTTCTATTAAACCTAAAAGAAGAAGCTGATTTAGTACTCGACAGTAGTAACTTATCTTTGCATGAATTAAGTGAAACGGTCCGGATTCGAGTACAAGGTAGAGAGTCAAAAGATTTAGTGATGGTATTTGAATCCTTTGGCTTTAAATATGGTCTACCTAATGATGCCGACTATGTGTTTGATGTACGCTTTTTACCCAATCCACATTGGGTACCAGAATTGCGCCCATTAACTGGCCTTGATCAACCGATTGTTGATTTTCTTGATACTCAGCCAGAGGTCATCGAACTTAATCACAGCATCCAAGGTTTTATTTCTAAATGGCTGCCTTTGCTTGAAAAGAATAACCGAAGCTATCTAACCGTTGCGATTGGTTGTACTGGTGGGAAGCATCGCTCAGTTTACTTAACTCAAAAACTTGGTGAATACTTCAAAGCAGAAGGCCATCAAGTCCAAATTCGACATACTAGCCTAGAGAAGAATATGTAATGACTCAATGTAATCAAACCATTTTAATTCAAAATCGTTTAGGGTTACATGCTCGCGCAGCCATAAAGTTAGTTGAATTAGCTCAAAGTTTTGATGCCGTGGTAACCATCAGCAATGGTGAGAAAGAAGTAACAGCCGATAGTGTTATGGGTCTATTACTGCTTGAATCCTCTCAAGGCCAACATATTGATGTGAGTGCACAAGGTGCTCAGGCCGAACAAGCACTCTTTGCAATTTGTGCATTAATAGAACAAAAATTCGACGAAGAAGAATAACCTATCTAAATTTCTTTTTCTGCTCCTAGTAAACAAATGACATTTCGCCTTAAATTAGGCTAGTATTCATGCCTAAAATATTTATTAGGAGGAGAGTATGGCTGAACAACTAGAGTTTGAACTCACCCATCAAACCCTCCAAGAAGTCAGCGAAGCCATTGAAGATGGCCGCTTTGTCCATGTCCGCAGACAATTGCAGGATATGGAACCAGAAGATATCGCTCATCTTTTAGAAGCATCTCCCCATAAAAGTCGTGATGTCCTTTGGCAGCTTACCGATCCTGAAGATTACGGTGAAATTCTTGATGAGCTCTCCGAAGACATCAAAGATAGCATCGTGTCCAAAATGGCACCGGAAAAACTGGCTGAAGCAACAGAAGGCATGGACACCGATGATGTAGCCTATGTCCTGCGTAGCTTACCGGATGATGTCTCTCGTGAAGTTCTTGATCAAATGGGGTCTGAAGATCGTGAACGAGTAGAAACTGCACTTTCTTATTCTGAGGACAGTGCCGGTGGTTTAATGAACACCGATGTGATCACGATTCGCAGTGATGTCGATGTGGATGTTGTCTTACGTTATTTACGCATGAAAGGCAAACTACCCGAAGCAACTGATGCACTCTATGTTATTGATACTGAAGATAAGCTCATTGGCCACTTATCATTAACCAATCTAATTACCGCACAACCTGATGTCTCTGTTGCCGATTTAATGGATGATGCAGATGAAGCGATTTCCGTAGACACCAGTGCTACGGATGTCGCCAACTTATTTGAACGTCGTAACTGGGTTTCAGCACCGGTAGTGAATCATGAAGGTCAATTAGTAGGTCGTATCACCATCGATGACGTGGTGGATGTTATCCGTGAAGATGCGGAACACTCAATGATGAGTATGGCGGGTCTCGTCGATGATGAAGATACTTTTGCTCCTGTCGTAAAATCAGTACGTCGTCGTAGTGTCTGGCTTGGTGCCAATGTACTTGCCGCTTTAGCAGCTGCTTCGGTATCCAATATGTTTGAAGGTACGCTCGCCCAAATGGCGTCGGTTGCTGTATTAATGACTATCGTACCGTCAATGGGAGGTGTCGCTGGCAATCAAACGGTGGCACTGGTTATTCGTGGTTTGGCGCTTGGTCATATTGGTAATACCAACCAACGCTCACTGCTATTAAAAGAAGCTTCCATTGGATTATTAAATGGAATCATGTGGGCATTAATCATTGGCGGTATTGTTGTCTTGTGGAAAGACAGCCTTATCCTTGGGTTAATTATGTCAGCAGCAATGCTGGCGAACTTATTAGCGGCGGGTATTGCAGGTGTCACCATTCCAATATTCCTGAAGAAAATGAATATTGACCCCGCACTCGCTGGCGGTATGGCACTCACTACGGTTACCGATATGGTCGGCTTATCCGCATTTTTAGGGCTAGCAACATTAATGATTAAGTTACATCTCATTTAAATAAAATCATTATTTTTTTGCAAGATGAATTCTAATGACGTTACTTTGATATTGGATATTAAGCGTAAAAAATGGCAGAAACAATATTCATGCTTTCTGCCATTTTTGTATCTCTAACTAGAAATTATAAATTTATATCGCCTAGCTAAATTTTTATTCACCAGCCACTTTCATCGACTCAATTAAAATAGAACCCGTTTGGATCTGTGAGCGAGTTTCAACATCATCACCAACTGCAACAATATTTTTAAACATAGTTTCCAAATTTCCAGCAATCGTAATTTCAGATACTGGATATTGAATCACGCCATTCTCAACCCAAAAACCGGCTGCACCACGTGAATAGTCACCCGTCACCATATTCACGCCTTGCCCCATTAACTCAGTCACAATTAAACCTGTATTCATTTCTTTGACTAACTGGGAAAAATTTTGTCCGGTTGATTCAACAAACCAGTTATGAATACCACCTGCATGTCCAGTGGGTGTCATGCCCATTTTACGTGCTGCATAGCTTGTTAACAGGTAGGTAGACAAAACACCATCATTAATAATTTGAGCGTCTTTAGTAAATACCCCTTCGCTGTCAAAAGCACCAGAAGCTAAGCCACGTAACACATGAGGCTTCTCGGCAACATTAAACCAATTCGGTAAAACTTGCGTATTCAAACGATCCAATAAAAATGAAGACTTGCGGTATAAACTCCCACCACTAATGGCCATCACTAAATGACCAAGTAAGCCCGTCGCAACGTCTGCTTGAAATAACACCGGAAATTGCCCCGTTTTCACTTGTCGGGCATCAAGGCGATCAATGGTTTTCTTCGCCGCTTCCAGACCAACTCGTTCAGGCGTCCATAAGTCATCTTTATGGCGTGCAACGGTATAGCTGTAATCACGCTCCATCTCACCCGCTTTACCCGCACCAATCACGCTACAACTCAGGCTATGACGGCTCGAAGCATTACTCACAAGTAAACCGTGGCTATTACCATACACTTTAATACCATAATGGCTGTCATAACTTGCGCCATCACTTTGCTTTATTTTATCACTGTATTCTAACGCCGCTTGTTCTGCACGAACGGCCATTTCAGAGGCATAATCGGGGTTCGGCTCATCAGGATGAAATAGATCCAAATCTGGAATATTTTTCACCATCAATTCTTTTGGAGCAGGTCCAGCGTATGGATCAGGAGAAGTGTATCTTGCAATATCCAATGCAGCTGCAACCGCTTTTTGAATAGCCTTATCACTCAAATCAGAGGTTGAGGCACTTCCCTTACACTGACCACGATAAACTGTAATACCTAAAGCACCATCACTATTAAATTCAACATTCTCAACTTCGCAGTCATGTGTGGTTACACTGATGCCCGTTGTTTTCGTGATTGCCACTTCAACAGCGTCCGCACTGACACTCGCGGTCTCCAAAGCTTTGGCGACGGCTGCTTCAAGTTCGATTTTTTGCTGAGCAATTTGCTGTTTTGCGTCCATATCCACTCTTAATTTGGTTTATTTCATCGATATTGCCCTTAGGATAACAAGAATTTCGCTTTCTCCCCATAATTCTTGCTAAAATAGGCCAATAACATTCTCATATTAAGAATAAGTAGACATTATGGCTCGTAAAAATCAAAAAGCCCCTTGGGAAGAAGAAGAAGAGATCATCTGGGTAAGTAAAACTGAGATGAAAGAAGATATGGATGCCTTGCAAAAATTAGGCGAAGAATTAGTTGGTCTCAAATCATCAGCGCTCGATAAATTTCCAATCAGTGATGATTTACGCCAAGCTATCGATAACGCGCAACGTTTTAAAAATGAAGCCAAGCGTCGCCAACTTCAATATATCGGTAAATTGATGCGTCACATCGATCCTGAACCGATCCAAGCTGAACTCGACAAATTACGTAATAAGCACTCTCAAGCCACCGCTGAATTGCACAAACTTGAGCAAATGCGAGATCGTATCATTGTTGATGTGGATCCTGCGATTGAAGAAGTGATGACAACTTACCCAGACGCGGATCGTCAACGCTTACGCCAACTCGCTCGACAAGCTCAAAAAGAAAAAGGCGCGAATAAGCCACCAAAAGCATCGCGTGAAATTTTTCAAATATTAAAAGAGCTTAAAGAACAAAAAGAATCAGAAGAAGAGTAGAAACTGTCTAAGTTCCTACTGATAATGACTTTAATAGGAAAGATCTCCTATTAAAGTCAAGTTTAGACAACTAGAACCATTCAAGTGTATAACACTCTTATCAAAACCTGAGGTTAATCAACGTCGATAGCCGAGATACCATCATGGTTTCACTTATCACTTAACCAAGATAAAACGCTACTTCCCTGATACTTTTGAACGATTCACTGTGCTCTACTGCGTACCACCCACCGTAATTGAATCTAGCTTTAACGTTGGCTGGCCTACGCCTACAGGAACGCTCTGCCCTGCTTTACCACACACACCTACACCTTTATCAATCGATAAGTCATTACCGACCATTGAAACTTGCTGCATCGCTTCAATACCAGAACCAACCAACGTCGCCCCTTTAACTGGGCGGGTAATTTTACCATCTTCAATCAAATAAGCTTCTGATGCCGAGAACACAAATTTACCCGACGTAATATCAACCTGACCACCACCAAAATTTGGTGCGTATAGGCCCTTCTTAATGGTTGAAATGATTTCTTCAGGCATGTGTTCGCCAGGCAGCATATACGTGTTGGTCATGCGTGGCATTGGTAAATGAGCATACGACTCACGGCGACCATTACCGGTTGGCGCAACGCCCATTAAACCCGCATTATGCTTATCTTGCATATACCCTTTTAATACACCATTTTCAATCAATGTATTGTATTGGCCTTCGACACCTTCATCATCAATATTTAATGAACCACGTAGATCTTTTAACGTGCCATCATCAACAATTGTACATAAATCCGAGGTGACTTTTTGACCCAGTTTGCCAGAGAACACAGAGGACTCTTTACGGTTAAAGTCCCCTTCCAAACCATGCCCTACCGCTTCATGCAGTAATACACCTGGCCAACCTGAACCCAATACCACTGGCATGGTGCCTGCTGGTGCTTCATCGGCTTCCAAATTAACAAGGGCTTGACGAATCGCTTCATCGGCAAAGTGGATAGCTTGAGTTTTACCATCCTCTAACGTTTGCATAAAGGCCTGATAGCCATAACGGCCACCACCACCCGCGCTGCCACGTTCCCGGCGATCGCCACGTTGCACTAAGACGCTTATAGATAAACGAACTAATGGGCGTATATCTCCGGCATAAGTACCATCGGTCGCTGCTACAAGAATTTGTTCATATACGCCACTAATACTCACGGACACTTCTTGAATTAAAGGTTCTTTACTACGAATGTAAGCATCAATTTGTTTAAGCAGTTCAATTTTTTGCTGCTTATCTAAGCTTTCTAAAGGATTGATCGCTTGGTAAGTCTGAGGGGTGACTTTACGAGTGAACGATTTTACTGTGGCATTTTGTCCTTGTTGAGCAATCCCACGTGCCGCTATCGCACTTTGTTGTAAACCGTTAATATCAATTTGATCGGAATAAGCAAAGCCAGTTTTTTCACCAGCAATCGCGCGGATCCCAACACCGCGATCAATATTAAAAGAACCGTCTTTAATAATACTGTCTTCTAAGACTAACGACTCGTGCCAGCTAGATTGAAAATAGATATCGGCATAATCAATATGTCTGGTGGCAATACTCGCAAGGGTATTTTGAATATCGCTATCGGTTAGGCCCGATGCCGTTAATAAGTCTTTTTCTACCGTACTAAGTGTCATAGGTACTCTATCAATAATTAAGATTTTAACTGACTAGAAAAACGAGCATGTTGCACAACAGGCATTTTTTCTCGGATTTCGTGGTTAATATTAGTATCAATGGTAACGATTAAGTGCCCTGCTGTCTCGGATAAACTGTCAATGATTCGTCCCCAAGGGTCAATAACCATAGAATTTCCCCAAGTTTGACGACCGCATGGATGGGTACCGGTTTGTCCCACTGCTACAATCCAGCATTGCGTTTCTATAGCTCGAGCGCGCAACAAAACTTCCCAATGAGCCTGCCCCGTGACATAAGTAAATGCAGCAGGAACCGTAATGACATCAGCGCCCAATTGACGTAATTGGGAGAAAAGCTCAGGAAAGCGCACGTCATAACAAATAGAAAGTCCAAGTTGAGCAAAAGGCGTATCCGCCACAACGATACGGTTTCCAGATAAAAACGTATCCGATTCGCGATAACGTTGATGGCTATCACTGACTTCCACATCAAACATGTGAAGTTTATCGTAGTCAGCCCATAATTCACCTTGAGCCGAAAAAACCAAGCAAGTGGTTTTCACCTCACCCTCACATTTGACGGGAAAAGATCCAACAATGAGCCAAACATTAAAACGAATAGCAAGTTGAGCAAGCTCTGATTGCAGCCGACCTTGATTGAGCTCTTCCGCATAACGATGATAATCACTACGCTGACCAAAAATAATCGCATTTTCAGGCAAAATGACCCAATCGATGCCTTTTTTCTGCATCACTTCAAGTTGTTGCTCGATATAAATTAAATTGGCATCAGGATCCGCCCCTGACGTCATTTGAATTAATCCAACTCTCGACATCATCACTCCTTAATGAAATACCATTTATCGTTAATGACTAGAATCCATTCAACGGATTCATGTGCCTAATTCAACTTATATTCGCCCTTACTTCGCGAGATTTCTTTTACTGAAGGGTCATCAAGCGGCCCTTTTATTTCATATTGAATTTTAGTAAATACATCCACGACCGGAGATAATACTTTGGTAATCGCAAAAACAGCAATGGCGGCCTGTGGTGTCACCGCAAATGCAGCAACTAATGGAATACTGGATGTTAGGTCTGGAATAAATGTCACTTCGGCATCCACTAACTGCGTATTAAGATCCGCTTTACCTCGTAAACTTAGATCCCCTGCCGAGCCATCCATATCCAGATCATTTGTAATGAATACACCTTTACTTATTTTTCCAGTGCCCGAAATAGAATCAAACGTCATACCATTATCAAACAC
Source organism: Vibrio casei (assembly GCF_002218025.2). Classification (NCBI taxonomy): domain Bacteria; kingdom Pseudomonadati; phylum Pseudomonadota; class Gammaproteobacteria; order Vibrionales; family Vibrionaceae; genus Vibrio; species Vibrio casei. Next base: position 552,259 of record NZ_AP018680.1, on the reverse strand, counting down.
TCCCGTAAAATCGAGTTTCATTTTACGAATAATCGAATCTAAACTAAACAAGCCTAACAAACGTGCAGCACCGTTGACATCTGTGATAACACCATCTTTAAATTTGGTCTTAACATTACCATTCAACGTTTCCGTTTTAACCGACCAAGGTGCACCATCCCAGTTGGAGTTTATCTCAATATCAAAAGAGGCTTTTTGAATTCCAGAATTAATCCCAAATCGCTCCATAACATCCGAATTGTTTTTTCCAGTCAGACTAAAATTAAAATCGGAATGGCTCTTATTACCCGACAATTGCCACCAACCAGTTGCTTTTAAATGATTAGATCCAGTATTAAAATCAAGGTTCTTCCACACCAACTTATCTTTTTCACGCTTCAACTGCATGTCAACTTTTCCGACCTTATAACCTTGCAGCCAAAGATCACCAACTTTCAAAACTAAATTCGGCATATTTTCATGGAACTTTCTATCAAATGAGCTAATTAAAGGCTCTTCTTTTGGCAGATTTCGAATAAGCTTTTCATCTTTGCTTTTTTCCCATTGTGGAACAAAAATATGCACACTGTTTAGGTTTAAATCTAAATCTCGATTATTACGAAAAGAGCCACTACCCACGGCTTCACTACTCGATACTTTCATTTTCCAATCATGGGCTTTATGTACGGCATTAAATTTCACTTTATGCCAATCAAGCTCACCAAGAGTTAACGTTTGAGTATTAACATCAACCACTTCTGGCATCGGTATTGCTGGGAAATGAATCCCCGACCGCGTAGTTTTGTTGTCTACCGCCGTCACTTTTATCCCATCGGTATGAGGAACAAGCTTCACCACTTTAGGATCGTTATCAACTCCTTCAACTTTGACTAAGCGGGTTTCATCCAAAATAAAATCCAGCCAATTGTCTGCATTAAATTTATGCCGATTGACAGAAACAAAGTGCCCACCAATAGGGCTAACTTTAAAGTCACCACGCCCCACAACAAGGTTGGTTGCCGTTAGCACTGGTGTCGATGGGCGAATATCGATATCGGCTTGGTATTTAACTTCCGGTAATGTCACTCTGGCATTCAGTACTTGTTGGTTTCCTGCTGCTTGTAAACGCGCTTTTACTTTTATTCCCAATGCTTTACCAAGTGGCTCAGGGTAATTACTGGTTAAATATTCCAGATCCGATCCACCATCTATTTGGTAGGTAAAACCGACATCATTTAACTGAATATCAACCCCTAAATTCCAAGGTGCATGTCCAGAAAGAGGGGTTAACCAAGATGAAGGAACCTCCTTTCTTAGTTTCACTAAATCGGCATCTCCCACAACATCAATACTCACACCATAGCCTTTGCTTTGGTTTTGCCCACTAAAATCCAAAGAAATAGGTTGTTTAAGTAAGCTGGCTTTAATTCCAGCTCCTTTCACTACATCATTATCAAATGTAATTTTGCCTGTCGCCTTTTCCAGTTGAATAGGCGGGCTTTGAACTTCGATAGGGTTGTTTTTTAATTTAGCGTATCCCGTCACACTTGCATCATCACCATTAAATGGCACCGTAATGGTAAACTTAGATCCAACAGGGCCAGAGACTTTCACCGCCGTTAATGCGGCGCCAACAGAGTCGACCAAGGGAGTAGCCATCATGTAATCGCGTATAGCAGAACCTTCAGCTTGGGCTTGAGCCGTAATTTCAATATGTCCCCCTTCAGACAAGCTTGGGATCACACCGGAAACGTGCTGAGCTTTCACATCCATTAATGTTGCTGAATCTGAATCTAAATACATAGAGTCGTTATGAAATAAGAGGTTTAACTGTAAATCGGTAATCGGTGGCCACGCGGTATCAAAACTAAATCGACCATCCTGTAGTCCAACCTTCACCTGAAATACGCCCTTATTATTCTGATAAGGAAAGTCGTCTAATGAACCGTACCAAAGAATCTTTGCCGTTTTTGCACTGCCACCTTGTATCGCCGTTGATAAATAATTGGTTAAATCTCTCCCAAGAGCAAGAGTGGGTAAATAACGCCAAGTTTCGCCAGCTTTCTTGGCATCAGCTTCTGCATATATGGCTAAAAATGGAGATTTACCTTTCGGGAAATCCAATTTGAATTCCCCAATAGCTTCAAGATCGGGTGTTTTCACTTGTATTTTATCCGCCCAAATCCTCCAACCTTGATCATCACTCTGCCAAACCAAATTTACTTTACCGTCATTAATAACTAAAGGGGCTTGAAATACATCACCATAAGGAAGCGTGTCGTCTTTTAAGGTCGCCTTAATCGACGCAGTATTTAAATCTCCCGTAATATCTGCCGATAACTTATGAACCTCAGGCAACAATTCCCACTGCTTTATGCCCACATCAACGAGCTTGGCTGAGTACGTGAATTGTTTTAGTTCTTTGGGTAAATCAATGCGAATATCTTGAATGGTTCCAGTTGGTTCAATTTTCTTTATCCAATCCATCGCCGAGTCATCTTTTGAAGATAACCCCACTAGTGGCGTCAAATTACCCACTTGTAATTGAGAAACATTGATCGCTTGATGATCGGGTTGAAAATTGACTGAAAAACGAAATTGGGGCCACTTAATTTGGTTCGTTTCAATATCAAATTGCTGCCCCTGAATAAACCAACCTTTATCTTTTGGTTTTAATTTAACCACTCCATGAAGAATATTCAGCTGATGAGGTTGCTTCTCATCTCCCCAAATGAGATGTGATGGTAATAATTCGACTAAAGCATCCGTTGGTTTACCTTGTTTTAAACTAAACCAACTGTTTAAACTGACACGGCCAGAGTGGATTGTCGTAGAATCTTTAAGGTAGGCTGTCATCCAAGGTGTCACGCGGATATTTTGCCCTGAAACAAAAAAGTCCCCATCAATAAAACGTAGGTCACCTTTTTCACGAAAATTCGCGATCACAGAAATTTTATTAAGATTTCCACCAGCAATACTAACGACACCTTCGGCTTTATGATTATGACCATCATTTTGCCAACGGAGGCGATCAATATCTAAACGGCGTACCTCACCATTCAGTGCCAAATATTGGACACTTGAATCCACTAGTGAAAACTCACCTAACTGTTTAAGGAAGACATTTTGTATATTTTTTATTGAATCCAATGTATCAGCTTCGGGAGCTTGCGGCTCACTGTCATCTGGAAGCAAAGGCCATCGACTAACATCAGCATTTAAACCTTGAATTTCGACATTGGCTAGTTTAGGTTTCAAATGAATCAAGGAAGACAGAAGATCCAATTCGCCATCAACTCGGCTAACCGTGAGAATCGGTTTATTTTCATTTGGCAGCAAAATTTGTAAGTTTTTTAAAGCGAGCGAAGGGCTAATATTTCCCCAATAGCCTTTTATATCCTGAACTTTAAAATGCAAGCCCGTTGTTTCAAGTAGTTGAGCTTCAATATCACTACGGTACTGATTTAAGTTAGGTAGGAATAACCGTAGCGCCGTTACCGTAACGGCTAACAACACCGCGACGGTTAACACCATCCATAATAAAGATCGCCAAAGGCGTGTGGCAAGAGTCACTAGCTTACTCCATTACATCATGACGACATCAAATTGCTCTTGTACATACAAGGGCTCAGCATGAATTTTCACTTGTTTTCCAATGAAAAGCTCTAATTCAGCTAAAGCGTGAGACTCTTCTCCTTGCAAGGTGTCTGCCACGGCCGCTGAGGCATACACTACAAACCTATCTGCATCATAAGCTCTGTTCACTCGTGTAATCTCACGTAATATTTCATAGCATACGGTTTCAACCGTTTTAACTGAACCTCGCCCCTTACAAGTTGGACACCCAGAACACAGAACATGTTCAATACTTTCTCGTGTCCTTTTACGTGTCATCTCAATGAGTCCCAATTGAGTAAAACCGTTAATATTGGTTTTGACGCGATCTTTCGATAAAGCCATATCCAGTGATTGAATCACTCGACGACGGTGCTCATCTTCTAGCATATCAATAAAATCAATAATGATAATACCGCCTAAATTACGTAAACGCAGTTGACGAGCGATGGCTTGAGTCGCTTCAATATTGGTATTAAAAATCGTTTCTTCTAAATTACGACGTCCAACAAATGCCCCTGTATTAATGTCAACCGTGGTCATAGCTTCCGTTTGGTCGATAATCAAGTAGCCACCTGATTTCAATTCAACTTTACGATCCAAAGATCGTTGAATCTCATTTTCGGTATCGTACATATCAAAAATAGGCTTATCACCATGATATAATTCTAATCGCTCAGTTAACTCAGGTACAAACTCGGAAGTGAACTCTAAAAGAGTCTCGAACGCCAAACGAGAATCGACCTGAATTCGGCTAATCTCAGTTCCAACAAAATCACGTAAAATACGTTGTGCCAAACCAATCTCACCATAGAGCATAGACTTAGTTTTATATTTACCGCGACGTTCATTAATTTTATTCCATAAACGCTTTAAGAAGGCAGCATCTTGCGCCAACTCTGCACTATCCGCCCCCTCCGCAGCAGTACGAATAATAAAACCGCCATTTTCATCGCAATACGGTAATACCGTTTGCTTTAAGCGTTCGCGCTCCGATTCATCATCAATACGCTGAGAAACACCAACATGGGCCGCTCCCGGCATAAAAACTAAATAACGCGATGGCAATGTAATATCGGTTGTTAGACGAGCACCTTTCGTACCAAGTGGATCTTTGACGACTTGTACAACTAAATCTTGACCTTGACGTACTAATTCTGCGATATCACGTACTTGAAATTGCTTCTTTTCATTTTCGGCGACACATTCAGTATGAGGAACGATATCGGAAGCGTGAAGAAACGCCGCTTTATCCAATCCAATATCCACAAAAGCCGCTTGCATACCTGGTAATACTCGGCTGACCTTACCTTTATAAATATTGCCGACAATGCCACGACGAGACTCTCGCTCAATATGAATTTCTTGTAATAAGCCAGCCTCGATCATAGCAACTCGAGTTTCACTTGGCGTAACGTTAATCAGTAATTCTGCACTCATAATGTGCCCCATAAATTTTGTCTATTGATTAGATAGGAATGCATTTAACAACAAATCCGTTTCCATTAATGGCAATCCCATCACTGCATGAAAGCTTCCTTCAATTCGGGAAACAAATCGCCCACCAATGCCTTGAATGCCATAACTACCCGCTTTATCACATGGTTCACCCGTCTGCCAATAGGCTTCTATTTCTTGTTCGGTTAACGGTTTAAACCATACATCGGTAATAACAGTTTTAGTTTGATATTCAGTGGAAGTTGCAACAGTGACCGAAGTCATGACTTGATGTTTTCGATTCGATAAAGACTGCAACATACGCTTGCAATCTAAATAATTGATTGGTTTTTCTAATACATGGTTATCAACTACCACAATGGTGTCTGAACCTAAAACAGGTAACGTTTGTTGACCATAAATTTTTAATGCTAGCTCTACACCCGCTTGAGCTTTTTCACGTGACAAGCGTTCAACGTAATGACTAGGGCACTCATCAACTTGTTGTTGTTCTTCAATATTAGGGACGACAATATCAAACTGGTATCCTAATTGAGTCAGTAATTCTTTACGACGAGGAGAGCCTGAAGCTAAGAAAAAGGTAGGTTTTGGTGACTGGTTTGATGACATTGACATAAAGCACCACTTATTTGAGAAATACCTGTTTGTAACCTACAAGAGAATCAAAAACAGGTATAAGAATTTAACGCATCTGCCAGCGTCGTCTGACCCTTCTTAATAGCAAAAACATCCAAGGCCACAAAATACAGTTTACCGCACCCGCCCAAAGTAAATGCGGGTTAAATTCAACATCTTTTAGTATAAATTCGCCAAAAAACTCTAAAAACTCCCCCAATATACTGATCAGGCCAATTAATACCGCTTGCTGCCAAAGTGCCATATTACGAAGCATCTGGAAATTCAGTGCCACAATATAGGCAACCACCGACATCACTATACCGTGAACTCCTAAGGTGGTTCCAATGACTAAATCCCACATTAAGCCAAGAATGAGAGCTGACCCCACATTCACTCGATGTGGCAAAGCTAAAATCCAATAACAAGTGATCAGAATAGTCCATGTCGGGCGCATCATCTCTAATGGTCCTGGCCACGGAACCGCTTGTAAAATCAAGGCAATAATAAACGAGATCCAAATGATCAGTTTAGTGCGAAATATATTATTTCTCATGGCTGAACCACCTGCTGATTTTCTGCTTGCTCAACCGTCTGTGCCTGTTTTTGCCTTTCTTGGTCTGGCCATACCAAGAGCAGGTAACGTAAACGTTCAAACTCAACTACAGGTTTGGCTTCAATTTCAGAAAAAGGGCGACGATTATCATTTTTAACACTCGTCACATAAGCAACAGGATAACCTTCAGGATAACGCCCACCTAAGCCAGAAGTCACCAGCAAATCACCAGTACGGATATCGGTACTCGTTGGAATATGTTCAAGTTGAATGGCGTCGGTATCACCATTTCCTGCGGCGATAACACGAATGTCATTACGCAAGACTTGGACTGGAATTGAATTATTGCTGTCAGTTAGAAGCAGCACTCGGCTGTTGTGTGCAGAGACATTCACCACTTGCCCAACAATGCCTTTTTCATTAATTACGGGTTGGCCTTCATAAACACCATCAGTATGACCTTTATCGATCACAACTTCGTGACGATAAGGTGATGAATCAACCGCCATCACTTCCGTTACTACTTTACGTTCATCTCGAATATAAGGAGAACCGAGTAATTGACGAAGACGGTTATTTTCTTCTTTATATTGCTCCAATAACAACAAATTACTTTTTAAGATTAATACTTCATTTTTCAATGCATTATTGTTATCAACTAACGTTTTCATATTATTGAAGCGTTCATACATTCCATCAAACATACTACGAGGCAAATTGGCCGCATATTGCAAAGGAGCAACTGAACTATTGAGTAAATATCGGACGTTTGAAAAAGTATCTAAACGACTATCAGCTAGCATTAAGCTAGCCGATAAAATTAAAGCGAAAAATAAACGCAGTTGTAGGGATGGGCCTTGGCCAAAAATCAATTTCATGCGAAAAAATCGTAGTCTTTATCTATAAACCCAATGTAATTGAAGTAGCAGTGAGGAAGAAAGTGAATGAGACTCCCAGCTCCCCATTTATCAAAAAGAAGGGGCTTGTCTCGGCCTTTTCTTATATAAAGAGAGCGGCGAATAAACGCCGCCAATAAAGCTGCAGCTTCAAGTGCGAAGGATTTATTCTTCACTAAAAAGATCACCACCGTGCATATCAATCATTTCTAACGCTTTACCACCACCTAACGCAACACACGTTAGTGGTTCATCGGCCACAACCACAGGAATCCCCGTTTCTTCAGTTAAAAGACGATCGATATCTTTTAGCAATGCGCCACCGCCAGTCAACACCATGCCATTTTCTGAAATATCAGACGCTAATTCAGGTGGGCATTGCTCAAGAGCAACCATCACAGCAGAAACAATACCAGACAGAGGCTCTTGAAGTGCTTCTAAAATTTCATTTGAATTTAATGTGAAGCTACGAGGAACACCTTCTGCAAGGTTACGACCACGAACTTCCATTTCCATGACCTCATCGCCAGGATACGCTGAACCAATTTCATGCTTGATTTTTTCAGCTGTTGCTTCACCAATTAAGCTGCCGTAGTTACGACGAACATAGTTAATGATTGCTTCATCAAAACGGTCACCACCAATACGCACAGAAGAAGAGTAAACCACACCGTTTAATGAAATAACGGCAACTTCAGTTGTACCACCACCAATGTCAACAACCATTGACCCTGTAGGCTCTGATACTCGAAGCCCTGCACCAATCGCAGCTGCCATTGGTTCATCAATCAAATACACTTCACGAGCACCAGCACCTAGTGCTGATTCACGAATGGCACGGCGCTCAACTTGTGTAGAACCACAAGGTACACACACTAATACTCGAGGGCTTGGTTTTAAGACACTGTTGTCATGCACTTGCTTGATAAAGTGTTGCAACATTTTTTCCGTAACATAAAAATCAGCAATCACACCATCTTTCATCGGACGAATAGCGGAAATATTGCCTGGAGTACGGCCTAACATTTGTTTAGCTTCATGACCAACAGCGGCAACACTTTTCGCCGTACCTGTACGATCTTGACGAATAGCTACGACAGAAGGTTCATCAAGGACAATGCCTTGGCCTTTTACATAAATAAGAGTGTTGGCTGTACCTAGATCGATTGAAAGATCATTTGAAAACATACCACGAAGTTTCTTGAACATATTCTTCGTTATCCTAAGAGCGATAGAAGGAAATAAAATTGTGCTAAATGTACCAATGCACTGGGCTGTCGGCAAGCTTTAACCTACAACCATATAACAATAGTGCTTATTCTTACACAAAGTTAACTCAAGTAGAGGTATATTTCATTATTGCTCTGTATATATGTGCGATTAATGCGAAACCAAATTCGGCTCACCTCGATAGATAATTCGATCATTACCTCGGTAAGCACCAAAAATGATCACAGCTGAAGGATCTTCGTCTCCAAAATCTCGCCAATTAAATTGAAGCCATGGTTGAGTTCCATTTGGCCAACTACACATTGTTCCCTCTGGTTGTGTAATACCTTGTCTTAAAAACAAGCGTACAAACTCTCTTTGAGACGTCGTTTGAGCGGCTCGAACAATATCGGATTTCCCTAAATTCACCGCTTGCTTCCCATTCGTATTCACGGTGTCAGTCAAATACGCATCGCTATTGCTCAAATTGCTAAGACCACAATACTCTTTAGTTATAAACTGACTACCATTATCATCTGAATTCGAAATGTAACTTTCTCCATCCCAAAACTCTGTACGCAGTGGCACTTGGATAGGCCCTCCAATAGAACCACTGACACTGTCTAATGTCATACGTCCATATCGAAAGTCAGGTTGAAGGGTAAACTTTAAACCAATATCAACAGTACCATCACCATCCGCATCTAGCGTAATCTTGTCACTAGCATCAAGACCAGTAAAATCAAAATCCACATCGTCGACTTTTTTGATAACCGCAATACCAAACTTCGCATTGGTCGAATCATAAGGGCCATCTGGCGTTGAAGTATATTCAGAATTATGAACATTCGTTATTTCTTGTTTATAAAATTGAAAGTCGTCATCTTGCACATCATATTGAGCATTACGCTGAGTGACCTCACCACCGTTCAAGGTTTCATACCATCCATACAGTGGCTGATCGTTTAAGGGTAAACGACTTAATAAGCTTTGCCCATTGATGCTATTTATCGCCGTTAATGCCAACTTATCTTGTAAACTTTGGGCAAACAAACCGTAATTCCAAGTCGCCAAGTCATCAGCACTTTGTGCCTCTATTGTATAATTCATACCAATAGGTTGATTCATGTAAGCAAAACCATCATGACCTGCCGCATAATCCCAATCATTAGAGACGTAGACTAAGTGATGAGGATAAAAGCGGCCAATATTTCTATAACCAAGGTTAATATCCATATCCAAATAATTGGCAAGTGTGCCTGCGGTTGCTTTTATACTGCCCACTTCTTGCCACTTTAGACTTCCATAGCGGTAATATTTATCACCATTATTCGCGACACCATCATGCGCTCGGTCTAGGCCATCTTCCGATATTAACCCTGAACTTAAGCGGCCATTTTCTGGGGTGGCTAATTCACTACCCACTTCAACCGTTGCCGTCGGCGCCTCTGTAATGAAGAAGTTTTGTGTCACCGCTGCATTACAAAAATTGCTCACCTCAATATCACCAGTTAAAGCCCCTCCGGTTTGCCACACAATTGGTTTCACTTGTAAACCAAATAACTCACCCGCAGGCATAAACGCTGCGCCAATATCTGAAGTCCCATTCATATCCCGACCAGTTGGCTCACAAATGGCAAACGTCCACGGACGTACATCCACATTGGCGAGACCTTGTAAGGTGGTGACATTTTCTTTCGTTTGATCATCATTGGTGATTTCACAGCCATCGTAATCAGCCGGACACACAAAGTTAGGGTCGGTCAATAGGAAGTTTAACGAACCGGATTCTTGGTACGTTAAATATCCAGTCGCTTTCGCATCCTCAGAAAACTCGAGCGTGACATCCGTATCGCTATAGTTATTACTTTCGGTCGCGCTAACTTTTAAGTCACCGTTGATAGCACCTTGAGCCATGGTTGGTGTAGCTAAGTTGACCTTCGAAACCGTTAACTTTTTATTGCCACGGTAACCTTTCACGGGAGTTACTTTATCGTTTTTACAAGCAAGAACTTGCACATTAAATGCAGTGGGATGCGCCGCTACTGCTTTCACGAGCTCAACATCAAATTGATAAGGGCCAAATAAAACATTACCTGAGTCAGTCACACCAGAATCATCAGTTAATTGCGCTTTCACTGTGTATTCTGCCAGTGCCTCAGATTTAACAGGAACCTTAACAATACCTTGATTGGGTGTATAAATATAATCACTGTTTTTGCTCCCTACCGTCGGTTCGGATGGTGTTAAACCGGAAGGATAACTTGCTGTAATGGTGCCGGAATAGCCAGTCGCCACCCTGCCATCTTCATCATAAACCGTATAGATTAATTCTGGTGCTTGGCATAATAGTGCGAACTGGTAATCAGGCGTGACATCCAAGGTATAGCTAGTATCAGGCGTTGGATTGAAACATTTTCCTGATGAAATAATATGAGAATTGGCTGTATCCATTTGAAGCTTATTCGCTGAAATCGCACCATAAATAGTAATGTCATTACTTAAAATAAGATTTTTCGCCAAAATATAACCATAAAAAGCCATATTAGGATTTGTTATCCTGATAGTTGCTTCAGGTCCATACAATAAACTACTTTGAGCACCGCTTGCATAGCTAAATGCAACACTATTATTTAATTGCCAACTAGTTTGTATTTTAATTTGAACATTATCTTCAAAAGTAATACTTGGAGCCTGTGTAAATGACGCCGTATCAACCGTTGTTACACTATTGGCTTTGAATACAACATCAACATTATTAGAGTTAACCTGTAGGTTTTTTATCGTATGTACACCATCAATGATAATCGTGTAATGCTCTCCATTATAACTCGCCACTGATAATTTACTGATGTCACCATCAATCGTTACCGTTGTACCTGTATTATCGGTTGTACGAGTACACAATTCAGAGGTATCGCACATTTCATACCCCCCACCGGAATTATAAGGTGGGCTAATATCAACATCAGCACTACCATTGGCTGGAAAGCTAACATTAAGCAGTGGTGGTGGTGCTATTTTTCTTGTATCGACATCTGCTCCACCGGTATCACAAGGAGCTGTATCACAGGTGCCGGGAGCATGCAGGTTACTCTGGTCAGTAGTTTCATCAAATCCAATTTTTAGGACATCTATCGTGCCGTATTCACCATCTGAGTAACCATTTTTAATATAATTATCTTCAATATAACTTTCTGTCCAGCCAACAATATCTTGTCCGTTCTTACCATTATTCATAATAAGCTGACTAGGAGGATAACTTGAGTAATCACTGCTTCCTGCAGTAACCCAACTTTGAGCTGGCTCAGGGAAGTACTCGCAAAAATCATTAGGTGTAGGGTCGGGAGGCTTGCTCTCATCATCACCACAACCACCAGCACCATTAATCACATTATTCCTTCCAGAAATGGAGATAGCATTACCAGTAAACCCGCCATTAAATGAGTTATTCTCTCCTCCTAAATTCAACCCTTGCGACGTTGTGTTATCAACATAAAAATGCGCATAAGCAACAATTGATGCTGTTTTATCACTGGTCGTAATACTTGCTGTAGAACCATGCCCAATGAAAAGTAAGCTCTTACTATCCCCACCATCATTGATGTGAATCTTATCCCCTACTTTTGTTGAAGATAAATCGAATGTTTTATAGTGAATAACAACGGTGCCATCTATTGATAATTGACTCCCACTACCAAATTTAATTGTGTTATACCAATATTCGCCAGAAGATAATGTGTGAGTGGTACCCGGTACAATATCAAGTGAATTACCGGTAAATTTATCTTGTAAATCTAAGGGATAGCCTTCTGTATGCAAGGAAGTATTAAGCTTACATTTTTGGGGGCCTGTAGCTGAAGGGTAGTAACAATAATCAGCTCCTGCGCTAAAAAATGACATTAACGAATCATCTTTAGGCAAGATAACTTTATTCTCTTCACCTGCATTTGCGATAGCTATTGATAGGTTACCGTAAGGTGCACCATCATCACCATTGGTAAAGTAATTTGTCTGCAAAGTATTTGGGACATAGGTACAAATATCCGGTACAGGTATGGGCTCTACGGGTGTCTCTGGCATCCCGGCTTGACAAGATAGTCCATCACCATTAAAACTAATTTCGGTGTTATTTCCCGAATGAAAGGTTGAGGTTTTTGTTTCAACTAATTCCCAATTAGAACTGCCTTTTAATTTACGGTAATAACTTAATTGACCTGTAATATCGTTACCTCTTTTACCGGTCATCTCAAAGTTAAAACGTAAATCGTATGAAGAACTTGCCTTTAAAGTTGAATCGACAATATAAGCAGAAGAGGATCTATTTGACCACATTAAAATGGATTCATTGGCTTTTTTAGCATAAATATTATATGTATCAGAGGCATCATAGTTATCAATATTAGCGGACACACTAAAATCATTTGAGGGGTTAACCTTACACTGTTCAGCAGCATAAGTTCCCAAAGAAACCAACAACGTGAAAATGGCAACAAAAGCCCGAAAAAATGCCATCACTTAATCCCTTTCACAACGACTTGCTGAGCACGCTCGACTTGATACAACCCTTCTCCACCACAACTCGCTACAGACTCAACCGTGTAGTAACGATATTTTTCATACTCTTCTGGAATATTCTGATAAGAACAAGTAACCGATGTGATCTTGCAATGGCCGCTGCTTGTTAATGTCGGCGTGTAGGATTCCCAGTTTCCATTAATCGCATCACAACGCGGTTTTAGGTGACTACTCGCAGCTGACTCACCTAAAGGATAGAGTTCCGTTAATGCCCACTCGTTAGAGGAATGCGCCATAAACCAAGCTTGTGTCCCTAATAATTCACGAGTTTGCGTATCTTGATTCGACCACTCTAAACGCGCCATCACACCTGCGAGTAACCCCATCACGACAATCACAAAGATTACCACGATCAAAACACTACCAGACTGTTTGATTGGTAACTGGTTATATTGGTTAGACCTAATATTTATGGCGCTCATTTTCATCGCGATTATTCACTCAAATCTAAGGTACGTTAAGCACTTGAATATCATCATCATACTGACTTTTCTCATCACCACGTTGAAATAAAAGGGTCATATGAATCAAACCACTACGAGAAAGTGAAACACCGTCACTGCCAGACCCATCATTAAACGAACCAGAAGTGATATTTTGGCCTATTTGGTCAGGTTTTTCGTCATTTTCTTGACGCGTAATCGTTGTTGAAGAAATACAGTATTGAACTTTTTCATTATAAAGATACAAACGATTACCCACCGAGTTATTAACGTTGCCAGCATCAAAGTCTGACTCGGTCTGTGTGCTGTAAATCGGCGTGTCATTGCCCTCACTATCCTTTAGCTTTACCACGCCACTTAAAAAAATGCTTTTACTGCTAGCGGTATTTAGATCATCAGGCCTATTCGGATTAACCACGAGCTTCAACCCATTTAAATCGTCAGAATTGGGTTCAGCACTGACCACAACAAAACGAAATGGATTTCCTCCCGAAACAGGCAGCACGACATAAGCACCCGCGTACTTTATAGGGTAAAAAGAAACGCATTTCCCTCCTTCGGTCACAGCAAAACTATTCGGAACCGAGTGACGTATTTCTCTAGTCATTTTTTCAACCACGAAACGAGCTTGATTCTGTAAGGCTTGTCTATCAACGGTATCTGCATAACCTTTTGTGCCAAGTTCAATAAACCCCGCAATTCCCATAACCATGATCCCCATGACCACCATGGTAACGATGAGCTCAATAAGGGTGAAACCTTGTTGCTGGCTTCGCTTCAACCGGCTCATTAGTAGTTGCCTCTATAAGCCGTTAATTTGAAGGCTTCAAATTGGCTTGCAGAAATGTTTAGTTTAATTTTACGCATAACGTGCGGTGCGGTACTTTGCATATTGGTCACAGTGACATCAACGACAAAATTGGGGTACTGGGTGGCAATATCTTTACCTAATATATCAGTCAGCGGTTTTTCTGGTAGCGATGAACATAATGCTTTACTGGATGCGCTGGTGTACCAACACCCGATATAATCATCCACATCATTGAAAAAACTGGCATCGGTTTCACCTTTATCCGTCTCTGCGCCTAATTTAGTCGTACACGGATTGGGTTGATTATTCACATCATTTTCATCACAGCGATAAATTCCGCCACTAGGATCACTATTATCATCAAAGCCGCGAGACAATATCGTATTCATCATACTTTGCCCCAAAGCAGATGCTCGAACTTGGTATTGAGGAATACCAGAATTCTCAACACGAGGAAAAAAAAGTGAAAACAATACGGTCATGGCAAGCCCCATAATAACCATGGCAACAATGCTTTCAATTAAAGTAAACCCCGTTTGTCGGCAAGTCACTGAAACGAAAGGGGACCGATATTTACTTGTCACAAATATCTCTCCCTAAATCCGGTTGATAAACAAATCCTTGAGAATTAATACAAATAAAAGTACTTTCAACAGTATTGGTAATGTCTTTAATCGTGATTTTATATTGGCCTGCACAGTTGCTCCCATTGGCATCACAAAGCCCTTCAGGACGGCCCAGCAGATCAAAAGTGATCATAGAGGTATCTGCTGTAACAGGTGCTTCGACTTGAAAGTTCATTTGTTGATTATCAAATTCAACCTTACTGCTAAATCCAATGCCTTGATCTGGCTGATTATCGCAAGCAGGTTTAGAGCCTAAGCAATCACGACTAACCGATAAAATATAGTTAACATTGCTGGCTCCAGATTGAATATTAGATTGCATACGGGCAAGCTGAATTTGACGAATAACTGAAATGGTTTGCGCTTGTGCGGCATAAGGGGAAAAAGAAGATGGCCCTTGAAAACGACTGGCTGCATACACCGATAAAATACCGATAATAATAATCACAACAATAAGTTCAACGAGAGTAAACCCTCGCTGCTCTTTAAACTTATGAGGCATACACTAACCTTAAAAAAATAACCGCCACATAAGATATAGGGGTTAATTTCCGTATTATTAATTGATCAATTTGTCGACGAGAACAAAGTACAATGATCAATGACATCGCCATATTTAGTATCATTTTCGATAGTCACAATAGCTGGTTGGTTTTCTGTTGCTTGGCTGTACTTTACGACACAAGCAAAATTATTATAACCATAGGTCACGGTCCCCGAACTAGTCGAAATACCAAAAACTTCTGTTACTCCGGTATCGAGCACAACCCAATCAGAACTTAGCCCATCCACTGCCGCTTCTAAGTCTGACGGTGTTGCCGCCGGATAACCATAAACAATATTAATGGAAGAACTCCCCATCGATACTGTTGAACTCTCTAAATGTTCAATACCTGCAATCGCGGATTTACCATACACAATACTCGCCGCCCCTTTCATGGCACCCGCCAGTCCTTTTAGCGTACTCACTCTTGCGTCATCTTGTAAGTTTAAAAATTTAGGCGCTGCAGTCACAGCAAGAATCCCTAAGATAACGATGACAACGACCAATTCTATGAGGGTAAACCCATTTATTTTTCTCATCATCGACCTACCTTGGGAATATGAATAACCACCAAGGTATTGGTAATTAATTCAAGTTATTATGACTATAATTTATGGTTAATATTTACCATAAATTATTATTATAAGTTGCGCTATTAAAACCAGCTAAAAATGTTGAGATGACTCAATATAAAATAAGACATCTCAACACTTACACTAATAGGGTATTAGTTACCTGTAGCGGTACTTAATGAACAATTTGAAATATTGTCATCAGTAGTGCTCACCGTTACCGTTGCTGGTGTATAAGCATCTAATGCTTGTGTATAAGTAGCAACACAACCAAAACCTTGGTAGCCATAAGAGATACTATTTGTTGCTGCAGAAGGTGGGTTTGATACTTTAACCCAATCTGTATCTAAACCATCCACTACTTTCGCAATACCAGAATCTGTTGCTGTTGGATATCCATAAATGATCTGAACTCCCCCAGACACACTTGGAATAGAAAGGCTTGTTGCAGAAGAAACACTATCAAGCCCAGCAATAGCTGCCTTACCATAAGTGATACCTGCAGCACCTTTCATTGCTCCAGCAAGACCTTTCACCGCACTGACTTTTGCATCGTCTTGAAGGTTCAAAAATTTAGGGGCAGCGGTTACTGCTAAAATACCTAGGATGACAATTACAACCACTAATTCAATTAGGGTGAAACCGTTTTGTTTTTTCATAGTATTATCTCTCTATGTGTTTAAAGTTTATCAAACAACAAGTTATTGTTGTAAGTTCACGGTCACACGACCAGTTTTCATTTCATATAGGAAAGAGTGTTTAGCGCCTTCCTGTTGAAAATATACACAAGAATTAGAGTGTGCTTTTGCTAAATAACGCACATCGGATTTCTTGTCTTCCTCTGCTACATCCACGCTTTGTGTTACTGGTGGATTTTGTAACAAACCCTCCATCAATAATACACAATCTTTATTAGAAATAGAGACAATGTATCGCTGAGAACCTTCGCTAACCGACATAGGATAGCCTTCAATATAATCACTTAACCCTGGAGCCGTTCGATCTGTTAACCATAAATGAGAACCATCAAGATCAATATAATTATATTGATCTTGTCCTGATTTCCTCTTAGGTTTTCTCGCCACTTCCCATTGAGCGCGAGCTGAAACGACACTGGCACTGTAAGCTGCCGCCACACCTTTAATACTGCTTTTTTTCGCTTCCTCTACAATTTGAATATATTTAGGTAAAGCGATAATGGCAATTAAGCTAATCACCACGATAACAATGATTAATTCTAACAAAGAAAAGCCATATTGCTTCTTCATCGCTCTTGCCTATATTCTGAATTAATCAGTACAATATTATACATATCTTGTTGTTTCACTGTGTATTAAAGTTAAGAAAAACCGATAGTTACTTAATATTCATTTCAACCATGAATGAGTCATTGGTCAACGTTAATATCATCACTTGCCCAGGAGGAAATCCATACTCACAGCCTATTACACCTAAACTTTGATTAAGCATCTTAACGCTATAGTTTTCACCAAATATTTGTTTATCCGGCCACAATAAGGCGAGCCATTTATCACAATCAAGACGACTATTTGATATCGTTATAGGCCAACCTTTTCGAGTAAATTGAATACTTCTCCCATCAATATTCATCATAGAGGGCTGCTGATTAAGCATCCAATGTTGTCGATAAACGTTGGCATTACTCAATATTTGACGCTTGGCAACTATAAAAGCCGCTCTCTCTGCTTCAGGCTTCGTTTTTACATCCCATACATACAGCCAAGTCGCTATAATGCTCAAAATCAAGATACACCAAACAAAAAAACGTAAACGCTTTCGTATCCTCATCACTATGCGGAACCTTTGATCACATCTAGCATATTCCACATCGGTAAGAAAATACCCAGAGCCAACACCAGCACCATGCCAGCAACAACCACTAATAGGATAGGCTCAATACGGGCCGTTAATGTTTTAAGATCGTAATCAACTTCTCGTTCATAAAAATCAGCGACTTCAATTAATAATTCATCTATCCGCCCCGTTTCTTCACCAACCGCGATCATTTGTATCACCAATGGTGTAAAAACATCGATATTGATCGCGGCGTTAGAAATACTGCCCCCCGCTTCTATTGAGGCTTTCATCTCTAATAACCTCACTTCAAGATATCGATTACCTAATGCCTCTGCTGATAATGCTAATGACTGATTAATCGGAACGCCCGCGCGAAGCATTAATGAAAAAGTTCGAGAAAAACGTGCCATTTGAGCTCGATTGACAATACTGCCAACTAACGGCATATGCAGACGAAATTTATCCCATTTTTCGCGCCCTGCCGAGCGACTTACCCAAGCTTTAAAAGCAAATAACACGGCAAAAGCAATGGCAATGAGCAGCATCCAATAATCAACAAAGAAATTAGAAGTGGCGATTAACATTCGAGTCGGCAAAGGTAGATCAACACCAAAACGTGCAAACATAGAAGCAAACTTAGGGATAACCATGGTATTTAGTATCACCATTGCAATACTAATAAATCCAATCACAAACATCGGATAGCGCATTGCTTCTTTAATACGTTTACGTGTCTCAAGCTCTTTTTCGTAATAGTGTGCTAATTGCAATAAAGCTTCATCTAAACGGCCCGTATTCTCACCAACATTAATCATCGAAACAAATAGCGGGCTAAAGACATTTGGATACAATTGCAATGATGCCGATAAGCTCCGGCCATTAGTTAACTCCGCACTCACATCTTCTAATGCTTGCTTTAATTGCTTATTAGTACAATTTTGGATTAACCCTTTAATTGCTCGAAGTAAAGGAACCCCAGCTTTGGTTAAACTGAATAGCTGGCGACAGAATATAACCAAAACTTCAAGTGGAATGGCAGGCGTAAACCAGTCCGATAAATCAAACTCTTTCGCGTTCTTTCCTGAGCCACGAATAATAGACGTAGGAATAACACCTTTAGAAAACAAGGATTCCGCTGCCAGCTCTTCAGTTGGTGCATCGACCTTCCCGTTTACTTGGCTACCTTGTGCATTTCTACCTTGATATTGATAAGTCGGCATTTAGTCTCCTCACATCAAAATCGGTTCAACGCTGGAAGATAAATCACCTTCACCTAGCGCCATTACTTCATCAAGGCTAACCGTTCCTGTTAGTGCAAGCTCCATTGCCGATGCTAACAACGGTTTATACCCTTCCGCTTGGCGCGCTTTCGTTGCAAAACCAACGGCGTCATTACACCGAAGAGCATCCATCATCGGCTGATTCAGTTCTAAAAACTCAAACACACCAATGCGCCCCCGATAACCGGTTAAATTACAGTTCTGACAACCTAAGCCTTTTTTAAAAGAAGCATTAGCTTGGTTTGGGAAGCGACTCACGAGCCATTGCTTGGTGGCATCATCAATGTGATGGTCATCACCACAATCTGGGCATATTTTCCGAATCAAGCGCTGAGCTAATACAGCACGAACCGCGCTCGCCACTAAATAACCCGGAGCTCCCATATCCATCATACGCAATGCACTATCAACCGCATCGTTAGTGTGCAAGGTGGATAATACAAGATGCCCGGTGAGTGACGCCCGTAAGCCTATTTCAACGGTTTCCTGATCGCGCATTTCTCCCACAAGAATAATATCGGGGTCTTGTCGTAAAAAGGTTCTTAATATCGTTGAAAACTCCAAGTTGATCTTTGAATTAACTTGTACCTGATTAACCCGCGGTAAACGATATTCGACCGGATCCTCGGCTGTAATGATTTTTTTACCAGGTTCGTTTAGCTCAGCCAAAGCACCATACAAGGTGGTGGTTTTACCTGACCCTGTAGGCCCTGTGACCAAGATCATGCCATGAGGTCGGTGTAATTGTTTACGAAATCGAGTTAAAAGCTCTGGTGATAATCCAGATTCATCTAATGATTGAATCCCTGCCGACTGATTAAGTAAACGCATAACCACTGACTCACCATATTGAACAGGCATCGTAGATATACGCACATCAATCGAATTCCCACGAATTCGAACATTAAAACGGCCATCTTGTGGTAAGCGTTTTTCTGAAATATCCATATTGGACATCAATTTCAAACGTAACACCAAAGCAGACGCTACATTAACTTCATTCAGTAAGGTCTCGTGTAACACTCCATCAATACGTTGGCGTAAGCGTAAAACATCAGAATCTGGTTCAATATGAATATCCGACGCCCCCACTTGAATTGCATCTTCAAATAAAGAGTTGATGAGTTTTACCACCGTCACTTCATCACTGTCTTCATCTTGAAAAGCAAAATCAAAAGCGTTAGTACCTTGGTGCTCTGCATGCAATTGCTCAGCAAACGAGGCAATTTCTTTTGTGCGACGATAGAAACGATCAAAACAACTGATTAGCTGCTTTTCTGAAGCGACAACAAACTCTAAGCTGTAATTATTTAACTGAGTCAATAGCGATTCTTGAGCAGCCAGATCCGCTGGATCACTCATAGCAATACGCAATATATTACCATTTCGGCCGATCACTAATGCTCGTAGACGACGAGCATGAACTTCAGGAAGCACTTGAACGGCTTCAATATCAATTTGTGCTCGGCTCAAATCAATAAGAGGTAAGCCAAGTTGCTGTGATAAGAACGTCAGCATTTTTTGTTCAGTCAAAAAGCCAAGACGAATGAGCGTATCTCCCAGCTTTCGACCTGTATTTTTTTGACTACCAAGTGCCGTATCAAGCTGCTCTTGAGAAATCACGCTTTCTTCGACTAATAAGTCCCCTAGACGTTTGCGTAACTTAACTTGAGACATAGTTATTCCACTCCCTGTTCAAGAGATTTCAATAACGCAACACGATCACGTACGAAAGACTGAGACTGCGAAGATAGCCCTACCATGGTGAGCGCTTTATTATACGACTCAAGTGCTTCGTTGGATTGTGCTGCACGCTCTTGTTGAATGCCAAGCCCTAACCACCAACGCGCATTTTCAGGATCTCGTTTAGTTAACATTTGATAACTCTGCAGTGCCCAGTCGTTATTCTTAAGTTGCTGCGATAAAGCCGCACGCATAGCAAGGTACTTCTCTGAAACATTATCGGGTATATAGCTAAGTGCGCTTAATGCCGCTTCTGGCTGTTCTTCTTTGATTAAAATGGTCGCAAGTGACATTCGAAGATCATTGCTATTTTTATTCAGTTTAATACCCGATTCTAGTAATTCTGCCGACTTACGAACTTGACGATTACCATAATATAAAGCGGCTAATTTACGTCTTGTGACTTCATCTGTAGGCACGTAACGTAAAGCATCTTGGTATTCTGTACTTGCCGCTTCAAAATCATTTATTTCCAATGCTTTGCTCGCTCGGTCAATCGACTTATCCGCCATTTGACGACGCGTTAATTCAACTTGCTGTACATTCATCGATGATTCATTCATGACCGCACGACTTGCAGACGACGCCTTTTTATCTTGTGTCGATAATGCTTTAGGCTGACTATTATTAGTCGAAACCAATTGGATAGGTACGGGATTTACATTGACTTCGTTTGTCTGAATTAGCTGTTTTTTACTGGAAGGGGAAGCAACGACAACTGATTTTCCAGTGTTCTGCATGTCGTAAGTTAGCTCTTCATTGACAACTTTAGGGTCAACATAAATCGTCGCATAAGATTGATTAATCACCTTATTAGTATTGCTTTGTGCAGCAACTAAAGAAGGTTGCACAGCAACACCAACAGTTGATGATTGAACAATTGATGTTTGGACAGGAACTGGAGAACTGTTAACCGCCCAAGCCCCAATCCCTAGACTTAAAGTAAAACCACCTATAGCCCATACAAAACGAGATGATTTGACTGGCGACACATTCGCTCTGACTAATTTCCCTTGCTTACCATCTATCGGAGATTGCTGCTCTGCTAACGTTGATAGCGCATTATTAATCGTACTCATGTTCAACTCCAACCCCATAAATAAGGGGTCTTATATTTAGGCTTCTTAACATCAAACGTATCATGCAATGCGCTAAACACATGCTGGGTTTGTATCTGCTGTTTTTGCTCCATAAAGGCCATCAATAGCGATTTATGACACACTTGGTTGATCATTCGTGGAATACCTTGTGTCGCTTTCCATATTGATTTTTTTAATCGCAAATTAAAAATAGCAGCAGCACCACCACTTTGCGTTATACGATGATCAATATAAGCAACTGTTTCATCTAACGTTAATGGTCTTAACTTTGCACTAAAAGTAATTCTTTGGCGAAACTGCCTCAAATTATGTTGAGACAATCTCTCATCCAATTCCGGCTGTCCTAGAATCACCATTTGTAATAATTTACGATGCTCGGTTTCTAAATTGCCAAATAAACGCAATGTTTCTACCGCTTCATCACTCAAAGCTTGAGCTTCGTCGATTAACGCTACAACCGTCTGGCCGTTTTGATGAATCTCAAGCAGTCGAGCATGAATAGCATCAACCAAATTCACAGAGTCGATAGCCGATTGTAATGACAATTCGCGTGCAACAGATTGCTTTAACTCCAATCCATTTAAAATAGGATTAGGTAGATACACTAAGTGAACGCTATCTTTTAAGTGATTAATTAACATACGACATACTAGAGTTTTTCCAGTACCGACCTCACCCGTTACTTTCACAATCCCTTCGCCCATATTAATCGCACTCAGCACGGTTTGTATCGCCTCAAAATGAGGTTCAAGGCCATGAAAAAGTGCCGTTGTAGGAGTCAGGTTAAAAGGAGCCTGACTCAAGCCAAAGTAAGATTGATAAACCATTATTTAGAGTCTGGGAACCATTCCTGTAATAAATCACGAGACTTTTCAACTTCTTGTGACCAAGTATTAACACCAACAACTGTCGGTTTTAATAAAATCACCAGTTCCGTTTTCCTGGTAAGCTTATTGGTATTACGGAATAAGTGCCCTACGCCAGGGATATCACCTAAGAAGGGTACTTTCGTGGTTTGATCGATACTGCTGCTACTCATTAAGCCACCAATAACAACGACATCGCCATCTTTTGCTCGAACAACAGAATCAGATTCACGAATAGAACTTTTCGCTAATGGTAAAGTTAATACCCCCCCGGTATCACCAAGATCAATAACACGGTTATCCGTTGTCACATCAATAACCGCAGGGTGAACATGAAGCATCACATTCCCTTTATCATCAATTTGAGGCGTCACATCTAATGATATTCCTGAGAAGAATGGGGTGAGTTCAACATTTTGAGCCACATTTGCGTTGTCGCCACTGCCCACCTCCCCATCCACACCGGTGACATAATATTGATCCTCACCGACCTTAATCACTGCTTTTTGGTTATTTGCCGCAGTGACACGAGGACTCGACAAGACATTTAAATCGCCTTGTGTCGCCATAAAACTCATCACGGCACTAAAATTACCATCACTGATCACCATGTTCGTACCGCCACCAAGTAAATCACCGATAGTATTTAAGCCTGGGATGATCCCACCACCAGAAGTCCCACCTGTAATTGTCGTTCCACCAATAGAGCCACTTAAATTCGACCAATTGATACCTTGTTGATATCCATCACTTAATGTCACTTCCATAATCTTGGCTTCAAGAACAACTTGACGATGTAAGCGTTTTTCAGAAATTCCTAAAAACGCTTTAATTTCACGAAGTTCATTAGGGTAAGCGCGAACCGTAATAACACCAGCTTGTGGAGAGACAATCACACTTCGGCCACTACCATCCCCAATCATTGATTTAACGGCTTTTTGCAACTGAGGCCAGAAATCACTTTTATTGGTCGTTTCTATGCGTGTCCCACCTGTCGCAGTTGTTTCTGTTGATGTACTATCGCCACTATCGTTTCCATTCGAACTACTCGAATTAGAACTACCATTATCGTTGTTATTATCATACTCAGATGTCACAGATCCTGTTGTTATGGTCGTTAATGACAAGCCTTTACGCTTAAATTGCAAATAATCAACAGCTAGCGTTTCCGTTCTTAAACCTGACGGGTACACTTGGATCACTTTGCCTGTTTTAAGAATGTCATAACCATAAATATCACTAACAGAATCAAGTGCTTCATCTAAAGTAACATCCGAAAGGTTTAAGGTAACTTGTCCAGCAACATCAGGATGTACAATCACGCTATAATCTGTGCCTTGTACCAAACTTGCAAAAAATACCTTAGCATTCACGGCCTGTGCTTGAATTCGAAAACGCTTAACAGAAGAATGACTACCTTCTTTTGAACCATCCACATCGGGCATTAAATCTGCTTGAACGGAATCAGGTAAATCATCAACAGAGCTCATGCTATTATCGTTAGCCGCTTCATTTAAAGCTCGCTTAATTTCAACAGGATCTCGGTGCCCCATAGAGCAGCCCATCAATGAGGCAATCATGATACTTAAGATTATTTTGCGCATATTAACCTTGAAACCTTAGTTTTTTTTGACTTGAGAAAAGAGTTCTAAATTCCATGTTTTAGAACCTCGAGCTAAAGCAACTTGTTGACGATTAATATCCGTCACCTTATACCCATTAACGACTTGCCCTTTGCTCACTATTTTATTATCCACCACAGCTCGACACTCAGTGTTATCCTCACAAACGATGCTTTGCAAAGTAGGTACTTTGTAATAAATTTTCTTGTTTAATTTTGCAGATTTACCTGACATCCAATCTAAGGGAGCTGTAGGGTCTTGCTCAGCCAAAACACCGTTAGAAAATACGATAAGAAAACCGAGTAATAAAGCTTTAGCCACCGATAAACTCCTCTTTAGCACCAAGTGTATACACCACAAGCACCAATTGTGCTTGTGGGTAATCTTGCACCTCATAATGAAAACTACGCCAATAATATTTCACTGGCATTTGTTCTAATTGAGATAAATAGGCTTCAATATCGAAATAATTACCAGTCAATACAATTTTCACAGGATGAATGTAATAACCAATGTTTTCTGATGATTCTTCTAAAGTAATCGGTTCACTTGGCATCGAAACTAAGGACACCAATTTCAGCTTATGCGTTTGATCAAGAACCTTTTCGAGTAATGTCGCCATTGCTGTAGGGGTAACCAAACTATCGACAACTTTCGATAAACGCAAAGATAAATCCTGACTAGTTTGCCGTAATAGCTTGTATTCTTTATCTATATCTTTATTCGGATCTTGTTTCAGCTTATGCGTAATCTCGGCAATTTTTCCATGCAACTCACCAGCCTGCCCTTTCAATGAGGACAATTGAACTTTCTGTGCATTGTTTTTTATCTGAGCCGGCTCAACCACAAAGCTAAAAAGTAAAAAGTAAAAAGTAAAAAGTAAAAAGATCACCGCAATCCATCCAGCGATGGTTGTCAACCATTTTTCTCTCTCAGATAAATGAGAAAACTTCCCGCTCAATATCGTCCACTGTTTCTTCAGCTCATCCATTACTTATCTCCCGATCGAGAACGTAAGGAAAACATAACCACATCATTTTCATCACGGCCAATAGATAAGCTTTCAAAAGTACGGCCAACTAAATTCATTTCTGTTTTAAAATTTTGAACCCAATTAGGTACAACCGCCGGTGATTTAGCTAAACCTTGAACATTCATTTTATCGTTATCAATTTGAATATGAGTTAACGAGATATCATTGCGACCAATGGTAGAAAGACCATGCATAATACCGGAGTACCCCACTTGAAGACTGGCATCGAAACTATTAATAACTTTCAGTGAATCTTGTTTCGTTTTTACATCTTCTTTTAAACGATCAACGGCAGCAACTTTGGCAGGTAAGGGTTGATGTAAATCCAATTTTTTCTGTAACTCTGTCACCTGTGAAGATAATAGTTGCACTTGTTTTTTTTCTACCGCAACTTGCTTGCTTGCAATATTATTTTTATAGCTATAAAAACCATAAATACTCAACATGATCGCCGTAATAATAATCCAACTGCTTACCACCAGTTCTAAAGTGAACACTTCTTTTTTAGGTTGAAGGTGATTGGGATACAGGTTAACGCCTTGCAAACCAATCTGATAAGATTCAATAGCCAAAACATGGCCACTTTTTTGCGCTTCAGCACCTTGAAGTAAGGGCTCAACAGAAACATTCAACCTTTCTTGAAGTGCCTGCTTTAATTCATTTTCATCCTCTGCATCGCAACACAAAAATAATTTGTTAATCTGAACTTGCTTTAATTGCGAAGACAAATAGTCCATCGAACGTTGTAATTCCAACGCTAAACCATCTAACTGTATTGTATTTGAATATTCCGCAGTAACTGGTGGCGCGATTCCTCGAACCGTTCTTTGAAAGACAGATCTTTGTTCGACAAAAGCCCCTATTTTAAATTCACTATTATGTGAACGATGTAAAAGCATGTAGGCAGGTATATCGGATCGAGTATGTGACCATACTTGGTCTTCAGGAAAAATATGTAAAAGATGTATATTATTCTTATCTAAAATATCTCGAATTTGTTCAACCAAACGTTTAGTAACCACGTATGCTTGTATTTTCGTACTATGAGGAACTTCCACACCATCAGCGACAATCTCCGCCGCTCGTTCTGTAATAAGATCTTTTAGCAAAAAGGGCAATGCTAAAGGCCATTCTTCTTTTGGGATTACTGGCTTTTCTATTTGATAACTTTGGTAGAAATGAGAGCCCAAAGTCACCGTTGCATTGACATTATTACAAGCCTCCAGATCCAAGGCAGCTTGAAGTACAAAGTCCCAAGAGCTCTCTTTCAATTCATGAAAAGTGGCAGCCTGAATCTGTGATTCACCATCCACTTTAGATAAATAAATCCCATCACTTAATATAACGATACTAAGTGCTGATTTAGCTGGACCTTTAGAGGTCAGTCTTTGTATTAATGAGTTCATACTCATGGATTAAATACTTTCCTTTATTTACGCCAACGATTTCTACGGCCAGGTTTAATCAATACTGTTGTTCCCACATTAGGTAATAGTTGTTTTTCTTCTTCAAAATAGCGACCTTGCCCACCACGAACCCCCAAATGAGCTAAAACATCCCATTCATTTTTTGTCTCCACACCAACAGCAATCACAGTAGTAGCACTGTCCACACAAGCACCCAGTAAGCTACGAATAAATAATTGATTCTCACTTCGTCTATCGATTTGTTTTACTAAACTACGATGAAGTTTTAAATACAAAATAGGCAAATCTTTAATATAATGAGTACTCACAATTGTCCGACCAACTTGGTTGACAATAACGTTACACCCTAAACCTGATAACATTTTTATGACTGGCTTCATGAAATCCAAGTCATTAATTAAACTACCTTCTATAAACTCGAAACTTAACTTACGTCTCAATTCTTTAGGCAATTGTAGTAGTTCATCACGAAGCCAACGTAAATATTCTTTCTTTTTAAAAGGAGTGGTAAACAAATTAACTGAATAACAATCTTTTTGTTGATTACATTTTAAATGATCAAATACCATTTTAAGCGTAACTTGATCCATTTTTCTTTCATAACCAACTTGTTGTATTGCTGTTAAAAACCGTGATGCTTTAACAATAGCACCGACTTCATCTTTAATTCTGCTAAATAGTTCAAAGTGTTCGTTTATTTTGATCTCGCCATCAATTAAATAACAAGGTTGAGCGTAAATAAATAGATTTTGATCATTTAATGTTAAGTCAAATAAATTCCGCCACCGAACCCCACCACGAAATTCAACCCTAGTGTCCACTTTCTTTTTATATTTAGCCCAATTATTAACATACTCTAATGTTGCGGTTTTAAGCGCAGATTCAGCTTCATCAATAATTCGCCCTAAACTCTCACCTTGAGAGAAATTACTTAGCCCTAAATGACACCAATTACCCTTCTCAAGTGGTTGTGGTGGATCCAATTTCTCTAATTGGTTAATACATTGATGAGCAAATTGAGATATTTCCTTCTCTGACTGATGAGGGATCATCAATGCAAACTGTGAATCATAATAGCGAGCAAATACAGCGTTTGGATACTTCTGAATTAGATTATTTAAAACCTGCCCAACAGACACTAAGAATGGCTCATAAATAGATTTATCGACTTTTTCTGTCAACACCTCCCAACCATTAATATCAACTAGCAGCACCCCACCAGATGCTCCCGCTTCTTGCAAAGCAGACTCTAATCGGCTATCAAATAATACTCGGTTTGCAGCACCTGTAAGCTGATCAAGAAAAGTATGGGTGCGAATAAACGTATCAAAACGGCTTCTTTCTTGTCTAGCGTCATTAAGCTCTTCAATTAAGCGATCCAACGCTTCACTAGCCGTGTATGGCCATTCTCTTTCATCACCTTTTGCAAATTTTTCGACTTGACCTGCGAGAAGCATTCGGCCCCTCTCTTCTAATAGCTCCGAACCATATAACTGCTCTCTTAGCCAATGCAAACCTTTAAGTAAACAAAAAACAACCAATAAAACGGCGAGAGTCAGGGAAAAGAAAGCTTCAAAAGAATAACTATTATTGGTGTACGGTGGGATAACTTGAAACTCAGCAGAATAATTAGCATTTTTCTGTAAGGCGTAAACTTTTTTATACAATAAAAGAGTGTCTTTCTGCTGATCTAATATTTTATCTCGAAACGAATAAATAACGCCTGAGGGTGATGATAATGTTAGTTCGACAACATGGCTGGTTTGCAACAATTTAGGTAGCCAACGCCTAATGACATCAAAATCTTGAGGCTTAGCTAGCTCATTATCAATAATCGAAGTGATACGAATAAGATTTTGATCAACATACTCACCGCCCATTTTTTTGAAGGTAAAAACGCCCCCCACAAATAGGATAAACATAGCGCTAACTACAATCATCGTCACAAAAGAAACTAATCGAGTGCTCAGTTTAAGTGTCGGGGTATATCTCATATAAACCCAATTCCATTTAGTTAATTTACTCAGATAAGAGTAATTATCGTCCAAAATGACATCAATATAGATTTTAGTAATAAGTTCTTATTATTTGTGGGCATAGTAACAACAAAAGTCGCAATAAACATGCGACTTTTAATATATGTTACAAAAGGTTAAGGTTTTTAGAACGGAATATCGTCGTCAAAATCCATTGGTGGTTCATTGTATTGAGGTGCTTGCTGTTGAGGCGATTGTTGTTGTGGAGCGCGAGAAGCTGGTTGTTGCGAAGCTTGGGGTTGTTGAGGTTGCCCCCAATTACCACCTTGATTGCCAGCAGGAGCTTGAGCGCCACCTTGAGCACGACCACCAAGCATTTGCATTACGCCATTAAACCCTTGAACAACCACTTCGGTAGTGAAACGATCTTGGCCACTTTGGTCTTGCCATTTACGTGTTTGCAGCTGGCCTTCAATGTAAACTTGAGAACCTTTGCGTAAATATTCACCAGCTACTTCGGCCAACTTACCAAACAATGACACACGGTGCCATTCTGTTTTTTCACGTTGTTCTCCAGTGGCTTTATCTCTCCAAGAATCCGACGTTGCAATGGTAATATTTGCCACCGCACCACCGCTAGGTAAATAACGAATTTCCGGATCGTTACCAAGATTTCCAACTAATATTACTTTGTTTATTCCGCGGCTAGCCATGCTCTGCTCCGTCTCAATACGTTTATAAATAGCAATGGATGATACCATGCTTTATCACGACATAGGAATCAATGTTCTCCAATAAACATTGCTCAATGTCACTCACCGGATAACAAATTCACAAGCCATAATTCATTATTACGTATATTGGATGAAGTCATTCTCAAAGATAAGACATTGACATGAAAGATTAAAAATAAACCTACCATGACAATATAAAGTTCAATAAAGTCCGTCAATTAAGTAAACCAAGTTCAATCCACTAAACATTTCCCATGGACTTCTCAACCGATATTTAATGTAAATGAATCAGGGTAAAAACATGATCAATAACCATCAAGGCATCATCGTTTATTTTTTGTCCCCTCATGTATCGGACAGCACCTCCCTATTTTCATATTTACAAGATGAGTTAAGTATAGAAATTCAATCAATCGCCCTCGAAACACTTGGTTTCGTCGAGTCTCAATCCCAGCAATATATCGTATTGGTCGATACACAATTCTCTGAAAGTAAATTATTTGAATTGCAAACTCACCCTTTTTTAAAGCAAGCCATTGCTACCGCTTTATTTAATGCTCCTACACATCCTAACTTAACCTTGCTTACTCAATGGTATCAACTGTCTGGTTATTTCTATCAACATGAATGCTTTTCTGAAATTTCAAATGGAATCAAAGCCATTCTAAACGGGCATAATTGCCTTCCAAAGCCATTATTAGTGACATTGTTCCAACATTGGCAAGTCATTAGTCGTCAGAATAATAATATAGTTGTAAAGGCAAAATTATCCCTAACGCATCGAGAATTAGAAATTCTTAACCATTTGCAAGTTGGCCAATCAAATCTTGATATCGCTGATAACCTTTTTGTTAGTGAACACACGATAAAATCGCATTTATACCGAATTTTCAAAAAAATAAATGTCGACAATCGCAGACAAGCTATCAATTGGGCTCAATTATACCTTTAACATTCCCATTTAACGTAAAGATGAGATAACCCTAAATTTTAGCGGAGTGTCATAAAAACGACGCTTAAAGCTGCGATATTTGTGTTTCTCCCGTGAAAAATGCTATTTTATCAATATCAATCATTTAATTATCAAATCAGGTCTTATTCATGATCAAAAAATGTCTTTTCCCTGCTGCTGGTTATGGCACTCGCTTTCTTCCTGCCACAAAATCAATGCCAAAAGAGATGATGCCTATCGTCAATAAACCACTTATTGAATATGGTGTTGAAGAAGCCATTGAAGCTGGTATGAACGGTATGTGTATCGTAACCGGCCGTGGCAAGCACTCTCTGACTGACCATTTCGATAAAAATTACGAACTTGAACACCAAATTAGCGGCACCAATAAAGAAGATTTACTGGTTAATATTCGCGACATCATTGACAGTGCTAACTTTACTTACATTCGACAACGTGAAATGAAAGGTTTAGGGCATGCCATTTTAACCGGACGTGAGCTTGTTGGGGATGAACCGTTTGCAGTCGTTTTGGCGGATGATTTATGCGTCAACCCTGATCAGGGGGTTCTATCTCAAATGGTTGCATTGTATAAGCAATTCCGTTGTTCAATCGTCGCGGTTCAAGAAGTACCTCGTGAAGACGTTCACAAATACGGGGTTATCTCTGGTGAAATGATTAAAGATGATCTTTATCGTGTCGACGACATGGTAGAAAAACCAGAAAAAGGTACAGAACCAAGTAATCTTGCAATTATTGGTCGTTATATTTTAACACCTGATATTTTTGAATTAATAGAGCAAACTGAACCGGGTAAAGGCGGTGAAATTCAAATTACCGATGCGTTATTAAAGCAAGCAAAAGCCGGTTGCGTTTTAGCTTATAAATTTAAAGGCAAACGTTTTGACTGTGGAAGTGTTGAAGGCTATATAGAAGCAACCAACTATTGTTATGAAAACGTCTATTTAAAATCTCAAGATACTAAAACAAACAAAAAATAACCGATTTTTTATTCCAAAAGCTCAAACCGCAATAGATATTTTTATTGCGGTTTTTCTTTTTTCGGTAGCTATTAACTGTTTTTTTATACAGTAAGCTATTCTCACTTTTTGCTACCTATGTAATACTTAAGGCTTGTTTGCTTTGATGGATTCAATCTCTAATCAAGCCGAAAACACCCTAAGCCCCCTTCTTAATAATGAGAGCGTGAAACATGGAAACCATCGAAGTTCGCGGTGCCAGAACCCATAATCTAAAGAATATTAATCTCACTATCCCAAGAGATAAGTTGATTGTTATTACGGGATTATCTGGCTCAGGAAAATCCTCATTGGCTTTTGATACATTGTACGCAGAAGGACAACGTCGTTATGTGGAATCTTTATCGGCTTATGCTCGTCAGTTTTTATCTTTAATGGAAAAGCCAGATGTTGATCATATTGAGGGTTTATCACCAGCCATTTCAATTGAACAGAAATCGACGTCACACAATCCACGCTCAACAGTAGGCACCATTACCGAAATCTACGACTATTTGCGGTTATTATACGCTCGAGTTGGTGAGCCTCGTTGCCCAGATCACAACACACCTCTTGCGGCTCAGACGATCTCACAGATGGTCGATAAAGTTGTAGAAATGACAGAAAACAGCAAATTAATGTTGCTTGCTCCGATCATTAAAGAACGAAAAGGTGAGCATGTTAAAACTCTACAAAACCTTGCAGCACAAGGATTTATTCGTGCGAGAATTGATGGGGAAACCTGTGATCTTTCCGATCCACCAACATTAGAGCTTCATAAAAAGCACACCATTGAGGTGGTTGTCGACCGATTTAAAGTTCGTGATGGTATTCAACAACGATTAGCCGAATCATTCGAAACAGCATTAGAACTTTCGGGTGGAACGGCAACTATTACTTGGATGGATGATGAAAGCCAAGAAGATATTGTATTCTCCGCTAACTTTGCTTGCTCCCATTGTGGCTATAGCGTACGAGAACTCGAGCCTCGTTTATTTTCGTTCAATAACCCTGCTGGAGCTTGTGAAACTTGCGATGGATTGGGTGTTCAGCAATTTTTTGACGCTGAACGAGTCATTCAAGATGAAAGCCTTAGCCTCGCAAATGGTGCTATCAGAGGTTGGGATAAAAAGAACTTTTACTATTTTCAAATGCTCACTGCTTTAGCTGAACATTATCATTTCGATTTACAGCAGCCGTTCAATAAACTCCCTAAAAAAGTACGAGATATCGTTCTAAATGGATCAAAGCGTGACGAAATTGAATTTAAGTATGTGAATGACCGTGGCGATATGCGAGTAAAACGCCATACCTTCGAAGGCATTCTCAATAACTTAAATCGTCGCTACCATGAAACCGATTCTAATTCCGTTCGTGAAGAGCTGTCTAAATACATCTCTAACAAATGTTGCTCAAGCTGTGGTGGTGCTCGATTAAAAACCGAAGCTCGCCACGTTTTCATCAACGACACATCATTACCAGAAATCGTTGAAATGAGTATTTTTGGAACCATGGCGTTCTTTCAATCCTTAAACTTAACAGGTCAACGTGCACAAATTGCCGAAAAAATCTTAAAAGAAATTGGGGATAGATTAAATTTCTTAATTAACGTGGGCTTGAACTATTTAAACCTTTCTCGTAGCGCTGAAACGCTGTCGGGTGGTGAAGCTCAACGCATTCGTCTGGCTAGTCAAATTGGTGCTGGACTTGTCGGAGTGATGTATGTGCTGGATGAACCTTCTATTGGTTTACATCAACGAGATAACGAACGTTTACTCAAAACTTTAATACATCTGCGTGATCTCGGAAATACCGTCATTGTGGTAGAGCATGATGAAGACGCGATCAGAGCAGCAGATCATGTAATTGACATTGGCCCAGGGGCTGGTGTTCATGGCGGTAATGTTATTGCAGAAGGAACAATGGATGACATACTGGCTACCCCAGATTCGTTAACTGGACAATATCTCAGTGGCGTAAAACAAATCGAGGTACCAAAACAACGAACCCCAGTAGATAAGAAAAAAATCGTAGAACTTATCGGAGCGACAGGAAATAATCTTCAGAACGTTAATTTGTCTATTCCTGTTGGTTTATTCACTTGCGTGACAGGAGTTTCCGGATCCGGTAAGTCGACCTTAATTAACGATACTTTCTTTAAAATCGCTCATGCTCGATTAAATGGTGCCACAACAGCAGAAGCGGCACCTTATAAGAAAATTGTAGGGTTAGAGCATTTTGATAAAGTCATCGATATTAATCAAAGCCCAATAGGTAGAACACCTCGTTCAAACCCAGCAACCTACACTGGCATTTTCACCCCTATCCGAGAGCTTTTTGCTGGAACTCAAGAATCACGTTCTCGTGGCTATAAACCAGGACGATTTAGTTTTAATGTGCGCGGTGGTCGTTGTGAAGCTTGTCAAGGTGATGGTGTCATCAAAGTTGAAATGCATTTCTTACCAGATGTCTATGTCCCTTGCGATGCCTGCAAAGGAAAGCGCTATAACCGCGAAACATTAGATGTTCGATATAAAGGCAAGAGTATTGATGAAGT
Source organism: Vibrio casei (assembly GCF_002218025.2). Classification (NCBI taxonomy): domain Bacteria; kingdom Pseudomonadati; phylum Pseudomonadota; class Gammaproteobacteria; order Vibrionales; family Vibrionaceae; genus Vibrio; species Vibrio casei. The sequence goes on along the minus strand of NZ_AP018680.1, from coordinate 518,230 downwards.
ACTTGAAATGACAGTTGAAGATGCTCATCAATTCTTTGAACCCGTTCCGGTAATTGCCCGTAAATTGAAAACCTTAATCGATGTTGGTTTATCCTATATCCGTTTAGGACAGGCCGCTACAACCTTGTCAGGAGGCGAGGCTCAGCGAGTTAAACTTGCCAAAGAACTCTCTAAACGAGATACAGGTAAAACCTTGTATATTTTAGATGAGCCAACCACCGGTCTGCACTTTCATGATATTCAGCAATTGCTTAATGTTTTGCATCGCTTACGTGATCATGGAAACACTGTTGTTGTCATTGAGCATAATTTAGATGTGATCAAAACGGCAGATTGGATTGTTGACCTTGGTCCTGAAGGTGGGAATGGTGGCGGTGAAATTATCGCGGTAGGCACCCCAGAAGATGTCGTAAAAGTGAAAGGATCTCATACCGCACATTTTCTAAAGGCATTATTAAAATAAATATACCTAAATAGCATTAAGGTATGAGTTTCAGCTAGGACGTCATCTTGAGTATACTAAAGGCATTCGTTTAACGTTAGTTTCGAATGCCTTTTCCAATCAACTATATTCTCAGTCTATTTAAAGAAGGATTTTCATCTAAAATGGCAATATTACACACCCAAGGTACTCAACTGGAAGAGGTCTCGGAACCAAGCTCACGGACGAAGCCTTTTCTGTGGTGCTTAGGTGCGGTTTTTATTATTGCGATGCACTTCTTTCAGCCAAACCCCGGTGGTGCAGGGTTATTTCTATCATTTAACTCGGTCACTTGGTTAGTATTAAGCCTAACTATCGGCGTTGCACTTTATTCAACAGCAAATCGTCATGCTTTACGCTTCTCCAGTTTAACACTAACGTTATTAACGACTTGTATCATTTTAACCATCCCAGTATTTTACAGCGCGGCCAATATACAAGATTCCGTATTAAGAATTATTGGGCTATGGGCTGGTTGGTTATTTTTACTTTTATTGCAACAATATAACTTCACCATAAAACAAAAACAGACTTTGCTTTGGTTTATTATTGGGGCAATTTTAATCGAATCTATTCTCGGTTATGTTCAATACCTTCTACTGCAACCTGGCAATATATTGGGCTACGACGTAGTGCAAAATCGACCGTACGGTATTTTCCAACAACCGAATGTAATGGCCAGTTTTCTGGCTACTGGTTTAACGGTTGCGGCGTACCTTCTCGCCAGACAAAAACAAACCAATGTTCAGCATCACCCAGTCATGACGGGTTTTCTTTATTTCATCCCTATAATTACGCTACCTTTGCTTTGGGTATTAGCTTCTCGCACAGGATGGCTTGGCGCCCTTATCGCTTCATTATTATTACTCCCTTACTTAAAAACATTCTTATCTAAGCGTGGATTTTATGTATGGTGTTTAGCTCTTATCATTGGTTTTTTGGGGGGGGTGACACTCGCATCATTAACCGGAGGTAATGCATTTATTGCCGAAAAATCAAGTTTAGAAAGCCCTCGCCGTTACACCTTCCCGCAAACTCTAGACATGGTGATCGAAAAGCCATGGTCTGGATATGGCTACGGTAAATTTGAATCGGCTTATATGCTTTATACCGCCAGACAACATCAGTTAAATTCAAGTTACCATGCTGGGTTAGCTTCGATGGATCACCCGCATAATGAAATACTTTACTGGGCGGTGGAAGGTGGTGTCTTGCCATTACTGGGCTTATTATTAGCGGCACTCGTTGTACTACGAAAAATACTGAAAGCGCAATCGGGTACTCGCTTAGCGTTAGCGGCTTTATTTTTTCCTATCGTATTACACACACAATTAGAATACCCGTTTTATCATTCAGCCATACATTGGATTATTTTTATTATTCTCATTTATTGGGTTGATCAAATCACGTCTCAGTATCAAACCATTTCATTTAGTAAAATAACCAAGAGTATGTTAAGTGTGATATCTCTCGTTTTACCTATTATAACGGCTTTCTTTATGATAACGGCTTTGCAAACAAACTCGATCCTTAGCCGTTTTGAATATCAAAAACCGATGGATCCAAACTTACTGAATAAAGTCACAAACCCAAGTGTTTGGAGAGACCGATTTGATTGGGATGTTTACAATACTCAACTCAATATTGGTTTACATATGAACAAGCCAGAATACATACAGCCTTATATTGATTGGGCGACAACCATAATAAAGCGCAAACCAAGACCGGCCTTTTACTCAAGTTTAATCGTGGCTTATCAGGGGTTAGGAGAACAACACAAAGCAGAAGAAATTAGAAAGGAAGCCAGCTTTTTATTTCCCAATCAAGATTTCTCAAAAGTACAATTTACGCCCTCGAAGAAAAGCGCACCACAAGCATTATCTTCAACCCAAACTAATCAGGTACCTAAGATAAAATAGCGCTAGAGCACGATTTACAGAAAAACACATTCAAGGCAAGACCGGAAAAAATTAAAGGCGACCAATGAGTCGCCTTTAATTTTTCCGCTATATAAGCAGGGAGTTGGCAAGGATCATTTGATCGTTTCTTCTAATGCCTTTAAACACAGCGCAACATTCTCTTTTTTCGCGCTGTATCCCATTAAACCAATACGCCAAACTTTACCGGCGAGTGCACCTAATCCACCACCGACTTCTAAATTATATTCCTTTAATAAGTGCTGACGAGTGTCTGCATCATTAACACCTTCTGGTAAATATACGGAATTAAGCTGTGGTAGACGATGAGCTTCCTCTACCACATATCGGAAGCCTAACTGTTCAAGTCCTAATTTTAGTCTTTGATGCATCTCGGCATGTCGTTGCCAGGCATTTTCTAACCCTTCTTCGTATAAAGCGAGTAAAGCCTCATGTAAAGCATACAGACTATTTACCGGAGCGGTGTGGTGATAACTACGTTTACCTTCCCCACTCCAATAGCCCAAAACTAAACTTTGATCGAGGAACCAACTTTGTATCGGCGTTTTACGAGCTTGGATTTTTTCAATCGCTTTAGGTGAAAAAGTAATGGGCGATAACCCTGGCACACACGAAAGGCACTTCTGGCTCCCTGAATACACGGCATCAAGTTGCCACTCATCTACTTTAAGCGGAACGCCTCCTAGAGAAGTAACTGCATCGACGATCGTTAGCGCACCATAATGCTTCGCCACCTTAGATAATGCCTCGGCATCACTCAACGCTCCGGTTGACGTTTCTGCATGAACAAAAGCTAATATTTTTGCATCTGGATTGGCTTTAAAAGCAGACTCGACTTTAGAAATACTGACCGGTTGTCCCCATTCATCATCCACAAGAATCACTTCAGCACCACTACGAAGGGCATTTTCACGCATGCGATCACCAAATACACCATTACGGCACACAATGACCTTATCGCCCGCTTCAATCAAGTTAACAAAACATGCTTCCATTCCTGCACTACCCGGGGCTGAAACTGGGATTGTAAAATCATTATCAGTCTGAAAAGCGTATTTTAATAATGCTTTAACTTCATCCATCATACCGATAAATAAAGGATCTAAATGTCCAATGGTAGGACGACTCAATGCCTGCAAAACATCAGATGAAATATCAGAAGGCCCCGGCCCCATTAAAATTCGGCGAGGAGGGAAAAAACGTTGTATCTTCATATCAATCCTTAATGATGAATAATTATATCTATACCTTAAATTAAATTGACGAGCTTCAACAATTAACCCGTAAGTCAAGAATCAAAGCTGTGAAGTCCCTCACCTAAAAGCATAAAATCAGAAGTACGCCTTAAAATAAAAACCAATATAAAAAGTTATTAACTGTAATACGAAGTGTTATTGACTTTTCAAGAACAAAAACGTTCAATGTGACCAGAGTGTTGGTTTTTTCAATGCCCTGTTCGTCAATGATGCAACAGTATAGATCAATCATCACTTCACAGAAGAGGAGCGTAACCCAGGCAGATCATTCGTGGATCCCTTAATCCAAAACGAATCATTCAGGGGGAGTTACGCCGAGGTGGATAAATCTTCGGGAATTTATCACACCGGTTGTTATATCAATGGATTTCGTTGGTATTAGGTTGAATCCTAGCAACTGTCATCAATATTAATCTTGATGAAGGGCTTCTAAGGTTTACATGGTTACACTATTCAGTGGTGACCTTCATGTATTTCCCTGCTCTAAGAAATCTCTCTTCAACATTGGACGTTTTTTTGTTTATCTCTTGATAGACATTATATGAAAGTATTATGGGAGACTGTGCCGTGAGCGCATTTAATGTAGCAAAGTTTGGTGGAACCAGCGTGGCAAATTTTGACGCCATGAGTCGTTGTGCCTCCATCATTGAAAATAACGCTTCAACAAAACTCGTCGTAAGCAGTGCTTGCTCGGGGGTGACTAATCTTTTGGTTGAACTTGCGCTTGGTATACAAAACCCAAAGGATCGTGAAGCCATTCTCGATGATTTACGTACGATTCATTACGCCATCATTGAACAGTTCTCTGAACAAAAGAAAACCAAACAAGCTGTCGATAATATCTTAAATACGCTATCTAGTATGGCTGAAGCCGCTTCATTTCAATCAAGTGATAAACTCACCGACCACATTGTTGCGTGTGGTGAGCTAATGTCGACTCACATTTTAACCCAACTCATGATTGAACGAGGCATTCCAGCGGTTCGCTTTGATATTAGAGAAATTCTTCGTACCAGCGCAGATTTCGGTAAAGCCGAGCCTATCGTTGATAAAATATCCGAATTAGCCCAACAAAAATTAGTACCACTATGCCAAGAAAATGTCGTGATCACCCAAGGTTTTATTGGTAGTGATAACGACGGTAATACGACAACACTGGGGCGAGGAGGAAGCGATTATAGCGCAGCACTTATCGCTGAAGCGGTAAAAGCTTCTGGTTTAGAGATTTGGACGGATGTTCCTGGGATTTATACCACCGATCCTCGTATTGCGCCTAAAGCCACGCCTATTCCCGAAATTAGCTTTAGTGAAGCGTCTGAAATGGCCAATTTTGGCGCAAAGATCTTACACCCATCAACCTTGCTCCCCGCTCTCCGACATAAAATCCCAGTTTTTGTAGGCTCGTCGAAATCCCCCAATCAAGGTGGTACATGGATAAGAAAACAAGTCGAAAGTGCACCACTTTACCGTGCTTTAGCACTACGTGGAAATCAAACAATGGTCACGCTTCGTAGCCCTGATATGTTCCAAACGTATGGATTTTTAGCTCAAGTCTTTGCTATTTTAGCGAAACATCAAATTTCCGTCGATTTGATTACAACATCTGAAGTCAGTGTGTCTTTAACGCTTGATCAAACCAACACTTCCGGACAAGCTCCTGAACTTCCTATCGATGCTCGTACTGAGCTAGAAGAACTGTGCATTGTTGAAGTTGAACATAACCTTAGCTTAGTGGCACTTATTGGTAATAAAATGAGTGCCAAAAAAGGCTATGCTAAGCAAGTATTCAGTGCATTAGAAGACTTTAATTTACGTATGATTTGCTATGGTGCAAGCCCGCACAATCTTTGCTTCTTAGTGGATTGCAATGAAGCAAAGCGCGCTATTCAAGTGCTGCATCAAGAATTATTCGAACAATCGGCCTAGATGCTATATAAGTGATATTCAAAACTGAAAAAGCGGTACCAGAATACAATCTGGTACCGCTTTTTTTCACTGCCGCTTATCTTCATTACGCGCTATATTAGCTCGTTAAAACACTCGAGAGTTGCTCATCAACTCAAATTAGGCCCTAACCATTTTTCCATTTCCGCCTCATCCCAACCTTTACGCTGCGCATATTCTTCAGCTTGATCTTGTTGGATCTGAGCAATCGCAAAATACTTAGAATCGGGATGAGAAAAATACCAGCCAGAAACCGATGCTCCTGGCCACATTGCGTAACTAGTGGTTAGAGACATTCCTATGGTTTCTTCAACTTTTAGAAGCCCCCATAAGCTGCCTTTTTCAGTATGCTCAGGACAAGCTGGGTAGCCAGGAGCGGGGCGTGTACCTTGATATTTTTCACGAATAAGATCATTGTTAGTCAAATTTTCATCTGCCGCATAACCCCAAATTTCTTTACGAACTTTTTCGTGCATATACTCGGCAAAGGCTTCTGCTAAGCGATCAGCCACCGCTTGGATCATAATCGCATTATAATCATCACCAGCCGCTTTATAGGCATCAGCCAAATCACGCTCACCAATCCCACCAGTTACAGCAAAACCACCAATCCAATCCGCCTTTCCGCTGTCTTTCGGAGCAATATAATCTGATAGACAATAATTCGGCCCTTTTGGTTTTTCGGTTTGTTGGCGTAAGTTATGTAGCACTTTGATGACCTCGGAACGCGATTCATCGGCATACACTTCAATGTCATCACCGACACTATTGGCAGGAAATAAACCACACATACCACTAGCTTTTAAAATGCCGTCTTGCTCGACCTTTTCTAGCAAAGCAATCGCATCATCAAAAATACGTTTTGCTTCTTCACCGACTTCTTCATGTTCAAAAATAGAAGGGTATTTGCCCATCAATCCCCAAGTTAAGAAAAAAGGCGTCCAGTCGATATAATTACGCAACATTGAAACATCAATATTTTCAAAAACTTGCACTCCAAGTTTTACGGGGGCTGGTGGCGTGTAATTCTGCCAATCAATTGCGACTTTATTCGCACGAGCTTGCTCAATAGTGACAGGCTTGGTTCTTGGACGCTTACGGGCATGTTGATCACGGGTCCGCTCGTAATCTAAATTTAATTTTTCGACAAATGCAGGAAGTAAAGTATCAGATAATAGTGCAGAACAAACGCCCACGGCACGTGATGCATTATTCACATACACAACTGGCTTGTGGTAGTTTTGTTCAATTTTAACCGCTGTGTGGGCTTTGGACGTTGTTGCACCACCAATCAATAATGGCAAATCGAATCCTTGGCGCTCCATTTCTTTTGCAACGTGCACCATTTCATCAAGAGATGGAGTAATAAGGCCAGATAAGCCAATAATATCAACGTTCTCTTCCTTCGCCACTTTAAGGATTTTTTCAGTTGGAACCATCACACCTAAATCGATGATCTCATAGTTATTACATTGCAGAACCACACCGACAATATTTTTCCCTATATCATGAACATCACCTTTTACGGTCGCTAATAAAATCTTGCCATTACTTCTTTGACCTTCATCTTTTAAAGCATTGATAAAGGGTTCAAGGTAAGCCACCGCTTGTTTCATAACCCGCGCAGATTTCACCACTTGAGGAAGGAACATTTTCCCTTCACCAAATAAATCCCCCACAACGTTCATGCCATCCATTAATGGGCCTTCAATGACATCAATCGGTTTATCCAACTTCAAACGCGCCGCTTCAGTATCTTCAATAATAAATTCGGTAATACCTTTGACTAAGGCGTGCTCAATACGCTTTTCAACTTCCCATGTACGCCATACTAAGGCATTAGGATCTTCGACTTTACCGACCCCATTTGAGCGATATTCTTCGGCGATCTCCAATAAACGTTCAGTGCCATCATCACGGCGGTTTAATACTACATCTTCAACCGCTTCACGCAGTTTATCTGGAACGTTATCGTAAATTTCAAGCTGTCCAGCATTCACAATCCCCATATCCATACCGCGTTTGAAACAGTGGTATAGGAAGACGGCATGGATTGCTTCACGTACGTAGTTATTGCCACGAAATGAGAAAGAAACGTTAGAGACACCACCAGAAATCATCGCGTAAGGGAGATCGCGTTTAATGTCACTAACGGCTTCAATAAAATCCACCGCATAGTTATTATGTTCATCAATCCCCGTCGCAATAGCAAAAATATTCGGGTCAAAAATGATATCTTCAGGCGGGAATCCCACTTCATCAACTAAGATACGGTAAGCTTCTGTACAAATTTCTGTCTTACGTTCACGAGTGTCCGCCTGACCAACCTCATCAAATGCCATGACAATAATTGCCGCACCATAACGACGAACCAATTTGGCTTGTTCAATAAATTTTTCGACGCCTTCTTTCATCGAAATCGAGTTAACGATCCCCTTACCTTGAACACATTTTAAGCCTGATTCGATGACTTCCCATTTAGAAGAATCGACCATAATCGGTACTTTGGAAATTTCAGGCTCAGACGCACAAAGATTCAAAAAGCGAACCATGCAGGCTTCTGCATCTAACATCCCTTCATCCATATTGATATCGATGATTTGTGCGCCATTGGCCACTTGTTCACGAGCCACATCAAGCGCTTCATCATATTGCTCTTCAACAATCAGACGTTTGAACTTAGCGGAACCCGTTACGTTAGTACGCTCACCAACGTTAACAAAGAGTGAATCTTTATCTATCGTCAAAGGCTCTAATCCTGACAATCGACATGCTTTAGGAATATCAGGTAAAGCGCGTGGCTTAACCCCTTCAACCACTCGAGCCATTTGGCGAATATGCTCAGGAGTTGTACCACAACACCCACCGACTAAATTTAAAAAGCCACTTTCAGCCCACTCTTGAATATGTTTTGCCATTTCACGAGGTTCAAGATCATATTCACCGAAAGCATTCGGTAAACCCGCGTTTGGATGAGCAGAGACATAAGATTCTGATATTCTAGATAACTCTTCAACATATTGACGTAGTTCATTCGGGCCAAGGGCACAGTTTAAACCAAATGAAATAGGTTCAATGTGGCGTAAAGCATTATAAAAAGCTTCCGTTGTTTGGCCTGAAAGCGTGCGCCCAGAAGCATCGGTAATCGTACCTGAAATCATGACCGGTAATTTATAACCTAGCTCATCGAAAACACTTAATACAGCAAATGCACAGGCCTTAGCATTTAAGGTATCAAAGATCGTTTCAATCATGATGAGATCCGCGCCACCAGAAATTAAAGATCGCGTTGATTCAGAATACGCTGTCACTAGCTCATCAAAACTTACATTGCGATAACCGGGATCGTTAACATCAGGAGAAATCGAGCAGGTACGGTTAGTTGGCCCTAATACACCAGCAACAAAACGTGGTTTGTGAGGCGTTTTTTTTGTCCACTCATCGGCCGCTTCTCTTGCCAGCTTAGCAGCAGCAAAGTTAATTTCAGCACTCAAGCCTTCCATATCGTAATCAGCCATCGCGATAGTCGTAGCATTGAATGTATTGGTTTCAAGAATATCGGCACCAGCGGCCAAATAATCAGAGTGGATATTTTTAATCAGTTGAGGTTGTGTGAGGACTAATAAATCGTTATTACCTTTAAGATCACTGTGCCATTCAGCAAAACGTTCACCGCGATAATCCGCTTCTTCCAACTTATAAGATTGAATCATGGTACCCATACCACCATCAATTAATAAGATGCGTTCTTTCAGTAATGCTTTAATATCTTGTGCCGATTGACTTTGAACATTCAAAGTAGTGTCTTGATTAAAAGTGCTTCCTGTCACGATACAACCTCTTTCGATACTGTTTATGCCATCCTATCATAGAAATCTAGACGTCTAAAATAAGTTTTAGTTCTCTTGACAAGATACGCCATACCACCAGTAGTATTTGCTTGCCATTCTCTGTCAGGTATCAAGAGCTTAATCAAAGATCATTAACTCCAATTCTTCTCGACCGGCTTCGCAGATAAAAAATAAACAGGCTATATTCTTTAAAAAGAGTTGATCTTTATTGAAATGAGCATGAAAATTGCGGAATTACAATTTGTTACATCAGCCAAGGTTCAATTATGTCAGTCTATAATACGCTTTGCTTCCTATCGTTTGCCGCGATGGTGATAGCATTGATTAACAGTAAATTCGGCCGCTTGCAAACCACCATTGCCATCACTGCCGGTGCGATGATGCTTTCTTTACTTATTTTAATTGCAGGCCATAGTGGCTGGTTCAACCTGGTTGATATTGCCGCCAAAACCATGGCAGAAATTAACTTTGAAAGCTTCTTACTTAACGGCATTTTAGGGTTCTTATTATTTGCAGGAGGCCTCGGAATAAAGTTACCTCATTTTGCCGATCAGAAATGGGAAATCACTATTCTTGCTTTAGGCGGCACATTATTTTCAACCTTCTTTATCGGTTTTAGCCTGTATGCTATATGTAACCTAATTAATATCCATATAGATTTAATTTACTGTTTATTATTTGGTGCACTCATTTCTCCTACCGACCCCATAGCTGTCCTCGCTATTGTTAAAAAGCTCAAAGCGCCTCAGCGAATTTCCACTCAAATAGAAGGAGAGTCCTTATTTAATGATGGTATTGGTTTGGTTATTTTTGTCACCATTTTCGCCGTTGCTTTTGGTGGGCATGCCCCAACATTTGGTAGTGTACTTTCATTATTCTTACAAGAAGCCATCGGTGGTATCGCTTATGGTTTCGTATTAGGGCTCCTTTTCCACTACCTAATCAGTGCAACCAATGATCACTCAATGGAATTACTATTAATGATCTGTGTTCCAACCGCCGGTTATGCTTTTGCTGAAGTACTCGAAGTTTCAGGGCCTCTTGCAATGGTTGTCTCCAGTATCATGATAGGCAACTGGACTCGCTATGTCGGTTTCTCAAAAGAGAGTACTGAACATATGGATCATTTCTGGGAGCTCATTGATGAATTTTTAAATGGAATCTTATTCTTACTTATTGGTATGACCATGCTGTTATTTGAATTTCATTCCGAAGATCTAATCATGATGGCTGTCGCAGTGCCTCTGGTTTTACTTGCTCGTTTCTTAAGTGTTTGGATCCCATACTTAGGCTTCAAACGCTTCCGTACCTACAATAAGTGCTCAGTTAAAATTTTAACTTGGGGTGGATTACGTGGTGGTTTAGCACTTGCTATGGCGCTATCAATACCGAGTGGAAAGTACTTTGTGACAGCTGCTCAAATTGATGTAAAAGAAATCATCATGGTCATGACCTATGCCGTGGTTGTATTCTCTATTTTAATCCAAGGTTCGACCATCACCCCGATGATTAATAAAGCCAAAGTACTCCAAAAACAAATGGAAGATGCGGAAGTATTGCGATCGCAGGTTGAAAAGACTGAAGATTTATCCAATAAAAACTCGTAAAATATACATAAATTTAAAATTCAAAAAAGCAGCGAATTTCGCTGCTTTTTTGATAGAAACTATTATCAGGATAACAAGATTAGGCTAGTTATCTTTCGTAAAATTATCGACTGAAAAATGTTCCAAATCATATGGCGTTTGTTGATAAACACAATAATTCAACCAATTCGCAAATAACAAATGCCCGTGACTTCTCCAACTAGCAATTGGCGAGTTGTCTGGATTATCATTTGGATAATAATTCACTGGGATCGGTGGGTCCATTCCCTCTGCAAGATCTCTTGCATATTCATTATGTAAAGTATGTGCGTCATATTCAGGGTGCCCAGTGACAAAAACATTACGCTTATCCTTTGTACTCGCCAAATATACCCCCGCATCTGATGACGTGGCCAGAATATCCAAATCCGTATGTTCAGTAAGATACTCAGCTGTAAAATCTGCATACCTAGAATGCGGGGCGAGGAAACTGTCATCAAATCCTCTCACCACTGGGTGAAATTCACTAGTGACGTTATGATGATATACACCAGATAACTTTTCTTTGCGTGTACGTTTAGGTAAGTCATAAAGTAACTTTAAACCTGCTTGTGCCGCCCAACAAACATAAAGTGTTGAGGTTACATGATTTTTTGCCCATTCCATGATCGTTTGAAGATGCTCCCAATAGGCAACATCTTCAAACTGCACCAAGCCAAGGGGGGCCCCAGTAATAATCAAACCATCAAAGTTTCGGTTTTTCACCATATCAAACTGACGATAAAAATTATTTAAATGCTCTTCAGGCGTATTTTTACTAGGTCTATCATCTATTCGTAATAACTCAATATCCACCTGTAGAGGGCTATTAGAAAGTAAACGAAGAAACTGAGTTTCCGTTTCTATTTTTTTAGGCATCAAATTAAGAATCAAAACTTTGAGTGGACGAATCATCTGAGTCGTCGCCCTAGTTTCCGACATAATAAAAATTCTCTCCTGACTTAGAATATCAGAAGCAGGTAGCTGATCGGGAATCTTAATAGGCATTGCACTCTCTCCATAAGCAATCTAGACGTCTAAACACCCATAAGTATATCAAGCAAAAAATGAATGTCGAGAAAGAAAAAGTGATGTAGGTATTATGTTATTTTAGAACAAAAAAAAGCAGCACATTTAGTGCTGCTTTTATTCGATAAAAAATCGTTACTTAACAATCTTAAGACTAGGACGACCTTTAGGTTTAGTATCATCAGAAATAGTTTGATTTGTCTCTATCTCTGACTCTTGCTTTCCTACGCTTGTTAAAGAAGAAACTTGTTCTTCCGCTATCCCCGCTTCCATTTCTGCTGCATAGCCATCTTCTGGCTCAAACATCGTTCCTGCACCATTTTCACGAGCATAAATAGCCTGAACTGCATACATAGGAACGATTACAGAATGTGGACGACCACTAAAACGAGCATTAAACATGATGGTATCGTTACTTATTTCTAAGTTACCAACCGCACGAGGTGCTACATTCAAAATAATTTGGCCATCCTGTACAAACTCAAGCGGAACACGTACACCGGGTAAATTGGCTTCAACCACAAGATGAGGCGTCAATTCATTATCGACTAGCCATTCATAAAAAGCACGTACCAAATAGGGACGTCTTGGTGTCATCTTATCCATATCCATTGCTATCGAACCAATCGCATTTCTCGTTCTGCTTCAGTCAAAGAAGCTAAGAATGAATCACGTTCAAATACACGGCTCATGTATATTTTCAACTCTTTTGAACCTGGACCCGATAACTCAATACCAAGCGCAGGTAAACGCCATAATAAAGGCGCTAGATAGCAATCGATTAAGCTGAATTCTTCACTCATAAAGTGTTCGTATTCAGCAAAAACAGGAGCAAGAGTCAGTAAATCATTACGTAATTTATTACGTGCAGCTTCAGCTTCTTCAGCTGTGCCTTTAACAATTTTTTCAGCTTGTGAGTACCAATTACGCTCAATACGATACATCATTAAACGGCTATTACCACGTGCCACTGGGTATACTGGCATCAATGGTGGATGAGGGAAACGCTCATCAAGATATTCCATAATGATATTTGAATTGTAAAGAGCAAGCTCACGATCGATCAACGTTGGAACAGACTTGTAAGGATTCAGTTCGATCAACTCAGCAGGCAAGTTATCTTCGTCGACAAGTTCAACTTCAACACTCACGCCTTTCTCAGCTAGAACAATACGAACCTGATGGCTATACATGTCTGAAGCACTTGAAAATAGAGTCATCACAGAACGTTTATTGGCAGCTACAGCCATTGATAAGCCCTCCAGCATACTTTAAATAAAAAAAGAATGGAGGCTAACTGCCTCCATTACAAAAAAATTAGCAAGGAATTTTAACACAAATGTTCACATTCAGGCTAATTTTTATTCCCAACACAATTAATGAACATCGCGCCAGTATTCTTTCTTAAGTAATACCACAATAATAGTGAAAATCACTAAGAAAGCCATTACCCACCAACCAAGGTTATGACGTTCTAATTTCACTGGATCACCAGAGTATTCAAGGAAGTTCACTAAATCACGGATCGTAGAGTCATACTCTTCAGTAGTCAATTCACCTTGTTTTTCAACTTTAGTGCTTGTGACTACTTTATGCTCTTTACCATCAATCATGGTGGTTTCATGCACAGGCTGAGGGATTCCTTGTAATCCTTCCAGTACATGAGGCATTCCCACATTCGGGAAAGTAATATTATTCACCCCAAATGGACGAGCAGGATCGGCATAAAAAGAACGCAAATAGGTATATAACCAATCAACGCCACGAACACGCGCCACTAAAGTTAAGTCTGGAGGCGGAGCACCAAACCATTTCGCAGCACTATCTTCAGGAATCGCATTGGTCATCAGATCCCCAATTTTAGCTTTAGGATCAAACATCAGATTTTCTTTCATCAAATCATCAGGAATACCTAAATCAGTCGCCACTCTTTGATAACGCTGATATTGGGTAGAATGACAACCCGCACAGTAGTTCATGAACGTTTTAGCGCCTCGCTGTAATGACGCTTGATCCGTTAGATCGTTATTTGCTTTATCTAGGTGGACGTTGCCACCAGCCGCCATCACCGATAATGGCAACATGAACGCAAAAAGTCCTACAATCCACTTTTTCATTTGAATGTCACCCTCTCTGGTAATGGTTTCGTAGCTTCATTTTTACTATAGAAATACAATAAAATGAAGAACATGAAATAACCTAAACTGAAAATCTGTGCTAACAAAGTGTAAAGCGCAGTTGCCGGTAAGGTTCCCAGAATACCAAGAGCAATAAAACAAATGACGAATTGAATAATATTCAATAAGTGCCACTTACTACGGTAACGGTATGAGCGAACTTTACAGCGATCAAACCAAGGAAGTAAGAATAAGAAAACAATAGATGCTCCCATTGCTGCAACACCTAATAACTTGTCCGGTACTGCGCGTAAAATGGCGTAAAATGGTGTGAAGTACCATACCGGAGCAATGTGTTCCGGTGTTTTCAGTGGGTTTGCGGCCTCAAAGTTAGGCGGCTCAAGGAAATAGCCCCCCATTTCAGGATTGAAGAACAATACATAACAGAAAAGAAACAAAAAGCCTGCAACACCAACCATATCTTTAACCGTACCATATGGATGAAATGGAACAGAGTCTTGAACATTGTACTTACTGGTAAATTGCTTATGAAACTTAAACTGTGTTTTATGCTCACCATTATCATCTGGCGCTTTTGGTATCTTTGTTTCAATTCCATCGGGGTTATTTGAGCCGACTTCATGCAAAGCCAATACGTGTAATACCACCAATAGTAGTAACACAATAGGCAGAGCAATCACGTGAAGTGCAAAGAATCGATTTAAGGTTGCGCCAGAGATAACGTAATCCCCACGTATCCATAATGTTAAGTCATCACCAATAACTGGAATTGCACCAAACAGAGAAATGATTACCTGAGCACCCCAATAAGACATTTGCCCCCAAGGTAATAAATACCCCATGAAAGCTTCAGCCATTAGCACTAGAAAAATCAACATACCAAAAATCCACAGCAATTCACGGGGCTTTTGATATGAACCATAAATCAGCCCACGAAACATATGCAAGTAAACAACAACAAAGAATGCTGAAGCGCCTGTGGAGTGCATGTAACGTAACAACCAGCCATATTCCACATCACGCATGATGTATTCAACAGAGGCAAATGCACCATCACCTGATGGGACATAGTTCATTGTTAGCCAAATCCCCGTTAGGATCTGATTAACCAACACCAACATCGCCAAAGAACCAAAAAGGTACCAAAAATTGAAGTTCTTAGGCATTGGGTATTCAGATAAATGCTTTTTATAGGCATCCATTACGGGTAGACGTTTTTCTACCCAATCAAGTAAGGCTTGCATCAGGCTTCCCCTCCACGGCTCTCACCAATGATAATACGTGTGTCACTAAGATACCCATGCTCTGGAACAACTAAGTTTAGCGGTGCTGGCACACCTTGGAACACACGACCAGCTAAATCAAACTTAGAGCCATGACATGGACAAAAAAATCCAGATTGAATGCCTTGAACTTGCTCACTAAAAGAGTCTGGTAAGTAGGTTGGTGAGCAACCAAGGTGTGTACAGATACCCACAGCAACAAAATACTCAGGCTTTATAGAACGATAAACATTATGAGCGTATTCAGGTTGTTGCTCTTGTTCTGATTGGGGGTCTCGCAATTTATCGGCGATAGAATCCAGCTCAACCAACGTTGATTTGGAACGACGAACCACCCAAACTGGCTTACCGCGCCATTCCACACGAACTAATTGTCCTTCTTCGAGCTTACTAATATCTACCTCTACAGGTGCACCAGCAGCTTTCGCCCTTTCACTTGGGTTCCAAGACTTAATAAAAGGCACAGCTACTGCCACTGCTCCAATCCCACCAACAACTGCTGTTGTGGCAGTCAAAAAGCGCCGACGGCCATTATTTATAGGCGCATTGCTCATCCAACATTCTCCCGATCGATTTGTATTAAATACAAAAGAATAACCAAGTCCTTAGCATTCTTATTATGTATTTTTTCTTTTATGAAAACCGACTTTTGCTTCCAATAATATTTATATGCGTATTTTCATGCACATGTATCTGCAAATGATAAATAAAGCGATACATAGAGACAAGGTAAAGCTACCTTTTCATAACATCTGTTACCCATATTTGTTTAGGACTTCACAAAAGCGGCTAAAAACAGCGAATATAAGGGCTGATAGCCTAAATTAAAAATCTAAAAAACAATACAAACAACCACTATAAAGCAAGATAATCCACCTAAAATGACACATTATGTAACACTTGGTTATATAAATATTAAAACTTACCGAGCCCTCTTTTCGAAATATAGTCAATACAAATACGTTCTCCCTCAAGAAATGAGGCTTAAATATAAAAGTACAAAAAGAGGAAGATACAAAAGTAGTATTAGAGAGTACATACCAATAGAGCTGTTTTTTAGATACAAAAAAGCCCGACCGAAGTCGAGCTTTTGTAACCACACACCAGAAATACTGATGACGTATATTTGCAGTACAGAAAAAACTCTGTAAAGAAAATTAACGCTTAGAGAATTGTGGTTTACGACGTGCTTTACGTAGACCAACTTTCTTACGTTCAACGCAACGAGCGTCACGCGTAACATAGCCAGCTGCGCGTAAAACAGGGCGTAGAGTTTCATCGTATTCCATAAGAGCGCGTGTGATACCATGACGGATCGCACCAGCTTGACCAGAAATACCACCACCTTTAACTGTTACATATAGGTCAAATGTATCAACCATATTAACAAGTTCAAGTGGTTGCTTAACAACCATACGTGAAGTTGGACGACCGAAGTACGTCTCTAGATCACGTTTGTTGATTACGATGTTGCCGCTGCCTGGTTTGATGAAAACACGAGCAGCTGAGCTTTTGCGACGGCCAGTGCCGTAGTATTGATTCTCTGCCATTTCGATAATCCTCGGTTAGATGTCTAGTACTTGTGGTTGTTGAGCAACATGGTTGTGCTCAGCGCCAGCGTAAACTTTTAGCTTACGGTACATAGCACGGCCAAGAGGACCACGTGGTAGCATACCTTTAACAGCTAGTTCAATAACCATTTCTGGCTTCTTATCAATCAGTTTTTCAAAAGAGATTGATTTTAGGCCACCAGGGAATTCAGAGTGACGGTAATAGATTTTACCCTTCGCCTTGTTACCTGTAACAGCTACTTTCTCTGCGTTTACAACGATGATGTAATCACCAGTGTCAACGTGAGGAGTGTACTCAGCTTTATGTTTGCCACGTAGGCGAGATGCAATTTCACTTGCTAGACGGCCAAGAGTTTTACCTTCAGCGTCTACAACATACCAGTCGCGTTTTACAGTTTCTGGTTTAGCAACGAAAGTTTTCATGCTAACAATACCCGTTTAATTTAAATTCATAGTTTAAGGAACAAGCGTCTTGCTCATTACCCTTAGGATAAAAAGCCTACAGAAAGCTTATTCCCACTGTCTAAGAGTCCCATTCATCACCCCTTCGAGTCGTTGGTACTCTCGGTTCATTATAAAATAATGAAACCTGCAGTAACGGTGGGTCGCAGGATTATAGAGAAGAGTGAAGGAAAAATCATCTACTTTCGATAAAAAAGTCTCTTTTTTTAGCTTAGGAGGTAAGGCTAGTGAAAACGAGCACTTTCTCGCACCAAAGATAAACTTTTTAAAACTTTTTCTTAAAAGAAAATTAAAGCCCCTTAAATAGTTATCTAGGTTTTAAAAGCCTACTGGCTATTTTTTATGATAAATGCTCATGAGAAAGATATTCTAAGCTCTGCATCTCGAACAAGCGAGATTGACAGCGTTGGAATTCAAATTCTAATTGCCCAGAACGATATAAAGATTCCAAATCCGTTTCAGCAGAAATAATCAAAGTAACATTCCGTTCATAAAACTCATCCACCAAAGCAATAAAGCGCCTCGCCGCATCATCACTACTGCGATCCATTTGCTTCACACCTGACAATAAAACAGTATGGTACAAACGGGATAATTCAATGTAATCAGATTGACTACGCGCTGTTTCACATAGCTGACTAAAGCTAGCATAAAGCACACCATCACATGCTCCTTTTACGTCAAGATTACGATAATTAATCTCAATACTCTTAACGTGTTTACATTCATCTCGGCTTAATTGAAGGTAATAATGCTCAAGATTTTCCTGAGCTTGACCATCTAACGGAAAGTGGTAAATTTCAGCTTGTTCTAATGTTCTCATTCGATAATCAATACCACTATCAACATTCACTTCTATGCAATGCTTTTCAATCAATTCAATAGCAGGTAAAAAACGTGCACGTTGCAATCCATTTCGGTAAAGGTCTTGAGGCGGGATATTTGATGTGGCAACAAGAATGACTCCCCGAGCAAATAACCCCTGAAAAAGAGTCCCTAAAATCATCGCATCGGTAATATCGGAAACGAAAAATTCATCAAAACACAAAATATCGGCTTCTTGCTTAAACGTATCCGCCACCCTTTCTAATGGATCACTTACCTCTTTTAAACTCGCTAGCTCTAAATGGACTCGCTGCATAAAGCGGTGGAAGTGAATTCTGGATTTTTTTTCATAGGGCAATGAATCAAAAAACAAATCCATTAAATAGGTTTTACCTCTGCCGACCCCCCCCCAGAAATATAGCCCTTTAGGTGGCACTTTTGAATGACTACGTCCTAACCATTTCGCAAATAAACTCACTTTTTCGTCAGGGGCTGATACATACTCAAGAAATTGATGGTAAAGTTGATCGAGCTTATCCACGGCGAATTGTTGCGCAGGATCTTGTTGATAACCTGAATGTTCAATGTCGTGCTGATACTTTTGTTTAGGCGTTGTCATTATTGAATGTCATTTACGAATATTAAGAAAAAATAGCCCGATCAAGTTAGCAACTTTCAAGGGCAGCTTTTGCTTTATCAAGCTGAGATGTCATAGTACCATGTATTCTCAACATGTATAACGCGTCGTAACAAACATGTTAAAAAACAATAATAAGGAGCTTATATGGCTTTTCTTTACGCTGCAGTAGGTTTGGTTATTGGTCTCATTGTTGGCATCATCATTGCTCGACTAATGACACCTGAATACAAAAAACACAAACAAATTCAAAAAGAACTCGAAACCGCAAAATTTGAATTAGAACAGCATAGGCAAGATTTGGCTGACCATTTTTCAAATTCAGCAGAAATGCTTGATACCTTAGGTAAAAACTACACTAAAATTTATCAACATATGGCTCAAAGCTCTTCAAACTTATTGCCTAATTTACCAAAGCAAGAAAATCCATTTGCAATACAAGCTTCAGAACCAACACCAGATGAACAGCGTAAGGCAGAAGAACTCACCGACGTTCAACCTAAAGATTACGCTAATGGTGCAACTGGCCTATTAAAAGAACAAAAGAAATCAATTGTTGATTCGCCAAAAATGAACAAAGCTTCGTAAATTACCCCGTAATAGCAAGGAACTTTGCAAAGGTTTTTCAGTCTTAACTCCGGTATACCATAAAGGAGTTTTAGAATGAAAGGACCTTTGCTTGTTCTGAGTACAATCTCATTAAGCCTCAGTGCTATTTTCACCCCAATATCGGCATCTGCAACCATTCCTAATTCAGTTAATGGGCAAGAAACGCCTAGCCTTGCACCTATGCTGGCCACCGTTACACCCGCGGTCGTCACTGTCTCGGTTGAGGGCAAAAAAACAGATAATAGCCAATCTATCCCTGAACAATTTAGGTATTTCTTTGGCCCAGATATGCCTATACAGTCAATGCCTAAACGACAATTTAGAGGATTAGGATCCGGAGTCATTATTGATGCTCAAAACGGCTATATTGTCACTAATTACCATGTCATTAATGAAGCAGATAAAATCCAAGTCACGCTTTCTGATAAACGTGAATTTAAAGCTACTTTAATTGGTGGCGATAAACTATCCGATATCGCCTTAATCAAATTAGAAAAAAAAGTATCCGGACTCACTCAGGCAACCTTGGCTGACTCAGACCATTTACGAGTGGGTGATTTTGCAGTAGCGATAGGTAACCCTTTCGGTCTCGGCCAAACCGTTACATCTGGGATTATTTCTGCTTTAGGTCGTAGTGGTCTCAATATTGAAAACTTTGAAAACTTCATTCAAACCGATGCAGCAATAAATAGTGGTAATTCTGGTGGAGCATTGGTTAACTTAAACGGTGAGTTAGTTGGTATTAATACAGCCATCTTAGGCCCTAACGGCGGTAACGTTGGAATTGGCTTTGCTATTCCGTCAAATATGGTCAAAAACTTAACTGAACAAATCATTGAATTTGGAGAAGTTAAGCGAGGTATACTCGGTGTCCAAGGCGGAGAAATTACGCCCGATCTTGCAGAAGCTATGGGTTATACGAATAGTAAAGGTGCTTTCGTTAGTCAAGTGATGCCCGACAGTGCTGCAGAAAAAGCAGGATTAAAAGCCGGTGACGTGATCACATCCATTAATGGTAAAGACATTAATACCTTTGGTGAACTCCGAGCAAAAATAGCCACCATAGGGGCTGGAAAGAGTGTCAAACTAGGCCTACTTCGTGATGGTAAAACCATAAAAACAAATGTGGTATTAGGATCATCACAGCAATTACAAGCGTCTGCAGAAGAACTGCATCCCGGTTTAGAAGGGGCTAAATTTAGTAACACAGACAATAATGATTCTATTTCTGGAATCAAAGTTACTGAAATAGTAAAAGGCTCACATGCCGAGAGCTATCAATTACAACAAGGTGATATCATCATTGGAGTTAATAGAACTCGAGTGAAAAATCTAGCGCAAATGAAAAAAGTATTGGACCACAAAACCAATATATTAGCCCTCAACATTCAACGAGGAGATCGTACAATTTACCTTGTCGTTAAGTAAATAAATCTTTCCGTCATCACTCAAAGAGAAGCTTCAATATGAAACTTCTCTTTTCTTTGCTTTCTTTCCAGTGCTATTCTTTGCAAATCTCAATCACCGCCCCTATTCATTCAGTACCTTGAGGGTTACATGTTAAAATTTTTGCTTCGACCTATTCTTATTGGCCTAGCAACCGCAACGATCATATTGCTCGCTGTCCCCTCTTTACGTCAAGATATCTTACGCATTCAGCCTTCCCAAGAAACTGAAGATATTGGTGATGTTCAGGTATCATTTAGCCATGCCGTGCATCGCGCCGGTCCAGCGGTTGCCAATATTTATAGTCGCCAGTATGTAGAAGGTGACCGATTAAAACTGAAAACTCAAGGACTTGGATCTGGTGTTATCGTTTCTGATAAAGGTTATATCATTACCAACTTTCATGTGGTTGCTCAAGCCGATCAAATTGTAGTTGCCTTGCAAGACGGGCGTGTTTCAAGCGCCCAACTTATCGGCTCGGACAAACAGAGCGATATTGCCGTCTTAAAAGTTGATATGAATAACTTGCCGGTGATTCCTCAAAATCCAAGTTATAAAGCCAAAGTGGGGGATATTGTGTTAGCAATCGGCAACCCCTACAATCTTGGTCAAACTACGACTTTTGGGATTATTTCAGCTCTAGGACGCTCATCGGTAAGCGCAGATGGGCGTCAAGCTTTCATTCAAACAGATGCTGCAATCAATAAAGGGAACTCCGGCGGTGCTCTAGTCAATACTCGAGGTGAATTAATTGGCATTAATACTGCTTCATTCCAGCAAGCGACAGACCTTGAAACGTATGGCATTTCTTTCGCTATTCCTTATGCACTGGCCAATAAAATCATGACCAAAATTATTGCTGATGGACGTGTTATTCGTGGTTATATCGGGATTGATGGGCAAGATATGAATGCCGTTGCTGCTCGATTACTAGGTATTGAACATGTTAGCGGTATCATTGTTTTAAGCATCGCAGAAAATAGCCCAGCACAAAAAGCCGGCCTAAAAGATAAAGATGTGATTGTCAGTATTGATGGTAATAAAATCCTTAACAGCCAAACCGTCATGGAAATGGTCACCGAATTCCGTCCTGGCACAACAATAGACTTCGATGTTTTACGAGATGGCAAAAAAATCACCCTTCCTGTCACGATAGAAGAAGATCCAAGAGATTAAATCCCTCAAAAATGAGAGGCTCTAGCAAACAATAAAAAGCAGCTTATTTGTACGGTAATAATAGGAACAGTGGTATGACATGGATTTTATTTACCTTACTTGCCGCATTTATGCAGTCATGGCGTAATGCTTTTCAAAGCCACTTATCAGATGAAGTCAAAACCCTTGGTGTTACCTTATCTCGTTTTCTTTGGGCAAGTCCAATTGCTGCCATTTATTTAATTATTTTGTACGCGGCGAACGCACCAGTCTCTCTTCCTCATTTCACGCCTCGTTTTTTTAGCTTCATTGTTGCCGCCTCTTTAATGCAAATATTAGCCACCGCATTAATGGTTCAATTATTTAAACTCAACAACTACGCGATTGGTGCAGGGCTTGCCAAAAGTGAAGCATTAGCTGCAGCGATTTTAGGTGTACTATTTTTTGGTACTACATTAACAATATTAGGCTGGATTGGTGTCTTCATCGGCGGCATTGGCATTTTTATGCTCAGCACCACCAATGGTTGGAAAGGACTATCAATTGGAACCATTACCTTAGGTTTATGCTGTGGAAGTGCCTTTGCTTTGACTTCTCTGTGGGTACGCGAAGCAAGTTTGTCTTTAGATTTACCCTTTCCATATAATGCTGGCTGGGTATTACTGTTTGTACTGAGCTTACAAACCTTATTACTTGTGGGTTATATTTTTATCCGCGATAAACCCACCCTTCAAGCGCTTTGGCAAAGGCCGAAACTCACGTTTCTAACTAGTGCGACTAGTTGTATTGGTTCAATAGGCTGGTTCAGTGCGATGTCTTTACAAGCTGTGCCCTATGTGAAAACATTAGGCCAAGTTGAAATATTCTTCACTATGCTTATTTCTATTTTCTGGCTAAAGCAAAAAGTTAAAATAAAAGATGGGTTAGGACTTACCTTAGTTGCTATTGCAGCAGTGTTAGTTATGTGGATTGAATAAAACACCTCGCTGAAATTATGAGGTGTTTTTGAGTCTAGTTTTTAATACATCGTGGCGCGCTCACGAACGTAAAACCGAATAACAAAGGCCACATATCAATGTGGCCTTTGGATAACATTCTCAATATAAAATTGCCATTTTACTCACTAGAAACAGAATCACTCACATCATTTGAAGCAACGGAATCGACTTCGATACTTGTCACGCGCTGCAACCCTCTTGGCAATTTACCACCTCGACGCCCACGCTCACCACGGAAGTTATCCAAATCAATCGGCTTCAAACCAAGTTTACGTTTACCAGCATACAAGGTTACAGTAACACCATAAGGAATCGATACGAGATGCGACACCACCTCTTCACGAGCTTTGGCTTTAGCAGAAGGAATATTGATAATTTTATTCCCTTTCCCCTTACTCAATTGAGGAAGATCTTTAATTGGGAAAAGGAGCATGCGCCCTTCATTGGTAATAACGAGAATTTCATCTTTTTCAAGATCTGAAACAGGGCTAGGCGGTAAAACCTCCGCCGCTTGTGGTAAGTTAATCAATGCTTTACCACTACGGTTTTTTGACAATAAATCACTGCCTTTACACACAAAACCATAACCAGCATCCGAGGCAATTAACCACAACTGATCTTCTTCGCCCATCACAACTTGGCGAACCTGACTACCTTCAGCTATGCCTAAACGACCTGTAATCGGCTCACCTTGGCTGCGAGCAGATGGCAATGAATGGGATTCTAATGAATAACTTCGACCATCGGATCCAAGGAAAACCGCGGGCTGGTTACTTTTACCATGAGCATGCGCTAAGTAACCATCCCCCGATTTATAGTTCAAGCTAGAAGGATCAACATCATGCCCTTTTGCATGACGTATCCAGCCTTTTTCAGACAACACTACAGTGATAGGCTCACTAGGGATCAAATCACGTTCAGTCAGTGCCTTAGCTTCCGCTCGTTCAACTAATGGCGAACGACGATCATCGCCATATTTCTCAGCATCCGCTTGAATTTCTTTTTTGATCAGCGTATTTAAACGGCGTTCTGAGCCCAGCAATAATTCTAATTTCTCACGCTCTTTTTCTAACTCACTTTGCTCACCACGAAGCTTCATTTCTTCTAGTTTGGCAAGATTACGTAAGCGAGTATCTAGAATAGCATTAGCTTGAATTTCGGTAATACCAAAACGAGCCATTAACACATCTTTAGGCTCATCTTCCGTACGAATAATCTCGATTACTTCATCAAGATTTAGATAAGCAACCAACAAGCCTTCTAAAATATGTAACCGATCTAAAATTTTATCTAAACGGTACTGTAAGCGACGGCGAACCGTGGTACGTCTAAACTCAATCCACTCTAAAAGAATACTCACTAAACCTTTAACTTCTGGACGATTATCCAAACCAATCATATTAAGGTTTACACGATAACTTTTCTCAAGATCAGTCGAAGCAAAAAGGTGGTTCATTAGCTGATCACAATCCACTCGATTAGAACGTGGCACGATCACCAAACGAGTTGGATTCTCATGATCGGACTCATCTCGTAAGTCATCAACCATTGGCAGCTTTTTGGCACGCATTTGATTGGCAATTTGTTCAATCAATTTTGCCCCAGAAACTTGATGTGGCAAGGCAGTAATAACAACATCAGAGCCTTCTTTATGCCACACTGCGCGCATTTTAATACTGCCACGACCATTCCGATAAATTTTCTCAATATCGCTTGCCGCTGAAATAATTTCCGCTTCAGTTGGGTAGTCTGGCCCTTTAACAAAGTTCATCACTTCGCCTAATTCGGCCTTAGGATTATCGATCAAGTGTACGGTGGCATCAGCAATTTCACGCACATTGTGCGGAGGAATATCCGTTGCCATACCGACGGCAATCCCTGTAATCCCATTCAATAAAATATGAGGCAAACGCGCTGGCAGCATTTTGGGTTCTTTCATGGTGCCATCAAAGTTTGGCGACCATTCCACCGTGCCTTGCCCTAACTCGCCTAACAAAACTTCCGCGAATTTAGATAATTTAGCCTCGGTGTAACGCATAGCGGCAAATGATTTAGGATCATCTGGCGCCCCCCAGTTACCTTGGCCATCCACTAATGGATAACGGTAAGAGAAAGGCTGTGCCATTAAGACCATGGCTTCATAACAGGCCGAATCACCATGAGGGTGGTATTTACCTAGCACGTCACCAACGGTACGAGCTGATTTTTTATATTTTGCCGCAGCCGATAACCCCAATTCAGACATCGCATAAATAATACGGCGCTGCACCGGTTTTAGACCATCTCCGACATACGGTAAGGCTCGATCCATGATTACGTACATGGAATAGTTCAAATACGCATCTTCAGTGAATTTGCGCAGGGCTAACTGTTCGACGCCATCAAATGTAATTTCAGAGCTCATTTCATAAACCTTGTTTATTCTCGTTCGCTAATCGTTTGATACGGTGCTTATAATTCAACATCGGCTTTATCGCCATATGCTTGAAGCCAATTTCTACGGTCTTCGGCACGTTTCTTACCAAGCAGCATATCCATCATTTCAATGGTTTGTTCATTATCATCAATGGTTAATTGCACTAAGCGGCGAGTATTTGGATCCATCGTGGTTTCACGAAGTTGAAGTGGGTTCATTTCACCCAAACCTTTAAATCGCTGTACATTTATTTTGGCTTTTTTATTGCTAAGACGCTCTAATATGCCTTCTTTTTCACCTTCATCCAGTGCGTAAAATACTTCTTTACCGCAATCAATACGGAATAAAGGAGGCATTGCAACATAGACATGTCCAGCACGCACTAAAGATTCAAAATGACGCATAAACAAGGCACATAACAAGGTTGCAATATGAAGACCATCGGAATCGGCATCGGCAAGGATACAAACTTTACCGTAGCGCAAGCCCTCTAAGTTGTCGGTATCGGGATCAATACCTAATGCAATCGAAATATTGTGTACTTCATCAGAAGCTAACACTTGATCAGACGAGACTTCCCAAGTATTCAGAATCTTACCACGCAGTGGCATAATCGCTTGAAACTCACGGTCACGAGCCTGTTTAGCAGAACCACCAGCAGAATCCCCTTCCACAAGAAAGAGTTCCGTTCGGCTAAGGTCTTGAACGGAGCAGTCCGTCAATTTCCCTGGTAAAGCCGGTCCCGATGCGACTTTTTTACGCACCACTTTTTTACTCGCACGCATACGACGATGGGCATTAGTAATACAAGTTTCTGCTAATAATTCAGCAATTTGTGGTTTTTCATTCAACCATAAACTGAAAGCATCTTTCACAACACCAGAAACAAAGGCTGCGGATTGGCGAGACGATAAGCGCTCTTTCGTTTGACCGGCGAATTGAGGGTCTTGCATTTTGATCGATAGGACATAAGCACAGCGATCAAAAATATCATCTCCCGTCAACTTAACACCACGTGGAAGTAAGTTTCGGAATTCACAAAACTCGCGCATAGCGTCCAACAAACCTTGACGTAAACCATTAACATGAGTGCCTCCTTGAGAGGTAGGAATCAAGTTAACATAGCTTTCAGTAATCAGATCACCACCTTCAGGCAACCATATGATTGCCCAAGTCGCCGCTTCAGTTTGAGCAATAAATTCACCAGTAAAAGGCTCTTCAGGAAGCAAAGGAAAACCTTTTACACCTTCAGCCAGATAGTCTTTTAAGCCATCTTCATAATGCCACTTGTATGTTTTATCATTAATTTTATCAATAAACTCAACATCCAAACCCGGGCATAATACGGCTTTAGCTCGTAAATTATTTACCAAACGGCTAACCGAGAAATTACCTGAATCAAAATACGACGCATCAGGCCAAAAATGAACACTAGTCCCCGTATTACGACGACCACAAGTTCCCGTCACTTCAAGTTCAGAAACTTTATTACCATGTTCAAAGGCAATTTCGTACACTTGCCCATCACGTTTAATTTGTACTTCAACACGCTTAGAGAGGGCATTCACAACCGAAATACCCACGCCATGTAAACCACCAGAAAATTGATAGTTTTTATTAGAGAATTTACCACCGGCGTGTAATTTACAGAAAATAAGTTCTACCCCTGAGATTTTCTCTTCAGGGTGAATATCAACCGGCATACCACGTCCATCATCACTGACTTCAATGGATTGATCAGCATGCAAGATCACTTGAACTTTTGAAGCATGCCCCGCTAAAGCTTCATCGACACTGTTATCGATAACTTCTTGCGCTAAATGATTTGGGCGTACCGTATCGGTGTACATCCCTGGTCGGCGGCGAACCGGTTCAAGCCCATTAAGAACTTCAATCGCACCAGCATTATATTGTTCAGTCATAATAAAAAGATTTACTCAAAATTGATGGTAGCCATTTATACACGCTACAAAACCTAGACCCGTAGAAGCCGATGCACATTATATACATAAATAAACCGTCTACTTTATTGTTGATTGGGTCATCATATTTCTCAAAACAATCATGGGAAATATACTCTGTATCCATAAGCCTTATGTCAAGTTAAGTCACAGAGAAAATGGGGATTTTTTGATTAAAGGTCGTAATTCATTATATTTGAAAATTTTTATAATTGTAAAAACTCGATAATCTTTTGAGGGTAACGCTCGAAATCAACAAAACTATGATCGCCATCAGGTTCAATAGTTGCTCTGCAGTGTTGGTATTTCGCAACCGCTTCTCGATAATCCAAAACCTCATCACCCATTTGTTGTAACAACCAAAATCTGTCTGGATAAAATAACGATTCAACGTCTAATGATTGTAACTCTTGAATGTGCACGTCTTCTAGAAAGTAATTTTGCAAAGTGTAAGGATTCGTTTGAGGACCTAAAAAGTCTTGTAAAAGCTCAAAAGGTTTAACCGCTGGGTTAATCAATACCGCTCGAAAACCGTATTGGTTATGGAGCCAAGTTGAAAGATAGCCTCCTAGAGAGCTCCCAACTAGCCCAATGTTATAGTCATTTTGATGACGATGAACAAAGTCACCTAAGAACTCAGCCGTTTGCTTTGGAAAAGAAGGGAGCTGAGGAATTTCTATTTTTATATCAGGGCGCTGTTGCTGACAATACTCTCGCATAACCCCCGCTTTATGAGACATAGGTGAACTATTAAAGCCATGTAAATACAGCAACATTGATGGTTTGGACACAATAAGTCCCTCAAAATAAAAGTGACATAATTATAGAGGGTTTTAATATCCCTGAGCATCAAAATCTGGCAAAAAGGCCTCATCCGCTAAACGATATACTTGGGTATCGATCACACCATTCGCTTTTAAGGTTAAAGCACGCCAACCAGGCGATACTTTCTCTAATGCAAAATCATCGGAGTTGGGTTTAAATTGAATGCACGTCGATGGGCTCGTCACCACACTCACGCCCAAATGCACTTGATGAAAATCTTGGTGTACATGACCACACAATATGCCTTTAACATTTTGATGTGGTTTTATGACCCCCCAAAAGTCATTACTATTATGTAAGCAATGTTTATCTAGCCACTGGCTACCAACAAGTACAGGGTGATGATGAAGCAAAACTAAAGAAAAACGGTCAGGATGCTGTTTTAATACCGAGTCTAAATACTCTAATTGTTGCTCAGACAAAAAACCATGCGGGGAGCCTTCTACTTGGCTATCCAATAAAATAACTTGCCAATGCTTACCAATTTGCAAGTAGGTATCATCCTTAATTTGAGTCGAAGGATAAATACTATGCATGCTAGGCTTGTAGTCATGGTTGCCCGGCAACCAATAACAATCTTGTTTTAATGGCAAGATCCCATGCTCAAAGCGAGAATAAGAAACATCGGTATGATCTTGGGAGACATCACCGGTCATAATGATCGCATGATATTCCAGCCCACTTTCAAGTACGTCGTTAACGACAGCAGAAAAGCTGTTTAATGTATTGACACCAAGAAGTTCACCTTCTGAATCAGAAAAAAGATGCGTATCGGTGATTTGAACTAGAGTGACATCATCTAAGTTCGGCTCAATCATTTCTATATCATTTGTTTTCAATGCTAATAGACTCAAAATTTACGTTCATACGTAGTCAATATTTAATAAATAGGTGTTCGACTAATTCCATGCTTTAAGCAAAAGCTTAGCCATTCACCAAGAAATTGGTTCAGCTGAAACTTTTCATCTTTTTGCATCATTTTAGCATTAGGGTAATCATATCTTGGCTTTACCCTAGAAATCTGCTCACTAGAACACACTTCAGCAACTCGAGCATCGTGATATAAGCGTACTAACATTCTTGGAAGAGGAAATATTGGGCGTACGTCACATTGGCAAACATCGACTAACGTTGTATAACGAGTAACTTCTTTTATTTCAAGTTGATAAGAAAAATCCGAAACTTGATAGGAACGCGTTTCTCCAACAATCGGATCCACAGGGATCAAAGCGTTCATCTTGGCGTAATTTGTTTCATAGATTCGCATTAAACCGGCTAAATCTACATGATATGTCTTTTGCATTTTGCCCTATTTACGCCTCGTTATTCAGTTGGAAACCAACGTTCTTTTAATTCTCCATGATGCAACTCTAACCATTGCAGAGCGATAATAGTCGCACTATTTTCTATCACACCAGAACGGACCAGTTGATAAGCCTGCGCTCGATTGATGACATGCACTTGAATGTCTTCATTCTCATCTTCTAAACCATGGACCCCAACTGCCGTCGAAGTATCGACTCGCCCGATAAAGACATCCAGCCTCTCGGAACACGCGCCTGATGAAGGATAATAATGGCTAATAGGTTCTATTTGAGTCACCGTAATGCCAGCCTCTTCTTTCGCTTCACGTCGAATGACCTCTTCAGGCGGTTCTCCTCTATCATTCATTCCTGCAATAATTTCTAACTGCCAAGGTGAATGATGCTCTAACGCACCGACTCGAATTTGTTCTATCAATACGACCTCATCCCTTGATGGATCATAGGCCAATAAAGCGGAAGCATTCCCTCTATCAAACATTTCTCGTTCAATAATAGGACTCCATCCTCCCAAAAATAAACGATGACGGAACCTATATTTGACCATTTTAAAGAAACCACGAAACAAGGTTTCTTTGCTTTCAATCACAAGATCTTTAGATTCAAATTTCGTTTTTATCATACGAAGTTGGTCCATATCGCCCATCCTTTAAGTCAATGATCTAATCATGATAGATTCAAATCAACAAGGCTTGTTATCAAAAAATTTGAATAATCTAGAGTTTTGTTTAAATTTCACCTATTATATTGTCCAGACGGATAGTAAGTGGTAAATTAGTGTAAAACTTTGCATAACATTTTTCTTACTTAGGTTACAATCTAAGTCATATTGTCTATTTATTTATAAGCGGGAAACGAACCATGAAAAAACTGCTTCCTCTTCTTATTAGCTTATCACTAGGTGGAACCCACCTTGCACACGCTGATGACCTAGCAGAGATTTATAATCAAGCGAAAGAAAACGATCCTCTATTATTAAGTTCAAAAGCCGATCGTGATGCAGCATTTGAAGCTATCAATTCAAGCCGTGGCGTCCTTTTACCGCAAATAAATTTAACCGCGGGTTACAATATTACTCGTAACATTGACTCTCATGATAGTCACCGCCCTAGCGCTTATACTGATGAAAATAACAATTTCACAGCAGGATTGGATTTTTCACAGCAATTGTACCAACGAGACAGTTGGGTAAATTTAGACATTGCTGAACAAAATGCTCGCCAACAAGACTCATCTTATGCCTCTCAGCAACAAAGTTTAATTTTAAGAGTCTCTCAAGCTTACTTCGGTGTGCTTCAGGCACAAGATAACCTTAGTTTTGTTAGCGCAGAAAAGAAAGCGGTTGGTCGTCAATTAGAACAAACAAAACAACGCTTTGACGTTGGACTTTCGGCGATTACTGATGTTCATGATGCTCAAGCACAATACGATAGTGTTCTAGCCGATGAAATCTTGGCACAAAATGACCTTACAAATAGCTATGAAGAGCTACGTGAAATTACAGGTCAAGACAATAAAGATCTTCGAATTTTAGACACTAAACGTTTTTCCGCCAGCACGCCTCAAACTACACAAAATTCATTGGTTGATGAAGCTCAAACGAAAAACTTAGATCTACTTACCGCTCGCATTGCACAAGATATTGCTAAAAGTAACATCTCACTTGCCAATTCTGGATACACGCCATCTCTAACTCTCGATGCTGGTTACCAATATTCAGATGTTGATGCTCATAATGATCATTCATCACTCAATAACTATAAGAGTAATGATTATAACGTCGGCATTAATCTTGTTGTGCCTTTATATCAAGGTGGTAGTACTAGCGCCGATGTAAAAACGGCTCAATATCAATATGTTTCAGCTAGCCAACAACTAGAAGCGACTTATC
The DNA here is from genome assembly GCF_002218025.2 of Vibrio casei. Classification (NCBI taxonomy): domain Bacteria; kingdom Pseudomonadati; phylum Pseudomonadota; class Gammaproteobacteria; order Vibrionales; family Vibrionaceae; genus Vibrio; species Vibrio casei. The sequence continues at coordinate 486,568 of NZ_AP018680.1, read as the reverse complement.
GTGGTGTTGTGAAAAATGTGCGTGCTTATTACAACAATATTAACGCATCTATTGGCACAATTAGAGCCTATCAACAATCTGTCGTTTCAGCGAAATCTGCATTAGAAGCGACCGAGGCTGGTTACGAAGTGGGTACTCGTACTATTGTCGATGTACTAGATTCAACTCGCAGCCTATACGATGCTAACCGTAACCTTTCGGATGCTCGTTATAACTACATTTTAAGTGTGCTTCAGCTTAAACAAGCAGTTGGTACACTGAGTGAGCAAGATATTTTAGATATCAATACCGGTTTGGTTGCTGCAAAATAGCAGCTAAAAAATAAATAACGACTATTCGTCAATTATTTTTATTGATATCAATCATTCAAATGCTGTCAGTAAATAGTTTAAGGTTGAACCACTTAAACTTATATACAACAAAAAAACGCCACTTCAATTGAAGTGGCGTTTTTATATTTATAATTAGAATTAGCAGGGTAAAGTTAAGCCAATACCTTAACCTTTACCGCCTTTTATCGCATTGATAATTTCGGATGTTGAGCAACCATCTTCAAAATTAAGCACTCTGACTTCACCACCTGCGGCAATAACCTCTTCACCACCAGCAATCTCTTCAGGCTTGTAATCTCCACCTTTCACCAAAATACTTGGTAGCACTTCTGATATAAGTCGTTGAGGTGTATCCTCACTAAAAGGTACCACCCAATCAACCGCACCTAACCCTGCCAATACAGCCATACGGCGATCGGTTGGATTCACTGGACGACCTGGGCCTTTTAAACGCTTAACTGAATCATCGGTATTCACAGCGACAATCAATCGATCTCCCAATTCAGCAGCATGGTTTAGATAAGAAACATGTCCAGCATGCAAAATATCAAAACAACCATTCGTCATAACGACTTTTTCACCACGAGCACGAGCACGCTTGACGGCTTCAATCAATGATGACTCACTGATCACGCCATAATCACTGTCTTTACTGCCATGTATGGCCTCAGCAAGTTCTATCGTCGACAATGTTGATGTGCCAAGTTTACCCACAACTACACCAGCAGCAGCATTGGCTAAGGCGCAAGATTCTTTCAAATTCTTCCCAGCCGCTACCGATGCCGCTAAAACGGAAATCACTGTATCCCCAGCTCCCGTTACATCAAAAACTTCTTGCGCTTGAGTTGGTAAGTGAAAAGGGTCTTCTCCACGGCATAATAAAGTCATACCATGTTCACTGCGAGTGACCAATAATGCCTCAAAATCAAATTTCTCAATGAGGGCAAAACCTTTTTCAACCAGATCTTGCTCATTCCTTGTTTTACCAACGACCATTTCAAATTCAGACAAATTTGGTGTCAGTAACGTCGCACCACGGTAACGCTCAAAATCTGCGCCTTTTGGATCAATAAAAACAGGAACTTTCGCCGCTTTTGCTCGTTGAATCATGGTCTGAACATCTTTCAATGCCCCTTTACCATAATCGGATAGAATCAACGATTTTACACTCGGTAAATAATGGTCCATACGCTCAAGCATTAATGTTGAATCGATATCCTCAAAGCTTTCTTCAAAGTCTAAGCGAATCAACTGCTGGCCTCGACTCATAACACGAAGCTTCGTGATCGTCGGTAATTCAGGAATAGAAACAAAGTCACACGCCACATTCAATGAAGAGAGCTTCTCATTTAATACTCGAGCGGGTTCATCATCACCCGTTAAGCCAATCAGTTTTGCATTGCCACCTAGCGCGGCAATATTCATCGCTACGTTGGCAGCCCCACCTGGTCTTTCTTCATTATTTTCAATTTTAACCACTGGCACAGGGGCTTCAGGTGAAATACGTCCCGTTGGACCGTACCAATAACGATCTAACATCACATCACCAACAATCAACACACCAGATTGTGCATAATCAGGCAAAATAGGTTTCATACTGTTCTCCGCAAGCTCAGATTCACCAAGCTTTATTCAACAATTAGCTATCAATAATTAGCTAAGATCATATCACAGCCTCAGTTTGGGAAGAAATTCTATCCATTAAACCACTGCTGCCATTGTTGCTTAATACATTGACGTTGTTCAACAAAACAGCTGTCATCCACATCAGCGTCTAAATTGAGTAGATTTCGATGATGTATTTCATCACGTAGGCATGTATAAGCCTCTATCAAATTCCGTGCGACTTCGTCTGTTATTAATCCCTGCTGAGCACAATTCTCCAAGATACGAACATTATCTGACCATACCGTTAATGGCGCTTTGTCATGGCTATGTTGCAATACTAAATATTGGACTAAAAATTCAATATCAGTAATGCCTCCTTTATCTTGTTTAAGCATAAAGCGCCCCGGTTTTTTAGCACTTAAATGGTCGCGCATTTTTTCACGCATTATCACAACATCATGTTTCAATTTATTTGGATCACGAGTTTGAGTCAGGACTTTTTCACGCGTGGTTTTGAAGGTTTTCCCTAACGGTTCGTCTGCATAAATTAAACGCGCTCTCACCAACGCTTGATGTTCCCAAGTCCACGCTTCCGTCAGTTGATATTCTTCAAATGCATCCGCAGCACAAGCCAGTAACCCAGATATACCAGAAGGACGTAAACGTGTATCGATGTCATATAATATGCCCGAAGGCGTTCGCGTTGAAAAAATATGCACAATTCGCTGAGCTAAACGAAGATAAAACTGGCGACCATCTATTTCTTTCTTCCCATCGGTATAAACATTATTAGGGCAATCATGCATAAAGACTACATCCAAATCCGAATTATAACCAAGCTCCCATCCACCAACTTTGCCATAACCGATAACCGCAAAGCCTTTTCCTTCTCGATCTTTCAAATGCGTTGGCTCACCGTATTTTTCCGTTAATTGCATCCACGCCTGCGACACCACTGCTTCCACAAAGGCTTCAGCTAAATAAGTTAAGTGATCACTAACTTTCATTACCGGTAATACGCCAGCGATATCAGCAGCCGCAATTCTCAACAAACAAATCTGCTTAAACTGCCGTAGTGCTTCCATTTGTTGCTCCATATCCTCTTCAGGAATACGGGCTAAGAAATCACGTAATTCGGTACGATAATCCTCTAAGGCTATCGGGTTATACAGTTGTTGAGGGTCAATAAGCTCATCCAATAAAATAGGATAACGGCCTAATTTCTCAGAAATCATGGGGCTTGCTGTACACAAACGAACCAATTGCTTCAAAGCCCCAGGGTGCTCTTCTAATAACTCTAAATACGTTGTGCGAGTCACTATATTATTCAGTAAGTGCAGAACGCGAGATAAACCAAACTGAGCATCTTTATGGGCAAATACCACATCAAAAACTTTAGGCATTAAGCGAACTAAGACTTCACGCCCCCTTGGTCCTAAGGTTTTTTTCGCTAAATCTTGCTTAAATTGAGCAATTACCGATGCAAGCTCTTCTGAGTTTTCAATGCCAACGTCTTGCTCTAGAATAGAGATTAAGACATCCGGTTGATTAGCCATATCCCAAAGCTCAGTATAATGTGCGGCAACCGGATTTTCAGGCTCATCTTCCTCACCAATCAAGTCAGTAAAGATCAAATGCACTTGTTCCATTTTATCAAAAGCAGCGGCTTTTAATTCCTCCCAACCGGTATAGGACATCGCATAAGCAAGGCGCTGTTGGTCAATCTCGCCATCAGGCAGGGTTTGCGTTTGCTTATCCCCAATAGCTTGCAATAGATTCTCAAGCTTTCTAAGGAAAAGATAAGCTTGACGCAAAGTATCAACATCTTGGTTTTCTAGTAACGCAAGTTCTTCAATAGCTTGAAGCGTTTGCAATAAACCTCGCCCTTGTAAACTTGGCTCTCGCCCTCCACGAATGAGCTGGAAAACTTGTACAATAAATTCAATTTCACGAATGCCGCCTGCCCCTAATTTAATATTATTGGTTAAGCCACGGCGTCTTACTTCTGAGCTGATCATCGATTTCATTCGACGTAAAGATTGAATGGCACTGAAATCAATGTAACGGCGAAATACAAATGGTCGCAACATTTGGCGTAGTTCTTGATATTGTGGATACATTTCGCATCCCATCACACGAGCCTTCACCATCGCATAGCGTTCCCAATCTCGACCTTGTTCTTGGTAATAATCTTCTAATGCAGAAAAGCTCATCACCAATGGACCGCTTTCTCCAAATGGACGAAGACGCATATCCACTCGATAGCAGAATCCATCAAAAGTCGCTTGATCTAAGGCTTTAATGACACGTTGACCGAGACGAGTAAAGAACTGAGCATTATCTAAACAGCGGCGCTTACCTTGAGTCTCACCATTTTCTGGATAGGTAAAAATAAGATCAATATCGGACGAAAAGTTCAGCTCTCCGCCTCCCAGCTTTCCCATACCAATAATCAGCATAGGTTGCGCTTCACCTTCTGCATTACAAGGTGTCCCCCATTCTTCACAACATACTGCGTATTGCCATTGATAGGCTTCAACAATCATGGCTTCCGCTAGCTCAGATAAGTGCTTCAAACTTTCTTCCAATGACCATAATTGTAGAAAATCACGCCAAGCGATCACCACCATTTCTTGACGGCGAAACAACCGTAATTGATGAAGAAAATCTTCTTCATTCGAACAACAAGAAAAACGCTCAAGCAATTCGGTTCTATAGTGTTTATAACGATGCTCAATCGATAATAATTGTGGTAAATGCCCACATAAGCCTTCATCACATAATAATGATTCGGCAATAAAATCACTTAATCCTAATACTTGTTCCAATTGCTCCCGACATTCATTGGACCATTGCGCTATTTCAGATGAATGTCGCTCAAGCAATACATTTAATTCAATCTGAGAACGTTCTTGTAACTGAATAGGTAAGCTCATTTGGATTCCTTGTTTCATTGATATTCCATTACCTGCCTGTAGAGGCTTTCTTCCGTTGTGACGGGAGCAAGGCATTCATACTTGATGGATTGTTCGTCTGTTGGTTGATGCATGCGAACATGATAAAATAGTGGGCCACCAGTCGTTATTTATATCTAACGAAACAATACTCTACTCTGTTTTACCATTGGATGTTAGTTGAAAAAACGCATTGAGATCTCGTTTAATAATAAGGAAGCATAATGAAGAGTTTGTATAGCGAAACCGACTTTAAACCCATGAGTTTAATGTCTTTGCTTCTTTCCTTTATCTCTTTAGTTATTGTTTTTTATTTACTGTTTACCCCTCTATCAGCTGAAACTCGCCATACTTTGGTGGCAATTGATACGATAATTTGTTGTTTATTCTTATTTCAACTTTCTATTGATTGTTATCGTTCTAATAATCGTCTCCATTATTTAAAGTCTCATTGGATCGATATCGCAGCCAGTATTCCTGCCATTGAGGTTTTACGCTTTGCTCGACTACTGCATATTATTCGGATTATTTTAATTTTTAGAAATGGCGAATACTTCCTAAAGCAAATCAAGAAAAATCGTAAAGAAGCCACGCTAGCCACCATTTTTACTTTACTGATTATTCTTGTCAGTACGGGATCGAGTATGATGTTAATGCTTGAACGCCATGCAATAGATAGCAATATCACCAATGCTGCTGATGCTTTATGGTGGAGTTTGGTCACGATTTCTACGGTTGGATATGGGGATCACTACCCCGTTACTTTTGCCGGAAAAATATTAGCATCAGGAATGATCATTTGCGGGGTTGGAATTTTCGGTATGGTCTCTGGTTTAATCACCTCAATCGTCACTTCACCTCATAAACATGATCATAACAATCACGATACCAAGCATCTTGCGGAATTAATTGAACAGCAGAAAAAAATGATGGACAAAATAGATCAATTAGAACAACTGTTACAACAAAACGCTGACCATAAAAAAGGAACCCAGTGATCCCTTTTTTGGTCAACGTAAACTAGAAGATGTTGAACATAACGGGTTATTAACTATGCCAATATGGTTGAAGTTCTGTGCAGCGTGCGCGGGTTTGCTCCATAGCATGTAAAATCGATACTTCTTGCCTGCGAATCCAACGTTCAAGTTGATCTTGTTGATCCGGCTCCAAGTCTTCATGCAGTAACTGTAATGGCATAAGACAAAGTAAATCCTCAATCCCTTCAAGTAGATCAACCCACGGCAATCGGAATTTAGTCCTCAGCTCTAAATCAAATAAAGAAGCAAACGCTAAACCCGTGTACAAATTACGCTTCAGGAGTGTTTGTTGGTCAATATAGTCTTGACGAGAAAACTCACGTTCAACTGGAAATATTTCAATTAACTCTGCCCAGCTACGATCCAACTGCTTAATCGCAAAAGGTTTTACATCTTCCATCATTTTCCCTCTTGCTTTTTCATCGAGGAATGGCTGCCAACCGCGAGATAAAATCCAACGGCTCAGATCAAGTAACATGGCAGTATAACGAGCAGACTCAAACAAACGGATCATAGACTCACGAGACGGTAATACTTCTTTTTGCTGATTCAATGCAAGGACTAATTGTTTTTGGCAATCAAGCTTTCTTAGTGTGTATCCTCTATCTTCGGTTAAATCATTTAAAAATTGTAATTGTTTAATCCAAGATAATTCTTCTTCTAGCCACTTAAACTCTTGGCGCAATAAAGAACTTGCTCGACGCGGAATAATGCCACCATAAACATAAAATAATTGACGGGTAAAACCAATGGCATAATCTATTTGTTCAAGTGCTTCGACAGACTCACATTCGGTATAAAGTTGTTCATGATAATGCCAATGAGATAGCCCATGCTCCAACGACTGAATAAAGCATTCTTCAACGGTTTGTTTTGGTTCTGTACTCACTAAATCAAAATGCAATACAGGATCGGACACATGATTTTGCGCTAAACGATAACCTCTTGCCGCTTTACTTAAGTTACCAAGACGCATCCCACCTTGATCTGACAATATTCTAGCCAAAGTAAATAAAGATTCGGTTTGCCCTGATTTCAGTTCAAGCTCCACCTCACAAATAGGACTTTGTTGATCTCCAGCAATCACGACACCTTGATCGAAAGCAACTTCAATATGGCTGCCATCTGGCATACTTAACAACCATTGTTCACGCTGAAAGTTTGTTGAAAATAGAGGTGCAATTTCTTGTTGTAAAACTTGCACATCTCGCTCTGATGGCCAAATATCATCAGGATGAAGAAAAAGATTCGGTTCATTACTATTATGTTCAGCATTGTATTCAGGCCGTTGATGAAGTCCAGCAACTACACGACCTGAGGTTTTGACTGTTTGTACGAACACATCATCACTTCGACGAATACGTAAGCCAATATCATGCTTACGTAACCAGTGATCTGGTGTATCAAAATAAGTATTGCCTAAATCTTTGCAGCTATGCTGTAAAACTTTGGTGTCGGCAATCTTTTGTTTTAAAATATCTGAGAAGTCAGGTGAAACAAAAAACTTCAGTTCTATCTCGGTTTCCATGCTGATACCTGTAGTGAATGACTGTGAAAGCATATTGTGGAATTGAGTGCTGAGCAAGAAAGAAATAACGACTTAATCATGATCTAAAACAGTAGGAATGGCCGTAAGATTAAGTTAACATGCGCGACTTTGTAGCACTGTCCAGCATTTGAGCGATACTTAATGATCAAATGTCCTATGGGTTCTATTTTTTTTGTAGGTTGAATAACCATGCCAGTAAATACAATAATGGGGTTGTTTGCAAAGTCCCCTATTAAGCCTTTGCAAGAGCACGTTGTTTGTGTGAACGAATGCTGTTCACATCTTATCCCTTTCTTTGAAGTTTGCGCAGAAGGCAATTGGGAAGAAGCGAATCGTATTCGTGAAACCATTTCTCGCCTTGAACGTGAAGCCGACTCTCTAAAAAGAGAAATTCGTCTTAAGTTACCTCGCGGACTTTTCATGCCAGTCGACCGTACTGACATGCTTGAATTACTTACCCAACAAGACAAACTTGCTAACCTTGCTAAAGACATTGCAGGCCGTGTCATTGGTCGTAAGTTAGAAATTCCTTCATCGATGCAAGAAGCATTTGCAGCTTATGTCGTACGCTGCCTTGATGCAGCACTTCAGGCGCAAAAGGTCATTCATGAACTTGATGAATTACTTGAAACCGGCTTTAAAGGCCGAGAAGTTACGCTTGTTGCTGAAATGATCAACCAATTAGATGAAATTGAAGACGACACTGACACGATGCAAATCGATTTACGTCAGCAGTTGATGGAAGTGGAATCAAAATATAACCCAATAGACATTGTATTTTTATACAAAATTCTTGAATGGGTTGGTGGAATCGCCGATCAAGCACAACGCGTAGGTGCTCGTTTGGAAGTCATGTTGTCTCGTTCATAACGTTCAAGTCAACGAAAGTAAATAAAGACAGTAATAAATAACTGGTGTGGTAAGTGTGGGGTGTGACTCCCTGCTTTCTGCTTACCCAAATTGTTATCTCAAAAACTAGGTATTACGATGGATATCCTCGCAAACTACGGCACTATTTTAATTATAGTTGCAGCGTTATTTGGTTTCCTAATGGCTATTGGTATTGGTGCAAATGATGTTGCCAATGCAATGGGCACATCTGTTGGCTCAAAAGCGCTAACCGTAAAACAAGCAATATTCATTGCTATGATCTTCGAATTTGCTGGCGCATATTTAGCTGGCGGTGAAGTAACCGACACCATTCGAAAAGGTGTTATTGACACGTCTTATTACACAACACAACCAGACGTTTTAGTCTACGGTATGATGTCGGCGCTGTTAGCCGCCGGTACATGGTTATTACTGGCATCCTATATGGGTTGGCCAGTATCAACAACACACTCTATCATTGGTGCTATTATCGGCTTTGCTTGTGTATCCGTAGGAACAGAAGGCGTTGACTGGCATTCTGTTCAAGGTATTGTTGGCAGTTGGATAGTTACCCCATTCATTGCCGGTATTTTTGCTTACGGGATATTTGTCAGTGCGCAACGACTGATATTTGATACCGAAAACCCAGTTGTTAATGCCAAACGTTTTGTGCCTGTTTACATGTTTATCACAACAATGGTGATCGCTCTGGTAACCATCAAAAAAGGTCTTAAGCACGTTGGGCTGCATTTAACGCACAGTGAAGCTTGGGTCTATTCGGCATTAGTTTCCGCAATTGTTATGTTCTGTGGTTACCTATACATCAATAGAAAATTTGCTGACCAAAAAGAAGATCACAGCTTTGCTGGTGTAGAAAGCATTTTTAGTGTTCTTATGGTTATTACCGCTTGTGCAATGGCGTTTGCGCATGGCTCTAACGATGTTGCCAATGCTATCGGTCCTTTGTCTGCGGTTGTATCAACCGTACAAAACATGGGCGCCTTAACCACTCAAAGTGCTATCGCTTGGTGGATTCTTCCTCTTGGTGGTATTGGTATTGTGGTTGGTCTTGCAACCATGGGCCACAAAGTAATGGCAACCGTTGGTACGGGGATTACCGAGCTAACGCCTAGTCGTGGTTTTGCAGCTCAACTTGCGACGGCAACAACCGTAGTATTAGCATCAGGCACTGGATTACCTATTTCAACGACACAAACATTAGTAGGTGCCGTTTTAGGGGTTGGTTTTGCTCGAGGTATCGCAGCACTAAACCTAGGTGTGGTTCGTAACATTGTGGCCTCCTGGATTATTACTTTACCAGCAGGTGCCGTTCTGTCTATCGTATTCTTCTACGCGATTCAGGCCATATTTGCTTAAGCAAAATAGAAATAAATACTAGGTAACGGCACTCTGTCAAAGCCGTGTCATAATTATTACCTAGAAGTAAAAATAGGGAGCGAAAGCTCCCTATTTTGTTGCACCTTACCGTTAAACTTCTTACTATTCATTCATATCTTTTTGGGGTTTACGAGATTTAATCGTAAAACGTATAGTGCCAAGTTATACCTATCCCCTAGTTTTACACCTATTAAAAGGGACTAAATGTGAAAAAGCTTCTTTGCTTAGTACTATTGGCATGTTTTTTTGCTCCAATGACATATGCACGCGACTCTTATATTTCAGATAAACTATTCACTTATGTTCATTCTGGCCCTAGCAATGATTATCGAATCATTGGCAGTGTGGATGCCGGTGAGCCTATCAGAGTTTTATCTCGTAATAAGGCGAGTGGATTTACACAAATAATAGACAGTAAAGGCCGTAAAGGTTGGGTAGAAAGTAAATATATTACTCAAGATGTCAGTATGTCGATCCGTCTTCCTGAGATAGAAAAAGAGTTAGCCACCGTAAAAGAACAATTAAGTAATGCTCGTCAAACCTCTGACACGGAAAAAGCAGGATTAGTCAGTTCATTAGAATTAAGTAAACAACAAATTACTGATTTAGAGACCAACTACCGTGATATCAATCAACAACTCACAACCTCTCAAGAAGAAGTTCGTGAATTACGAGCTAAAATTGATACTCAAAAAGAAGACTTATTAATGCGTTACTTCATGTATGGTGGTGGCGTTGCAGGTCTTGGTTTGCTATTTGGTTTAGTTTTACCTCATCTTATTCCTCGCCGTAAGAAGAACAATGGTGGTTGGGCATAAAACCCACGATCTCAACGTTAACCTTATTTAGGACAGGACAGTCGTAAAATAAAAAACGTGCATTTGAAATGCACGTTTTTTATTCTTTCAATATACGGTTCAAGCGTTAGAAGTTATTTCTCAGCTTCCATCTGTGCCTTATCCACAACATGATTTTCACCAATATCTTTTGGCAGAACAAGGTTTAGAACAATCGCCACAATGCCACATAAACTTACCCCTTGAAGGCTAAATTCACCAATACCAAATGCCATTCCACCAATACCAAAAACTAACGTAACCGCCACAATCACTAAGTTACGTGACTTATGTAAATCCACTTGATTTTTAATTAGGGTATTTAAGCCAACCACCGCAATAGAGCCAAACAATAAAATCATAATACCCCCCATTACAGGAACAGGAATCGTTTGCAGTATCGCACCGAGCTTACCGACAAAAGCCAACACTAAAGCCGTCACCGCTGCCCAAGTCATGATCACCGGGTTAAAAGCTTTCGTTAGCATCACAGCGCCCGTCACTTCAGAATAAGTGGTATTTGGTGGAGCACCAAATAGTGCAGCAGCCATAGTGGCAACGCCGTCTCCTGTCATGGTACGGTGTAGTCCAGGTTTTTTCAGGTAATCTTTATTCGTCACATTTGAAATAGCGAGAATATCCCCGACATGCTCAACAGCAGGTGCAATCGCAACTGGGATCATAAACAACACAGCGTTAATATTAAATTCAGGAAAGGTAAAGTTAGGAAACGCAATCCATGATGCCTGCTGCACCGGCGTGAAGTCGACTACCCCAAAAAATAAACTCACCACATAACCTGAAATAATGCCGCCTAAAATAGGCATTAATCGAAAGAAACCTTTCCCCAAGACGCTCAAGGCAATGGTCACTAATAGAGAAACGGCTGAAATCCATAATGCAGCATCATGAGCAACAATCTGAATTCCACCATCACCACTTTTGCCTAATGCCATATTGACAGCTGCAGGTGCTAAACCTAAGCCTATCACCATGATCACAGGGCCAACCACAACCGGTGGTAGCAGCTTATGAATAAAGCCAACGCCACGAACTTTAATCACCGTACCAAGAACCACATATACTGCGCCGGCCATCATTAAGCCCCCCATAGTACTGGCTACCCCCCACGCTTGGATGCCATACATAATCGGAGCAATAAAAGCGAAAGAAGATGCAAGAAAAATGGGAACACTTCGCTTTGTAATAACCTGAAAGATTAAGGTACCAATACCTGCCCCAAACAATGCAACACTTGGATCTAATCCTGTGAGTAAAGGCACTAAAACTAATGCGCCAAATGCCACAAATAGCATTTGAGCACCCTGTAAAATCTGCAACATACCGCATCCCTCTATAAAAAAACAAACGGTCGAAGTCTAGCACTAAAATTGTAAGCAAACATGGTGTTTATTGAATAATCAACATCAAAAGGAGATCGATTGCATGAACGACTTCATCGTAATGTCATTAATCAACCAATAAAAAAGGAGTGGTCATTGACCACCCACTTCTAAGCTCCATTTTTTATCTTAAATAAACTTAACCTTTCCACTCATACAAAGCAGGAACTTGAATCGATTGCCCGCCAAACTGAATAACCAAACTGCCAGGTAAAATCTGTTCAAGTTGAACACTATCACCAATAATCCAGTCACCTTCATGTGCTTCCTTGCCATTCACTTTGACCCAACGGCGGCTAGATTGTGAAGAATACATATGAGTTTCAAAGTCCATTTCAGGCAAATGCCCATAATACTGCTTTTCATTTCCGACCAAATTTATTGTATTTTTAGGGATTGGAATTACGTTTGATGTTTGAGCTTTTTTTCTCGCAGAAGCTGGAGAATCTAATGCTAATTTAAAACGCTCTGCCAATTCAGGAGAAACACCGGATAAATCCAATTCACTCACCCCCCAGTCGCTATTGGGATCATCCATATTAATTTGATCGGTTTTTATGATTGTCCCACCATCTGAACGAATCGAATCATTATTACTTTTCTTCGTGACAAGACCTGAAGAGGTGTTAGATGATGCTGGCTTAGGCGCCACGACAACCTTAGCTGCGGGTAAGGTTTTTGTTGCCACAATATCAGGGTAAGGTAATAAGAGACTATACTCTTTTTTGCTTTCAATCACCTCGACCTCTGCTATATCAGTTTCGACTAAACCACTTTGAGGCTTATTTTTGGTTACCTGTTCAACAAACAGCACTGGTTTATTTATCTTTTGGTGATAAAACAAAAACGCGAGGACCAACAAAATCGGCGCACAAATCACTAGCACAATCAGCCCTTGATTAAACGACTTAGGTTGCTTGTAATGCTGATATCCACTTGAGGATTTAGGCATCGATTGCGCTTGATAAGCTTGCTCTGATTGCTGTAAAGCTTTCATAACTTCTGACATTATTTATTTACCCCACTGTCTTGTTTCGCCACAATCACAGGGGCGTTTTCATTCACATAACTATCTAACAGCATGAGTGTTTCTTTACCAGCAATACCATCCACATTGATCCCTTGCCACATTTGAAAGGCTTCCACTTTAGCCTTCACTGTTTGATCAAAGCGATCTTTAGTACCTAAAGGCTCACCAAGAACTTGAGATAATGAACGATTCAATTTAACAACTTCATCACCTTGCGAATGAAGTTTCAAGGTTTGTCCCGCCATGTCACTGTGCCACAAAAGTTGGTATTCACCAGTCCAGTGTTGCTTCAACCACTCAATAGGCACTTCGACTCGCTTACCTGCCAATAATAATTGAGCATGGCTATCCGTCAGACGATACAATACCGAAAAATACGTTCTATATTGATCTTGTAACGTCAACATCGCAGGGCGATTAATGATCGCTAAATTAGAAATATTACCGCTTTGCTGATAACAATATAATTCACCTCTTTCTGCATCTCGGCAATTCGCTTCATGGCTAGAGACTTGATAGCCCCATAAAGAAAACAATGTTTGCATTGCTACAATAGGATTATGACTTTGGTAAACAAAAGGCAATATCACTTCATCAACACGGGATAAATCATCCTCTTTACTTACACCTGCTGTCGGCAAACTTTGGCGATGTTCTGATATCTGGTTCATCAATGTTGGCGAGTCCACCGACAAAGATTCAGAAGAATCAACCTCAGACAACACTCTATGCTCAGAAGAAACAGTATTAACTTCTGATATGAATTCCGGCACTGATATAAACCGTGGCACAACAATCCAAGCACCAACAGCTAACGCAATACCAATAGCAAGACTTAAAAGGTAAGGCACCGCTGGTTTTAAAAAGCTATCAGGAGAATGCACGCCACTGTGTGCAAGGGGGTTATGACTGCCTATCGGTCGCTGAAACGTCATAATATCTTCACAAGCTTTGTCTGCGATGTCACCAGAAACTGATGCTTCACCACCGTAATAAGCATAAAGCATACACTTATCACACACTAAGTTAATCAACCTAGGAACACCTTGAGTATGCTTTGCAATCAGCTTTATCGCTTTCCCTGAAAACACATCATAACGACACCCTGCCACTTGCAATCTAAATTGAATGTATTGAGCCACTTCTTGAGAGGTTAATGGCAATAGATGATATCGCCCTGTAATACGTTGTGCTAACTGTCTCAATTCTTCCGTTTGTAACTTGTATTGTAATTCAGGCTGCCCTATCAATAGCACTCGTAACAATTTTTGACTTTCTGTCTCAAGATTAGTCAATAAACGTAATTGCTCCAAAACATCTGCCGATAAGTGCTGGGCTTCATCGATTAGCAGTAAAGTTTGTATCCCTTGAGCATGATTATTAAGTAAGTATTGATAAATCGATTGGGTCAATGTCTTCAAACTAGCTGGCGTTTGATACTCAATAGAAAATTCATCACAAATCGATTCAAGCAATTCAGTGCTGGTATAGGTCGGATTAAGAATAAGACCAGTTTTTATATTGGCATCTAAAACTGATAATAACGCTTTAGATACGGTTGTTTTTCCAGTGCCAACCTCTCCCGTTAATAAAGCAAATCCACCACCGCCACCAAGTCCAGCTTGGAGATGATTCATCGCCTCACGGTGCCTTGCACTCAAAAATATATATCGAGAGCTCGGTACAATAGTAAATGGTAATTCAGATAGGCCAAAAAAATCCTTGTACATGCTTAACTCTCAAATCGTCAGTGGTATTGATTTCTATCAACAGGGCGCTCAGATAACGTGAGTATAAAGTACACCAATCAAGGTGGCATTTATACCCACAAAGCGTGGCGCACTCAGTGTTTCTTGATAGAATGCTTCACAGTTTTATTCCAAATAAATCTAGGCTGGAATAATCAATCGGCTTTAGGGCAATGAAAGTAGGGAAAAATGTGCAAATATTTCTAGTAGGCGGCGCAGTCAGAGATCAATTATTAGGCATCCCAAGTCACGATAAAGACTGGGTTGTCGTTGGCGGTAGCCCTGAATCCATGCTAGAGCAAGGTTTTCGTTCTGTAGGGCAAGATTTCCCCGTTTTCCTTCACGCTAAAACACAAGAAGAATATGCTCTTGCCCGCACAGAACGCAAAACAGGCCAAGGCTATAATGGGTTTGAGTGCTTTTATGCGCCAGATGTCACTTTAGACGAAGATTTGGCTCGTCGAGATTTAACCATTAATGCGATAGCGCAAAGCAAAGACGGAACATTGCATGACCCTTATCATGGGCAAAAAGATCTTCAACAACGAGTTTTACGTCATGTTTCCCCTGCCTTCAGCGAAGATCCACTAAGAGTATTACGAGTAGCTCGATTTGCCGCTAAATTGGCCTCTTTTCATTTCAAAATTGCTCCAGAAACCATGCAACTAATGAAAGAAATTGTGGTCAGTGGTGAGCTTGAACATCTTACCGCAGAACGTGTTTGGCAAGAATGGCATAAATCATTAACCACTTCTGCACCGCATATTTTCCTCCAAGTATTAAGGCAATGTGGTGCGCTCAACGTTATCCTACCAGAAATCAATGCTTTATTTGGTGTGCCTCAACCAGAAAAATGGCATCCAGAAATTGATACTGGAATACACACCTTAATGGTGGCAGAGCAAGCTTCTACTCTCAGTAGTGAAGTAAGTGTTCGCTTCGCCGCACAAGTCCACGACTTAGGAAAAGGCGTTACCCCTGAAACCGAATGGCCAAGCCACAAAATGCACTGTCACACGGGAATTAAACTCATAAAACAACTATGCAGTCGAATAAAGGTGCCTAATGATTGTCGAGATTTAGCCTTGTTGGTTTGCCAACATCACTCCAATGTCCATCGAGCATCGGAACTAAAGCCGGCCACCGTGCTCAAATTGCTCAACCAAATAGATGCGTGGAGAAAGCCCACACGCTTTGAACAAATATTATTATGCTGTCAAGCCGATCATCAAGGTCGTAAGGGATTGGAACATTTACCTTATTTACCCAAAATGATAATGAATGCATACTACCAAGCCGCGAATGCTATCGATGTTCAAAGTATTATTTCGCAAGGCTTTAGTGGTAAAGCAATTCGTGACGAATTAGATAATCAAAGAATAAAGGCGATAGCCAAATGTAAAAATTTGTTGGTCACAAGTAAAAAAAACCACGACTTATAGCGGTTAAATATTGATAAACCTATTTATGCAGGCATGATACATGGCGATTTTAACCATCAATTTACCGAGTCACACCTCTGATATTGTTAAAATATCGGAAACTTAACGATAGGAAAACCATTTGCAATGACCATTTTCGATGCCATCATTTTGGGAATAATTGAAGGGATTACTGAATTTCTTCCAATTTCATCTACCGGGCACATGATTATCGCGGGTAATTGGCTAGGAATAGCGGATACCGATACCAACCAAGCATTTGAAGTGATCATTCAAGTCGCAGCAATCTTAGCGGTGATCGCTAATTATAAAGAAAAATTTCATCCTAAATATTTTTCGCTTTGGGTCAAAGTTGCCGTAGCATTTTTGCCTATCGGCATTATTGGTTTCTTAATGAGTGATATTGTGAAGGCCTTATTCAGTGTCACGATTGTAGGCATCATGTTTATTGTTGGCGGTATTATCTTCATTGCAGTCGAACGGTTTTATAAAGAGGAAACCTGCCCCACGACCGATGTGAATGACGTTTCAATGAAGCAAGCATTATGGATTGGCTTTGCTCAAATATTTGCACTGGTACCCGGTACAAGCCGAGCAGGTGCTACGATCATTGGAGCTATGTTGGTGGGTTTAAATCGTAAAACCTGTGCTGAATTTTCATTCTTATTGGGATTACCTGTATTAATGGCTGCATCAGGTTATGACTTATTAAAGCACTATCAAGATTTTACCAGTGCCGATTTCCTTAACCTTGCCGTTGGTTTTGTCACCGCCTTTATCGTTGCGTATTTTGTGATTAAATGGTTTATCAGCTTCTTAGCAAAATTCACTTTTGTTAGCTTTGGTATTTATAGAATTATCTTTGGCTTACTGTTACTCGTGATGGCGTGGGGTTAATCTTTACTCACCGTCAATAATATCAAATCAATCACGATACTTCAGGTAAGGCGCTTATCAAAAGGCCTTACCTTAATCATGGTTCTTGGTATTAAAAGTAAACGCCACCAGCGTTAAAGTGCCTTTAGATTCTAGAGATTGCCAAACTTGCCGAATACTGCGTCCATCACTGGGAATAATATAATCAGGGCACAATTCCAATAAAGGTTTTGCAACAAATTCATACGTAAAAATATCATGTCGAGGCACTATCGGGTCTGAGGAAGAAACCGCATCACCAAATAACAAAATATCTAAATCTAATGTGCGGTCTTGAAATTTCTGAGCATTAGCTGCTCTTCCCCATCTCAACTCAATCTCTTTTAATCGTCGCTGTAATTCCACCAAAGAGAGCTCAGTCACTAACTCGAAGACCATATTATAAAAGGCGTGGCTATCAAACCCAATGGGTTGACACTCATAAACACAAGAAGCTCGTACTGAGCCTATTTTATGCAGCTCTTGATACGCTGCCTGAATATGTTTTTCTCGCTCAAGATTACTGCCTACACCTATGTACGCTAAAGTCACATTTGACCTCGTTCAATAATCACTCCGACCCCTTTAGCTTGAGGTACAGCACCTGGCTTAATCAAATGAATTTTCACCCAAGGCACTGAAAAAGTTTGCATGACAAGCTCGGCTACTTCTTCGGCAACACGTTCAACCAATTGAAAGTGACCATTTTCAATATGAGATAATATGGCTTGACTCACTTGAGCATAATCCAGCGCATCGTTGACATCATCACTTTTTGCCGCAGGGCGGTTATCATGAGCCATTTCAATATTCAGCACTAATTTCTGCTTAATACCCTGCTCCCAATCATAAGCACCAATCGTGGTGATCACTTCTAATTGTTCAATAAATACCTTGTCCAATACCATGTTACTTCCTTAATAATTCCTTATGAATCGTTTCTCATCTCATCCTAATGGACGAAAGGTGCGCGACAGATCAGTGATAAAAGTTAAGTGCTGATTAATTTCTTAGATTACGACTCATCGGATACCCAAGTCGAAGAAAAACACGTAATATGCTCGAAATATACTATATAGCTAAGTAACACACTACCACCAAGGAAGACCATGAGCATTTTGGTACTCGTAATGATCATTTTTGCCTATTTACTCGGATCGATTTCGAGTGCAGTGCTGATCTGCCGAGTTTGCCGACTACCAGACCCTAGGTTGCAAGGTTCTAAAAACCCAGGGGCGACTAATGTTTTAAGAGTCGGTGGGAAAGGGGCTGCTATTGCGGTTTTATTGTGTGACATCCTGAAAGGAATGATCCCCGTTTGGCTTAGCTATTTCTTTGGTATTACACCATTAATGCTTGGTTTCATTGGTGTGGCGGCATGCCTTGGGCATATTTATCCTATTTTTTTCCATTTTAAAGGTGGAAAAGGTGTCGCAACGGCAGTCGGAACCATGGCACCAATAGGCTTCGATCTAACGGGCATGGTCATGATGACTTGGCTTGTTACCTTTTTATTGAGTCGCTATTCTTCTCTTGCAGCGGTTGTCACTTCACTGCTTGCGCCATTTTATACATGGATGATCAAGCCCCAATACACCATCCCAGTTGCAATGTTATCTTGCTTGATTATTTTCCGTCATTATTCCAACATCAAACGACTTATTGAAGGCAATGAACCCAAAATAAAATCAAAAAAAGCCTCTCAATCTAATTCGAAATAAACGCTATCTTTTTCATACAAAAAAACGGCAATCAGTTAAGGTTACCGTTTTATATCTGCATCGGCTTACACTAACATAGCTTAGTCAGTGATCGGCTCAAGTTGATCTATGGGCCAACGCGGTTGCGCTTGTACAGAAAGATCCGTCATCTCACCGTTTCGTAAACGCTGCATGCCAGCATATGCAATCATTGCACCATTATCGGTACAAAACTCTGTGCGCGGGTAGTACACAGCGCCGCCAACTTTCTGTGCCAATGCCTCTAATGATAAACGCAGCTGCTTGTTAGCACTGACTCCACCAGCAATCACGATACGCTTTAGCCCTGTTTGCTCTAATGCTCGACGGCATTTAATGGCTAAAGTATCACATACCGCCTCTTGAAATGCATAAGCGATATCTGCTCGAGTTTGATCGTCATTGTCATTATCTCGAATCGTATTCGCCGCAAAAGTTTTTAAACCTGAAAAGCTAAAATCTAATCCTGGGCGGTCTGTCATTGGACGAGGGAACTTAAAGCGCCCCTTAGTACCTTTTTCTGCTAAACGGGATAACAGAGGCCCCCCTGGGTAATCTAATCCCATTAATTTAGCCGTTTTATCGAATGCTTCGCCAGCTGCATCATCAATCGACTCGCCTAAAATTTTATATTCTCCAATCGCTTTCACTTCCACCATCATGGTATGTCCGCCAGACACAAGTAATGCCACAAATGGAAATGGAGGTGGGTTATCTTCTAACATCGGTGCTAATAAATGCCCTTCCATATGATGAACCGGTACAGCTGGCACACCCCAAGCATAAGCTAAACTACGGCCAATCGTAGCACCAACCAATAACGCCCCCACTAAACCTGGGCCAGCGGTATACGCTACTCCATCGATGTCTTTCGAGGTTAAACCCGCTTCAGCTAAAGCCGCTTTAATCAAAGGAATGGTTTTTTTTACGTGATCACGAGAAGCCAGTTCAGGCACAACACCACCGTAATCTGCATGTAACTTAACTTGGCTGTATAATTGATGAGACAACAAGCCTTTTTCTTCATCGAAAATAGCAATACCTGTCTCATCACAAGAAGTTTCAATACCTAAAATGCGCATAATATTCTCACGACAGAATCTGTCGATTAGTTGATTTTTATTTAATTGAGCGTAATCTTACCGCCTCGGAAAAAATTTAACCAGATCTTACCTTGATAATGCTTTACAAATGGGTATTGATCGGATTAAAATTCCGCACCATTTTTGATCTAGCTGATTAATATCCACTCTAACTTTTTTAGAGGCGATTTAAAAATCAGCATTAATGAATAACCCCTGAGGTGAAAGGCATATGCCAGTAGTTAAAGTACGTGATAACGAACCGTTTGACGTAGCATTACGTCGTTTCAAGCGCTCTTGCGAAAAAGCAGGTGTTCTTTCTGAAGTGCGTCGTCGTGAGCATTACGAAAAACCAACAACTGTACGTAAACGCGCTAAAGCAGCAGCTCAAAAGCGTCATGCTAAGAAGCTAGCTCGCGAAAACGCTCGTCGCGTTCGCTTGTACTAATAACTTAATCCCATTAAGGACTGAGTTATGGCTCTGATTGAACAACTCAAAGAAGAGCAAAAATTAGCGATGAAAGCCAAAGATAAATTACGCCTTGGCACTATTCGTTTAGCTCTTTCAGCCATTAAGCAACGTGAAGTTGACGAAAGAATTACGCTTTCTGATGATGATATCCTTGCTGTGCTGACTAAAATGGTTAAACAACGTCGCGACTCTGTTACGCAATATGAAGCAGCAAATCGTCAAGATCTTGCTGACGCTGAAAAAGCTGAAATCGTTGTACTTGAGGAATTTATGCCTCAACCACTGAGCGAAGAAGAAGTGAGCGCTTTAATTGATAAAGCAATTTCTGATTCTGGTGCAGCTGGCATGCAAGACATGGGTAACGTAATGGGGGTATTAAAACCTCTACTTCAAGGACGTGCAGACATGGGTAAAGTAAGTGGTTTAGTTCGCTCTAAACTCGCTTAAATCCCAGCTTAAATTAAAACAAGCCGTGCACTTCTTTGAAGTCGCACGGCTTGTTTGTATTTATAAATACGAGAATGAAAAACTTGTAACTTGATAAATCCTATCTAAGCTCGGTAAGTAAAACGCGCTCTAAACACGAAATTGGATTCTATTCTTTATGGCAGGACACATCCCACGTAGTTTTATTGATGACCTTCTCGCTAGAGTCGACATCGTCGATCTGGTTGATCCTAGAGTAAAGCTCAAGAAGCAAGGTAAAAACTACGGCGCATGTTGTCCATTTCATAATGAAAAGTCCCCTTCTTTTATCGTCAGCCCCGATCGTCAAACCTACCACTGTTTTGGTTGTGGTGTTCACGGTAATGCCATCGATTTCATGATGGAATACGAACGTCTTGAATTCGTAGAAGCAATAGAAGAGCTGGCACACTTACAAGGTTTAGAAGTCCCTAGAGAGCAACGCAGTGGTGGCAATTTCAAAGATTCCATACAAAAAGTCAGCACTGAAACAAAACGTAATTTATACGATTTATTGGGCAGTATCAGCCAGTTTTATCGGTCTCAATTAAAAGTGTCCACCAATAAAATGGCAATTGAATATCTCAAAAACCGAGGATTATCCGGTGAGATAGTGCAAAAATTTGGTATCGGTTATGTTTCTGATGACTGGGATAGCGTTCGTAAAAATTTCGGCCAACAAAAAGCCGTACAAGATATGCTGGTCGAAGGCGGCATGTTAATTGAAAATGATAAAGGAAACCGTTATGACCGTTTTCGTGGTCGTATTATGTTCCCCATTCGTGATCGACGTGGCCGAGTTATTGGCTTTGGTGGGAGAGTCTTAGGGGATGAAAAACCTAAATATTTAAATTCACCAGAAACGCCAGTGTTTCATAAAGGCAAAGAACTTTATGGTTTGTATGACGTATTGCAAATACATAAAGAACCACAGCAAATTTTAGTCGTTGAAGGCTACATGGACGTGGTTGCGCTAGCACAATATGGTGTCGATTATGCAGTTGCAGCCCTAGGCACATCAACCACTGGCGATCACATGCAAATGTTGTTTCGTCAAACTGGTACCATTGTCTGCTGTTACGATGGAGACAGGGCCGGTCGTGAAGCAGCATGGCGAGCAATGGAGAATGCTCTTCCTTATTTAAATGATGGCCGCCAGCTAAAGTTTATGTTCTTGCCCGATGGTGAAGATCCAGATTCTTATATTCGAGAATATGGTAAAGATCAGTTTGAACAACAAGTTCATAAAGCAACATCATTGTCTGAGTTTTTATTTAACACATTGATGCAACAAGTCGATACCAGCAGTAATGAAGGTAAAGCAAAGCTCACCGCTTTGGTTGTACCGCTAATAGAAAAAGTACCGGGAGGGACATTACGCCTATACTTACGTGATTTACTTGGTAAAAAGTTGGGCCTTCTAGATGAAAGACAATTGCAACAATTAATAAGTAAAGAAGCTCAAGCAGCATCGTCACCTCAACCACACAAAAAAATAAAGCGTACACCTATGCGTGTCGTTATAGCGTTACTTTTACAAAAACCCAGCTATGCTGAATTAGTACCTGATTTAACCAGTATTAGTCATATAGACTTACCGGGATTAAGTTTATTATTAAACGTACTTGATATTTGTCGAGAAAACCCCCATATCAAGTCCGGTCAGCTGATGGAAAACTGGCGAGAAACAAAAATGGAAGCATTATTATCAAGACTATTAAGTTGGGATATTCCCCTCAATGATGATAATGAACAAGACGTTTTTTTAGATACATTGGATAACATATTTACTCAGTGTATTAATAAACAAATTGAAGTATTGCAAGCAAAGCAAAGAAGCTCCGGCTTATCAGTCGAGGAGAAAAAGGAGTTGAATGATTTAACTCTTCAACGTCCTAAATAGATGCTACGACCAACGGCTAATACCCAACTGGTCAGCAATAATTAAATTTGTTATAATTGGCGGTTTGCATTTCGCATACTAATATTCTTCACTCAGACCTCAAGTTGGATATCGTCGATGGATCAAAATCCGCAGTCACAGCTAAAGTTACTTGTCGCAAAAGGTAAGGAACAGGGCTATCTGACCTACGCCGAAGTAAATGACCACCTACCTGAAGAAATCGTAGATTCAGAGCAGGTAGAAGACATCATTCAAATGATCAATGACATGGGTATCCAAGTCGTTGAAACCGCACCTGATGCGGACGATCTTATGTTGAATGAAGCCGTAGCCGATGAAGATGCTGCCGAAGCCGCAGCTGCAGCACTTTCAAGCGTTGAAAGTGAAATTGGCCGAACGACTGACCCTGTTCGCATGTACATGCGTGAAATGGGTACGGTTGAACTATTGACCCGTGAAGGTGAAATCGACATTGCAAAACGCATTGAAGATGGCATCAATCAAGTTCAATGTTCAGTTGCCGAATACCCAGGTACTATTTCATACATCCTTGAGCAATTTGATAAAGTTCAAGCTGAAGAGTTACGTCTTACTGATATCATTTCAGGCTTTGTTGATCCTGATGATGATGGTAATGCCGCACCAACAGCAACTCACGTTGGTTCAGAGCTTGCCGTCAGTGATGATGAGCTGGACGATGATGATGATTCAGACGATGATTCAGACGATGACGAAGAAGAAGATGTTGGCATCGATCCAGAGCTTGCTTTAGAGCGCTTCACTGAATTACGTAATACGTATCAGAACCTTCAACTAGCCATCAATGAACATGGCCGTGAAAGTAAAGCGATTGCCGCGAGCAAACAAGAATTTCTTGATGTTTTCCGTCAATTCCGCCTGATCCCAAAACAGTTTGATTACTTAGTCAATGGTTTGAAAAACTCAATGGATCGTGTTCGTACTCAAGAACGCTTGATTATTCGCACCGTGGTTGAGTACGGAAAAATGCCTAAGAAAGCTTTCGTTAATGCCTTTACTGGCAACGAATCTTCTGACGCATGGTTAGATAATATTCTAGCTTCAGGCAAACCATACGCAGAAAAGATTAAGCAAAGTGAAGAAGATCTTCGTCGCTCAATCTATAAACTTAAGAGCATCGAAGAAGAAACGTCTTTAAATGTACAAACCATTAAAGACATCAGCCGCCGCATGTCGATTGGTGAAGCGAAAGCTCGTCGTGCGAAGAAAGAAATGGTTGAAGCCAACTTACGTTTGGTTATCTCGATTGCTAAGAAATACACAAACCGTGGTTTACAATTCTTGGATCTTATCCAAGAAGGTAATATTGGCCTCATGAAAGCGGTCGATAAATTCGAATACCGTCGTGGTTATAAGTTCTCAACTTATGCCACATGGTGGATTCGTCAGGCGATCACTCGTTCAATTGCAGACCAAGCGCGTACCATTCGTATTCCAGTTCACATGATCGAAACTATCAATAAATTGAATCGTATCTCTCGTCAGATGCTTCAAGAAATGGGTCGTGAACCGCTACCAGAAGAATTGGCTGAACGCATGCAAATGCCGGAAGATAAGATTCGCAAAGTTCTGAAAATTGCTAAAGAGCCAATCTCAATGGAAACACCAATCGGTGATGACGAAGATTCGCACTTAGGTGACTTCATTGAAGATACCACGCTAGAACTGCCTTTAGATTCTGCTACTTCAACCAGCTTGAAGTTTGCTACTAAAGACGTACTAGCTGGCCTAACGCCACGCGAAGCAAAAGTGCTACGTATGCGTTTCGGTATCGACATGAATACAGACCATACTTTGGAAGAAGTAGGAAAGCAATTCGATGTAACACGTGAACGTATCCGCCAAATCGAAGCGAAAGCTTTACGTAAACTTCGCCACCCAAGCCGCTCAGAAACCCTGCGTAGCTTCTTGGATGAATAATCCAAATTAGGCAGCGATAAATTAGATAAATGGTAAAAAAGGTGGGCTTAGCTCACCTTTTTTGTACTTGTAAGGTGAAACTGGTTTAAGTGACTAGAAACTGTACAGAATAGGCATACTTATCATCTAGACAGCTTTGTTCTATTCCCCTATAATCGTCCCTCAATTCGGCCCCATAGCTCAGTTGGTTAGAGCGCACGACTCATAATCGTTAGGTCCACAGTTCAAGTCTGTGTGGGGCCACCATATACAGAAAAGCCTGAGATCATTATTGCTTCTCAGGCTTTTTATTGAAATAAAGTAAAGCTTCTCTTAGTCTCAGTCAATTTTCATACTTACTGCACCTATTGGACTGAAAATAAGTCGATAAAAAAGCAATGTCATTACCGACATCGCTTTTTATATTTATCCGTCTCTTTTACTGCACTACGCTTGTTTTTTCATTAGCGATTCACGGTATTGAACAATATCTTCAATCGTTAATACTGGCATATTATGAACCTTACCAAAAGTTACTATTTCTTCTGCTCTTGCCATAGTACCATCTGGGTTAGTCACTTCACACAATACTCCTGCTGGATTTAGTCCAGCAAGCTGCATAAGATCGGTAGTCCCTTCGGTATGCCCACGACGGGTTAAAACCCCACCTTTACGGGCGCGCAATGGAAATACATGCCCTGGACGTGCAAGGTCGCTTGGTTTTGCATCGGCAAAGATAGCTGTTTTAATCGTCGTCACTCGGTCGGCAGCTGAAACCCCAGTCGTGACACCTTGTTTTGCTTCAATGGAAACAGTAAAGGCCGTTTGATTTTGGCTATTATTGTCGATGACCATTGGTGGCAGTTCGAGTTGATTGGCTTGCTCATCACTTAGACATAAACACACAATGCCACTGCCTTCGCGGATCATTAATGCCATTTGGACATCTGTTAATGTTTCGGCAGAATAAATCATATCGCCTTCATTTTCGCGATCTTCATCATCAAGCACAAGTACACCTTGTCCTTGTTGTAAAGCAAGCAATGCAGCTTCAACACGTTCAATTGGATTGCCAAAATCAGCAAGTAAAGAAGGTTGTTTCTGATTCATGGTAATAGCTCCTGTAGATACCAGAATCAGGGCTATTGTAGAAGGGGTTTGCTCAAGACACAGCGATACTGCGTTTTGATTAAACGTCAAATGCACCTAGCGCCCTTTATACATAGAAATAGCAGCTAAGTGCAAAATATCCTCTCCCATCCAGACTATAACTGTCGGCTCTGGCATCTCACCAGATCTGCTGACCTTGATCCAAAAATCAAGCGCTCGCGGGCTGATAACGTTTAATACGTTATATACCGCCGGTGGGGAATTACACCCCGCCCTGAGAATAAATTAAATAAATTGTGTCTACCGATACACGCTAAATGTATGTGGTAGGCCTTGATGATATTACAGCTTTAAAAAAAAATCTAATTGATCTGCGCAAAAAAAACCTCAGCAAGCACGCTGAGGTTTTTTGAAGTCTTGAGCTTAGTAAGCGTTATGCTGCTGCTTTCAATTCTTCTACTGAAGCCACTACTTTTTTCTCACCAATAGGCAATACTGTGCGGCCAAATTCATGATTAATCACAGTTGCCATTGCAAGGTAAACCGCACTTGAACCACAGAACAAACCAACGATACCGGCAATGTGACCAATTGTTGAATTTCCAGTAAAATCACCTGCCGCAAGTAGGAAGAACAATACAGTTAAGCTACCAAATACAACTTGCTTCGCAACCGGATAACGAGCCAATGTGGCAATGAACATTAAACCAGTAAATATACCCCAAATCGTCAAGTAAGATGCTAAAAAGTAAGCTGAAGTGGCTTCACCTAAACCCATACTTGGCATTAGGATTAAACCCACTAAAGATAACCAAAACATACCATAAGAAGTAAATGCGGTAGTACCAAATGTATTACCATTTTTGTATTCCATGATACCGGCGATCACTTGAGCGATACCACCGTAAAAGATCCCCATAGCAAGAATAACCGTGCTTAATGGAAATAAACCTATATTGTGTAGATTTAAAAGAATAGTGGTCATACCAAAAGCCATTAGGCCTAGTGGGGCTGGGTTTGCTGGGTTTGTAGAGATCGAGGTTGACATAAAATTACCTGGTTAAAATGTGATCGGAACAGTAAAAAGCGGCGTATTATTGTCGATGGTTTCGCCTTTGTAAAACATTTTGTGGGCTATATCACGAAAAATTATTTCACATCATAAAAAACCTCAAAACTCCTTACTAAGGAAATATTGAACCTTTACATCTTTATCATAAAAACTAAGCTAGCGAGTCTTTTTTATCTCTGGTGGAATAGCGGTTTGTTCCGGTTGAGATTCTGATTTCACGTCATCTATTCCTGTTGTCTGCTCTTCAGTTTTAGGTAATGGCGGATTCTTCAAAACAATCACAGGACGAGTAATAAATAAGTTATTAGGATACAAAACAGAATCCCCTTCCATATTACGCATTTGTACTGTCATGAATGACATTTCTATGATTTCACCTTCAATGAAGTTAGCACCATCAACCACTCTCACCCAACGCCCAATTCGGCAATCATTTTGAGTAAATAGGATTAAAAAGCTGGTTAAATTGCTCAAAATAGACCAACCCGCAAATAATGCGACTCCCAATAAAGCAAACATTGATGATCCCACCACCAACAATCCACGCAACTCTATGCCCCATATCATCAACAAGATACAAATAAGAACAATTGAGGTCAGAGTATTTAGCAGCAAACGAGCTCGTTGCTTACGGTGTGGACTGATGCCGGATTTCATACTACGTAGAAATATTTTCGCCGGTATACGACGTAGCATAGGATAAAAGATCAATAATACAGCTGTGATTAACCACTTATAATAATCTTGAGTAAAAACAATCCACTCTTGCGGAAAATTAAACATATATGATGAACCTCATCAGCTGAGTGATTAAATTAAATCGCAAATGCTTTCTTTTGGTATCGATTTGCCAAGACAGCGCAGTAAAAAATTTGTAATGGGTGATAAATCATAATGGGTAATAAGATCATCCCCAATCTTGGATCACTTCCAAAAATCACTTTTGCCATTGGAATACCGGCGGCGAGTGTTTTTTTACTGCCACAAAATACGGCGGCAACTTCATCGGCATGACTAAAACCTAAACGCTTTGTCGTCCATACCATCAATTGCACAATTGACACCAAAACAACACTACAAATCAAGACGGACATCGCGACATACTCAAATGAAAAACTATGCCAAACACCTTCAGAAACAGAATCACTGAATGCATTAAATACAATCAATAAAATGACGTATTTATCGAGCTTATTCACAATGTTTTTATGTTTTTCAAAAGTAGACAATAATAGCGGTCTAAGTACTTGTCCGATAATCATGGGTAACAATAACATTTTCGATATCGACATAACCGACGACATAATATCAAGCTGTACGCCTTCAAACCCCATGAATAGTTGTATCAACAAGGGCGTAATCACAATGCCTAAGATACTTGAAAGAGAAGCATTGAAGATTGCCCCCGGTATATTTCCTTTACCAATTGCAGTCATGGCAACCGACGATGAAATAGTACTTGGTAATACGAAAAGAAAACAAAAACCAAATGCTAAAGCATGCGGCATGATAGAAAGCATACCTTGTCCAAAAATAACCCACAGCATAGGATAAATAACAAATGTCGCACACTGAACAAAAAGATGAAGCTTCCAGTTACTTACACCATTTTTCAAAGCTTGTGGAGATAAACCAATTCCATGCAGAAAAAAAACCAAAGCAATACCAATATCAGTCACCTTATTTAAATGAAGAATACCATCACTTTGACCAACTTGTGGTATGAGTGCAGCCAATACTATGGCAACAACCATGCAAGCTAAAAACCATTCCTTTTTTAGTATATTAATCACGCTGAATTTCATTACCTCTCCATTTAAGACTATTACAGCTTTGGAACTTGTCAGACATCGTATAAACTAAACTCTTAGATAAAACTGTTAACTGTATCCTTATTGTAAATAAGTATGCTTTCAAATTAACACTATATTTGACATAAATTATAGTGAGCTTCGATAAGAGGTCATACTCGTCTACAATTTAAACATCGTAGTATGCTCATAATAGGCTTCTAACCCATAAGGAAAGACAATGACATTGGATCATGTAGCCCTAGGTATTCTCATCTTTGTAGTGTTGGTCATATTTTACGGTATTATCGTTATACATGATATCCCGTACGAAATATCCAAAAAACGCAATCATCCTCATCAAGATGCCATTCATGTAGCAGGTTGGGTAAGTCTGTTTACGTTACATGTTTTATGGCCATTTCTGTGGATATGGGCAACATTATGGCGCGATGACAGAGGGTGGGGATTTAATAAGCTCCAAGCAGAACAAGATGACATGCATCATCAAGTTGATGACCTCAATAAAAAAATAGCCCAACTACAGAAACAAATGGCAGAATTAACGACGACACCAAGCTCTCAAACGACATCAAAACCAAACACACAAGACAATAATACTAGTGGAGAATCAAACTAATGGAAACAATATTGATTCTAACCTATACCGCTTTTTGTATTGCGATTTTTAAAATTTTCCGTATTCCACTCAATAAATGGACCGTTCCTACAGCCGTTTTAGGCGGCGTTGTTTTATTAGGATCCATCTTTTTAGCGATGAACTATTTCCAACCTTTCACTCAACTTGGCGGTCAAATCTACAGCACTACGCCAATGGTTTCAAACGTTCGAGCTCGAGTAGTCTCTGTTGAAGTTGAACCCAATAAACTGGTGAAACAAGGTGATGTGTTAGTTCGGTTAGACGATACACCTTTTAAGGCGATTGTCGTTCAGAAAAAAGCCGCTCTTGCAGCAACCAAACAAAATGTTTTAGTACTTGAAGCAGCTTACAAACAAGCCGCGGCAACAAGTGTTCAAGCACTAGCAGAAAGAGATCGTTCTCAACGTGAAGCCGTTCGTTATCAGAAAGGTTACAAGCGTGGCGCCTTCACGTTGCAACAAGTAGATGACAAACAACAAACAGCAAAAGGCGCAGAAGCCGCTTACCAAGCCGCGCTTTCTAATGAAAATGCAGCCAAGGCAGCCTATGAATCTCAAATAGATGGAGTCAATACTTCTGTAGCAGAAGCACAAGCGACATTAGATCAAGCACAATTCAACCTTGATCAAACCATTGTTCGAGCTCCCACTGACGGTTATGTGTCTCAATTAGCGTTAAAACCAGGTGTCATGGCGGTTCCCCTTCCATTTAAGCCAATATTAACGTTTGTTAGCACTCAAGATCCACGTGAATTTGTTGGTGCATTCCGCCAAAACTCAACCTTAAATATCAAGCCGGGTAATGAGGCAGATGTTATCTTCCGTGCATTACCAGGTAAATCCTTTAAAGCTGAAGTGACGGATATTCTACCAGCTATTGCCGAGAGTCAAATTCAAGCTACTGGTACATTACTAGGAACCAGTGCCTTACAGACTCAAGGCCGGATCATGGTGAAATTCAGACTAAAAGATGATATTTCACAGTATAACCTTCCAATGGGAACCAATGTTGAAATTGCGGTTTATTCTGGAAATTTAGAACATGTTGCTATTATTCGAAAAATCCTCATTCGTATGAAAAGCTGGCAAAACTACGTGTATTTCGATCACTAGTATTACGACGATTAACACCAAAAAGCCCCGAATGAATTCGGGGGCTTTTTAAACACTATCATCAACTCAAGTTATTTTTTAATAAATCAATACGCACAAATTTCAGCTAAGGTACTCAAGCGTTTTTGTGGATTTTCTACATAGGGATTGCTGATATCCCACGCATACCCCGCCAGAATAGAACTGATTTTCTTTTTAATCTCAGGGTTAGCCTCTTCAAAAAATACGACGTTTTGGAAACGTCCATCATACCAACCTTCAACATACGCTCGAAACGTATTCACTCCAACCATTAATGGTTTGGCATAATCTTGCTGCCAATCCACTTCTTCACCGTTGAATTGACGAATTAAAACTGCGCTAGCAAGCTCGGCCGATTTCATAGCAATCGTCACGCCAGAAGAAAAGACGGGATCCAAAAATTCACCAGCATTCCCTAACATCGCATAATTGTTTGCAGCAAGGTGCTTAACATTTGCAGAATAACCGCCAATCGAGCCACTAGCATGACAAAATTCGGCATCTCGGAATAATTGTTTTAAATGCGGCTATTCTTGAGTCAGTTGTTTCAGCGCTGTAATTTCATCTTGCGGATAGGCATCAAAAAAATCAGGCGTAGCCACCACACCCACCGAGCAAATACCGTGACTAAAAGGAATTAACCAATACCATACATCCCAATTATCTGGATGGACATAAATCGTGATTTTATTACGATCATAATCTAACTCTGAAGCTAAATTGTCACTGATATTATCCGTCACATGAGTAAATAACGCCTTACGCGTTGGTAAACCGGAAGAGGACTCCAAATCCAATAAGCGAGGTAACACTCGTCCGTAGCCACTAGCATCTAGCATCTAGCATCTAGCATCTAAGATAAAGTCGGCTTCAATCTGGTAAGGGTGTTGTTGCTCATCTTCAACCGAAAAAAAATTCGCGGCATGGGTCGCGTCTCTCAGATGGCAACTTTCGCCACAGAGAATGCTTTATTACAAAGTGGTTTACTCACTTCCGATGGTGAAAAACATGACGTACTCACTAATGGAAAAACGGGTGTCGCTTATGATTCTTCAACTGGAAGTACACCGGCTATTGGTGCGTTTGGAGTGATACTAAATGAAAAATCGACCCGAGCAATAACCGCCACTACTTACGTACAAATGATGCCACATACGTCTGCCGTTAACGTTGGATTATTTTTCGGTTTACGTGGACGCGTCATCCCAACTAGCAGCGCATGCACGTCAGGCAGCCAAGCGATTGGTTATGCTTATGAAGCAATTAAGCACGGCTATCAAACCATTATGATAGCCGGAGGAGGAGAAGAACTATGTCCAACAGAATCTGCTGTTTTTGATACCCTTTTTGCTACCAGCTTAAAAAATGATGCACCGAAATCCACACCTCGTCCATACGATAAAGACCGAGATGGATTAGTTATTGGGGAGGGCGCAGGTACATTAGTCCTCGAAGAGTATGAACATGAGTGGCCCGTGGTGCGACTATTTATGCAGAGATCGTAGGATTTGCGAGCAACTGCGACGCTGCCCATGTCACCCAGCCGCAAATGGAAAATATGCAACGCTGTATGGAACTGGCTCTTGAGAATGCCAACCTAGAGCCAAACATGATTGATTATATTTCAGCTCATGGAACAGCAACCGACCGAGGAGATATCGCTGAAAGTAAAGCAACCTTTAATGTCTTTGGACATCAAACCCCGATCAGCTCACTGAAGAGTTATTTTGGACACACACTCGGTGCTTGCGGTGCAGTAGAAGCCTGGCTGAGTTTAGAAATGATGCATACTGGCTGGTTTAGCCCCACCTTAAATATGGACAATATCGATCCTGAATGTGGCGATCTCGATTATATTCAAATATACTGGGCGAGAAATCGAATGTCGATACATCATGAGCAATAACTTTGCTTTTGGCGGCATTAATACCTCCATTATTTTCAAAAACATCTAGATAATACCCCAAAAAACTAACAATAGATGATCGATAACCCAAACGGCGCCCATATAACAAGCGCCGTTTTCATTAACCAGAAAACCTTCCTAGAGCTTATAACCAATACCGACCATATAAACCCATGGATCAATATCCACATCAACATCAAGTGCCCCAACACCAGACAGATCAACGGTCGCCTTGGTATCGATATCGATATATCGAACTTGAGCATTCAATGTAATATTATCGGTAATAAAATAATCCATACCAATTTGTCCAGCCAACCCCCATGAATTATCAAGATTCAAATTACTAAAACCTTTTGCTTCTGCACTGCTATCGATCGATCGATTCATCAAAAAACATCGTATAGTTAATGCCAATACCAGCATAAGGTTGAAATTTTGAACTCATTGCCATAGGGTAATACAATACACTTAATGTTGGTGATAAGTGTTTTATATTGCCCAATCCACCATTTAAAGTATCTAAACCTGCTGGCGCTCCACCTAAAGAAACATCATGACTAAATGGGGTAGCAGCCAACAGCTCTACCGCCCAATGATCCATAACCATATACGCAAAGTTAATCCCTAGTTGCGTATTATTATCTACAGAAACATTGCCTCCTAAATCAGCACTTCCCGCCTTAACGCCTGAACTACTTTCATCTGGAGCAACCATCACCGCACCAGCCCGAATTAAAAAATCCCCCTTTTCTAAAGCAGCATTAGCAGAAACAGATACCGTCAGCCCTAACGTAAAAAGTGATATTGTTAATAGTGATTTTTTCATTATTACACCCATTTTTTAATTATTAGTTATCGCTGACAACAATAATCAATAAACAGATAATACTTTTGAGGTATATCAATTTAAGTAATCTATTATTACATTATTATAATAATTTATGATCCATTTAACACTTTCCTCCCCCAAATAAATCACGTTTAATAAAGCAACAAAAATCAAGGCTAGACTTATCTCTAAGGTTTATACTCAGAAACTTGAAGAAAGTGAGCTTATCAAAAACACCACTGATGGTTATGGAAACTAATATAATCAGGAAATGTACATGATTTATAAGATTGGAGAGTTAGCAAAACAATGTGGTATCAATAACGATACACTTCGATTTTACGAAAAATCAGGATTACTCAGCCCATCAGCTCGTTCTGATTCAGGGTACCGACTTTATAGCGAACAAGACAAACAAGCTTTACAATTTATTATACGAGCTAAAAAGGTTGGATTTAATCTTTCTGACATAAAAGAATTACTAGAGATTGAAGTCGATAAAGCCAGTAGTTCATGCTCGGACGTAAAACAAGTAGTCGATATGAAACTCGCCGATGTGGAGCAAAGATTACTTGAACTACAACATTTTCAACGTTCATTGAAAACCTTATCTTCCGCTTGTTGTGGAGGAGAAGGTAGTGCAGAGCAATGTACTATTCTACAAGCACTAGAAACCAACACAGACAAAGTCACACAAGAAACCCACCATGGGCATAAACATAATTAATGCCAGAGCTTTCCCTTAACAATTATGCATAACGTTATCGTGCAGCTTTAGAGAAAATCCGTCCTAAGTATTATAAAAATCGACGCCTACACGCGCTGAGACTAATATACCCAATAGATTCAAGTACCACCGGAACTGGAAGATCAGTATAAAATAGAAAAGTATCAATATCGACAACAACGAATCTAGTTTCTTCTTCGGTAATAAGTTATAAAGCAAAGAATTATGGTAATCCCGTCGAAAAATAATCACTGGCAAAAGTGAGATTGTCTTGTAATCTAAACGTAGGAGATTCAAATACAAAAAAGGCCTTAGCATTTCTGCTAAGGCCTAATATGGCAGGGGTGGAGAGATTCGAACTCCCAACACGCGGATTTGGAATCCGCTGCTCTGCCAATTGGAGCTACACCCCTAAAACTTTGTTTATATTACTTTATATTGGCTAGTAAAGTAAATTGTCTTTTTCAAAATTGAAGAATAAGTGGCGGAGTGGACGGGACTCGAACCCGCGACCCCCGGCGTGACAGGCCGGTATTCTAACCAACTGAACTACCACTCCGCAGTGTCTATTCAGTAAACTAAATTTAAAGCCTGGCGATGTCCTACTCTCACATGGGGAAACCCCACACTACCATCGGCGCTACTTCGTTTCACTTCTGAGTTCGGCATGGAATCAGGTGGGTCCAAAGCGCTATGGTCGCCAAGCAAATTCTTTCGTTAAACGCATAAGCGTTTAACTTAATTCGGAAAGCTGCTGTTATCTCTAACTCGTTCTCAACACGTCATTCAAGTATCTATTCGTATTTCTTACTCTATTCAGTCCAGCCAAAACCCTTTAGGTGTTGTATGGTTAAGCCTCACGGGCAATTAGTATTGGTTAGCTCAACGCCTCGCAGCGCTTACACACCCAACCTATCAACGTCGTAGTCTCCGACAACCCTTTAGGACGCTTAAAGCGCCAGGGAAGACTCATCTCAGGGCTCGCTTCGTGCTTAGATGCTTTCAGCACTTATCGATTCCGAACTTAGCTACCGGGCAATGCCATTGGCATGACAACCCGAACACCAGAGGTTCGTCCACTCCGGTCCTCTCGTACTAGGAGCAGCCCCCTTCAATCTTCCAACGCCCACGGCAGATAGGGACCGAACTGTCTCACGACGTTCTAAACCCAGCTCGCGTACCACTTTAAATGGCGAACAGCCATACCCTTGGGACCGACTTCAGCCCCAGGATGTGATGAGCCGACATCGAGGTGCCAAACACCGCCGTCGATATGAACTCTTGGGCGGTATCAGCCTGTTATCCCCGGAGTACCTTTTATCCGTTGAGCGATGGCCCTTCCATTCAGAACCACCGGATCACTATGACCTGCTTTCGCACCTGCTCGAATTGTCATTCTCGCAGTCAAGCGGGCTTATGCCATTGCACTAACCACACGATGTCCAACCGTGTTTAGCCCACCTTCGTGCTCCTCCGTTACTCTTTGGGAGGAGACCGCCCCAGTCAAACTACCCACCAGGCACTGTCCTCACCCCAGATAATGGGGCTAAGTTAGAACATCAACACTACAAGGGTGGTATTTCAAGGTTGACTCCACATCCACTGGCGTGAATGCTTCAAAGTCTCCCACCTATCCTACACATGTAGGGTCAATGTTCAGTGCCAAGCTGTAGTAAAGGTTCACGGGGTCTTTCCGTCTAGCCGCGGGTACACTGCATCTTCACAGCGATTTCAATTTCACTGAGTCTCGGGTGGAGACAGCGTGGCCATCATTACGCCATTCGTGCAGGTCGGAACTTACCCGACAAGGAATTTCGCTACCTTAGGACCGTTATAGTTACGGCCGCCGTTTACCGGGGCTTCGATCAAGAGCTTCTCCGAAGATAACCCCATCAATTAACCTTCCGGCACCGGGCAGGCGTCACACCGTATACGTCATCTTACGATTTTGCACAGTGCTGTGTTTTTAATAAACAGTTGCAGCCACCTGGTATCTGCGACTCCCGTCAGCTTAGAGAGCAAGTCTCATCACCAACAAGAGCGTACCTTCTCCCGAAGTTACGGTACCATTTTGCCTAGTTCCTTCACCCGAGTTCTCTCAAGCGCCTTGGTATTCTCTACCCGACCACCTGTGTCGGTTTGGGGTACGATTTCTTACAAACTGAAGCTTAGAGGCTTTTCCTGGAAGCATGGCATCAATGACTTCACTACCGTAGTAGCTCGACATCGTGTCTCAGCCTAACAATTTCCCGGATTTACCTAAGAAATTAGCCTACGCACTTGAACCTGGACAACCATCGCCAGGCCCACCTAGCCTTCTCCGTCCCCCCATCGCATTTATAAGAAGTACGGGAATATTAACCCGTTTCCCATCGACTACGCTTTTCAGCCTCGCCTTAGGGGTCGACTTACCCTGCCCCGATTAACGTTGGACAGGAACCCTTGGTCTTCCGGCGAGGGAGTTTTTCACTCCCTTTATCGTTACTCATGTCAGCATTCGCACTTCTGATACCTCCAGCAAACTTCTCAGTTCACCTTCAACGGCTTACAGAACGCTCCCCTACCCATCCTAGTAAACTAGGATGCCGCAGCTTCGGTGTATAGCTTAGCCCCGTTACATCTTCCGCGCAGGCCGACTCGACCAGTGAGCTATTACGCTTTCTTTAAATGATGGCTGCTTCTAAGCCAACATCCTGGCTGTCTGAGCCTTCCCACATCGTTTCCCACTTAGCTATACTTTGGGACCTTAGCTGGCGGTCTGGGTTGTTTCCCTCTCCACGACGGACGTTAGCACCCGCCGTGTGTCTCCCGGATAGTACTTACTGGTATTCGGAGTTTGCAAAGGGTTGGTAAGTCGGGATGACCCCCTAGCCTTAACAGTGCTCTACCCCCAGTAGTATTCGTCCGAGGCGCTACCTAAATAGCTTTCGGGGAGAACCAGCTATCTCCAGGTTTGATTGGCCTTTCACCCCTAGCCACAAGTCATCCGCTAATTTTTCAACATTAGTCGGTTCGGTCCTCCAATTGATGTTACTCAATCTTCAACCTGCCCATGGCTAGATCACCTGGTTTCGGGTCTATACCTAGCAACTCGACGCCCAGTTAAGACTCGGTTTCCCTACGGCTCCCCTATACGGTTAACCTTGCTACTAAATATAAGTCGCTGACCCATTATACAAAAGGTACGCAGTCACACCACGAAGGTGCTCCTACTGCTTGTACGTACACGGTTTCAGGTTCTATTTCACTCCCCTCACAGGGGTTCTTTTCGCCTTTCCCTCACGGTACTGGTTCACTATCGGTCAGTCAGGAGTATTTAGCCTTGGAGGATGGTCCCCCCATGTTCAGACAGGATATCACGTGTCCCGCCTTACTCGTTTTCACTTAGTATGCGTTGTCGGTTACGGGGCTATCACCCTGTATCGCGGCACTTTCCAGAGCCTTCACCTGACGCATATAAAGCTTAAGGGCTAATCCAATTTCGCTCGCCGCTACTTTCG
The DNA here is from genome assembly GCF_002218025.2 of Vibrio casei. Taxonomy (NCBI): domain Bacteria; kingdom Pseudomonadati; phylum Pseudomonadota; class Gammaproteobacteria; order Vibrionales; family Vibrionaceae; genus Vibrio; species Vibrio casei. The sequence goes on along the minus strand of NZ_AP018680.1, from coordinate 449,116 downwards.
GAATCTCGGTTGATTTCTCTTCCTCGGGGTACTTAGATGTTTCAGTTCCCCCGGTTCGCTTTATTAACCTATGTATTGAGTTAATAATACGTGCTTATGCACGTGGGTTTCCCCATTCGGAAATCGTAGACTCAAGTGGCTTTTACTGCCTAATCTACGCTTATCGCAAGTTAATACGTCCTTCATCGCCTCTGACTGCCTAGGCATCCACCGTGTACGCTTATTCACTTAACCATACAACCCAAAAGGGTCTTTATGTATGTCAACTAAATAAGGTTTAGTTTTTGTTTATTTTGGAGGGTAATCCAAAATAAACGATTTGCCGGACTCAATAGAACAAACCATTACTGGTTTGTAGAATACAAGACACTTGAATGTGTGTTGTTACTTATTACTTGCAAGCAAGCAATAAGATTTGAGAACTTTTATTAAGATAAACAGTAAATGTTTATCTAGTCAGCTTTCCAAATTGTTAAAGAGCAAGAGTTTATTCTTTTCAAACAAACCACTTTTTAAAGACTCTTGGCGACAAAAATTCCCATCCAAAGTAGTTATTGGATGCGAAGCATCGTAAAAGTATTTAAAGAGTGGTGGGCGATACCGGGCTCGAACCAGTGACCCCCTGCTTGTAAGGCAGGTGCTCTCCCAACTGAGCTAATCGCCCACATTGTTTTCTTACCTAAAGTAAGCATTTCCGTGGGAGGAAATGGTGGGTCGTGCAGGATTCGAACCTGCGACCAATTGATTAAAAGTCAACTGCTCTACCAACTGAGCTAACGACCCAGATCTTCATTAAAGAAGATGGTATCCCGTAGGGGAGTCGAACCCCTGTTACCGCCGTGAAAGGGCGGTGTCCTAGGCCTCTAGACGAACGGGACACGGACGGTGAAAGCATTGGGATGCTTTCAAACTCTTTTCTATATAAACCTAATCAATCTGTGTGGGTACTCATCAATAATAAATCTTTCGTAAGGAGGTGATCCAGCCCCAGGTTCCCCTAGGGCTACCTTGTTACGACTTCACCCCAGTCATGAACCACAAAGTGGTAAGCGTCCTCCCGAAGGTTAAACTACCTACTTCTTTTGCAGCCCACTCCCATGGTGTGACGGGCGGTGTGTACAAGGCCCGGGAACGTATTCACCGTGGCATTCTGATCCACGATTACTAGCGATTCCGACTTCATGGAGTCGAGTTGCAGACTCCAATCCGGACTACGACGCACTTTTTGGGATTCGCTTACTTTCGCAAGTTCGCTGCCCTCTGTATGCGCCATTGTAGCACGTGTGTAGCCCTACTCGTAAGGGCCATGATGACTTGACGTCGTCCCCACCTTCCTCCGGTTTATCACCGGCAGTCTCCCTGGAGTTCCCGACATTACTCGCTGGCAAACAAGGATAAGGGTTGCGCTCGTTGCGGGACTTAACCCAACATTTCACAACACGAGCTGACGACAGCCATGCAGCACCTGTCTCAGAGTTCCCGAAGGCACACCTGTATCTCTACTGGTTTCTCTGGATGTCAAGAGTAGGTAAGGTTCTTCGCGTTGCATCGAATTAAACCACATGCTCCACCGCTTGTGCGGGCCCCCGTCAATTCATTTGAGTTTTAATCTTGCGACCGTACTCCCCAGGCGGTCTACTTAACGCGTTAGCTCCGAAAGCCACGGCTCAAGGCCACAACCTCCAAGTAGACATCGTTTACGGCGTGGACTACCAGGGTATCTAATCCTGTTTGCTCCCCACGCTTTCGCATCTGAGTGTCAGTATCTGTCCAGGGGGCCGCCTTCGCCACTGGTATTCCTTCAGATCTCTACGCATTTCACCGCTACACCTGAAATTCTACCCCCCTCTACAGTACTCTAGTTTGCCAGTTTCAAATGACCTTCCGAGGTTGAGCCCCGGGCTTTCACATCTGACTTAACAAACCACCTGCATGCGCTTTACGCCCAGTAATTCCGATTAACGCTCGCACCCTCCGTATTACCGCGGCTGCTGGCACGGAGTTAGCCGGTGCTTCTTCTGTTGCTAACGTCAAGCAACGCCGCTATTAACGACGAAACCTTCCTCACAACTGAAAGTACTTTACAACCCGAAGGCCTTCTTCATACACGCGGCATGGCTGCATCAGGCTTTCGCCCATTGTGCAATATTCCCCACTGCTGCCTCCCGTAGGAGTCTGGGCCGTGTCTCAGTCCCAGTGTGGCTGATCATCCTCTCAGACCAGCTAGGGATCGTCGCCTTGGTGAGCCATTACCTCACCAACTAGCTAATCCCACATAGGCGTATCCTAACGCGCGAGGCCCGAAGGTCCCCCGCTTTGCTTCTTTCCTTTAACAGAAAGGAGATTATGCGGTATTAACAGTCGTTTCCAACTGGTATCCCCCTCGTTAGGGCAACTTCCTATGCATTACTCACCCGTCCGCCGCTCGACGCCGAAGTAGCAAGCTACTTCTCGTTTCCGCTCGACTTGCATGTGTTAGGCCTGCCGCCAGCGTTCAATCTGAGCCATGATCAAACTCTTCAATTAAAGTTTTGTTGATGCTTTCGCATCGGCTCAATGATTACTGACTTCAAACTTATTCTTCTTAAAAAGAAGAAGTAACTTTAAAGTTTATTATCATTTCCCAGCAGGAAATGATAATGAATTGACTGTGCCGCTATTATTACTTTCACTTTAAAAAGTGAAATCAAACAAGCTCAAAGCTGTTCTTATTAATAGCCGTTTGGTCACTCAGTTCATTGATAATTCTTTTTGATTATCATCAACGAGTGCCCACACAGATTGATAGGTTTAAATTGTTAAAGAGCAGTTTCAAATCAAGATAGCATTTTAATTAAAATGCTATCTTGATTTTACTATTAAAAGTAAAATCAAATGCCAGTTATAGATAAAGGCATAAATTCAAAGCCTGGCGATGTCCTACTCTCACATGGGGAAACCCCACACTACCATCGGCGCTACTTCGTTTCACTTCTGAGTTCGGCATGGAATCAGGTGGGTCCAAAGCGCTATGGTCGCCAAGCAAATTCTTTCGTTAAACGCATAAGCGTTTAACTTAATTCGGAAAGCTGCTGTTATCTCTAACTCGTTCTCAACACGTCATTCAAGTATCTATTCGTATTTCTTACTCTATTCAGTCCAGCCAAAACCCTTTAGGTGTTGTATGGTTAAGCCTCACGGGCAATTAGTATTGGTTAGCTCAACGCCTCGCAGCGCTTACACACCCAACCTATCAACGTCGTAGTCTCCGACAACCCTTTAGGACGCTTAAAGCGCCAGGGAAGACTCATCTCAGGGCTCGCTTCGTGCTTAGATGCTTTCAGCACTTATCGATTCCGAACTTAGCTACCGGGCAATGCCATTGGCATGACAACCCGAACACCAGAGGTTCGTCCACTCCGGTCCTCTCGTACTAGGAGCAGCCCCCTTCAATCTTCCAACGCCCACGGCAGATAGGGACCGAACTGTCTCACGACGTTCTAAACCCAGCTCGCGTACCACTTTAAATGGCGAACAGCCATACCCTTGGGACCGACTTCAGCCCCAGGATGTGATGAGCCGACATCGAGGTGCCAAACACCGCCGTCGATATGAACTCTTGGGCGGTATCAGCCTGTTATCCCCGGAGTACCTTTTATCCGTTGAGCGATGGCCCTTCCATTCAGAACCACCGGATCACTATGACCTGCTTTCGCACCTGCTCGAATTGTCATTCTCGCAGTCAAGCGGGCTTATGCCATTGCACTAACCACACGATGTCCAACCGTGTTTAGCCCACCTTCGTGCTCCTCCGTTACTCTTTGGGAGGAGACCGCCCCAGTCAAACTACCCACCAGGCACTGTCCTCACCCCAGATAATGGGGCTAAGTTAGAACATCAACACTACAAGGGTGGTATTTCAAGGTTGACTCCACATCCACTGGCGTGAATGCTTCAAAGTCTCCCACCTATCCTACACATGTAGGGTCAATGTTCAGTGCCAAGCTGTAGTAAAGGTTCACGGGGTCTTTCCGTCTAGCCGCGGGTACACTGCATCTTCACAGCGATTTCAATTTCACTGAGTCTCGGGTGGAGACAGCGTGGCCATCATTACGCCATTCGTGCAGGTCGGAACTTACCCGACAAGGAATTTCGCTACCTTAGGACCGTTATAGTTACGGCCGCCGTTTACCGGGGCTTCGATCAAGAGCTTCTCCGAAGATAACCCCATCAATTAACCTTCCGGCACCGGGCAGGCGTCACACCGTATACGTCATCTTACGATTTTGCACAGTGCTGTGTTTTTAATAAACAGTTGCAGCCACCTGGTATCTGCGACTCCCGTCAGCTTAGAGAGCAAGTCTCATCACCAACAAGAGCGTACCTTCTCCCGAAGTTACGGTACCATTTTGCCTAGTTCCTTCACCCGAGTTCTCTCAAGCGCCTTGGTATTCTCTACCCGACCACCTGTGTCGGTTTGGGGTACGATTTCTTACAAACTGAAGCTTAGAGGCTTTTCCTGGAAGCATGGCATCAATGACTTCACTACCGTAGTAGCTCGACATCGTGTCTCAGCCTAACAATTTCCCGGATTTACCTAAGAAATTAGCCTACGCACTTGAACCTGGACAACCATCGCCAGGCCCACCTAGCCTTCTCCGTCCCCCCATCGCATTTATAAGAAGTACGGGAATATTAACCCGTTTCCCATCGACTACGCTTTTCAGCCTCGCCTTAGGGGTCGACTTACCCTGCCCCGATTAACGTTGGACAGGAACCCTTGGTCTTCCGGCGAGGGAGTTTTTCACTCCCTTTATCGTTACTCATGTCAGCATTCGCACTTCTGATACCTCCAGCAAACTTCTCAGTTCACCTTCAACGGCTTACAGAACGCTCCCCTACCCATCCTAGTAAACTAGGATGCCGCAGCTTCGGTGTATAGCTTAGCCCCGTTACATCTTCCGCGCAGGCCGACTCGACCAGTGAGCTATTACGCTTTCTTTAAATGATGGCTGCTTCTAAGCCAACATCCTGGCTGTCTGAGCCTTCCCACATCGTTTCCCACTTAGCTATACTTTGGGACCTTAGCTGGCGGTCTGGGTTGTTTCCCTCTCCACGACGGACGTTAGCACCCGCCGTGTGTCTCCCGGATAGTACTTACTGGTATTCGGAGTTTGCAAAGGGTTGGTAAGTCGGGATGACCCCCTAGCCTTAACAGTGCTCTACCCCCAGTAGTATTCGTCCGAGGCGCTACCTAAATAGCTTTCGGGGAGAACCAGCTATCTCCAGGTTTGATTGGCCTTTCACCCCTAGCCACAAGTCATCCGCTAATTTTTCAACATTAGTCGGTTCGGTCCTCCAATTGATGTTACTCAATCTTCAACCTGCCCATGGCTAGATCACCTGGTTTCGGGTCTATACCTAGCAACTCGACGCCCAGTTAAGACTCGGTTTCCCTACGGCTCCCCTATACGGTTAACCTTGCTACTAAATATAAGTCGCTGACCCATTATACAAAAGGTACGCAGTCACACCACGAAGGTGCTCCTACTGCTTGTACGTACACGGTTTCAGGTTCTATTTCACTCCCCTCACAGGGGTTCTTTTCGCCTTTCCCTCACGGTACTGGTTCACTATCGGTCAGTCAGGAGTATTTAGCCTTGGAGGATGGTCCCCCCATGTTCAGACAGGATATCACGTGTCCCGCCTTACTCGTTTTCACTTAGTATGCGTTGTCGGTTACGGGGCTATCACCCTGTATCGCGGCACTTTCCAGAGCCTTCACCTGACGCATATAAAGCTTAAGGGCTAATCCAATTTCGCTCGCCGCTACTTTCGGAATCTCGGTTGATTTCTCTTCCTCGGGGTACTTAGATGTTTCAGTTCCCCCGGTTCGCTTTATTAACCTATGTATTGAGTTAATAATACGTGCTTATGCACGTGGGTTTCCCCATTCGGAAATCGTAGACTCAAGTGGCTTTTACTGCCTAATCTACGCTTATCGCAAGTTAATACGTCCTTCATCGCCTCTGACTGCCTAGGCATCCACCGTGTACGCTTATTCACTTAACCATACAACCCAAAAGGGTCTTTATGTATGTTCAACTAAATAAGGTTTAGTTTTTGTTTATTTTGGAGGGTAATCCAAAATAAACGATTTGCCGGACTCAATAGAACAAACCATTACTGGTTTGTAGAATACAAGACACTTGAATGTGTGTTGTTACTCATCACTTGCAAGCAAGTAATGAGATTTGAGAACTTTTATTAAGATAAACAATAAATGTTTATCTAGTCAGCTTTCCAAATTGTTAAAGAGCAAGTTAAGCCTCTTTCGAGGTAACCATGTTTAAACATTCTTAGTAAAAACATTTAAAGATGGTGGAGCTATGCGGGATCGAACCGCAGACCTCCTGCGTGCAAGGCAGGCGCTCTCCCAGCTGAGCTATAGCCCCATCTTGTTTTTTAATGTTGACCAACTTTTCGAAAGAAAATTGGTGGGTCTGAGTGGACTTGAACCACCGACCTCCCGCTTATCAGGCGAGCGCTCTAACCAGCTGAGCTACAGACCCAACATTAAAACTCTTAACTTTTATAAACCTAATCAATCTGTGTGGGTACTCATCAATAATAAATCTTTCGTAAGGAGGTGATCCAGCCCCAGGTTCCCCTAGGGCTACCTTGTTACGACTTCACCCCAGTCATGAACCACAAAGTGGTAAGCGTCCTCCCGAAGGTTAAACTACCTACTTCTTTTGCAGCCCACTCCCATGGTGTGACGGGCGGTGTGTACAAGGCCCGGGAACGTATTCACCGTGGCATTCTGATCCACGATTACTAGCGATTCCGACTTCATGGAGTCGAGTTGCAGACTCCAATCCGGACTACGACGCACTTTTTGGGATTCGCTTACTTTCGCAAGTTCGCTGCCCTCTGTATGCGCCATTGTAGCACGTGTGTAGCCCTACTCGTAAGGGCCATGATGACTTGACGTCGTCCCCACCTTCCTCCGGTTTATCACCGGCAGTCTCCCTGGAGTTCCCGACATTACTCGCTGGCAAACAAGGATAAGGGTTGCGCTCGTTGCGGGACTTAACCCAACATTTCACAACACGAGCTGACGACAGCCATGCAGCACCTGTCTCAGAGTTCCCGAAGGCACACCTGTATCTCTACTGGTTTCTCTGGATGTCAAGAGTAGGTAAGGTTCTTCGCGTTGCATCGAATTAAACCACATGCTCCACCGCTTGTGCGGGCCCCCGTCAATTCATTTGAGTTTTAATCTTGCGACCGTACTCCCCAGGCGGTCTACTTAACGCGTTAGCTCCGAAAGCCACGGCTCAAGGCCACAACCTCCAAGTAGACATCGTTTACGGCGTGGACTACCAGGGTATCTAATCCTGTTTGCTCCCCACGCTTTCGCATCTGAGTGTCAGTATCTGTCCAGGGGGCCGCCTTCGCCACTGGTATTCCTTCAGATCTCTACGCATTTCACCGCTACACCTGAAATTCTACCCCCCTCTACAGTACTCTAGTTTGCCAGTTTCAAATGACCTTCCGAGGTTGAGCCCCGGGCTTTCACATCTGACTTAACAAACCACCTGCATGCGCTTTACGCCCAGTAATTCCGATTAACGCTCGCACCCTCCGTATTACCGCGGCTGCTGGCACGGAGTTAGCCGGTGCTTCTTCTGTTGCTAACGTCAAGCAACGCCGCTATTAACGACGAAACCTTCCTCACAACTGAAAGTACTTTACAACCCGAAGGCCTTCTTCATACACGCGGCATGGCTGCATCAGGCTTTCGCCCATTGTGCAATATTCCCCACTGCTGCCTCCCGTAGGAGTCTGGGCCGTGTCTCAGTCCCAGTGTGGCTGATCATCCTCTCAGACCAGCTAGGGATCGTCGCCTTGGTGAGCCATTACCTCACCAACTAGCTAATCCCACATAGGCGTATCCTAACGCGCGAGGCCCGAAGGTCCCCCGCTTTGCTTCTTTCCTTTAACAGAAAGGAGATTATGCGGTATTAACAGTCGTTTCCAACTGGTATCCCCCTCGTTAGGGCAACTTCCTATGCATTACTCACCCGTCCGCCGCTCGACGCCGAAGGTGCAAGCACCTTCTCGTTTCCGCTCGACTTGCATGTGTTAGGCCTGCCGCCAGCGTTCAATCTGAGCCATGATCAAACTCTTCAATTAAAGTTTTGTTGATGCTTTCGCATCGGCTCAATGATTACTGACTTCAAACTCATTTCTACCGAGGTAGAAAGTAACTTTAAAGTTTATTACCATTTCCCAGCAGGAAATGATAATGAATTGACTGTGCCAAGATTAAGCTCTTTATAAAAAGAGAAGTAATCTCGATTGGTCACTCAGTTCATTGATAAATCTTTTTGATTATCATCAACGAGTGCCCACACAGATTGATAGGTTTAAATTGTTAAAGAGCGTTGTTCTTTCGGCTTGTGCCTCAGTGAACAGGTCGGTCATTTTAGTCATTTAAGCTTCAGTGTCAAACACTTTTTGAAACTTATTTCCTAACCCTTTTTGAGAAGGTTTTGACCTCTGACTCGCAGCGCCGTTAGGCTGTGTGCTCCGTGTCAGTGAGGTCGCATTATAGAGATCATCATCACCTTAGCAAGCTCTTTTTTCAAAAAAGCACATAAATAAGTGTTAAGCGCTCAATTTACACTCAACCATTTATTTATACCACTTTACCCAACACAAAATCACAACTTATCCACAGAGTTATTATTTTTGTTACTTATAGAAATTAAAAAAGGTTACCTTTTCTGGTAACCTTCCTTTTTCATTTATCTAGATAACTAGAAAATTAAATACCTGAACCATCTTTTTCAGCTTCAGCATCGTCTTCATGAAGTCCACACTCTCTTTTCAATCCAAAAAAGCGAGTTTCTTCCTCTGTCATACCGGGTTCCCACTTTCGAGTCGTATGCGTATCACCTACTGATAGGTACCCCTCATCCCATAACGGATGATATGACAACCCATTCTGCTCTAAATATTGATGTATTTGCTTATTACTCCAATCGATAATTGGAAGGAATTTAAACACCCCATGTTGTACAGCAAGAATAGGTAGATGATTTCGTGTATTGGACTGCTCTCGACGTAAGCCAGAGAACCACGTTGATACATTCAGTTCTTTCAATGCTCTTCTCATTGGTTCAACTTTATTTATCTTATTGTATTTTTCAATCCCCTCAACGCCCTGTTCCCATAATTTTCCATACAGGGCTTCTTGCCAGTTAGGACTTTGTTCTGCCCGAAATACTTTTAAATTCAGATTTAATTGTTGGGTTAACTCATCTATAAACCGATATGTTTCTGGAAACAAATAACCGGTATCTGTCAATATGACAGGGACATCAGCTTTTGCTTCAGTTACCAAATGAAGCATCACTGCAGCTTGAATACCAAAACTTGACGATACAGCAAACTCACCATTCAAGTTTTCTAAAGCCCAAATGACTCTTTGCTTTGCATCTAGTTCTTCAAGGTAAACATTTATTTCTGCCAACTTTAAACTTTGTTCAACTTTGTTAAGAGTGAGTAATTCATTTAAAACTAGCTTTGATTCAATAGTGTTATGCATAGAAATCCCTCTTAGAAATAAAGACCTCTTCGATAATACCGACTCGAATAACAAAATCCCCAAATGCTTCTTTTTCTGTACGTTCTTTTGACCAACGCTCAATTAAACTATCTATTTCTTCTAGGATTTGTTTATCCGTAATGTTTTCTTTATACATTTTAGGTACACGGGTACCACTTCGATTACCGCCAAGGTGTAAATTATAACGCCCTGGTGCTTTACCTACTAATCCAACTTCAGCCAACATTGCTCGACCACAACCATTTGGGCAACCAGTAACACGTAAAATGATGCTTTCTTCTTTTGGTAGCTGATGTTTTTGTAAAATCCCTTCAACATTAGTAACAAAAGAAGGTAGAAAACGTTCAGCTTCAGCCATTGCTAATGGGCAAGTTGGAAAAGCCACACAAGCCATTGAGTTCTTACGTTGCTCACTGATAGAAACATCCATCAAGCCGTGTGCTACGGCAATACTTTCAATCACTGCTTTTTGGTCGGCGACGACGCCAGCAATAATTAAGTTTTGATTTGCAGTAATACGGAAATCACCTTTATGCACTTTAGCCAATTCTACCATTCCAGTTTTCAATGGCTTGTCTGGGTAATCTAAAATACGGCCATTTTCAATAAATAGTGATAAGTAGTGTTTACCATCGATACCTTCCGACCAACCAATACGATCACCACGTTCTGTAAACTCATAAGGACGACTGGCTTCAAATTGTCTACCTGCACGTTTTTCTACTTCTGCTTTAAATACATCAATACCAACTCGATCTAATGTATATTTGGTTTTCGCATTTTTACGATTAGATCGATTCCCCCAATCACGTTGAGTTGTTACCACCGCCTCCGCAAAAGCCAAAGTTTGATCTGCTGGGATAAAGCCAAAATCATCAGCACGACGAGGATAAGTCGATGTGTCACCATGCGTCATAGCGAGGCCACCACCCACCAGCACATTAAAGCCGATTAACTTACCTTTTTCTTCAATCGCCACAAAATTTAAATCATTGCCATGCACATCAACATCATTAAGTGGCGGAATAGCAATTGTCGTTTTAAATTTACGAGGCAAATAAGTCCGACCTAATATAGGTTCTTCTTCCTGAACCGTACTATCAATTTTTTCAGCATCTAACCAAACTTCAGCATAGCCTCGTGCATGTGGTAAAAAGTGCTCACTTATTTTCTTTGACCATTCATAAGCTTCTTGATGTACTTCTGATTGATATGGGTTAGCAGTACAAAGTACATTACGATTCATATCTGCTGCAGTACCAATAGTATCAATACCAATAGAATGTAAAGCCTTATGCACTTTCTTAATATTTGGTTTTAAAATACCGTGATATTGAAATGTTTGACGTGTGGTTAAACGGATACTGCCATATAAAGTATGTTCATCAGCCCATTTATCAACACCAAGCCATTGTGTTGGTGTGATCACGCCTGCGGGTAAACGTGCTCGTACCATCAAAGTATGTAATGGTTCTAGTTTTTGTTTAGCACGCTCAGCTCGAATATCACGATCATCTTGTAAATACATACCGTGAAAACGAATCAATGTGAAATTATCGCCAGTAACCGCCCCAGTAATTGGGTTTTGTAAGTCTTCTGCAATCGTGCCACGTAAGAAATTACTTTCTTCTTTTAAACGTTCACCATCAGAAAGTGGGCCTAATACTTCACCTAATACAACTTGTTCTTTCGTGCTCATTAGTACACATCCCTTTGATAACGTTTCGCCTTACGTAGGTCATTAATGAATTCTTCAGCTTGATCTCGACCTAATTTACCTTGCTCTTCTACTACAGTTATTAATGCGTTATGAACATCTTTCGCCATGCGATTTGCATCACCACACACATAAACATAAGCACCTTGCTGTAACCATTGCCATACTTCAGCTGCATTTTCTAAGATACGATCTTGAACATACACTTTTTGTGCTTGGTCACGGCTAAAGGCCACATCCAGTTTATTTAACACACCTGATTTCAGATATTTCTGCCATTCAACTTGATATAAGAAATCTTGAGTAAAGGTTCGGTCACCAAAGAACAACCAGTTCTTACCTTCTGCATCTCTGGCTTCACGCTCCTGAATAAAACTACGAAAAGGCGCAATTCCCGTACCAGGGCCAATCATGATGACTGCAGTACTCTCATCTTGTGGCAACTTGAAGTTATTATTGTGTTCAATGAACACTTTCAAGTTATCCCCCTCTTCTAGGCGATGAGTAAGATAATGTGATGCACCACCAAATCGGGCTTCATCACCTTGAGGATATTCAACCAGGCCAACTGTTAAATGAACTTCATCTTCAACGTCGGCTTGGCTAGAAGCAATAGAATATAAGCGAGGTGTCAAACGACGTAATAGGCTTACTAATTGTTCCGCCGTTAACGGTGTTTTTTTCTCTCTTAGAACATCAATAATCTGCGTATTGCCCGAGTATTCACGAAGCTTATCTTTGTCTTCCACTAGCTTTAGTAATTTCTTACTCTCGGATAACTCTACATACTTAGTCACAAACTGTGGGTTAGATGAAGTAATTTCGAATTTGCTCACTAAAGCACTATGAATGGATAAACTTTCACCATCCAGTTCAATACTTTCAATACCCGATAAGCCAACTTGATCTAAAATAGCCGAAACCAAATCAGAGCCGTTTTCATACCAAACACCTAATGCGTCACCAGGTTGATATGTAATACCGGAACCATCCAGATCGATTTCAATGTGACGAACATCTTTACCTGAATCTCGGCCTGTGATTTTTTGACTCGTCAATAATGTCGCGGTATACGGATTTTGTTTATTCCATTGGCTTTCTACGCGCGCGGCCTGCCCAACAGGAAGCTGTACCACTTCCGCATCCGTAGTGACTAAAGTCTCTTTCACTTTTTCTAATGCTTGTTTACGCCACTCTGTTGCTTGAGCTTCATAGTCCACATCACAATCAAGACGATCTAAAAATGCAGTTGCGCCCAACTTACCTAAATAAGTATCGAAATCTTTACCCGTTTGGCAAAAAAACTCATAACTAGAATCGCCAAGCGCAATAACTGAATATTGCAAATGGGGTAATTTAGGGGCTTTCTTCGACTGTAAGAATTCATGCAGTTCGAGCGCATTATCGGGCGCTTCACCTTCACCATTGGTAGAAGCGACAATAATGACATGTGTTTCTTTAGCTAAATTTTTGCCCTTATAATCACTGGCATCAAATAACTCAACCGCAATACCATTGGCATCTGCCTCATTTTTTAAAGCTTCCGCAACGCCTTTTGCATTTCCCGTTTGAGAGGCATAAATAATGCTCAATTTCCCAGCGGGTTGAGCCGCCACAGAAAGCTGAGATTGTGGCGCATTCGCCGCTGAGGGTTGGCCCGTTTGGCTTACTCCCCAAAAGTAACCACTAACCCACGCAAGTTGTTGTGGTGATAGCTCAGACATAGCCTGCTGTAATTGGCCCATTTGTTGGTCATTCAGCGGACTAGCCAGAGCGGAAAGATCCTTTAGTAACATGTCACGACATCCTATCTATCTAGGCCCAACTCTTTTTTAAATTCAAGTTTGGGTATTTTAGGTATAACACTATATTTGCTTCGTACTATTAGATTAACGATTCTGGTTAATAGCGAGAAAGAATAGATAAGTATGTTTTATAACTTTTTGGAAATAAGGATATAAAAAAGCAGATAGTTAAGGAACAAAACAGTAAGGACGATAAACCACCTTACTGTTAAGTAACAATAATTTATTTATTGGCAATACGAACTTGTTTAAAGCCTACATCTAAAGCCGATCGAGATGCATCATCAACATCTTGATAATGGCATTCTTTTCCATTTTCATCCGTCAACAATACCAAGCCACCTCGACTGTAGCGAAATTCCACAATCCAGTCTTCATCTTCAGCTGAAGATTCAATAATAGCTTCGATTAATTGCTTGGATTCATATAAACGACGTAATTCAATGACCGTCATTGTTCACCCTTCCATGTTACTTACACCATGAACTTTAAGCATGGCGCAAATTTATAATCCTGCTAAGAAAAGGGTCACATTTTGAATAAAAAAATACCGCCATCAATAGCGGTATTTAATGGTGCATTTTTTTCCGTTTAGAAATTGAGTTCTATTCCTGTAAAGAAACCTTCCTCGCGCACCTTTACTGGCTCTCCAGCAAAGTAATCAAATGAATAATCCATAACTCGATAACCGCCACGTAAAATAAAGTCAACCGAACTTAAATTAAAAACATAATCGAGGCCAGCCATAACATCTGCGGTAGAATTATCGCCTTGGTACTTTATTTCATCAACTTTATTTGTTGTCCACCAATAATCCGAACCAATTTTCATATTCCAAATCGTTTCAGCTTGCACACTTGCCGCCGTTAGCATCAATAAAGTTATGCTAAGCGAAATCCATGCTTTCATTGTTAACTCCAAATTCCATTTCAATCAGCCTTTCAAGCCATTAATAAGAACTTGGCTTGTTATAATGCTTATAAATATATAGACCAATTAACGCTATCACAATCCACGGCAATAATTTAATCACCGCACCAATCATACTCACCACGAAGACAAACAAGAGCGACACAACAATCGCGAGGAATAACGTAACCATAGTCACACCTGTAAACATCAAAAAGCCAAAAAACATTAAAACAAATAATAGCTCAACCATACTTCCTTCCTCAGGCCTAATCTCATCAAATTATTTATATTAACGCTTAGTGCAGTTATCAAGCCAACTAATCAAAAGTTTAAAATAAAAAATATATCAATAACTTACAAGGATTCGATGATGAATAAAAAAGGTGAATTTAACTAATTTTTAGTATAATTCACCAGTATTAAGTTAATTGGTCATAGAATCAAATATACGCTTTCGCTATACGTCCAACTCTGCAGGGATTTTAGCTAAAGCCGCTTCAACCACTTCAATTCCCGAGCCTGGTTTATGCGCATTTTCACTAATATAACGACGCCATTGACGCGCCCCCGGCATTGCTTGGAATAAACCTAGCATGTGACGAGTGATATGACCTAGGCTAGCGCCGGCAGCCATTTCTTGTTCAATGTAAGGCAACATCTCTTGTACTACCTGACGACGTTTCTTAATTGGCTTATCACTGCCAAATATTTTCTGATCGACTTCGGCTAACAAATAAGGATTTTGATACGCTTCACGCCCCACCATCACACCGTCAAGATGCTCTAAATGAGTTAATGAATCCTCAATGGTTTTCACTCCACCATTAATCGCAATGGTTAAATCAGGAAAATCTTGCTTAAGTTGATACGCACGAAGGTAGTCTAGCTCTGGAATCTCACGGTTCTCTTTGGGGCTTAATCCACTTAGCCAAGCTTTACGAGCATGGATAGTAAATTGATCAACGCCACCCTTTTCACTCACCATAGCAATAAAGCGCGTTAAAAATTCATAAGAATCTTGATCATCAATACCAATACGCGTTTTTACCGTAACCGGAATATCCACCACTTCACGCATCGCTGCCATGCAATCAGCCACCAGCTCAGGTTCCGCCATTAAGCACGCACCAAATTTACCATTTTGTACACGATCTGAAGGACAACCCACATTTAGGTTCACTTCATCATAACCACGCTCTTGGGCAAGCTTGGCACAATGAGCTAAATCAACAGGATTCGAACCACCAAGTTGCAAAGCCACCGGATGTTCTTGCTGGCTAAATTGCAGAAAGTCCCCTTTACCATGAATAATCGCACCAGTTGTGACCATTTCGGTGTATAACAACGTATGCTCAGATAATAAGCGATGGAAGTAACGGCAGTGGCGATCAGTCCAATCGAGCATGGGTGCAATGGAAAAACGCTGCATCACGAATTCATTGGGTTTCTTTGTAGAATCTAGCTTCATAAAGGTTTTGGCTTCTTAGTTACTTGCTACGAGTTGCTTTGATTTACTATGAATTGCGTTATATAGTACGCCTATGGTACACCTTATATTTTGAAGATCGGTACGCCTCATAGGTAAATAATATGGCTTCTTTTAGTATTCAAAAACGCACACTCGCAAGTGGTGAGCCACGCTTCAAAGCAACTATTACTGTAAAAAAATCTGGCAAGATTATACACCGTGTTGCGAAAACATTCAGAAAAAAAGAATTAGCCCGTACCTGGGGTAAGAAGCAAGTACAAGAAATAGAAGAAAACGGATTGTTCACGTCTAAAGCTGTTTCTATCGGTGATATGTTAGATCGGTTTATTGATGAGCGTGACTTGTGGGATAACACAGGGCGTACCAAACAATACGTAATAAAAATGCTACGCGATTGCGACATTGCTAAAGTTGAAACTGATAAATTGAAAGTTAGTGATCTTGTCGAACATTGCAAAAACCGCAAAGGTGCAGGAGCCAAGCCTGCCACTATCTATCATGATATCGCTTACTTACGTTCTGTAATGAAAAAGGCGAATCCTGTTTTTAATATAACAACCAATGTAAACATCTTTGACGATGCCGTTCCTGTCCTGATTGATATGAAGTTAATCGGTAAAAGTGATAAACGAACTCGTAGGCCAACAACGCTAGAACTGGATAAACTCAAAGAGAGATTACGCGAACGCGAAAACTTCCGAAGTAATGGCTCGGTGAGAATTCCATTTTGTGACATTTTAGAATTCAGTATTTTAACCTGTATGCGAATTGGTGAGGTGTGCAAGTTGCGTTGGGAGGACTTAAACGAAAATCACAAGACAGTGATTGTTAGAGATAGAAAAGACCCTCGTAAAAAAGAAGGCAACCACATGATAGTGCCATTACTTGCTGGCTCTTTTGATATTGTGATAAAGCAACCGAAACAAGGCGAATTTATCTTCCCTTATAATTCTCGCTCAGTAACAGCTGGATTCCAAAGGGTGCGAAATTCGTTAGGAATTGAAGATTTACGTTATCACGATTTACGCCGAGAAGGTGCAAGCCGGTTATTTGAAAAAGGCTACTCCATTGAAGAAGTAGCCCAAGTGACAGGTCATAGGAATTTGAATATTTTATGGCAGGTTTATACGCAACTGTTTCCACATAAATTGCATGAAAAAGCCGTGCAAAATAATTAGGCTGATCACTCACTTTATTCTCATTTGCTTGTCGACAGCAAAAATATTCATTACACTGTTATTGTTTGCATATATGTAAACATTTCACTTTTCTACTCTAGTTGGATAAAAATTATGAAAGCTTATCATACCTACAGCGCTATTGACGTAGCGTTTAGCTTGCTCGCCCATGCGAAAAAGCAAGGTAAACGCTTCACCAATTTACAACTACAAAAGTTAACTTATGTGAGCCACGGTTTATCGCTATCTCATTTTAAGCGACCGCTAATCATTGAAGATGTATACGCATGGCAGTATGGACCAGTCGTTCCATCTGTTTATTTTAGATTTAAATCTTTTGGTTCATCAGTTATCACTGACGAAAATGATGTATGCCTTGATGCGGAAAGCAATAGCATAATTCAGGATGTTGTAACTAAATTGGGCGATTATTCTGGTCCACAACTTGTTGAACTAACCCATAGAGACGGTAGCCCATGGAAGATCACTTGGGATAAAACACCACAACAAATTATTCCTGATGCTTTAATACAAGCACACTATGACAACATCCAAAAAACGAGACATACCACATGCCTATAGATGATAAAAAAAATCATCTCGAGGAAAACTTAAGTGTCATCAATTTTGAAGTTGATGGCACTTTTTCTTTAGATGAAGAATCAATTGTTGAAGTTGATCAGTCTTTAGAAGCCTTCATCCAAGAACAAGATCTAATTCCCGAAATTTTTGTTTTTACAGGTGGCGATGTCAAAAGAGCAAGCGACGCATATAGAAAAAACATTGGTAACCTAAAACAATCTCTTGAAATAATACAAGCCTTTCGTGAAGCACATGAAAAACCACTCAAAGTTATTTCATCGTTACTATCACAATGTTGCGAGCAACTAGAACTAAACACTAAACCTGTTAGCAGATTAAAGCGGACTGAAACCATAATAAACAAGCTCCAAAGACCCTCTTTAGATGGAAAAACCATAAATCAAACATGTGTTAAAAACATGATTGATATTGCTGGATGCCGGCTAATACTTCCAGACATGAACTCGTTAAATAACATTGCTCAGCATATCGAAAATAGAGTCAATAGTATTAATCGAATCGAAATAAACAAAATAAAAAACTATATAACAGATCCTAAAGATAATGATTGTCGATATCGAAGTCTTCATATTCATTTCAAATATAAAACTAAACAAGGAAAACCCTTTAAGGTTGAAGCTCAATTAAGAACAGAATATCAACATGCTTGGGCTACGACTGTTGAAATTATTGACCTTTTGGAACACACAAAAATAAAAACGCATTCACACAGCGACTTATATAAAGAAAACCAGCAGAAAAAATGGGAAACGTTGCTCATATTTATGAGTGATTATATTGCAGATAAAGAAGGAATAATTACATTAAGCGAAGAGGAAAGAAGTTCTATTTCCCTGAGATTAAGCCAGCTAAATGATGAGCTCCATGCGGCAAGCCATCTGGAATCATTTCAGATGATGACTAAAAAGCTAGAATCAATTATTACAGATAATAAAAAACAATATATTTTATTTCTCATTGAAGAAACAGAAAAAAAAGTACTCCTTGAGGAAATATATAACAAAGAAAAAGAAGCCATAGCACGTTATAATTTAATTGAAAAGGCATTTACAGGTATTGACTCCTTAAATGCCTTACTTGTTTCTTCTGAAAAAATGAGTTCAATAAACAAGGCATATCCTAACTATGCTGGTGATTGCTCTGAGTTTATCAAGCTTCTAAATGAAGCTATCAAATACAAAGATTTATCCTAGCTCCCCTATAAAAAAACCTCTGGGCCGTCACTTCCCTGATTGTGGGAGGAGTCGCCAGAGGTTGGATGTACCTCATCGAAAGTTAAAATATTAACTTCGGAAAACAGCAGTAGCCCGAAAGGCCACTTCTAAAATTCACTATAAACACAAAACTATTTTCTGTCTACTTAACGTAAACCCACTAAAGTGGGCCTATCAATCAAAAAATTCTCTTCATCACTACAGTCAAAACCTTGCCTTCAATGGCAAAATCTTCTAACTGGTGTTTCGTTAACGTAAACGGATCATATTCTGCTGTGTTGTCCGAAATAACATCATAGCTTTCGGCGAGAATGTTGTATTTCAAACGCTTGATGAAAACATGCTTACCAATGCGGATCACATACACACCATTTTTCACAGGGTGGTCAAGTTCGCGGATGTCCACTAACACTTCATCACCATCACTTAAGGTGTCTTCCATCGAATCACCGTCACATGTAATGATTCGTGCGGTTTTGGTACATACACCAAAGCGTGCCAATGTTTCTGTTGGCAAATAGGTGGTGCGTATTTGGTATTCCGTATCAATCACAGAGCCAAAACCACAGGCAGCGTAAACGTTATAAACCGGAATTGGAGTCACATCGAGCGTATCCAGTTCCTGGACTTTCTTTACGTTTGATTGAATTGGATGAACGTCTCCTTCCCCAACCTCACCAAATTTTTCACGCAATTGAGCGATCACATCTTTATTAAAATTCGAGATGTGGTACTCCAATGCACGACCATTACCCTTAGCTTTTCTAGTTTTCCAATCATGCCTTCTTGCTTGTTGTGCAATACCGCTAGGAGAGTTAGGAACGCCTCTGATATCAACTAATTCAGTGCTTAAAAACCATTCTTTCATATAAAACCTCAAAAAAAACTTGACGGAAGTGCTTTTAGTGCGTTTAATTAAAAACACTAAAAGCACACAGAGTTTCTTTGAGTTGCTCCGAGTGTCAATGAGTTGATTATACAAGATACGTTACATAACGAAAGCAGGTTGAATCTATGAATACAAAATATGCGCTACATGCACGCTTTGGTAATCCTGTTGTGCCTTTGCGTGATATCTGCGAAGAGTTTTTTGGCATTAGTCCTAAGACGGCAAACCAGAAAGCAGCAAGCCAAGAACTACCTATTGCTACCTTCCGATTAGACGATGGTCAACGCTGCCCAATCATGGTGGACATTAATGATCTTGGTGATTACATCGACAAACGACGTGAGCTTGCTTTAGCTGATTGGCGCATGGTTCATGGCTAATTGAAATTGGCTTTGACATCAGAGCCAATTTGAAACGCCTTTAGTGGTTTAGAGGTATTTCAAATTTTAAACACACATTCCAAGGGGTTGGACATGAACAGATTTACCAAAGCACTAGCCATTGATACAGCAATTGAATTAATCAGAGAACAACGCAAACAAACCGAGCGTAATAACGTGATGTTTGTTCAGCATGGCCTCGTTGATTTCGATTTATCAAATGAATCAAACTGCGATAAGAACTTCGACTCGCTACTTAATGCGCTTTGTGAAATCAAAGACGATGTTATGGGGGCGGTGTAATGACCCATAAACTGCATCACAAAAGCAAGCACAGTTATGAGGATATAAAAAAGGAAATTTTCTTTGCAGAAGTGCTGATTGAACAAAGCGGAACTGAATTCCCTGATTCAACTTTTGAAGAGGGCTATATAGCTGCGCTTCAATGGATTCTGAATGAATCTGGTTCAAACGTTCGTGAAGAGTTTTTAGATCTTTGCAAAGAAAAACCTGAAATCTTAAAAGACATAGAAGAATGAACTACTTCATTGTTCACTGCGATGAAACCGGAACCGCTATCCGTAACGATAGCGGTGAGGTGAAAAGCTCATTATTGGGTGAGTTTGAAAGTGCCAGTGATGCTATTTCCCAAGCCGAAATTCAATTCGATCTTATCCATATTCACCGAGGTGTGTTTGCTGCAACAAGTAAATGTTTATTGGTGCTGATGGATGCACAGGAGTTTAGTGAGTTATGAGCACTAAGAGCGACTTTAAATTTTTATATGGGGCTATTCGAAATGCACTCGTAAGCAAAAAGATTCTCGATTTTCATTACTTAGCCAAAACTAACAATCGCCAAATGTTTAGTGCTGTGAACTACGCAATAAACGAACCAACGAATAAAGCAGCACTGCATGAGCGTTTGTGGCGATATAAGGTCTTCCGCGAATTAGTTCCTAAAAAACGTAGGTATTAGCTATGGATACAAGTCAATTAAATGAAGCTCGGGCGGTCATTAGCCCCAATCAAGAACAGCAAGAAATCGGTCTCAAATGGTGTCATCAAATCAAGAAAAAAATGATGAGCATTAAGCATCAAAGAGAAGTCACCGAAAGAGAAAAACGTAAACAGAAGTGGAAAGAACGGTTAGCGGTTAAGGCCAATAACCTACCGAGTAAAGTGGTAAAACGAGACGAGCGATTCTATGAAAACTTACAGCAAAGCAACCACCAATCCACTCAAGAAAATACCGCAACATTTACGCACTGAGTTAGCCAACTACGTCGTTACCCATCAAGCCAGTGACAAAGCGCTTTGCTATGTCACTGACCACCACACTCCATATAATGAAAAGTCCCCTCGTGATCAGGTTTTTGAATTCGCTCGCCAGGCTAACGCAAAATTAAACCTTCCTTCTGATATTCGAAATTACATTGATAAAGCAGCTGCATCTCGCTTACGTAAATACGGTTTTAAGCGTGCTATCGATTTTATCGAGAAGCGCTGTAGTGCTGCCTACTCTGCCCTTTCGGTTTTACCCGAAGCATGGTGGAGTGTGAATACTGAATTTAAACGAGCACGACTTGCTAATGAACTCGCAGGCCGTGCCCGTTTACATTTAGATTTATCTATTAAAAAAGGATTAGATGGATTTGAAGCCTTAGCAGCCATTAATGAGTTTGTTGGGGTTGGATTATGGATGCCTCAATTTGCCCCGAACCTTACTGAAAATGAAGATACGGTATTAAGTATCATTGTCCGTGTTATTGATGAAAGCGTGTGGAAACGCACCATCGAGCGCAGTGTTGCGGCTGCATTTGAAAATGCCCGACGCGCTGCAGGTATGGTTTCGCCTCATGTGTCTCCTTATGCCTCCTACTCTGCTTGTGAATGGCTCAAGGTCAGGCAAGAACGCCAGCGTGAGTGGCTTGAATTAATGGCTATAGAGAATGAAACCGGTGATCTGGTTTCTATGACCGATGTTCATGCCTCTTCGGTTTCCAATCCGGCCAATAGACGAAATGAATTAATGACTCGTATTGCTGGTTGTCAAGAATACGCAGATTCAAATGAGCATGTGGCCGTATTTGTCACAATGACCGCACCAGGTAAATACCATAGATTAAAACAGCAAGGTAAATACTGGACTGAAAATGAAAACTGGAATGGCGCCAACCCACGTGAAGCACATGAATGGTTAAATGTTTCTTTCACTCGCTTTCGTAGCGCGGCAGATAGACGCGAACTTACCTACTACGGCATGCGCGTGGTTGAACCCCACACTGATGGAACGCCCCATTGGCACGCTGTGTTTTTTATGCCATTAGAACAAGTGGCACCATTCAATGAATTGATGCAGTTTTACCAATTCCAGCGCGATGCTGATGAGTTATATTTCCCTGATGGCGCACCAAAAACCAAAGCAATGAAAGGCCGCTTTAAATCAGAAATCATTGACCGCACCCGTGGTGATGCGGTCTCTTATATTGCTAAATACATTTCTAAAAACGTCGATGGTTACGGGCTTGAAGGGCTTACCGATTTAGATGCTAAGAAAGTCCAACTACAAGAAACCGTCAAGAACGTAACCGCCTGGTCTCGTTTGTTTTCTTTTAGACAATTCCAATTTCAAAAGACACCATCGGTCACGGTATGGCGTGAGCTTCGACGCATAGAAGAAAAGCAAGAATACTGCCTATTTGAAAAGGCGCGACGTGCGGCTGATATGGGCTTCTTTTCCGCTTTCTTTGATTACATGGGCGGTCACCGCTTGCGTCAATCCATGCGACCAATCAAAACCAAGAAAGAAGAAAAAGAAAACAAGTACGGCGAAACGGTTAAAGAAATCGTTGGTTTGGTAGGTTCTGGTCTGACTGTTTTCACCCATGAAATTAAATGGAAGCTAGTAAAAGCCGAAGCGACAAAGGAGGCTCTTCCTGCTCTTGATCTTGCTCTACCTTGGACTAGTGGCAATAACTGTACGCAAACACCGAAGCAAAGTAGAAGTGAAAAAATCATCAGTAATTTCTTTCTAAAAATGGAATTAGACGGCCCCACACCAGAGTGGGAAGAACTTATGAACTCAGGTTGAGGTCACTATGAACTATTTATCACAAGGTTTAGAAACCGAAGAACGCTTCCTGCTCTTACTGTCATTAACGAAAATTCGCAGCGATAGCCAAGTAAGCGCATTAAAAAACTACTTAGTAGATGGGTTAAATTTTTCACTATCCGCTTCACTCAATGAGATAACCGAGCCGAACTTTCAACGAGCGATAAACCGCCTTGAAGAAGTGGCCAGTACCATTGAAAAAATTAAAGAAATCGACTGGATAAAATCAGTTAAGTGAGAAGTAAACATACTCACAAACCAAAGAGGAATTCATTATGCTTGTTACTTGCCCTGTATGTTTAACGAAAACACGCATCGCAACCTCTCGTGCAATATCAAGCGAGACACGAGAGCTTTACTGCCAGTGCTTAAACTTAAATTGTGGTACCTCGTTTGTGTCGCTGATCTCTTTGGTTCGCATAATTAAGCCCACAGGAAAACAACCAGATATAGAGCTTCAGCCAGAGTTACGCAAGAACGGTAATCAAATGGATATTTTTGAGGAGAGAAGAGCATGAGTTTTATATATCACGGATTTTTCATCGAAGACATGCTGATTTGCATGGCTAAACATGAAAAAAACATAATCATAAATTTGGAATACATCGGCTTTGATTATGGTTGGAAGCTTACTGTTGCAAATGAAGAGCATGGAAGGTTTGAAGAATATGGCCATATTACAACCTTAGTTACAAAAGCATTTAAACCATACCTGCCCGAAGCAAAAATAAAGTTCAATCAACTAAAAAAAGTTTTGAGCGGTACGATTGTTAAAAGAATTAATGGTTACAAGTGCTGAGACAAGAAAAGACGGTGGTTAAACTTGATATGAGCACCTCGATAATCCTCCCCTTATGGAGAATTGAGGAGTATCATAATATGAGTATGTAAATAAAAAAGACAGTAATTAAAAACTCATTACGTGAAAGCATCTGAGCTCTGTTTAGGGCAGGGATGTTACTCTTGGAAAGTCATAATAATTAGACTTTATCATGACTAATACTCGTATTGCTGATTACCGGTCTATTTGCTTATATTTTAAATTCTCGCATTTAAACAACCCATTTGGGAATGGTACGTATGGCCCTATATAAAAAAGTTATATCGAATATATTAAACATAAGAAAAAATAAACTTAGTTCAATTGACACTATCCCTAATAACCCATGCGTGATTATTGACGCAACATTTAACATTGGGGATTATATGGCCATATCACCAATTATAGAGGCTGTTATGTTACAGTGGGAAAACCCAAAAATCACGATATTGTGCACATCAAAAAATGAAGATGCTGTAAAATTCGATGACCGCGTTGATTATATCTGCCTTCCTGACAAGAAAAAATGGCTTCAATATCCCGCAATACTAAAAGAAAAATTAAATAGGCCTATTGATTTACTTATTGAACCGGCTTCTCTAGATTTGCCTTATCGAAGCATAATTGGCTTTATTATAAAGCCTGATTTGACTATAGGACTTGAACCAGAAAAGTATAAGTGCATACAAAACCCCAAAGAAACGATAATTAAAAATAATATTAGTCAGCCACAAATCTACTCAAATATGATGAAAGCATACGGATTTAAAGAAACTCAGGGTGTTTTTAAAGTATATGAAGACAAAACAACACATCGAAAAATACAATCAAACCTAGATAATAAAAATATAACCGATTATATTGTTTTTAACCCTTTCGCTTCGATTGAAAAGCGCTCTTGGGATATTGGTAAAAGTAAAAACTTCTTAACTCATTACTTAAAAAAAGGCGGAGATTGTTTACTTCTATTACCAACATATATCGAGAATAAAGATAGTTGGGAAAGAGAATTAAAAGAGATTTGCAATGTTTTTCACGTTGAATCTATTCAAGAGTCTATTTATCTAATTAAAAATGCTAAAGGCGTGGTCTCGGTTGATACCTCTATTGTGCACATTGCCAGTGCGTACAACGTACCCACGGTAGGTATTTACCATGAAAAAAGTTTTAATCGTAAAGAATGGCACCCACAAAGTGATAAATCCATGATTACTTGTTTAGATTGGGATGTAGATAAAATTATTGATGCAACCACCATACTTAATTGAATAATGGGCGATCAATTGGTTATGTGAATCAGTTAATTGGCCCTGCATTTAGAACTTTACTTTCTCGTAACATGGCATGATCAGTTATGAAAACATCAGGTACGGAGATAGACTTTTAATTTTCGTCATGATTTCTGTGCTTTAATTAAAATGAGTAATTTTCTAATGTAAAAGGAAAGACCGCCCTACGCGGTCTTTTTTGTGCTTAATGTATAATAGATTGTCAGTATTTTTTATTATGATAATTCACACCTTAATCGTACCCATACGAATAATGATTAATTAGATAAGGATTAGTATGATTCAAAAAACCTTGGTAATGCTTCACTTTATGGAATTGAAGTATGGTCTTAATGTTGCGGTTAATTTCAGTTATTTACGGAAAGCCATTAATGAATAAATATGACTATTTAGCCAGATATGGCTAAGTTCAATTATTAATAATTCGCTGATTACAATTATACCTGAGTAGTGAGACATAAGGATCGCATAAACTAAAAAAACGCACGTTTGCGATCTTAAAGGATCTCTATATTCGCCATATAAAACAGCCTTAAGTACCCACTAAACAAAGACTTGCCCATAATATCTCTGTCCTTACCGATTGCGCCTATTTTTCGTTTTTTTATAGGTATGAATTTTGGTGGGGAGGAGGGGGTGAGTCCGAATAAGCCAATATCGCACCCACCCTGGTGTTAATTTCTGCGTCTTTGAGCAGGTTTTACAGGTTGTGTGTTATGTGGGAAAGAAAGTACGAACAAGGTCGCTGGAATGGCCTGACGCTTAACATACTCAGCACCGCGCTTGATGGTGGAAAACGTCTGCAGGTTTCGGAGATTCCTTATGCCGACTTACCAGGCATTAAAATCATGGGCAGCGCCGCCAATAAGATTGACCTTGATGTTGTGTTTGTCGGTGGCGATTCGCTAAACGATGCCAATGCTTTATTGGCAAGTTTGAACCAAACCGCTAAGGGCGAACTGGAGCACCCATGGCTAGGCGAACTGCCTCTAGTTTTTAATACCTACTCGCAAAAAATCAATACCACATTAGGACTTGTTACCCTAACGCTCAATTTCATTCGTAATACCAAACCAATCTCAACGGTAACGACGAACGTCGCCACCACAACTCTCATCGAACAAACCGATGCCGTCGAACAGCTTTCCACTGAAACGTTCGTGGACGATGTTAATAATATGGGCATCAGTGATATCCGGACTTTGCAGACTGATTTTACAAACTTTGTCGGCGAGCTCACCGGTATTGCGACACGGTTAACCGTTCCTAGCCAGGTGCTGTCTTCATTAAACCAAGAGCTCAATAGCGCGATGGTCGCCATATCCAGCATTGCGAATGCTCCTGCACAGTTTGCACAGCAATTAAGTTTAACCATTGATAGTGTGGCGAATGCGGTTCAATCAGAAGATGATGCCGTCAATGAAGCGGTTGATAACTCACGCATGGCACAAGCGAGCATGTTAGATAGCATTAACCCGAATACACCTAGCGCTCATTACAATGTGCAAGCCACCGTGGCCGCCGTCAAAATGAGTAAAGACATCGCTCACTTAGAAGAAGCGCCAACCTTTACTATTACCGAAGCAACCACTCAACCGGCTATTACGCTGAGCGATATAAACCGCATCAGTACCCAATTAGATGTTTGTATTGCCGGCGTTACTACCGTATCCACACTAGAAAGCCTTGCGTTATTTGATGCGCTCACCACCTTAAAAGAAAATGTAAACACTCAAAGTGACAAAGTACAAAAAGGAAGCCAACCCAAAAGCGCCATCGAATCAGCGCGCTTTCAGCCAGCTTTGGTGATTTCTCATAACACTAGTCATGATGAAGACCTAGTCACCGCCTTAAATCCCAATCAGCACCCTTTATTCTTACGAGGCAATATTGCCGTGGGAGTGAATCAATGAGCACCCTTTCCTTACTCATCGATAAAAAGCCGATCATATTTTTAAGCGCAGAACTGACCTATGACATTGAGCAGCTTGCTCACACCTTTCATTGCACGATTGAACCTCTTGCTATCAATAAACCGTTGCCGGTTGAATTCAAGCTTGATGGAAAACGTATATTTTCTGGTGTCATTGATAACGCTTCGACCTCAACCCAAACCAGTGCGTATTCTATGGAGATTTCAGGGCGCTCAAAAAGTGCCAACATGATTGATTCACGCATCACCATGGACGCGCAATACGGCCAAACATTGGAAGCATTATTACGCAGTGTGTCTAAAAATTTTGGTCTAACGGTTAATAGCCTAGTCAACACCAAGCCAGTTGAAGAGTTTCAAATTAATGCCGAGTCGCCAGTCGATAACCTAGCGCAACTCGTAAAGGAACAAGGTTTTATCTTAGTTGAGCGAGACGGCGTGTTAACGATTGAAAACCCAGCGCACTCGCCAGTAAATGCTGCTGCCTTGGAAGTAGGTTCCAACATTGGGTCCTTAAATCTAGAACGTAACTTCACCAATCAGTTTTATCACATCGAAGTGCAAGGACAATGGGATGATGCTCATGCAGCCGTCACCTATGCACCGGCCAATACCATGCGAAAAACCGTGTTTGTGTGCGACCAATTGCAAAGCGCAGAGGCTTGCCAATCACGCGCACAATATGAGCGTTCTTTAGCGATTGCCAAGGGCTTAAATGCTTCAGTATCGATTGATGATGTCATTGAGGCTTTCACCTGCTCCGCTATCAATCGCACCATTCGAGTGATCGACCAATACCAGGACTTTAACGAAATGCTATTAATCAAATCGGTTTCAATATCGGTGGATGACTCCAGCACGAAAACATCATTAACCTTATTTCGACCTTTTGCGGAGAAATCTAATGTCTGACCAATCCATGTTTAATCGCCTAATGAGTCGCATCAAAAACATGATAGTAATCGGTTCGGTCACCGGCTCTGATACCAAGATGCTGCAGATTCAAACCTCGACCGGCAAAACAAACGACCGAATTAAACGCCTGCACAATTACGGTTTTATGAGTCGCCCCAAAGTTGGTGCACGCAGTTACGTTTTATTTCTTGGCGGCGTATTAAGTCGCGGTGTATCGGTTTGTGTTGAGGACGAACGCCATGAGATGGAATTAAAAGAAGGCGAAGTGGCCATGCTCGATGACAAGGGCAACCTCGTTCACTTTACAGGAAATGGAATATCCATTACCTCTCTGGGCGATGTCACCGTGAATGCTAAAAACATAAAACTAAATAACGGTACCGGAGTGATCACTTGCGAAAGTATTTGCCCTTTCACCGGCAGCCCACATGTTGACGGTTCAAAAACAGTTACCGCACAAAAGTAGTACAAGGAGCATATCGCTGATGCCTATTTCAAATAGCTCACTTAAAACCAAAATAATCACGCAGATGAAAGGTAAGGGATTTGTGACCGAAGGTGAGTTTGCCAAATCTGCCGATTTAGCCGAAGCCATTGCCAATGCGGTCGTGGAGGAGATTACGACCAATGCATTAGTCGTCGTCAATAAAGGCAGCTCTGCAGGGAGTTATAAAGTCACATGAATTACTTTTCTTTATCAACACTAACCTCCTCAATGACGACACAAGACGGTCTCAAACATGCGGTGTTGCAAAGCTTATTAAATCACGGTGAATCAACCAAAAATGATCGCGCCCGTATGAATAATAATGAGCGTGGCGGCGTGTGGTCAGAACAATATACGCCAGGTGTTGGCTCTCGTGATTGGACATTACAACGAGAAAAGAATACGGCACAAACTGCCAGTCGTGCAAAGCGCTTTTATGAAGAGGCATTGGCATGGCTAGTTGATGGTGGACACGTTCAAAGTATCAACGTTCAAGTAACGGTTATTTCAGCGAACGCGTTAGCCAGAAGCGTGACATTAACATTAAACGATGGCTCTCAATTTGAGGTTCCTTTATGAGTACGCAACGCAGTCTGCAAGCCTTAATTAACCGGGCAACCTCGACGCTTATCACCACAACCGGTCAAAATAATCCAGCCATTCACGCGATCGCTTGCGCCATTGCCGGTGTCAGTTATGGCCAGTATGGTTATCAAGACCAACTGTTTCGTGAAATGCAGCCAGAAACGGCGTCTGAGCCTTGGTTGTATTTGCATGCCCAGCGCCATGATGTTGTACGGCTACTGCCTACCTTTTCTCAAGGCTTGGTGCAATTTGAGTCATTGGCCGAGGCCGTGCTTATTCCTCAATCAACGGTTTTAATTGATAAAGCCGGCAATGAATACCAAACCTTGAAAGCGCAAATGTCGGATGAAGATGTGGCTGTCATTGCTCTCATCGCTGGCATTGAAGGCAACCTACCGGCTGGCAGTATTTTAACCCTATCAAAAGCCATAAGCGGCATCAGTCCTGATAACGTATTGTGTTTAGGTTTTGATGGTGGCGCTCCGATTGAAGATATTGAGCATTGGCGAGAGCGAATTTGTACCGCTTATAACCAAGGGGAAGAGGTTGGTCGTCGTGAAGATTATGAAAGCTGGGCGCTATCGGCGCATTCTGATGTTGACTATGCCTGGGCGCTAGATAACACACCTGAGCGTGGACTGGTTCAAGTCTATATCGGCGCGCGTGAAAACGATCCAACCGTTGGCCCTGAAGTGATTTCAGCCGTACAAGTGCACATTGATTCAGAGCGATTAGCCGGTTGCCACCCAACCGTCGCTATCCCTACCCATAAAGCGATCGATATTGAAATTCAAAATGTTCAAGACGAAGCCACTCGCGCCGATATCATTATCGCCTTGGAAGATTTATTTAAAGATAAAATGGGACAGCGTGACGAATCCGTCAATCCACCGGTTCAAGTGAGTATTACGCCAACGGAGATTGTGTTGGCCATTGCGCCTATCACCAATAGTTACATAGTGAAGCAGCCAACCGAAGAGCAATTTATTACCGATAGTGAAATTCATATTCTTGGGGAGGTCACATGGACACCTCTGACTTAGTCATTGATTACACCACTCAAGATTTTGAGCAAGCGATCCGCCTTTTACTGCCTAAAGGCCAATATTGGCAAGAAGCAACCAACACCAAACTCACCGGTGTCATCAAAGGTATGGCAACCGACTTCAAAGTCACCCACGATGAAATTCAACTCGCTCTGTTATCTGATTTTTCCGAAAGTCTATTTGGCTGGAAAATTGCCGATTATCAAAACCTTCTCAATCAAAACACTCAAGGGTTGGTGTTTGATGATAAAGCGACACCCAACCTAATCAGCGTATCTCTTGCGAATAATTGTCGAAGTGAAAATGCCTTTAACGATTTTGAAAAGGTGCGTTTACCCCACACCGAAATTCAGTGGAGAGCGAGTACCAGTACAACTGAACATATTCAAGCGACCAATGCTCGCCACATTCGAAATACCACTCAACATGAGGTTACATCATGAGTCTTGTTATCACCGATGCAGGTATTGCCGCATCCATTCACGCCGAAGAGCTAGGCGTAGAATACAAAATCACCCATATTGCCATTGGGCTTGAGGGTTATTTGCCTACCGTAGACCAAACGCAATTAAAGCAAGAAGCGGTACGAAAGCCATTAAGTCGTGGCTCTGTTCCGGCCCCTAGTCAATTACATTTTGAAGCCGTGTTTGATGATGACTCGGCTTTCGAAGGTAAAGAGATTGGTTACTTTTTAGAAGATGGAACGCTATTTGCCGTAGATAGCCGCGGCGGCGAAATCATGTCATTAAAACGCTCAAATACCATCATCACCGAAGCGTTTGAACTCAATCTCGCCGGCTCAGAAATCACCAATATCACCGTTGAAATTATGGGCACCCCGTATGCAAGTGAAACCGTTGCTGGCATTGCGAAGATAGCCACCAATGAGCAAGTTGATGAAGGTATTGATGACAGCTCATTCCTTACGATTAAAAAATTCACCCGAGCATTAAGTGCCAGTTATGTGATCAATAAATTGGTTGAAAACTTGTGGCTAGGAATTGCGAAGCGTATTTGTCCTGTTGGCGTTCCTTTGCCTTGGGGCTCCGATATCGCGCCAGAAGGGTTTGCCATTCATAAAGGACAAGCTTTTGATGTTGTCGCCAACCCTGAACTCGCCAAACTTTACCCAGACGGCATCATTCCTGATATGCGCGGACTTGGCATTATTGGTAAAGAAGATGGTGAGTTGGTTTTGGCGTATGAAGAAGGCCAAGTTAAGCAACATGGACACCCTAACTCTACAGTCAGCTCGACTAATTTAGGAACAAAATCATCGAACACCACTGGTAACCATGCCCATGGCGCACCCGGTGTCGGTTTTTTAGTGAACCAAGGCGGCACTCGTACATGGGGGCCACCAGGAGGATCGGCAATTGGTTATCAAGATTCCACCGAATACGCAGGCAACCATGCGCATACCGTAGCCATTGGTTCCCATGCCCACAGTGTTGTGATTGCCCTATTTGGCGCACTTAAAAACACCATCAACCACCGTAAATTTAACTGGATAGTGAGACTTGCCTAATGAATGCCATTCAACCTAAATCAATTACTTTATCCGTATCTAAAATTCATCCCGAAGGATGGTGGCTGGGTAATACACAAGAGCATGTCGCCAAAGGCACTGCATTAGGCGTAGATTATACCGAGAATATTTACATACCTAGCAGCAATGAAATGATCGGTAAATATGATTGGGAAACCAATACCTGGTCAGAAATCAAGAACAAAGCTTTAGACGAGTTTTGGACCCCAAATGGACAACAATGTGTCATTGGGACACCCAATGGCGATTATCCAGAATGGGCAGTATTAGAAGCGCCGCCAGAATATGATACTCAAAAACAAACCGTACTTTATCAAGATGAAAAGTGGTCTATTTATGATATTGAAATTGGTAAACCCTATTGGGATAACGAAGGTAATGAGCTAATTATTTCTGACTATAATTTCACGCTACCAGAAAACCATACGTACATTAAGCCGCCAAAATCAAAAGACGGCTTTGCCATCCGATTAGTAGATGATGAATGGCAAGCCATTGAAGATTTTAGGGATCGCATTATTTACGATTGCGCCGATGCCACACGTTCAGAAGTCGTCCAAGAACTTGGTAAGATTAAAGCAGGATTCACCCTTGAAGAGCCTAAAACTCAATATGATGAATGGGTAAATCAAAAGTGGATAACCAATCAAGAAAATCTATATATCAATAACTTTAACATGGTCGATGATAAGCGCCGCCAACTTTATGCAACAGTATGTGATCCGCTAATAGCCGAAGCCAACATCAAACGCTTACAGGGTTTTGAAGGTGAAGCGAAAGATATTGAGGCCAAAGTATTAGCCGCACGACTAGAAATACAAAACTCAAACCCTTGGCCATTACCACTCTCTTCATAATATTCCTTAAACACAATTAAAGCCGCTTAATGCATTCACCGACATTAAACGGCTCTTTCTAATTGAAAGATATAGGATAAGCATTCGTATGACCCAACCCCCTCGCGCGATATGCTAAAGCTCAAACTCGACAAACTTAAAAGCGCTTACCTTCTCTTACGAGTGATGAATGCACTTTCAGTCGGCATATTTCAAATAATAAAGAGAATTCTAAGCATGAATGAAATGGAGTTTAAGGTGATGGTAATTTCATTCCTTGATATGGCCGGATTAAAAAAGATAGGAACGTCTGTCATTGCGACGTTGATTAGCTTTGGGGTAAATGACCTCGCTCAATTGATAGCTATTACAGTAGGTATTATTTCCGGTGTAATGGCCATTCGCCACTATGCGGTTGCGACACAATTAAATAAGGCCAAATTGGCTCGGTTAAAACGAGGAGATGATTCCATGATGGATGAAGAGGAAACCTCCCCATGAGCCTAAAAACCAAAGCCACACAAGCCGCAATATGTTCGGTAACTGCCATCTTAGCCATCGTATTTAATATTGATGATAGTTTACATGTGAGTAAAAACGGCCTACGTCATATTGCGAATGAAGAAGGTTGTCGCTCAAAAGCTTATCAATGCAGCGCTCATGTTTGGACGGTTGGCTTGGGGCACACCACTGACATTAAGCCAGGCATGAAAGCCACCAAAAAAGAGATCGCCGAATATTTTGTGAAAGATGTGGGACAAGCGGAAACGGTGGTCAATAAAAATATCACCCAAAAACCGAGTCAGGCTGAATATGACATGATGGTGAGCTTTGTTTTTAACCTTGGCGCGAGTAACTTTACCAAGTCAACATTGCTTAAAAAGTTCAATCAAGGCGATAAGTCTGGTGCGTGTTGGCAGTATCCGCGATGGATTTATGTTGATGGGCAGGATTGTCGTCTAGAGGATAGTAATTGCTCTGGCATTCCGAAACGCCGAGAAACAGAAAAGAACGTCTGCTTGAATGGTTGGGGATAGAGTGGACGTACTCACTTCAATCAAAGCGGCCTTTAAATGGCTCATTATTATTACTTTGTTACTTAGCATCTTTATTAACTACCGTTTATTTGACTACAGCAATGAACTCAAGCAAGACAACCAGCAACTCTCGCAAACCCTAAAAGCTCAGCAACAAAATAATGACCACCTAGCCACGAAAATTGAGTCTCTCAATCAAGACAGGAAGCATGCACAACAAGTGCAAGATGACATGGTCAACAGGCAGCAACGTGCGCGCCTCGCTTTAGAAAACCGACTGAAACAACTAAAAAAGGAATTAGAACATGCGCCCTGCAATAACCAGCCTATTGATTATCCTGCTCAGTGGGTGTCAGGGTACAAATACGATAACTGAATATCAGTATCATGAAACCACTAAGGTGCCGAATGCTGCTTATTTAGTGAAGTGCGAACTGCCATTCAAAGCGCCACCCAAAACCTATGGCGAGGCAGTTACTCGTGATGAAGTGTGGCTCAATGCCTTTAGATTATGCGCGTGTAAGATAGAAAAAAATCGTGAGTTTTATGGTTATTCCAATAAAAACAGCGTCTGCTCCTCACTCGATATGAATGTAGGTAAATAATAAATGCTGGCGAAATAATTCGACTCATTACCTTGTTTAACTTAACCTCCCTTCAGAAAGCCCAATATAATCATCAGAATTACGAACTGCTTCACGCTCAGCTTTTAGATTGTATACCTTATAGGCTAATCAGCAATCACTACAGAGATTAGCTAGGCTTGCTATTTATCTTGTTTATCCTATCAAGATCTTGTTTTAGACATAAATATTTGTTTCAGCGGAATAAATAATAAAAACTATGAAAGTAATAACTGCAGAGTCAAGTTATGCTTAATTTATTTAACTTAGGTTAAAAAAACCAATTCATATAATACGGTAAATGTGGTGCCTTAATGTGAAATTTAGTATTTTTACTGTACCACCACGTATTAGGCTATAAATTAAATTTTGCAATGTTTAACATATTAATAAGGAATTTGCGTGAAACGAATCAAATTATTAGGCTTACTAACCCTTACTTTCTCAACTTATTCATTAGCTAGCGGAAATCCAGAATTTACCGCATTTGCTTTAAAACAAGCTCATAACAAAGGCTTCTATATTTGTGATACCGCAATTAAGAACACGTTTCGCCTAGCATCAGGTTCAGACATAAGAGTAAACGCGTCTTGGTTTAATGAAACCAAAAAAGATTCAATAAAGTTAACCGCAGTGTATGGCTCAAAAGGTGATAGCATATTCACAGAAGCTGAGTATAGAAAATTATCAGGGAAATGTTATGTGACAGAAACCACTATTATAACAACAGCAAAGTCTTGTACTGCCTATGCGAGCGAAATGAAAGCATTTAACTATGTTGCTGAAACTGGAGATTACATTTGGATGGAGAATAAAGGCGGAATTAATATGTTACTCACACCAGTGCAAAGTTCATGTGTTGCTACCTTTCAAAGGAGTAACATCTTATAGGTAACTGTATAAAACTAAGCATATTTGGGTGTGAGTTTTTTTGTTGTCGTGGTTTATATACAAACTGAGAGGATTATTGTCCTTCAGGCTCTAAGCTTGTATATTCTTTAATAGTAATCACTTCCATCCCCACAAAATCATTCAACTCACACACTTGCTCTAGCAATGGTACCAATTCATTTTTGTAGAACACGCGATCGACTTTATTTAAGTCAGAACTGGATGCGAAGCCTTCACGTACGATACTCATTAAATCGAGCGGAATGCGGTGACTGGCCAGAACATCTTCCGTGGTTTTGCTCTTGATATTTTTAAATTCGTCTTTTGCTTCCACTTGGCCTATTGGTGTGAGTTCCGGTGCTTTCCCATCTTTGCCTTTACCGTTAATAAACAGGTTTTTGAAAGCTATTTTCTTCGATAACTTATCCTTAATATCTTTTTCTTGTTCACCGGTTAAATTGGGATCGTTCATATACAACAAGTAGCCAGCATGAGAGCCATTTAAGTAATATTTACGGCGAAACAAGGTCGCATCTTCATTAAGCCAAATGGAACTCAGTGCCCCGATATATTGCGGCAATCCATATATTTCTTGGCATACATCGTACTCCCCCAAATGAAAGACTTGCCCTGCTTTATAATCCACTCGCCCTTCATCACTGTATTCACGGGGCTTGTACACATACTCGTTAATATTTTCTTTGCGGCGCATGTACAGCGCTGGCAAATGCTTAATTTCCACCACATCACCAAGCCGGTTACGAACAATAGAAAAGTAGCCATTACCAAAAGTTAAAAAGTCACCCATAAAACGTTTAAACTCACGGCGCTTAATTAAAGGCGATAATTCCGCTGAGCTCGATGCCATATTACTTTTTACATATAACGCCGAACCATGCATAGGGTTAGCACGCACCGCTTTAGCTAAGGTATCAAGTGCGATAGGCGGCTCATATAATCCATCAACTAACGCCACTTCCATGTAACTTAAAATATCAGCGGTCATAACGCTTTCAGGGGAATCAAATGTGATCACAATGTGCCTCTTATAAAATTATTGCACTATAGAAATGACACTGTGGTGGTGTCATCGCGTAAAATATCAATCGGCTCCCAATGCAACACATGCATAGCGGCCCAGGCTAAATCGGCATGAGAGCCCACTTTGCTACGATTGGAAATAAAGGTAATTTGGTTACTGGCTTTGGTGGTGTGTTGTCTTATCATCAAAAAGGAATGCACCAGGTCATCCCACTCATCATCAAACTGAAGACGACCAGCGTTAATAATTTCACGCGCTTTGTACGCCATCATCCGTTTCATTTCGGGTGAATAATCCACCTCAATTAAAGCCGGATAAAACTTGCGAACTAATTCAGCCACCGCCGAGCCAACACCGCCCACATCCATTTCAAGATGCACAACGTTGTATTTTTTGGTGATCGCTTCAATGGCCGTGGCTTGTGCTTCATAGCTCGCCCCTTTTAAGCGAATACGCTCAAGCAATCGAAATACGCCGCCTTTCTTCTCAGGTTTTAAGGCCACAATTAAGCCGGCATCATCCGAGCCTTCACCTTGGCCGCCACCACGGGGATCGTAACCCACCAACACCTCACGCCGGCCAGCCGGGTGCAAGTTATCTAATTGAACATCTTTCCATAACGAGGTGTCGGTTTTGCACATCAATAGCGCTTTGATGCTAAAGAACGAGGTCGCATCATCGAGGAATACGCATCGTAGCAAGTTATCAAACACCGACTTATCAGGGTATTTACGATGAAGCTTATCCAGGTTAAAGAAGTTCGCACCACCGGCAATCGCATCATCCACCGTAATAATTTGGCGGAAAATCCCATCAACACCCATTGAACCGTTTTTAAGTCCTTTGTGGCTGACATCGATGTTGTTCTCTTTTGCTCCGGACCACTTCGAATAGGCTTCATGGGCGGTACTCGATGGCGTCGATAAATACGTGGTGCGGTATTGTGCTTGAATGGACATGCCGCCGGCAAAATCATCCAATTCTTTAAATTTTGGTATCCAAAAGACTTCATCGAAATACAAGTGGCCATTGAAGCCTTGACTGGTTCGCGCATTGGTCGATAAGAAATTTAAACAGGCACCGTTCGAGAGCCACAGCTCATCCTTGCCCTTTAATTCGACATCACCAATTTCAAGCGCAAAGCGGCGAATGTAGTTCTTAAATATTTCACTTTGCTTGCGTGAGGCCGATAAGAATATTTGGTTGTCGCCATTAAGAATGGCATCTTCAAAAGCTTCAAATGCGAAGTAGTAAGTTAGACCAATTTGGCGAGATTTCAGATAGAACCGGAATTCATTAATGTCATTATTGAGCTTATGACCATGAATGTCTTTTTGATATTGAAAGAAGGTTTTCTCTCGAAAATCGGCCAGCATTTCAGCCGTAATGCCAGAGATATCATTCTTGGTTCTATTGGCCGGTCTGCCTCGACGTGGCCCACCGGATTGAGTACCAGAACTCGACGTTTCTTTTGCTTTTAATGCCTGATCCCGTTTGCGCTTTTGCTCAAGTAATAACTCTAATTCTTTCAGTTGAGATTCGTGCTTTTTATCGACCCACATCAAATAGGCAATACGTTGCCTCATCATCAATTCAACCGGCGCATCATCGCGCAACGCTTTCCAATCAAACTTTGAGATCCATTGCTGAATCGTTCGAGTGGCCACATTGAGCTTTTCGGCAATTTCTACCGGTTTGTACTGACGTAGGTAATAACCCAGCGCATAAGTTTGCGCACTGGTGTAAAGCGGTTCGTCAATGGATTGGCATTTATCGTTCATAGCTGCAGTGTGCAATAAGCTTTGTTTTTCCTCAGCTTATCAACATTCTAGATTGAGGTTTTAGGATCGAGATGAATATAAAAGGTCGGTGGTTTTCGCTAAATTAAACTCAGAAATCACAAGAGGCAAACTCATGTTTCAATCTGAACCTATTTGTATATTAACTGCCGGCCCAACTATTGACGGCCGCTTCATTGAACAAAAAGTCATTGATGATATGGCTGAGCTTTACGACCCCAAAAAATATAACGCTCGCATTAATCCAGAGCACTTCCAGTGCGCTCCTAAGTACGGTTCGGTTGCCTCTGTTGAAAAACGAGACAACCAACTCTTTGCCATTTTAAAACCTAATTCTTTACTGCTTAAAACCATTGAAGAAGGTCAGCTTTTGCATACCTCTTGTGAGATTGAAGGGAATTATCAAAACACCGGTCGCAGTTATTTAACCGGCCTTGCGTTAACGGATGAGCCTGCATCGATGGGCACTACCGAAATGCACCTATCAGCAAGTGCTCAAAGCGTCAGTAAAAGCCGTGAACATTTCAGCTCAGGCGCGACATTGAGCATGGATAATTGGACGGCTCAAAACGAACCAAATAATGAACAAGAAGACCGCAAATTTTTTAGCCGGTTAAAACAATTATTGAGCATTACATCGGATACTCAAACTAAAGAACATGAAGAGAAGGACATTGAAATGAATGAAGAAACAAAAGCGATGTTTGAAGCGCAAAAAGAACAAACCGAAGCACTAACCTCTGCAGTTACATTGCTCACGGCTGCGGTGACAGGATTAAAACAACAAGAAGCAGCGCCTGCAGAAGAGCCGGAAGCAGAACAAGACGACACCACCAAGTTAAGCGCAAAAGTGGACGACCTAGCAACCAAGTTCGACACGCTCACCGAAAAGCTAAGCAAAGTCACCGATGAACAAGAACGCGACCTTGCTGGCGGTGGTAATGCTGGCGGTTACTTATAACAAGCTCGCTATCGCAGCTTTCCTTTTAAATTTATTTTTAATTGTTAAGGTATTTCTATGTTAGAAACCACTAAAAAAGCCGTTGCTCTGTATACCGCAACGGTCGCAAAACAAAACGGTGTAGACGATGCGACAGAACGATTCAATGTTACACCGGCTGCCACTCAAAAAATCATTGCCCAAATTCGTGAAAGTAATGAGTTTTTAAAGAAAATTAATATCCTAAGTGTAAAAAATCAAAAAGGTGAAGCGCTAGGGCTTGGCGTCAGCGGTATGATTGCTAGCCGCACAGACACAAGTTCAGGCAAAGAGCGTAAAACCAAGGCCGTCTACAATATGAAGCCAATGCCTTATATGTGTGAACAGACTAACTTTGATTCCCATATTCGCTACGCTCAATTAGATGCCTTTGCGCACCTAAAAAACTTCAATCAAATCATCTCAAACCAAACTCGTGAGCAGATTGACGCTAACAAAATCACCATTGGTTTCTATGGTAAGTCATGCGAAGCCAACACCGATGCTGAAGCAAATCCAAACGGTGAAGATGTCAACAAAGGTTGGTTCCAGGCAATACGTGACAACAACCCTGCTGGTATGTTTAAAGAAGGTGCAACACCAGGTGAAATCCGTATCGGTGAAGGCGAGCCAATGGTCGATGATGGTACTGACACCGGCACCCTTATTGGCGCAGGTGTCGGTGATTTTATCAACTTAGATTTGGCAGTAATGAACGTCAAAGGCCTACTTGGTGATGCTTGCATCAATTCGCCAGATTTGGTCTCCATTATCGGCTCTGATTTATTGTCGTATGACAAAGCTAAGTTTTACGCCGCCAATGGTAATAAGCCAAGCGAAAAATCACGCATTGAAGACAAGCAAGTGATCGGCACTTATGGCGGCCTACCTGCGGTGTCGGTACCGGGTTTCCCTGCAACCGGCATTTTAGTCACAAGCTACAGCAACCTATCGATTTACATTCAAGAAGGTTCGGTTCGCCGCTCAGTTGCCACTAAAAATGACAAACTTGATCAGATTGAAAACTTTGAATCAATGAACATGGCTTACGTGGTCGAACACCTTGAAAAAGCCGCAGCACTTGAATTTGAAAACGTTAAATTGTGGATTAATGGTGAATGGGTATAACCCAAGCATTTTTTCATTTAATTAAATAAGAACAACCCCTCAGTAGGCTATCAATTGTTTATCAAAGCCGGTAATTAACCGCGAATTGATGCACAAGTGTTTAGCCTACTCCCCTCTTTTTTTGGGAACCGCATTATGAGTATGCAATTTGTCGGTAATAAAGATGAGATTTACGACTCAACGCTGCCTGCTACGGCTCAATATCCTGAACTTAAAGTCTCAGAATTCCAGTCTCTGTTTCATTTCCTCAGTAATGAAACAGAGCCGGGCATTTTGCAACAGCTCACTATTGCTCGAATCACGGTAAATCGAGAATTGCTTAATATATTTCCATCTACCGTTACGTTGGATGAATTTTCACAACAGCAATTTGGTGACACGAACACCGGTACCACCCTTTATAAACAAGCGGTGTTTTCATTAGCCGCCAACTTCATTGTCGGTAACCAACTCAGCACCAACGCCACTAGTGATGCAAGTGATCGCCAAGAAGCGCTGCAGCAAAAAGCAGAGAATTGCCTGGTGCAATACCGACGCGCAATGGATTTACTTGGCAATGGCGTCGAGACCTATTGTTTTGAAGTGGTGTAGGAGCCTATATGAAAGCATTACAAAGTTTAACCACCCTTTTCACCCAACAAGTCACCGATGCTGGCAACTTAGAAGTATGGGCGGAAGATGGCGAATTGAAATGCACTCAAGGCAATAGCGTAGATGGGTTTGATATTGCGTACACCGTGATTATTTCAATGAGCAGCGTTGATGTTCAGCCTCATATTTTAATGATGCACCTAGTCAACTGGCTCAACCAATACGATATTGACCGCGCCGAAAAAGGACTAGAGCCACCAACCTTTGCGGTGCAATTACTCGATAAAGGCCTATGTGACATAAAGCTCAAAGTGGATATTCAAGAAAGCTATGAGCTTGAAGAAAACGACAACGGCAACTGGCTACAAGCCACCACTCGTTTTGAATGCGTCAGCGCTTTTATGAAAGCGCCAACTGAAGAAACGCTCCCCCCGTTCAAATATCTTGATGGCCCCAATCAAGTGATCGCGTTATGAAGCTCACGAATCCCGACCAATTAACCCGTGCATTAAACGCGCTTGTTTTAACGGATGCTGAAAAATTTGATTTAAACCGACGACTGGCCAACCGAACGCGTCAGTATTTTCGTGAACAAATTCGTAAACAACGGGACATTGACGACAAGCCATATCAAGGGCGTAAGAAGCGAAAAATAACGCTAGATAGCAAAACCAAGCAAGCCAAAGACAATAAAAATATGCTAACCGGTTTTAGTCGCGCTTTAACCACCCGTGTGGACAAGCAGAATTTTGAAGTCGGCTTGTCTGGCGTTGTTGGCAACATGGCTAAAGAACATAACGAAGGCTTAGGCCTCTCGTTCACCACTCGCGTCAATGGTTTTTACAACTCAAAAACCAACCGTTGGGAAGGTGGTAGCGGCGTTAAAAACAATTACAAGATGACCAAGCGAACCTTCATAGGTTGGACGCCCAAACTAGAAAAAGAACTACTCGCCATGGTGGCTGAAAACTTTGCCAATGGCGCGAAAAATTAACGCCAACTACGACCACTCAAAGCATGGGAGAAAAGCATGCGTGAAATGATGATTAAACCCAAGGGTGAACTACTCGTGCGAGATCCAGAAACGCGAGTGCCCTTGAAAAAACAAGGCGAAACCAAGCCACGCAATTCCTATTGGTTGCGCCGAATTCAAGATGGCTCGTGTGAGCTTATCGCCAAACAACCGACGGAAACTGTAACTACAGTAAAAGCCGAAACCAAGAAGGATAACGCATGAGTATCAGCTTTTCAGAAGTGCCGAGTAATGCTCGCGTACCAGGCGTTTACATTGAAATTGATAATAGCCTCGCCAATAGCGCCGAAGCTCAGCAATTAGTTTTAATCATTGGTAACGCAATTGAAGGCGCAACCGTACCGCCTAACAAGGTTGTACTTTGCTTAAACAAGGACTCAGCCTTAGCACAATTTGGTGATTCAGACGTGACCAAAATGGTGACTTGGTTTACCAAACAAGACGAAACTTTACCGATTTACGCGGTTAGTGTCGCGGATGCTGATTTGATGAGCGCACTAGCCTCATTAGGGGATACGCAATACCATCATATTGTGTGTGCATTGAATGATGAAACCAGCATTCGAGATTTAAGTGAATTCTTAGAAGCGCGTTATCAAGCACTAGAAATGATCCCTGGTATCGCCTATCTACCCAAGAAAGGCAATCACGCCGAGCTCGTGACTTTTGGCTCAACTTGTAATTGTCCCTTAATTAGCTTTATGCCAATTAATGCATTAGGTGATTCAAGCAATAAAGCCATCAGTGAAGCAGAAGCCGTCGCCGCCTGGGCTGGACAAATCGCCCCATCACTTGCAGCCGATCCTTGTCGTCCCCTTCAAACCTTGAAAATGAATGGGGTGTATTCCATTGCCGATACCGAGTTTGATTGGACAGAACGCAACTTGTTGCTTCATGAAGGGATCGGAACCTACACCGTCACCAGTACCGGTGAAGTTTTAATTGAAAGACCGGTGACCGCTTACACTGAAAATGCCGCAGGTGTTGCCGATGATAGCTATCTCGATGTCATGACACCGGCAACCGCCATGTACTTTCGAGAGAAGCAACGTTCATTAATTTTAAGTAAGTATGGACGCCACAAGTTAGCAAAAGATGGCACCAGCTTTGCCACCGGGCAAGCCATTGTCACGCCTAGCATCATTGCCGGTGAATTACTCTCACTTTACAAAGATTTGGAATACAACGGTATTGTTCAAGATTTCGAAGGGTATAAAAAATCGCTAACGGTTGAACTCGATGAGACCGATAAAACGCGCATTAACTACCTAGACAGTCCTCAGTTCGTCAACGGCTTAATCATCGTTGCCGGCAAAATTCAATTTAGAAAATAAGGGCTTTTTATGAGTACCACAATTACTAGCCGTGGCTTTTTAGATGCTGGATCCCTTGGTCGCCTACCCACTAAAGAAGGTGCTACCGTTAACTTTGGCGGCGTCAAACGCGATGCCGTAATGGGCGATGCTGGCGTACTAGGGTTTAGCGAAACATTTGACGCCGCGCCAAGCATTAAAGCCACCATCGTTCATGCTAAAACCACCGATGAAACGGCCATTCGTAACTTCACAGGTGAAAACATTACGCTTAATACCAACAGTGGTAAAAGCTACACCTTGATGGGCGCATGGACGAGCGAAGCTTTAGAGCTCACCATCAAAGATGGTCAGCTTGAAGTGATGTTTCTTGGCACTGAATTAATCGCGCAATAAGGTTGCCACTATGCTCACACTATTACGAAAGCGAAAAATGCAAGCCGAACAAAAAGCCATTCATACGGCGAAAAGCAACATTGCTCAGGCCAAAATTAAAGTCAATAAGGCTTTAATCGTCCAGCAACGAGCAGAAGCAGCCCAAAAGGAAGCTGAAACGAACCTTAAGCAAGTGGATGATAATAATCTAGACGAAATTCAAGCGGCGATTGATTTAGCCGAGCAAGCTACCATTGAAGCGCAAGATGCCACTCGTGATGCTCAAGGTGCAACTGAAGAGCTTAATGATGCAATGGACGCTGCAAGCTATGTTGAGAACTCACTCAATGATGTTATTGATAAAGCTCAGCAACAAGTAGCCGAAAGCCCGTGGAGCGAAATGCAACATAAGTTAAAGCTGGATTTGGAATGCGCTCGAACGCTGGCTGGCTCAGAAGAAAAAATTCCCTTCAAGCTTGAGCTAATCAAAAAATATAAACCTCACGTTATGACGCTACTTCAAACCCATGAAAATTTAGAAGGGCTGGATGTGATTTGGTGGTGGTATCAATGGCAAATTGATTGTGGCCAATTCGAAGAGTTTCACGACTCGTTTAAAGCGCTCATTCTGCGTGGTCTTGATACTCCTCGTGGTTGGAAATCCAATGGTGAAACCGCTTATTGCGATATTGTTTTTCAATATTCCCATAAGGCGCACAAAGCCCAAAAAGAATGTAACCGCCAATATTTAATGGATGCAGTACAAGATTTATTAAGCGGTGCGATGGCTACAAACGCCCCCTTAAAAGTGAAGATGTTTCGCTTGATCGGTGACTGGTATGAAGCCGAAGGTAAACAGGCTGAAGCATTGGAACTCTTTGAAAGAGTCATGATGATTGACCCCAACAAAGGCGGCCGTAAAACAAAAGTAAACGAACTCAAAGAGGCTCTTGGTTATGAATAAAGTATTTATCCCTATTAAATTAGCTGTCCCAATTGAAAAGGACGGAAAAGAACTCACCACCATTGAAATACGCAAGCCTTGCGCCGGTGATTTACGAGGATTGAATTTAGTGGATGTATGCCAAATGGACTTTGAAGCACACAGTACCCTTTTGTCTCGTATTTCCATTCTCAATGAGCGTGATTTACTGGATATGGACCCTGCAAACTGGGCCCCTCTTCAAACGGAGATCGCCGGTTTTTTCGTGGATACGAAACACTAATTGAGCGTGTCGAAGACTTCTACGCTGATATTGCTTTAGTGTTCCATTGGCCGCCAAGCGAAATGGACGCATTCAGCCTAGAAGATTTGA
This sequence comes from Vibrio casei, assembly GCF_002218025.2. Lineage (NCBI taxonomy): Bacteria > Pseudomonadati > Pseudomonadota > Gammaproteobacteria > Vibrionales > Vibrionaceae > Vibrio > Vibrio casei. The sequence continues at coordinate 404,612 of NZ_AP018680.1, read as the reverse complement.
TGCTGTTTCGGGAAGAAGCGCGAGTACGTCACCAACCACCAGAGCGCACCTAGCGCTCTTTTTTATATCAAGACTTTTTACCTCAAGACTTTCTACCTAAAGAGAATATCAATATGAAAATGAATTTATCGGTTGTGATGGGCGTTGTTGATAAGGTCAGTGAACCGCTCCAAAGTATGGCCAGTGACTCTGATTACTATGCAAAAAAGATAAAAGCTATCCAAAAAGCACAAGCGGATGATTCTAGTGCATTAACCATGATTGCCTCTTATCAGAAGATACAAAAAGAGCTAGACAAAAACGCGCTTGAAACCGATGAAGCTAATGAGAAACTAGCCAAATTAAAAGCGCAAATGGCCGCCACCGAAACCCCAAGCGCGGCGCTCACTAATAAGCTGGCTAAGCAAGAAGAAAAGGTTTCGTTACTGAGCGCTAAAAATGACAAGTATGAAAGCAGCTTAAAGCAAACCAGTAGCCAAATGAAAAAGGCCGGTGTTAATGTCGCCAAGCTTGATAGTGAATTTGACCGCTTATCAAAAAGCCAAAATGAACATGCAAAAAGCATTGATAAAGTCAGCCGCCGCTATAAAACCCTTAGAACTGCCATGACCCCTATTCAAAAGCTCAGTAAATCCATCAAGATGCCCAATATTAAAGGGGCAGCAATGGGGAAAGGGGCTGCATTATTAGGTGGCCTCAGCTTTGCCGGCTTATTCCAGCAAATCAATAGCGCTGCAGGTGAAATGGATCACCTGTCAAAATCAGCGCAGAACCTCAACATGCCCGTCGAAGAGCTTCAAGCGATGCAATCTCAAGCTGAGCATGCAGGCGTTAGCGCTGATGGGATGACAAAGGCGCTCGGTACGTTCAGTAAACGACTTGGCGTACTTCAATCGACAGGCAAAGGCGCTGCAGCTTCATTTCTAGAAAAGGCAAAGAGCCCTTTATTAAACGAACTTAAAAATGCTAAAACAACCCAAGAAGCCTATGACAAAGTATTGGATACCTTTACTAAGCTCAAAACCAATCAAGAACAAATGGCCTTTGCCGATGCGATGTTTGGTGGAGAAAGTAAGAAAATGCTCATCATGCTACGCCAGGGAACGGAAGGACTCACCGCTGCGAGAACGGAATTTAACGAAACCGGTGGAGGAGTAAAAACCGAGGACGCCCAAAAAGCCGAAGCGTATAACGATGCCTTGCAAAAGGTGCAAGAGAGTATTCGCTCAATCAAGTTTGCCGCCCTTGCACCGGTTATGCTGAAAATCACTAAGCTTTTTACTGAGTTTTCAAACAAATTTAAGAATGAGAAATTTCGTACCGACCTTATTGAAAAAATCACTAAAACCGTCAGCGACCTGTGTGATGCTTTCAAGCTGATTGCTAAGGTGGCGGTATTCGTTTCTCAGAATATCAAAGGCCTTATTGCAACACTTGCCATTTTTAAAGTCGCAATGATCACTTTAAATGCCGCCATTATGATGAACCCTATAGGATTGACGGTTGCCGCCGTAGCAGCCTTAGTTATTGGCATTACTTATTTAATTGATAAATTTGGAGTACTTGGAGGGTTATTAAAAGTGGTAGGCATTTTATTTGCCGGTCCATTATTGGGTATCAAAACGCTCATGATGGCCGTTAAAGCATTAATTAACGCATTGCCTGATAGTCTGGTACCTGATGGGTGGAAAGATGGAATTAACTCAGCATCGGACGAGTTGGACAAATTACTTGATAAGGTCAATCCCTTAGCTGATGCAAATAAAAAAATCGGTATTACAACGGATGAAACCCTCAATCGCACCACACGAGACAGAGCCACAGCACAAAGGGAGAACTTGGGCAGCGCACCTGCATTATCAGCTTATCAGCCTTTAAATAGTCATACAGTAAAGAGTCAATCCGAAGTGGCGGTAACCATAAAATCTGAAAAACCAATCACGGTTGATAAGGCGAGAAGTGACAAAAGCACCAATCTAAATCTAAATGTAGGCAACATGGCCATCAGTTATTAAACCAATAACCCCATAGTAAATCGCGCATTTAGAACTGTTTAAACATACAGTGTTTGTTTTTGTTGGTAGACTCATTGCTGTTTTATGCCTTGAGTACCTGAGACCCAAATTAACCTTTGGAGAGGAAGCATATTACTAAGCTCAGCCACAACATCGTGGCTGAGTTTTTTCAGCATTCAAGGCTCATTTATTGGAGAAAAGAATGCAAACTAACTCGCTGCGCAATGGTCAATTGAAACTGGTTCACTTTGACTGCCTACCCTACCTAAAAACTTTACCAAGTAATTGTATTGATCTGATACTTACCGACCCACCCTATTTTCAAGTTAAAAAGAATGCCTGGGATAACCAGTGGCCTGATGTTGGAACCTTTCTAGCCTGGCTAGATGAAATTCTCGTCGAACTTTGGCGCGTATTAAAACCTTCTGGAAGTTTATATCTGTTCTGTGGCTCAAAACTGGCCGCCGATACTGAACTGCTTATACGTTCTCGTTTTGAGGTTTTTAATCATATCGTGTGGGCCAAACCATCAGGCGTATGGAAGGGAACTCATAAACCGCATTTGCGATCGTTTTTCCCGTCAACCGAACGCATTATTTTTGCAGGTCACTATGGTTCAGAAGGATTTGCCAAAGGCGGTAATCAATACGCCACTAAATGCACCGAACTCAAGCAGAAGGTATTTAAGCCATTAATTGATTACTTTAAAAATGCAAAAGAAGCGCTGCAGGTATCTGCAAAAGAAATTAATAAAGTCACTGGTACTCAAATGTGTTCGCATTGGTTTTCGTACAGCCAATGGAAGTTACCAACCGAGGAGCAATACCAACAGCTACAGGCGCTATTCTCACAAAAAAGTAATGCCTTATCACGAACCCATTCAGAGCTTACAAACGAGTACCAGGCATTAAATCGTCAATACGCTAATTTGCTTAAAGACTATGATGACCTAAAAGCTGAATATGAAACATTGCGCCGACCATTTAGCGTCACCGATGAGGTGCCCTATACTGATGTCTGGACATTCGCACCAGTACAATATTATTCAGGTAAACACCCATGCGAAAAGCCGGCTGATTTACTGGAGCACATCATCACTACCAGTAGCCGTGAAGGCGCGGTTGTCCTCGATGCCTTTATGGGTTCGGGATCCACTGGAAAAGCGTGTTTGAAGCTCAATAGGAAGTTTGTTGGAATAGAAATGGAAGAAGAAACTTATTCTGAAACGGTGAAGCAATTAAGCTAACTAAAGTATGTGCATTACCCATGTAATGCACCCTTACAAAGATTCACCAGTACACCTATGGTACGCCTTAAAATAAACAATCTCTTTAACTTATTGAAAGTGAGTCCAATCAAGCATTGGCGCAATAGAAAAACGTTGCATTGGGTAATTATTCATAATGGTATATGGGATAAATATCTCTGACTTATTTGGTCAAATATTTTACCATAGGCAGCAAAGGCGTACACCAACGAAAAATAAATAGCGACAACTCGCCCTATCGTTGTTGTATTTAAAAGAAAAATTAAGGCTGAAATTTTGAATAAACGTTTGATCCAACAAGTCACGGACCTTTGCCAACAACGAGGGGTTCGCCTCACCTCGCAGCGTCAACAAGTGCTTGAATTAATTTGGCAACAAAAAGGCTCTTCGACGGCTTATGAGTTACTCGATAAACTCAAACAAACCGAACCTCAAGCAAAGCCACCGACAGTTTATCGCGCATTAGAGTTTTTGCTTGAGCAGGGATTTATTCATAGGGTGGAATCAACCAATAGTTTTGTATCATGCTGTTTTTTTGATGAGCATGATTGTCACGGTAGTAATAAACACTTTTCACACTTACTGATTTGTGACCAATGTGGTGATGTCAGTGAGCTTCAAGATGAAGCCTTGATTGAATTGCTGACCAAAAATATAGCTCAGCATGGATTTAAACTCACTAACCATGTCATCGAAACACATGGAATTTGCCAAAACTGTCAATCTAGCTAGCCCTCATTACCCTTCATGGCAAAATTTACACATAAAAAAAGAGAAGCCCAATTTGGACTTCTCTTTTTTAATATCGATTTGTAAATAGCTTACGTTTTAGTTAATCGCTTAGGCTTTAAAAGCTTTGAATGCGTTAATCAAGCCATTAGTTGAACTATCATGCGAGTCTACCGCATTGCTGTCCGCCAATTCAGGCAAGATTTGGTTAGCAAGTTGCTTACCAAGCTCCACACCCCACTGATCGAAACTAAAGATATTCCAAATCACGCCTTGAACAAAAATCTTATGCTCATACATCGCAATTAAGTTACCTAGTGTTTTAGGGGTAATTTGCTTCACTAGAATAGAGTTAGTTGGGCGATTGCCTTCAAACACTTTAAAGTTCACCAAATCTTTCACTTCTTCATCAGATTTACCTGCAGCTGCGAATTCCGCTTCAACTTGTGCTTTTGATTTACCAAATGCTAGAGCTTCGGTTTGAGCAAAGAAGTTAGACATCAATTTTTGATGATGATCGCTTACTTGGTTATGGCTGATCGCTGGCGCAATGAAATCACATGGGATCAACTTAGTGCCTTGGTGAATCAACTGGTAGAAAGCATGCTGACCGTTAGTACCCGGCTCGCCCCAAATGATTGGGCCAGTTTGGTAATCCACAGCATCACCATTACGGTCAACGTATTTACCGTTTGATTCCATGTTACCTTGCTGGAAGTAAGCAGCAAAACGGTGTAGGTACTGATCGTAAGGCAGAATAGATTCAGATTCTGCCCCATGGAAGTTGTTGTACCAAATACCAATCAACGCCAAGATCACAGGAATGTTGTTTTCAAATTCTGTATTGGCAAAGTGCTTATCCATCTCATGGGCACCGTCCAATAACTCAATAAAGTTATCAAAACCAACCGCAAGACAAATAGAAAGACCGATTGCCGACCATAACGAATAACGACCGCCAACCCAATCCCAGAATTCAAACATGTTGTCCGTATCAATACCGAACTCTTCTACTGATTTTGCGTTTGTAGAAAGCGCCGCGAAGTGTTTAGCAACATGTGCAGAATCTTGCGCAGTCGCGAGGAACCAATCACGCGCACTGTGTGCATTAGTCATGGTTTCTTGCGTGGTAAAGGTTTTTGATGCCACTAGGAACAAGGTCGTTTCTGGGTTCAAGTTCTTTAACGTTTCAGCGATATGAGTACCATCCACGTTAGACACAAAGTGCATGTTCAAACGCGTTTTATAAGCAGCTAATGCTTCAGAAACCATGTAAGGGCCAAGATCAGAACCACCGATACCGATATTCACTACATCCGTGATTTCTTTGCCGGTATAGCCTTTCCACTCACCCGATACGATACGGTTAGTAAAGCTTTCCATTTTCGCAAGCACAGCATTTACGCCAGGCATCACATCTTCGCCATCAACCATAACTGGTGTGTTGCTGCGATTACGTAAAGCGGTATGTAAAACTGCACGACCTTCAGTTTGGTTGATCTTATCGCCAGCAAACATTGCTTGAATAGCCGCTTTAAGTTCAGTTTGCTCAGCAAGGGCAAATAAATGAGTGAAGGTTTCTTTGTCCAACAAGTTTTTAGAGTAGTCGACTAAAATGTCGGAACCAAATGTTGCAGAAAATTGATTAAAACGATCGGCATCTTGAGAGAATAAAGCAGCCAGTTCCATATCTTGTGCTGATTCAAAATGCTCAGTTAGCGCTTTCCACGCTGCCGTTGTGGTTGGATTGATATTTTTCAACATTACTCATTCCTGATAAGTCTATTGGATTTACTCAGAACAAAAAACTGAAATAGGTTAATTGCCTGCCCCGATACAAAACAAGCTTAGCCGAATAAATAGGCTCAACTTAAAATTTCTTACACTGCTATTAAAGTCACTTGGGTATAATTATCGCAGCGATTTATGTGATCTATATTGCGTTATGTCAGTTTAAATAAAAGTGGTGACTAAAGAAATCAACAAATAACAACTTCAATGAAATAACCATTCTAAAACGGCTGGTTAACCATGACACGGAACATACTTTCTTCATCTCCCCATGCCATTTCAGCGCGAACCACCACACCTTCAACCTGAAAACGTACTGCGCCGCCGTAGCTCACTTGCATATTTTCATGGAGCTCTGATACATCATACTCATCGGCCACTCGACCAACATCGGTAAACAGTACCCATTGCCACCACGGCACTTTGTACCAATCAAATACAGGCCAGTTTTGTAATGGCTGCCAATCCGGCATTACTCGATACTCTAAACTATAGTTAATCGCCGCGCGGCCAGTGAATCGACCTGAAGAAAAACCACGTTGACGATATAGACCACCTAAGCGTACTCCGGCATATTCCGGTGGACGATGCTCACCATCAGAGCCTTGTTCCCAACTAGGTGTACCAGCAGTGTAAAAATCAAAAGCAATCACTTGTTTGTTAAATAGGTTACCGAGAGCACCGATATCAAAATACTGACTATTTTGAAATTCCCAAGTGCTCCATGATTCGTCATTACCTAAATCGGGTGCATAGGTGTAATTAAATACAGTACGAGAACCTTGAGTGGTGTTGCGAGTACTGTCTCTGTTATCCCAATCAAGACTAAAAATCGCCCCCCACGTAGAATCAGCTTCATCGTAGTCAATATCATCTAGCTTGCGGGTTTTATAAAAAGGCGAGACACCAAGTGTAGTCACACCACTATCCCAAGGCGTCATTCCGGTGAGTTTGCGATTAGGTAAATAACTGGCTTTTGCTGCGTCTTCTTTTCCCTGCCCCAAAGGCAAGACATAACGAAACTTAGCTTGAATTCGAGATTCCTGACCATCCGTTTCAATATAGTCGTAAAACTCAGAATCGTTATTAGTCGCATCCCCTAGGTAATAGCTATAGTCTTTAAACTGAGCAATATAGGCATCTGAATCCACCAACCAACGATCGCTTAATTGATAGTTATACCCACCTAAGTATGTAACATAACTGCCTTTATCTGAAACGAACGCCACTCCTAGCAATGCAGCTTGAGGCTGGCCGACACCTTTAAGTAACCCGGCAGCCCCAATAGAGTTACCAATTGAGTCGGAAATAAAACCAAATGGCACAACTTTAAAATCGGAATACCAAGAGTCGTCGTTAACTTTACTAGTGTAGGATTTAGTTTGAGATATCTCAGATTGTTCAACGTCGACGTTTTGCTCTGCTGGTTGAGACAATTGAATATTAGGTTCTGCATGACCATTACCGGAATATAGCGTCAATAATCCCCAATAAAACAGACTACTCAATAACTGTCGCACATTTCCCTGCATAAATGACATTCTCTTTTTCATCGTTCGATTATGGTTACTCAGAATAAAGTAGAGCAACACGCCCGGTTAATTTGGTCACTAACTCATAAGCAATCGTACCAATATGATGAGCCACTTCTTCTGCTGGCAGTCCATCCCCCCACAAAGTCGCCTCATCGCCCACGTTATCTTGACTATCAGCGCCCAACTCAACCGTCAACATATCCATAGATACCCGTCCAACTAACGGCACTCGACGTCCATTAACCAATACCGGAGTACCATTTGGCGCAGTGCGTGGATAACCATCACCATACCCCATCGCAATCACACCCACTTTAGTATCTTGTTGAGCCGTCCAAGTTGCGCCATAGCCAACACTATCTCCAGCTTTGACATCTCGCACAGCAATTAATTTAGAGGTTAAGGTCATCGCAGGTTTAAAGCCTAAAGACTCAGCGGTTTGATTTTCAAAAGGTGAAACGCCATACAGAATAATCCCCGGCCTTACCCACTCAAGATGGCTATTTGGCCAGGCTAAAATTCCTGATGAAGCGGCAATAGAACGTTCACATTCAGGTTCAGCCAATTGAGTAAATAGAGTTATTTGCTGCATGGTGACCGGATTATCAAGCTCATCTGCACAACCAAAGTGACTGATAAAGCGCAGCGGTTTCGCGACATTCGGGCAAGCATGGAGACGTTCAATAAATGCATTAAGATCTTCAGGACGAACACCGAGTCGATGCATGCCCGTATCAATTTTCAGCCATACATGAATAGGAGAAGCTAAGCTTGCCTGCTCTAATGCAACCAATTGCTCTTCACAATGTAGCGCAGTATGAAGATTATTGGCTTGCAAGATAGGGAGATCGGAATCGGCATAAAAGCCTTCTAGCAATAAAATCGACTGAGTGATCCCTGCTCGTCTCAACTCTAAAGCTTCTTCAATTCTCGCCACGCCAAAGTTATCAGATAATGACTCTAGCGCTAACGCGACAGGAACTGCACCATGGCCATACCCATTAGCTTTAACAATTGAGGTGATTTGGCTATTCGGTACCTTGAGCTTAATTTGCTCCAAGTTGTGACGCAATGCTGCTAAATCTATCTTGGCAGTCGCGGCCAGAGTTGGCTTCATTTCAGTGTGTCCTTGAGATGCGGGGAGGGGTAATCGGCAATAAAAAATCAAGCTGACTAATAAAAGCCAGCTTGATTCTGTTATTTATTCATCATCAAAAGCAGGGCCAGCGTAATTATCAAAGCGCGAGAACTGACCTTGGAAAGTGAGTCGTACTGAACCGATTGGGCCGTTACGCTGCTTACCAATAATAATTTCTGCAATGCCTTTTAATGCACTATCTGGATGGTAAACCTCATCACGATAGATAAACATAATCAAATCGGCATCCTGCTCAATCGCTCCAGATTCACGTAAGTCCGAGTTAATTGGCCGCTTATCAGCACGTTGCTCCAAAGAACGGTTAAGCTGAGATAGTGCAACGACTGGAACATTTAACTCTTTAGCCAGCGCTTTAAGAGATCGAGAAATCTCTGAAATTTCCAAAGTACGGTTATCTTGCAAACCCGGTACACGCATTAACTGAAGGTAATCGACCATGATCATCGATAATCCACCGGTTTCACGAGCTACTCGACGTGCTCGTGAACGTAAATCGGTTGGCGTTAGACCTGAGCTATCATCGATATACATATTCTTCTTCTGCATTAGAATACCCATGGTCGATGAAATACGTGCCCAATCTTCATCATCCAATTGACCGGTACGGATCTTAGTTTGATCAACTCGTGACAATGAAGCCAGCATACGCATCATTAACTGTTCGGCGGGCATCTCTAGTGAGAAAATCAACACCGGCTTTTCTTGATCCATCGCAGCATTTTCACAAAGGTTCATCGCAAAGGTCGTTTTACCCATCGAAGGACGAGCGGCGACAATGATTAAATCCGATCCTTGCAAACCGGCGGTTTTTTTATTCAGATCAGCAAAACCGGTATTCACCCCAGTGACACCATCTTGTGGTGATTTGTATAATTCTTCAATTCGCTCAAGGGTTTTTTCTAAAATATTATCGACACTTTGAGGGCCTTCACTTTCGGTGGTACGCTCTTCTGCAATCGCAAAGACTTTGCTTTCCGCCATATCAAGCAAATCAGCCGAGCTACGACCTTGAGGATCGTAACCAGCATCCGCGATCTCATTAGCAATACCAATAAGATTACGCACCAGAGCACGCTCGCACACAATATCAGCATAAGCGTTAATATTAGCCGCACTCGGTGTATTTTTAGCAAGATCGGCAAGATAAGCAAAACCACCTACAGATTCTAGCTCTTCTCGCTGTTCGAGATGCTCAGATAGTGTGATAAGATCCAGTGGTTGGTTATTTTCTAAAATAACTTTAATGGCAGCAAAAATAAGGCGATGCGGCCGACTATAAAAATCTTTATCCACCACTTTACCTGAGATTGAATCCCAGCGTTCGTTATCAAGCAATAACCCCCCTAAAACTGATTGCTCAGCTTCAAGTGAATGTGGTGGGACTTTTAGAGCATCGACTTGAGCATCTACGATTTTTCGAGTTTTATTTTCAGCCATGGGACCACTTAATTACAAAATCTAGTTCACTATTATAACGGAGTGTGTAGATTTGTAATCCCACTATCGAATAAAATGAAAAATTAACTCTATAATGACTAGCATCGTCAAAATATACCTATCATGAATACTATCTTTCAACCGAGGTAACGACACTTGTGTTAAAACGTTTATTACCGCTGCTATTATTACTATCTAGCCCAATGCTCTATAGTGCAGAAAACTCGACAATATCAACGGATGATAAGCAAGAGAACACTTCGGAAGATGAAAGTGCAAGCAAACCTACACCATCGTGGGATGAATCCGCTTCAACAGAAATTCAGCAAGAAATACTATCACCAGCAGAACAAGATATCATTGTCGAACCGGCTGCATCTAATGAAGCAACCTCTCTAGAAAACTCCACTAAAGATCAATCGACGGATCCCAACACCGCGCCTGAAGTTGAAATTTTAAATGATAATGAATCAGAAACAACTCAAGACAATGATTCAGGTGTTGATGAAGAAGCGATCGCAAAATTATTAAATGAAAGCGATGATAAAGACAGTAATGAAGAAAAAGAAGAAGCACAGGAAGAATCGCCTTGGAAACCCGAAATTGAATTTGGCTATCAATCACGTAAAGGTAATGATGATAATCAATCGTTAAATGTGCGAATTGCTATTGGATATATCAAAGGAAAAATGCGTAATTATGGCGAAGTAAAAATTTACCGGGAAGATGAAGATGGCGAAGAAGAAGAAAGAGAACAAAGTTACGAGCTACAAAGTGACTACAAACTCGGCCCAAAAACCTATTTATATGGAAGCTTTAAAGGTATTGATTCTAAATACAGCTCTTATTTTCGAGACTATACCGTTTCGACCGGTTTTGGTTTCCAACTTAGTAACACAGAAAAATTCAAGTTAGAGGCGGAAATTGGTCCCGGTTATCGTATTCAAGAACCCAACACCGATGAGATAGACAGTGACGATCCAATTTTTCCTGAAAATGTACAAGAAGCAATTCTACGCGGTAACTTAACCTCGGTCTGGAAACCTTTTAAAACATTATCATTTGAAATGCAAGCAACCGTCGTGAGTGGCTCAAGCAATACTCGCCTTGATACAGAAATCAGCGCAATTAATAATATTACGGAAGATATTGCGTTAAAAATATCCCATCATAGAGAAAACTTAACTCGAGTACCAAATGATCTCGAAAACACGGATAGTACATTTAAAATGAATCTACTTTTCAGGTTTTAATGTCATTGAGTCTGGGAGGATACAAGGTCGAATGGACCTTAAATACCATATTAAGCATTCTCTTAAAGTATCAGACATAAAAAAACCGACACGAAGTCGGTTTTTTTATTGTACTTTGATACTGATTACTCAGCAGCAACCACTTGAAGTTTAACGTCAGCGAACACTTCAGAATGAAGTTGGATGCTGATTTCAAACTCACCAGTGTTACGTAGTGCACCTTCAGGAAGGCGAACTTCGCTCTTAACCACTTCAACGCCAGCTGCAGTAATTGCATCAGCGATGTCACGAGTACCGATAGAACCAAATAGTTTACCTTCGTCACCCGCTTTAGAAGCAAGAACAACTGCTTCTAGTGCGTTAATTTTCTCAGCGCGAGCTTGAGCAGCCGTTAGTTGCTCAGCAACTTTAGCTTCTAACTCAGCACGACGTGCTTCGAAAACTTCAACGTTAGCTTTAGTTGCCATAACTGCTTTACCCTTAGGGATAAGGAAGTTACGAGCATAGCCAGATTTAACGTTAACTTGGTCGCCAAGGTTTCCTAGGTTACCGATTTTATCAAGTAGAATAACTTGCATTATCTTAGTCCTCTTAAACTTAATTAAACTGCTGCCAATTACTGATGTTTGTCAGTATATGGAAGAAGTGCTAGGTAGCGAGAACGCTTGATAGCGCGAGCTAGTTGACGCTGATATTTAGCACTTGTGCCAGTGATACGGCTAGGTACAATTTTACCAGCTTCAGTGATGTAGTTTTTAAGAGTTGCTACGTCTTTGTAATCAATCTCTTGTACGCCTTCTGCAGTGAAACGGCAGAATTTACGACGACGGAAGAAACGAGCCATGGGCTATCTCCTGATCTTAAATTTGAGTAATGTTGTCGGCATGTAACACTAATTTCCCTAAACCATTTCGGCCGGTATGATAAGCAACAAAACCACTTACCTTAATGTGACTACCTAAAACTAAATGTTGAGTTAATTCTTGCGACCTTGAACCACTTACGACAACCTGCATACGACAATAAACTTGTCTCGGTAAATTCGCTTCTTGTACTGTCGAACGATGCTCAATACTAAAATGGCAATGAGCAATGCCCGCAGGACTAAGGCTTCTAATCGGAGCTTTTGCGACAATGCCACTTAACTCCAACCGATTGGTCATACAATCAATTACTCAGCTGCTGCGTCTTCTGACTTAGCTTCAGAACGCTCTTCAGAACGCTCTTCACGACGAGGAGCACGTTCTTCACGTACTTTCAGCATGATAGATTGTTCAGTCACTGCAGATTTAGTGCGCATGATCATGTTACGTAAAACTGCATCGTTAAAACGGAAAGCAGTTTCTAACTCATCAATGACAGATTGCTCAGCTTCAACGTTCATAAGAACGTAGTGTGCTTTATGCAGTTTATTGATTGGGTAAGCCATTTGACGACGACCCCAATCTTCTAAACGGTGCATAGTGCCGCCCGCTTCAGTGATAGTGTTAGTGTAACGCTCGATCATGCCAGCAACTTGCTCGCTTTGATCAGGGTGCACCATGAATACGATTTCGTAATGACGCATAGGTTGCTCCTTACGGATTATTAGCTTCCACATGGGCTCGGCCATCCGGAGGAAGCAAGGAACGAAAATAAATTAAGACCGAGATTTCAGGACGGCGAATTGTATAAGACGTCACCAGAATAGGCAAGAGGTATTTTAACCACCTCCCACTATAAAATGAGCTAGTTACGAATAAAAAAACGAGCATCCTATTCGAATACTCGTTTTTCTCAAAAGATTAAACCCCATTGATTATAACAACAATCGACTTAACCTAAACGTTGACGCACGGCTTCAAATAAACAGACACCGGTTGCAACCGACACATTTAAACTTGAAACGCTCCCCGCCATTGGGATCTTAATTAAATCGTCACAAGTTTCACGCGTTAAGCGGCGCATACCATCACCTTCGGCCCCCATGACTATCGCAAGAGGTCCGGTTAATTTAGCTTGGTAGATATCATGAGTCGCTTCACCCGCGGTACCCACAAACCAGATACCCTGCTCTTGCAGCGCTCTCATAGTGCGGGCAAGGTTAGTAACTCGAACAAAAGGAACCGTTTCAGCAGCGCCACAAGCCACTTTGCTCACGGTGCCAGTTAAAGGCGCTGATTTATCTTTTGGTACAATAACCGCAGCAACACCAGCCGCATCCGCATTACGAAGGCAAGCACCTAAGTTATGAGGATCGGTTACCCCATCTAAAACCAATAACAAAGGCTGCTCACCTTTTGCTTGGCAAGCATTAATAATGTCATCTAAATGATGTTCATTTAATTGTTTAGCCGGCTTTACCTTGGCAATGATACCTTGATGGTTTGCACCTTGTGCTTTGTCATCTAACGCTTTACGTCCCATCTGTTGTACAGATACACCAAACTTTTGTAGTTGGTTAATCACTGGCATTAGGCGGTCATCTTCACGCCCTTTAAGCACAAATGCTTCAACTAAACGCGCCGGGTCTTTATCTAACACAGCGTTAATGGCATGTATGCCAAAAATAAATTCGTTACTCATTATCTACCTTGAGGGTGTGCAGCCACCCATTATTAATGCTGAACCTTATGTAATGAGGTCAACTAAAACTTAAGAACTTTGCTTCATTTTAGCGCGTTTAGAAGCCGATGGCTTGCTACGCTTAGGTTTTGTCCCAGGTTTACCCGCTGAAGCCCCTTTAGGCTTACGCGCTTTTTTCTTTTTCGGTTTTTCTGAGCTACCATCAGGTCGCTTCGTTGGCTCAACCAAAGGCTTCGCTTTCTGACCCGGCTGATTCGCTTTCACCGTTTGTTTTTTCTGAGTAGAAGCCTTTTTATCCGCATTCGTAGCCCGCTTCTTCGCGGTTTTACCTTTACCTCTAGGCTGACGCTCGGTGCCCACAACTTCAAAATCAATTTGACGGTCATCAAGATTAACGGCTAGCACTTTTACTTTTACCGTATCACCTAAGCGATAGATTAAACCTGAGCTTTCACCCACTAAGCGCTGCCCTAAAGGATCAAATTGATAATAGTCATTCGCCAATGACGAAATATGAACCAAACCATCAATATGCAACTCACTTAATCGCACAAAAAAACCAAACCCGGTGACATTGGCTATCACACCGTCTAGCTCTTCGCCGACATGATCTTGCATATATTCGCATTTCAGCCAATCAGAGACATCTCGTGTGGCATCATCCGCACGACGCTCAGTCATCGAACATTGCTCACCGTAAAAATCCATCTCATCAAAGGTGTAATGATAGCCACCCGTTGGAGTAGAGCGGTCCGTATTTATTCCTTCATTTTTAGCAATCAAATACTTAATTGCACGATGAAGTAATAAATCAGGGTAACGACGAATAGGAGAGGTAAAATGCGCATAACGTTGCAATGCCAGACCAAAGTGTCCCGCATTATCCGCATTATAAACCGCTTGCTTCATTGACCGAAGTAGCATGGTTTGGATTAACTCTTTATCTGGGCGCTCACCAATCGCTTTAATCAAATCAGCATAATCAGTAGGCGTTGGCGTAAAACCGCCAGTCAAATTTAACCCCAACTCACCGAGAAAATCTCGAAATCCCGTTAAACGTTCTTCCCCAGGGGTATCATGCACACGATACAAAGCAGGTTCTTTAGCTTTTTCGACAAAAGAAGCTGATGCAATATTGGCAAGAATCATACACTCTTCAATAATTTTATGTGCATCGTTTCGAACAACGGGTTCAATGCGTTCTATTTTACGAAGCTCATTAAAGATAAATTTCGTTTCTGTACTCTCAAATTCAATCGCACCTCGATTTTCTCGTGCCACCTTAAGAACTTGATACATATTATGCAGCTCTTGTAAATCGGGCACTAGAGCATGATAACGTTCACGTAATTCTTCATTACCCTCTAAAATATCACTCACTTTGTTATAGGTCAGTCGAGCGTGAGAGTTCATTACGGCTTCATAATGCTTATAACTTGATAACTTACCCGATGCTGAAATTGTCATCTCACACACCATACACAAGCGATCCACTTGAGGGTTTAAAGAACACAGGCCATTCGATAACACTTCAGGCAACATCGGTACTACTTGCGATGGGAAGTACACCGAGTTACCACGGTTAATCGCTTCTTTATCTAGCGCGGTATTCGGGCGAACATAATAACTCACATCGGCAATGGCTACCCATAAACGCCAACCACCACCTTTTTTCGCTTGGCAGTAAACCGCATCATCAAAATCACGGGCATCTTCACCATCAATAGTGACCAGTGGTAAATCACGTAAATCCACTCGGCCTTCTTTGGCTTCTTCTGGTACTTCTTCACCGAGGTGCTCAACCTGCGTTTCAACGGCAACTGGCCATTGATCTGGAATTTGGTGTGTATGGATCGCGATTTGAATTTCCATCCCCGGCGCCATATTCTCACCAAGAACTTCAACGATTTTTCCCATCATGCCACGAGAACGCGTCGCGCGAGAGGTCAATTCAACGACTACAACATTCCCCATACGAGCACCTTCTCGGAACTCATCAGGAATTAAAATATCTTGGCTAATACGAGAATCATCAGGCACAACAAAAGCATGACCATCTTCTAAAAAGAATCGTCCTACTAGGTTGGTTTTGCGCGCTTCAAGTATTCGAACTAAGCGGCCTTCTTTTCTGCCACGCTTATCTTCGCCATTTGGCTGAACCAACACATAGTCACCGTGAATAACTGTACGCATTTGGTGATGAGGCAGTAAAACATCATTATCTTTACCAACACTACCTTCAGGACGAACCCAACCAAAACCATCACGATGGCCGATAACCGTACCTTTAATTAAATCAATTTTTTCAGGTAAGGCATAGCATTGACGACGGGTAAAGATCAGCTCACCATCTCGCTCCATCGCACGCAAACGGCGGCGTAAACCTTCGTATTCATCTTCGCCTTTTAGATTAAGAGCTTCAAACAAATCATTACGATTCATTGGTACATTAGCCGCCTTTAAAAATTCAAGAATGAACTCACGGCTTGGAATTGGATTTTCGTAATTTTGTGATTCTCGATCTGCGAATGGATCAATATGAGTATTTTCGGACATGACAAACCTGCTTATATGCGCAAAGTGTAATTAAGAGTATATCTGAGTGCGACGCTAACCTACAGAAATCGTTTAGATCACCAAATAAATTAAAGCGTAAAAAGATGACAAAACAACAGTTAAACGGGTGTTAAAAGTAATAAAAGCTCATCATTATTAGCCAATAAATCTTTAATTGTACACTCATCAAGCTGCTGCAAAAATGCCTCTTTGGCTTTAGAGAGTTGAATTTTCAAACGACAAGCAGAGGTAATATGGCAAGCACTTTCCGAACAATTTACGATTTTCAATGGCTCTAAGTCACGAACGACCGCACCAATAACAATGTTTTCAGCAGGCATCCCTAAGCTAATCCCACCATTCTTTCCTCGCACAGCCGTAATATAACCGAGCTGAGCCAGTTTATTGATGATTTTAATGAGATGATTTTTAGGAATTCGAAAACGATCACTCACCGCCTGAATACTGGTTCGCTCCCCAGCAGGTAATGCAGCCAAAAAAATCAGTGAACGTAATCCGTAATCTGTAAATGAAGTGAGCTGCATTATTTCTCCTAAAATGTGCTAGACAAGTATAAATATTACGTTGCTTAAAAGATACATTTTAGATATAACTTAAAACATACATTAAAAATGCAACTTTAAAAAGGTATTCATTATGCTTAGCCAATCTACTATTGATATCGTGAAATCGACCGCTCCACTAATTGCAGAAGCAGGGCCATCTCTGACCGCCCATTTCTATGAGCGTATGTTTAAACATCATCCTGAACTGAAAGATGTTTTTAACATCACTCACCAAGAAACTGGTAGCCAAAGAGAAGCATTATTTAATGCTGTTTATGGCTACGCATCAAATATCGATAATATTGAAGTATTATTGCCTGTTGTAGAAAAAATTGCCCAGAAACACACAAGCTTTAATATCACAGCCGATCAATACCAAATTGTAGGCACCCACTTGCTGGCCACTATTGATGAGTTAATGAATCCAGGGCAAGCGGTATTAGATGCTTGGGCCGAAGCTTATGGATTGCTGGCACATATCTTTATTAATCGCGAAGAAGAAATTTATCAACAAAAAGAACAAGAAATTGGTGGATGGCGTGGTACTCGTGAATTTAAAGTGATCGAGAAAACACAAGAGAGCAATGTGATCACTAGTTTTGTTCTTACACCTGTTGATGGACAACCAGTTATCGGTTATCGACCAGGACAATACATTGGTGTGTACTTAAATTCAGACAAACTTGAATTCCAAGAAATTCGCCAGTACAGCTTATCAGATGCACCAAATGGAAATACTTACCGAATTTCAGTAAAACGTGAAGATAAAGGTATCGCATCGAATTACTTACATACACATGTAAATCTTGGTGATAGTGTTCAGTTAGCTGCTCCAGCTGGCGATTTCTTTATAACCACGGAGTCTAATACTCCAATTGCTTTCATTTCAGCGGGAGTAGGTTTAACGCCTATGCTCTCTATGCTTGAAAGCATTAAAGAAACTCATCAAGCGCCTATCCACTGGTTGCATGCTACTGATAATAGTGAGCGCCATGGTTTTAAAGCTCGTTTGAATGAACTGACCGATTCAATCACTCATCTCAACCAATACTCTTGGTATAAAGATGGGGAAGCTGATTTCAATGGTTTAATGGATTTATCACAAATTCAAAATGAGCTTAATTGGCAAGAAACTGATTTCTACTTATGTGGACCAGTCGTTTTCATGCAATATGTTGCTAAACAACTCGTAACATTAAAAGTGCCTGAAGAGAACATCCATTACGAATGCTTTGGTCCCCATAAAGTTTTATAGAATAAGGCGATAACAAACACAAAAAAGCCGACAATTATGTCGGCTTTTTTAACTATCAATTTAACCGCTGATTAAGCGTTAAATGGGTGAACCTTAATGATAGTTTCATTACGATCTGGACCTGTTGAAATAATATCAACCGGTACACCCGTTAATTCTTCAATACGTTTGATGTAATCAAGAGCGGCTTTTGGAAGCGCATCAACTGACTTAGCACCGAAAGTATTTTCAGACCAACCTGGCATGGTTTCGTAAATTGGTGTCGCTTTCTCGAACTGATCCGCCGCCATTGGAGAAACTTCAGCAACCGTACCATCATCCATTTGATAACCGGTACAGATTTTCAATTCTTCTAAGCCATCAAGTACATCAAGCTTAGTTAAACAAAAACCAGATAGAGAGTTAATTTGAATTGCGCGGCGCATAGCGACAGCATCAAACCAACCAGTACGACGTAAACGACCAGTTGTCGCACCGAATTCATGGCCAACAGTACCTAAGTGCTTACCAATTGGGTCTTGCTTCTCTAAGCCATCGTATAACTCAGTCGGAAATGGACCTGAACCAACACGAGTACAATAAGCTTTTGCGATACCAAGAATATAACCAATATGGCGAGGACCAAAACCAGAACCAGCAGCAACACCACCAGCAGTCGTGTTTGAAGACGTTACATAAGGGTAAGTACCATGGTCTATATCAAGTAAGGTACCTTGCGCACCTTCAAACATGATCTTATCACCACGTTGACGTGCAGCATCAAGCTCATCCGTTACATCAATGACTAATGAAGTCAGTAGATCAGCGTAGCCTTTAGCTTGCTCAAGCACTTCTTCGTAGTTTACTTCTTCTACTTTGTAGTAGTTCACTAGTTGGAAGTTATGGTATTCCATTACTTCTTTCAGCTTTTGTGCAAAAGATTCCATGTCGAATAAATCACCCACACGTAAACCACGGCGAGAGACTTTATCTTCATAAGCTGGGCCGATACCACGACCCGTTGTACCAATTGCTTTTTTACCACGAGCGAGTTCACGGGCTTGGTCTAAAGCAATATGATAAGGAAGAATGAGAGGACAAGCTTCAGAAATGTACAGGCGTTCACGAACTGGAATGCCACGCTCTTCAAGCGGTTTCATTTCTTTTAATAAAGCGTCAGGTGAAAGTACTACGCCATTACCGATAATGCATTTTACATTATCACGTAGAATACCTGATGGAATTAGGTGAAGAACGGTTTTTTCACCATCAATGACTAGAGTGTGACCTGCATTGTGGCCACCTTGATAGCGAACCACATATTTTGCATCTTCAGTTAAAAGGTCAACTATTTTACCTTTACCTTCGTCACCCCATTGGGTGCCCAGAACGACAACGTTATTTCCCATTTTTCTAAGTCTGCTTGCTAGTTAAAAAAGGATTCTAGCATACCCTTTAACCTTGTTGCAGCCATTTTCTGGATGAATTCTTATGCAGATTATATTTATACCAATCGTACTAATTACCTGATTCATTCTTGCTTGTTAAAAACCTCGATGACGTCGTTAAAAATTTTGTTTGTAGAATAACCACTTAACAAAAATTTTCTCCTTGTTCTCAACGTTTTTTTCTACAAAACTTCTGACCAGTTAATTACCGTGATTGATATTACTAGGCAAATTTCATTATCTAACAACAGCGCATTGTTAGATTAATTAAGTGAGATAAAAACCAATATCGCTCCAACAATAATCAACCCCCTGCCCATTTTTTTTAATTGTGAATCCGGTTGTTGCCCTATTTGGACAATCATATTACGCCATGCTTTGGGAAACAGAGCTGGCCCCATTCCTTCAAAAATAAGCAATAAACCTACCGCGATAATTAACGATGTCACAATGATCACTCTCCAAATACATTAATAGGAAAACGCTAGATAAAAAGAAAGGCCCATAATAGGACCTTTCTAAAAGCGTTCATTCACTAATGAATCAATTTGTTGGCTTTTTCCCACGACTATCATTCATATATTTGAAGAAGTCACTATTTGGATCTAGCACTAACAAATCACTCTTATTACTAAAGGATTTCTCATATGCTTTCAAAGAACGTAAGAAGCTATAAAACTCAGGTTCTTGTTTATAAGCTTTAGAGTAAATAGCCGCGGCTTTAGCATCGGCATCACCACGAGTAACTCGTGCTGTTTTGTCTGCTTCTGCGATTACAGTTGCCACTTCAAGTTCTGCCTGTGCACGAATAACTTCAGCTTTTTCACGGCCTTGAGAGCGGTGCTTACGAGCCACAGATTCACGTTCAGCGCGCATACGACGATAGATAGATTCACTAATTTCATCAGGTAAGTTGATTTTCTTCATACGGAAGTCCACCACTTCAACACCTAAGTCTTTCATTGCACTATCACGAGTATTATCAAGAACATTTTCCATGATCTGATCACGCTCACCATCGACTTCTAACGCTTCTTTCGCTGAAACAGGAATAGCATCAGTATCTTGAATTGTATCAACAGCAACAATATCACTACGAGGCCCTGATACTATTTCCTTGATCTCGCGAGAACCAATTTCAGAACGAAGAACATCGGTCACTTTACGTTCTAGTAAGGTTTCTGCCGTCAGGCTATTACCACCGCCAGTTGCAAGGTAGTATTGGCCGAAATCACTGATTTTCCATTTTACATAGGTATCAATGATCACGTCTTTTTTCTCTGAGGTCACAAAACGATCAGAACGACCATCCATAGTTTGAATACGAGCATCTAATGTTTTCACACTATCAAAGAAAGGCATTTTAATATGTAGCCCTGGTGGGTAAATTTTTGATACTTCATTAGTATCTTTCAATACTCGACCAAAACGGATAACAATACCGCGCTCCCCTTCAGGAATAACGAATACCGACATCAAAGTTACAACAATTAAAATGGCCACTAAAGGGATAATTAACTTACGCATGCTTAGAATCTCCCTTTACGTGTTGAGTTGGTGCTATCTGTTTGATTCGCCTCATCACCATTTTTTGATGATTCAAGCTCAATACCATCATACTCTGAAGATGATTTGTCACCTGAACGAGCCTTCGTAGACTGCGCTTGAGACTGAGATATCAACTTATCAATTGGCAAATAAAGCATATTGCCCGATGATTCCGAATCAATTAACACTTTCGAACTATGAGAATAAATCTTTTCCATTGCATCTAAATACAAACGATCACGAGTCACACCCGGGGCTGCTTGATACTCTGGAAGCAATTTCTCGAACTGTGCAACCTGACCAATCGCTTCATTAACCGTACGTTCTGTATAACCTTGAGCTTCTTTTTTCAAACGCTCTGCACGGCCCGTGGCTTTCGGTAAGATTTCATTCTTGTAAGCTTCTGCTTCACGGATAAAACGTTCTTCATCTTCTCGTGCTGCAATCGCATCATCAAAGGCATCTTTTACTTGCTCTGGTGGGCGTGAAGACTGGAAGTTCACATCAATAACGGTCAAACCCATATCGTATTTATCAATAATTTGGTTCAATGTTTTTTCCGTTTCTTGACGAATTTCTTGACGACCACTCGTCAAAATACTGTCCATCAATGAATCACCAATCACCGCACGAAGCGCCGAGTCAGTTGCTTGACGTAAGCTATCATCCGCGTTTGTTACTTGGTATAGGTATTTATAAGGATCGGATACTCGATACTGGACACCCATTTCAACCGTAACGACATTTTCATCTTTTGTCAGCATCAGACCTGATGCACGCAATGAACGAATTGCTTGAACGTTAACAGAGGTCACTTCATCCACAAAACGCGGACGCCAGTTAAGACCAGGATCAACCATGCGCTCATATTTACCCAAACGAAGTACAACACCTCGTTCAGCTTCGCCAATGGTATAGAATCCTGAGAATACCCAAATCAAAATCGCAATGACAACAATAACGCCAAAGCCCATTGCACTGCCACCACCGAAGATAGGGCTGCCATTTCCTTTTTTCCCAAATTTCCCGCCTAACTTTTGGCTAAGTTTATTAAAAACTTCATCCAAATCAGGTGGACCTTGTTCACGACCGCCGCGATTTTTGTTCTTACCCCAAGGGTCATTGTCGCGGCCGTTATTGTCGTTGTTATTTCCTGGCTCATTCCACGCCATTAGAAAGCTCCATCGTATAGATATGACGTTATACTGTAGCAGCCATGTTTGTGACGATAAAGTCACTCAAAACTGCCCCTTCTCTTTTCTCTAATCTTAACCAATCAACTTGTTGCATTCGAATATCGATCAATAAATTACCTTCATCGTCATATTTTTCCGCTTGAATAACATTCATTTGAAAAAAAACACTCCGAATTCGACCTTGATGCATAGGAGGTATACACAACTGATATTGAACTATTTGGCTTGCTAAGCGCTCAGTTAACGCAGTGAAAAGTAGATCAATGCCTAGTCCTTCCATTGCTGAAACCCAGACTAAACGAGGGATACCTTCATCATCTCGTTCTATTCTCGGTTTCTGACCATCCATACTATCAATCTTGTTCATCACCAAAAGTGATGGAACTTCATGGGCATCAATCTCTTCAAGCACTTCATTTACCGCATGGATATTCTCACGAAAACGGTCATCACTTGCATCCACAACATGTAACAAAATGTCAGCTTCTTGCGTTTCTTGCAATGTTGCTTTAAATGCAGCGACCAGATCATGAGGTAAATGACGAATAAATCCTACGGTATCGGCTAGGATTGATGTTCCGACATCATCGAGCTCTATCTTTCTTAAAGTAGGATCAAGCGTTGCGAATAACTGATCGGCAGCATAAACACCAGCATCCGTGATGCAGTTAAATAAGGTTGATTTTCCCGCATTGGTATAACCCACAAGAGAAATGGTCGGAATTTCCGCTCTTTGCCTTGCTTTACGGCCTTGCTCTCGCTGCTTAGCAACTTTTGCTAAGCGACGCAAAATGGCTTTAATTCGTTCACGCAATAAACGTCTATCCGTTTCCAACTGGGTTTCACCCGGTCCACGTAAACCAATACCACCTTTTTGACGCTCTAAGTGAGTCCAACCACGAATCAAGCGGGTTGATAAATGGCGTAACTGCGCCAGTTCAACTTGCAATTTACCTTCGTGCGTTCTCGCTCGTTGAGCAAATATATCTAAAATAAGACCGGTACGGTCAAGAACTCGACACTGACATAAATATTCTAAATTTCGCTCTTGTGCAGGTGACAAAGCGTGATTAAAAATCACAATCTCAGCCCCTAGCGCTTTTACTGTGTCTGCAATTTCTTGAGCTTTACCTGTCCCTACATAGTATTTCGTGTGCGGAGATTGGCGGCTGCCTGTTACAACTTGTAGCGATGTGACGCCAGCAGAAGACACCAGCATTTCGAATTCGCTGAGGTCTTCCCACTCACCTTCTTGTGTGAAGTTGACGTGAACAAGTACAGCCTGCTCACCGGCTTCATAACGGTCAAACAAGCAGTTTGCTCCTTAATGATTGTTGATGATTCTGCATTAACAAATAATTATTAATCTTCAGTATTCTCTTGTTGAGGACGTTCTGTACGCTCGCCTTGAGGGCGTGATTCCGCAGTATGATGACTCACTGCACGAGCAGGTACAACCGTAGAAATGGCATGCTTATACACCATTTGATTTACAGTGTTTTTTAATAAGATCACGAACTGATCAAACGATTCAATCTGACCTTGTAATTTAATACCATTGACAAGATAAATCGAAACGGGAATGCGCTCACGGCGTAACGCATTTAAGAACGGGTCTTGTAAAGATTGCCCCTTAGCCATTTTATATTCCTTATTTTGTTTGTTGTTTTATTTTTAGCTAACTTTGTCTCTCTACTTTGTTGCCAGAAGGTACTTACCGTAGAAAATCAAAAGTACTTACACAAAAACGCAGTGCTAATATTTTTAGAATTATCCCTAAAAATTCCGCATTAACGAATGAAATCATTCGACTGCTGAAGATTATTGTTACATCAGGGTTTCTACCTTGAAAACATGGCTCTGACATAACCTTTTATCACGCATTCATAGTATATACCTAAACCAGTTCAAGATGCTCGTCTCCATCAATATTTACTAAAGATTAAGTGTACAAGTTTTTGAACTGGTTCATAAAAGCTAGGTTTACTCTATTATCAAACATCAATAGCCTCAGATAAAAGTGCTAAAGAAGCATCAATATCTTCACTATCAAGCCATGTCAACTCATCCCAACTGCGTAGCCAAGTAACTTGCCTTTTCGCTAATTGACGAGTAGCACATACTCCTCGGAAAATCGCATCCTCGAGTGTGCCAGTACCATCTAAATATTCCCACATCTGACGATACCCTACACAACGAATGGCAGGTAGATCAAGGTGAAGATCATCTCGTTGATGTAAATCTTTCACTTCTTGCTCAAAACCCGCTTCGAGCATTTTATCAAAACGCAGTTCGATCCGACGGTGTAGCTCAGCTCTTTCTTTTGGCATCACAGCAAATTGCTTTACTCGATAAGGAATAGCTTCTCCTTTTTGTTCAGTCAATTCCGTTAAGCTTTTGCCTGAAATACGAAAAACTTCCAAGGCACGTGACAAACGCTGAGGATCATTGGGGTGAATCCTCTTAGCTGAGACAGGATCGACCTCGGCAAGTTCCTTATGTAAAGCCTCCCAGCCTTTATCTTTTGCTTCTTGTTCAATTTGCTGACGAATATGTGCATCTGCTGCAGGCAACGGTGATAAACCATCAAGTAACGATTTGTAATACAACATGGTGCCTCCCACTAACAATGGGATCTTGCCTTGCGCTACTATATCTGCCATTTCACGTAATGCATCTTTACGAAAATCCGCAGCGGAGTACGACTGATTCGGTTCTAAAATATCAATTAACCGATGTGGGGCAAGCGCCAGCTCCTCCGCACTTGGCTTAGCCGTTCCAATATTCATTCCTTTATAAATCAAAGCGGAGTCTACACTGATGATTTCCACTGGAAACTTTTCTCTTAGGCGGATAGCAAGTTCCGTTTTTCCTGAGGCGGTAGGCCCCATAAGAAAAAGAGCAAGAGGTAATGATGATTGAGTCATGATAGCAATGCCGAAATAGGTGCAGAAAAATCTACAGGTTGAATCCAATTATAGTGGTTGAAAGGCAGCTCCTTGCCCCAAATATGCTCAAGATCTGACACAATTTGAATCGCTTCAGAAAAAGTATATTGCGATTTATTCTCAACAATCTTGCTCGTTATCCACTGGGTAATCAACCCCATATTAATTGTGGATTGAGATTTCAAATAATCGAATAATTGAGGAATTAACTGTTGTAGGTTCTGTTGACGTAGTGGCTGAGGCACCCCCATCACCATGATAGTGTTTTTTCCTTTCGCTTTTAAATCAAGTCCAAGCTGAGAGAATACCTGATGGTTTATCGCAACAATCGCCATGTCATCTAAAGTCATTGGAAGGCTTAATGGAATTAATAATGGCTGTGATTTCAAAGCTTGATTATCGGCTAGCCTTAATTGTCCTTCAACCCTAAGTTTGGCCGCTTTATTTAAGTCCACCAATAAACAACCATGCCCATTTTGCATCAATAAGTATTGCCCTTCTAAAATCGTTAATGCTTTGCCTAATTCAGTGACTTGAAATAACGTGGTTCCGACTTTACTCGCTTCATTTCTGAAGACTTTACTTGTTAATGAATCACTGCCTTGCAATCCCGGCTTGATTAACTCTGTTGTATCCGAGCTATCGACTGCAACACCACTATCATCCATACAAGGTGTTTGGAAAACAGGCTCGAATAATGCTCGATAAGCCTCCGTTTGTTTTCGCTGAATGCTCGAAGAAGCCATGTTAGGGTGATGATTTCTCTTTGGTTTTACGCTGTCACTATTTATCAAAACATCGTCACTAATCCATTGATTTAAATCGGTTGGTTTTTTAGTTAAGAAAGACGATACAGCAGGCTCTTGCACTGAATAATCATCGCCTTGAGCATTAAAATGCGATGGTGTCGCATAAGCCGATTTGGCAATAGATGGCTTCACAAGCTCAATGCTTTGTGTCAGTGCATCACTCAATGCTTGGTAGATAAAGTCGTGGACTAAACGCGACTGATGAAACCGAACTTCATGTTTTGCAGGATGTACATTCACATCAACTTGGTGAGGATCAATATCAATAAAGAGTACATAAGTGGCGAATTGCTCTGGTCTTAATGCAGACTCATAACTTTGGCGAATAGCATGATTGATCAACTTATCACGCATCATACGGCCATTTACATAGCAATACTGTAAGTCACTTTGACTGCGTGCGCCATCAGGTGTGGTTATCCACCCTTTTAATTTAAGCTCATCATGATCAAGTGTGATCGCAACAGCATGATCCATAAAGCGAGATCCGCATACCGCGGACACTCGCTTTTCAATCTGAATATCTGTTTTCGCTGCACGGTACTGCCGAATCACATTACCATTGTGGCGTAGTGTTATTGAAATCGAGAAACAGCTTAAAGCGATACGCTTGAGCAATTCATCAATATGAGTAAATTCGGTTTTTTCCGTTCTAAGAAATTTTCGGCGTGCCGGGGTATTAAAGAAGAGATCGACCACTTCAACCGTCGTTCCGACAGGATGGGCCGCAGGCGTTAATTGAACCGCCATATCACGACCTTCCGCATAAGCTGACCAAGCTTCAGATTGAGTGGCGGTACGAGAAGTTAATGTTAAACGTGATACAGAACTAATACTGGCCAGTGCTTCACCACGAAAGCCTAAACTAAGAATGGCTTCAAGGTCATCTAAACTATGGATTTTAGATGTAGCATGGCGGCTCAAAGCTAAGCTGAGCTCATCCTTTTCAATACCCGATCCATTATCTCTAACCCGGATTAATTTACTGCCACCTTTTTCAATATCAACATCAATACGAGTTGCCCCTGAATCAATGCTATTTTCAACTAACTCTTTAACAACTGATGCAGGGCGTTCCACCACTTCACCAGCGGCAATTTGGTTCGCCAGTCGAGCCGGTAAAATTTTAATTGCCATAACGCTATTACACCATTAAGAGTGAATTATGATTGTGGTATTGTCAGCTTTTGTCCAACCGCCAAACTGTCTGAACGTAAGTTATTCACCTTGCGTAATTCAGAAACACTTACGCCATATTTATCGGCTATTTTACCTAAAAAGTCACCACGCCTTACTTTATAAGTTGTCGCTTTAACAGGGCTTTTAACGGTAATGCTCAATGTTTGCCCTAACTTTAATGTGTTTGAACGTAAGTTATTTTGAGTTTTAATACTGCTTACCGATACTGAATATTGCTCTGCAATTTTACCCAAATAATCGCCCCGTTTAACAACATAAGTGACGACATTGGAATTATACGATAATGCAGTAGGTGTTGACTCTACTGTATTTGATTTAACCACTGCAGGCGAAGCCACTTTCAGCTCTTGTCCAACCGCTAAACTAGTGCTCTTCAAATTATTCCACTTAATTAAATTCGCGGTTGTTGTGCCATAATTTTGTGCAATAACCGATAGCGATTCACCGCTTCTTACTTTATGAGTGGCTCCCGACGGGTGGCTCACCACAATCATGCCTTCCGGAGGGTTCTCTTTAAAATATTGTTTAACCGCATTCGAAATCGCACCGGCTAACTTATCTTGATGGTAATTCTGAACCAGTAGCTTTTCTTCCGCGGGGTTAGAAATAAAGCCCGTTTCAACCAAAATGGATGGTATATCAGGAGATTTTAATACTGCCAAGCTCGCATATACTGGTTTTGAAGTATGCATACGAGTGATCTGCTTTAATTCCTTAATCACATGTAAGGCCAGTTTATTGCCTTCCGTTTGAGAATGACTAAATTGTAAATCCAATACCGTCTGACTCACGTTTCTATCATTACTATTTTTCGATAATAAGATTCCACCACCGCCAAGCAATTCAGATTGCTCTTCTTTTTTTACAACCCAGCGTCCAATTTCAGTGTTGGCACGTCGAGTACTTAATACAAATACCGATGCTCCTCGAGGCCCTGAAGTGGTGTAACTGTCAGCATGAATAGAGACCAATAATAATGCTTTATTTTTACGAGCAATTTCGGAACGTTTATTCAAATTAACATAATAATCGCCGGTACGAGTTAATACCGCATGAATGTTTGATGTCGCATTAAGCTTAGCTACCACTTTTTTGGCAACAGCTAAAGTAATGTGTTTTTCATATTTACGAGTAGGACCAATTGACCCAGGGTCCTCACCACCATGACCTGGATCAATGGCGACAACAATCTTTGTTGGCACTCGAGAATTGACTGTTGAGAGCGGCTTAGTCACAGCAGGGGCAGAAACATTAACCAGACTAGAATGATCAATAGAGCCTGAATCGTCATGTGAAAAATCCACAACCAAACGGTGACCATATTGTCCATCAGCTGTTGGTGGTAATTTAAATACTTCTGGTTTCACTGATTTTTTCAATTCAAAGACCAGGCGATAAGTCCCGGTTTCTGGAGCACTACTTTGGCGAATTTTGGTTAATACTTTACTGTCTGTCACCTTAATTGGTAGCGATGTTTTTAGCGTAGTATTTTTGATATCAACCACAATACGGTCAGGGCTCGATAAGGTAAAATAGCTAAAAGTTGGTTCTGTGCCCATATCCATAACAACACGAGTGTCATGGGGCGAGGGCCATACACGAATACTATTCAATGTATTCGCGGAAACTTGAAATGACATCCCTAACAATAAAGTTATGAACAAATACACTGCTCTCAAATGAAAATATTTCAACACAACTCCAATTTATTTAATAACGCTTGTCCATATTCACTATTTGCAGTGATCAATACTTGTCTTTGTGTTTCTAAATAGCGTAGCTCAATATCAAGATCGGGATCTGGTAGCATCCCAACTCCTTTTTCTGGCCACTCAACCAAACAGATAGCATCAGCCGTAAAATAATCACGAATACCCATGTATTCTAATTCTTCAGGATCAGCCAGACGATATAAATCAAAATGATAAACCTGCCACTTATCCAATTGATAAGGTTCAACTAACGTATAGGTTGGGCTTTTAACATTACCGACATGCCCCAGAGCGCGAACAAAACCACGACTGAATGTTGTCTTCCCTGCCCCTAAATCACCATGAAGATAGATTGTTGTTTGCTGAGAGCATAGATTAGCAAGCTGAGTGCCAAGGTGAATAGTGGCGATTTCATCGATTAAAATTGCTTGCTTTGTACTCATAAGATTGTTGTTACCCATAACAAAAACATTGTTGATTAGCATAAAGTGCCTATCGCGTTCAATATCAAAAGCGATAAATCACGATAGTAAACTGACTTACTTTAAAGAGACAAGATCTCAAACGCCCTATTATTCTACATATTGACGCTAAATTCTAAATAAAGTGTCAAAATAATATATAAATGACGTCAAATCACCTCAAATTTATCTATCATCATTCAATTCTAATCGAAGCATACTCCTAACTCATGCTAGAATTTAGTCTATTCTTTATGCCTAAAATAGCCAATTCAACATGAACTACAATGAACTCGCTGACAATATAAAAATCTGGGGACAAGAGCTAGGGTTTCAGAAAGTTGGAATTACCGATATTGATCTCAGTGATCATGAAGCCCAACTGCAACGTTGGCTTGATGCTGGCTACCATGGTGAAATGGATTGGATGGCGAGACATGGCATGATGCGAGCTCGTCCAGCAGAACTGCACCCAGGTACCATTAGAGTAATCAGTGTTCGCATGGATTACCTTCCTCCAGAAGCACAATTTGCATCCAACCTTTCTGATCCAAATCAAGCCTACATTAGCCGCTACTCCTTAGGTCGTGATTATCATAAATTAATCCGAAATCAATTAAAGAAATTAGGACAGAAGATAGAGCAAGAAGTTGGACAATTAGGCTATCGTCCTTTTGTTGATTCCGCCCCTATCTTAGAAAGACCGTTAGCTCAAAAAGCTGGATTAGGCTGGGCTGGTAAACATTCTTTAATTTTAGATAAAGAAGCAGGATCATGGTTTTTTTTAGGAGAGCTCTTAGTTGATATCCCTCTGCCAATCGATCTGCCTCAAACCAATCAATGTGGGAAATGCACAGCTTGTATGACCTCATGCCCAACCAATGCGATTGTCGAAGAAGGCGTAATTGATGCCCGCTTATGCATCTCATACCTGACTATCGAGTTTAATGGCATTATTCCTGAAAACTTACGCTCGAAGATGGGCAATAGAATATATGGTTGTGATGATTGCCAGTTAGTGTGCCCATGGAATAGAGAAGCAGATGTCACAACGCAAGAAGCATTTCATCGTAAAGATATTTTTCAAGATGCTAGCTTAATATCTTTATTCCAGTGGAATGAACCTGATTTTTTAAAAAATATGGAAGGCTCTGCTATACGCAGAATTGGGCATCAGCAGTGGCTTCGAAATATTGCCGTAGCGCTTGGCAATGCTCCTTTTTCAGAAAGCATTATAAAAGTCCTTGAGTCTCGCTTAGGTATATCCAATGTACTTGATATACATATACACTGGGCTTTATCAGAACAACGCAATAAACACAAAAATTTAGAACGAAATACTAAACTAGAACGTTTAGTTAGAATTATAGGAAAAGGCTTACCAAGGGATGCTTAGTGATATGAATCTCCAAAAATTATTGATATGTGGAAAAAGTGACAAAATTAACGATGTGACAGGGCGTAACAAAAAGTTAAACACATTCAAAATAAATGATAAAGATCAAGTAAAAATCAAATAAAGATCCTTTTATACCCCTGTTTTTTTATACAGGAATAAAATAAAGCAAAGTAAAAACAATACCTTAGATAAAATTAAACCTTTTGTTTAAATAATATAAAAACGAATAGATCCATCCAAAGTACTGCTTTACTACAACTAAAAAACAACTTACACACCAACTTATCCACAAAATATAGTCTGTGGATAAATATGTAGATAAATAGTTTATTTCCTGGAAATATATACAACCATCATGCAGTAGACGGTATATATACAAGGAATGTTATCACTAGCAGAGTATCGATTCGAAGCAACATAATGCTTCAAGATATAAATCTTAGTATTCAAAGAGCAGAAATCCAGTCAAAACTGAATTTATATTTTAAGAATCATCACACCTAGATTTTAAGTTAACCGTAATCATAGGGTTTATCATATATTGCAGAGAATAAAAAACGATCTCCAATGAGATCGTTTTTTATTTTTTATCGCTACACAAGATTCCCGATTCTCTTTTAAGAAAGAGACAAAGTTTAGGCGTAACTTCAACCTTAACTAGGTTGCACTTTGCCATAAGTGCACTCATGTTTCGTATTCTAATTTGGAGCGACACACGAGGCTCGAACTCGTGACCTCAACCTTGGCAAGGTTGCGCTCTACCAGCTGAGCTAGTGTCGCGTAATAAACCGCTAAATTTAGCCATTTATTTTAATGTGGTTCCAGAAGCAGCTTTAAACCTACGTCCTTCGCCGATTTTATGAAGTGCTGAGCCCGACGAGCTAGCGTGTTCATAACATCTTTTAATGTGGTTGCGGGAGCAGGATTTGAACCTACGACCTTCGGGTTATGAGCCCGACGAGCTACCAAACTGCTCCATCCCGCGTCCGGATGTCATTGTTAAGTACAATGAAAACTTTACCTTTCCAACTGCTCGATTAAACAAGAAATTGGAGCGACACACGAGGCTCGAACTCGTGACCTCAACCTTGGCAAGGTTGCGCTCTACCAGCTGAGCTAGTGTCGCGTAATAAACCACTAAATTTAGCCATTTATTTTAATGTTGGTTCCAGAAGTAGGATTTAAACCTACATCCTTCGCCGATTTTATGAAGTGCTGAGCCCGACGAGCTAACCTATTCATAACATCTTTTAATGTGGTTGCGGGAGCAGGATTTGAACCTACGACCTTCGGGTTATGAGCCCGACGAGCTACCAAACTGCTCCATCCCGCGTCCGGATGTCATTGTTAAGTACAATGAAAACTTTACCTTTCCAACTTCTCGATTAAGTAAGAAATTGGAGCGACACACGAGGCTCGAACTCGTGACCTCAACCTTGGCAAGGTTGCGCTCTACCAGCTGAGCTAGTGTCGCGTAATAAACCGCTAAATTTAGCCATTTATTTTAATGTGGTTCCAGAAGCAGGTTTAAACCTACGTCCTTCGCCGATTTTATGAAGTGCTGAGCCCGACGAGCTAACCTATTCATAACATCTTTTAATGTGGTTGCGGGAGCAGGATTTGAACCTACGACCTTCGGGTTATGAGCCCGACGAGCTACCAAACTGCTCCATCCCGCGTCCGGATGTCATTGTTAAGTACAATGATAACTTTACCTTTCCAACCTCTCAATTAAACAAGAAATTGGAGCGACACACGAGGCTCCCGATCTTCAAGGTTTAGGCGTGACCTCAACCTTGACTAGGTTGCACTTTGCCATAAGTGCACTCATGTTTCGTATTCTAAATTGGAGCGACACACGAGGCTCGAACTCGTGACCTCAACCTTGGCAAGGTTGCGCTCTACCAGCTGAGCTAGTGTCGCGTAATAAACCGCTAAATTTAGCCATTCATTTTAATGTGGTTCCAGAAGCAGGTTTAAATCTACGTCCTTCGC
Source organism: Vibrio casei (assembly GCF_002218025.2). Classification (NCBI taxonomy): domain Bacteria; kingdom Pseudomonadati; phylum Pseudomonadota; class Gammaproteobacteria; order Vibrionales; family Vibrionaceae; genus Vibrio; species Vibrio casei. The sequence goes on along the minus strand of NZ_AP018680.1, from coordinate 371,789 downwards.
CGATTTTATGAAGTGCTGGCCCGATGAGCTAGCGTGTTCATAACATCTTTTAATGTGGTTGCGGGAGCAGGATTTGAACCTACGACCTTCGGGTTATGAGCCCGACGAGCTACCAAACTGCTCCATCCCGCGTCCGGATGTCATTGTTAAGTACAATGATAACTTTACCTTTCCAACCTCTCAATTAAACAAGAAATTGGAGCGACACACGAGGCTCGAACTCGTGACCTCAACCTTGGCAAGGTTGCGCTCTACCAGCTGAGCTAGTGTCGCAGCATATGAACCTAGTTATTTCTAGAACTCATTAACCTGAACGTCTTCCGTTGTTCAGGGCTGCGAATTATAAGAGCATTTTTTTTTGATGCAAGTGTTAGTTTGAAAAAAAATCAAAATAACGCTTCAACTGATTGAAAAAGAAACACGACAACGCTTATAACCGAAAAAGAGCTAAATTTTAAACACCGAAGCTCGATAATATTTTAGTTCAGCAATCGATTCACGAATATCATCCAAAGCTAGGTGACTGCCTGTTTTTGAAAATCCATCCAGTAACTCTGGTTGCCAGCGACGAGTTAGCTCTTTAATCGTGCTCACGTCAACATAACGATAATGAAAATATTCTTCTAATGTTGGCATGTGTTTGTATAAGAAACGACGATCTTGCCCAATACTGTTACCACAAATCGGTGATTGACCTTTAGGCACCCACTTTTCAAGAAAAGCTATCGTTTGAGTCACCGCATCATCTTCAGTAATAGTACTGTCTTGTACTCGTTTCACCAAGCCACTATTGGTATGAGTGTTGGTACACCAATCATCCATCTTAGCAAGTTCTTCTTCTGATTGATGAATGGCCAATACAGGCCCTTCAGCCAGAATGTTCAATTCACTATCAGTAACAATCGACGCTATTTCAATTATTTTATGGGTTTCAGGATCAAGCCCTGTCATTTCCAAATCAACCCAAATAAGGTTTTGGTCATTGAAAGACGCATTTAATGACATAGATCTTTGCCTTTTTTATTCAGAAAAGAGGTATCATACTCCCCTTATATTGAAAAACACACTCTGTGTGAATTTAGAATATCCAATAGGGAATAAATATAACCTGTGGCAAAAAAGCAAAAACTCACGAAAGGCCAAGTTCGCCGAGTTCGAACCAATCAAAAAAAGCGTTTAGCCCAAGAAGATTCAATCCAATGGGATGAAAACATGTTGGGTGGCATGCAAAAAGGCTTAGTCATTTCTCGCTTTGGTCAACATGCTGATATTGAAGACTTAGAAACCGGTGAAATTCAACGATGTAATTTACGCCGAGGCATCGAGAGTTTGGTATCTGGTGATCGTGTAATTTGGCGGCCGGGTCTTGAATCCATGGCCGGTATTTCTGGTGTAGTCGAAGCAGTAGAACCTCGTAGCTCAGTATTGGTGCGTCCAGATTACTACGATGGGGTGAAACCCGTTGCTTCTAATGTCAACCAGATGGTGATCGTTTCTTCTGTCTTGCCAGAGCTATCATTAAACATTATCGACCGTTATCTGATTGCGGCTGAAACCTTGCATATTGCACCATTGATTGTATTAAATAAAACTGACCTTATTCCTACCGGTGAAGAAGCGCAATATCAACAAGCGTTAAGTCATTATAAAACCATTGGTTATGATGTTTTGTTTGTAAGCCGAGAAACTGAAGATGGTTTATCGGAGCTGCAAGATGCTTTAAAAGATCGATTAAGTATTTTCGTTGGCCAATCTGGCGTGGGTAAATCCAGTTTAGTAAATGCCTTAATGCCTGAAGTAAAAGTATTGGAAGGTGATGTCTCTGAAAACTCAGGTTTAGGTCAACATACAACGACGACAGCGCGGTTATATCATTTCCCTAAAGGCGGTGATTTAATTGACTCTCCTGGAGTGCGCGAATTTGGTTTATGGCACCTAGAAGCCGATGAAGTGACCCAAGCTTTTATTGAATTTCGTCCTTACCTTGGAGGATGTAAATTCCGTGATTGTAAACATAATGATGACCCTGGCTGCTTACTCCGTGAGGCCGTCGAAAAAGGTGACATCCCTCGCGTACGCTTTGAAAACTATCATCGCATCATCGACAGTATGGGCGAAAACAAAGCTAACCGACAATTTTCTAAAAATAAGAAAGATTTATAAGCTATCCAAGGGTTTTAGATATACACATTCAAAAGCTGACAATGAATTCACTTTTGAGTAAAATCAGCGACCCTTTTCGTCGCTTTGTGCGAAATGTTCAACAAAAACGGATATTCACGTGATAGATAAAATGAAAGTGACTCTGCAATATTGGATCCCACAACATGGTTTAACTCGTTTGATGGGTAAATTGGCCTCAGCCAAAATGGGCAGCCTCACGACCGCCTTTATTCGCTGGTTCATCAAGCAATATAACGTCAATATGGATGATGCTGTTCATTCCGATCCTGCTTACTTTAATAGCTTTAACGAATTTTTTGTTCGTGAATTAAAAGAAGGCGTACGCCCTATTACTGAAGGGAATAGTGTCATTGTTCATCCTGCTGATGCTCGCACCAGCCAGTTTGGTCCGATTGAAAATGGTCGCTTAATTCAAGCAAAAGGACATGATTTTTCAGCGAAAGAATTATTAGGTGGCGATAAAGCCTTAGCGGATGAGTTCATCGATGGTGAATTTGCAACCTTATATCTTTCACCTCGCGATTATCACCGTGTTCATATGCCATGTGATGGTATCCTTCGCCAAATGATTTATGTGCCAGGCGATCTTTTCTCGGTTAACCCATTAACCGCCGCGAACGTACCAAATCTTTTTGCGCGTAATGAACGTGTGGTGTGTATTTTCGATACTGAATTTGGCCCAATGGCTCAAGTGCTTGTCGGTGCCACTATCGTTGGCAGTATTGAGGTGGTATGGGACGGCACCATTACCCCGCCAACAGGCTCTTCCGTACACCGTTGGAATTATGACACGAAAGGCGAAAAAGCCATTCGACTCAAAAAAGGCGAAGAAATGGGCCGTTTTAAACTTGGCTCAACGGTTATTAATCTATTCGCTAAAAACCAAATTCGCTTTGATTCAAGTATGGAAGAGGGTGAAGTAACCGTACTTAGGACGCCTTATGCGCACCAATTAAAAGCTGATACTTTACACTCTGATAAAACAAAAACTTCCGCGCAATTAAGCGAGCAATAATTTTCACATTGAGTGTATTTAGGAGGATGGCTATCTATGATTGCCATCCTTTTTTATATCCCACAATATTTGTACTCCGCATTAGAAAATCTCACTAGCCAAACCCTCTTCACTTCTACTACTATCGATTATCAAAGACTTAAAAGTGTGGTTTATTATGCTTATCATTGCTCACCGTGGCGCTCGCTCCACCCACCCAGAAAATACGCTCGTTGCCATCCAAGCCGCAATGGACATGGGTGCAAAAGCAATTGAAATAGACGTGCATGAACATGATGGGCAACTCTGGGTATTCCACGATAAGTGGCTAAATCGCACAACGGATCACATAGGCAAACTAAGCTGGCTGAGTGCTGAAAAACTGAAACAAGTGAAAGTCGCTAAAACGGAAGCCATTCCAACGTTAATCGAAGTACTAAGACAAATAGATGGAAAGTGCGCCTTAAACATCGAATTGAAAGGCATTAATAATCATGACCTGCTGTACCAGCATTTACACTTCGCTTTAGAAGTTTGTCATTTTCAACTAGAACAGCTAATTGTTTCTTCGTTTAATCATGACTGGTTAAAGCAATTAAAAGAAGAACAGCCCCAATGGTTAATTGGCGCACTATCGGCCTCCAAAGGCATAGATAAATCTTTATTTGCAAAAACATTGGGGGCCACCAGCATTAATTTAGATTTAGACATCATCGATGAAGACTATGTACGCCACGCTAAACAATTAGAGCTCAGTGTTTATGTTTATACCGTCAATCAACCTGAAGACTGGCAATGGCTCAACGAAATAGGTGTGGATGGTGTCTTTTGCGACTGCCCCGCTCAAGCCATTGAATATTACCCACAACCGCCTCACTTTGTATGGCAATAACCCCTACTTAGTATTCAAAGAGTAAAAATAAATGTCCTATGAATGGTTTGCTTTAGCCGCCGCCGCTTTATGGGCTATTTCCAGCTTAATTTCAGTCGTGCCTGCCCGGCATTTAGGCTCATTTGCTTATAGCCGTTGGCGCATGGGGTGTACGGCAATCATGCTGACTAGCATGGCATGGTTTATTGGTGGTTGGGCAACGATAGAATCTAGCCATATTATCCCAATGGCTCTATCTGGCTTAATTGGTATCTTCATCGGTGATACGGCTTTATTTGCTTGTATGAACCGCATGGGACCTCGCATGGCAGGGTTGCTTTTTTCTTGTCATGCTGTTTTTTCGGCAATACTCGGCTATTGGTTATTTCATGAAACCCTAAGTGCTCTTGAATTATTAGGAGCCATTCTAGTTTTTTCTGGTGTGGTCATCGCGATCTTTTTTGGCCGCAAACAAGCCAATCAACATACCTGGGAAACCGTACAAGGAAAGTTACATATTGCGATTTGCTTAGGTCTACTTGCCGCTTTGTGCCAAGCCATGGGTGGCATCATTGCCAAACCCATCATGCAAACGTCGATTGATCCAGTAGCCGCATCAGCCATTCGGATGATTACCGCATTCATTGCTCACCTTACTCTAAGAGCGTCAGGGGCGAAGATTGCCAAGCCACTACAAGCCATCAATTGGAAGATTCTAGGGGTAACCGCCGTCAATGGTTTTCTTGCGATGGCGGTAGGTATGACATTGATTTTATACGCCTTACAAAAAGGTAATGTCGGCATGGTGGCATTATTATCGGCCACCACACCCATCATGATTTTACCTTTGCTTTGGATCTACACAAAAAAACGCCCTTCTCCTTTTGCTTGGCTCGGCGCACTGTTGGCGGTTACTGGAACAGGCGTATTGGTCGCTATTTAATGCATATCTATGGATATATAAACTATGCTCGAGGAAAGGCAAATGCGGTCACTTGATCAATATGATCACAGTCGATCGCGAGCATAATTAAGCGATCAATACCCAATGCGACCCCCGCACATTGCGGTAAACCGGCTTCAAGCGCAGCAATCAAATGATGATCAATCGGCTGAGGTAATAACCCCATCTCGACACGTTGTTTATTATCGCTTTCAAAACGAACTAATTGCTCTTTAGCATCATCTAATTCATGAAAACCATTGGCTAACTCAATACCTTTAAAATAAACCTCAAATCGGTCTGCAACACGCTCATCATTTTGGTTAATTTTAGCTAAAGCAGCTTGTGAGGCTGGAAAATCATAAACCATTACTGGCACGTTTTTCCCTATGTACGGCTCAATACCAATACTGAATAACAATTGCAGCAACGTATCTCTGTCTTGTTCAGGTTCTGCAATATCCGCTAAACCAAGGGTAGTTGCCACTTGCTTCAACTGCTGCATACTCCCTTCTAGTGGACACACTTGTAACACTTGCAAGAATGCTTGTTGGTAGGTCATCTTTTCGCATGGTTGGCACGATAAAATCTGTTGCAGTAACGCATCCATTTCAGTCATCAGATCATGGTGATCAAAACCGACTCGATACCATTCCAACATCGTAAATTCAGGGTTGTGATAACGGCCATTTTCTTCATTACGAAAGGCTTTATTGATTTGATAAATACAACCACTACCAGCAGCCAACAAGCGTTTCATGTGAAATTCAGGGCTAGTCATCAAAAAGACGGGTTGACCATGTGCGAAATCCGGACCGATGAATTCAGTTTTAAAGGTATACAGATGAACATCGGTCACCGTCGCATGGCTCATGGCTGGCGTATCGACTTCAAGCACATTTCTACTAGCAAAAAATGCACGGATTTGTTGTATCAACTTTGCTCGCTGTTGGAGATGAGGAATTGAAGCTGAAGGTTGCCACTGCTGCATAAGAAACTCGAAGATAAAAAATCAGAAAACTAGTTTAATGAAAGTGATAACGATAACCAAGAACCGGTTCTAAAAAATAACCCCGATGCATACTCAAAATCACCGAGGCTATTCCATTAATATATGTTGTGCTCATATGCTAAAAACGATAGCAGATGAATCCATTAGTTAAACTGGTATTTATAAACGATACCTAATTGCTCATCATGACCGTAACTATTGTCTTGCACGAAACCATAGGCAGCAACAGATTGACGTTTGGTAATACTGTATCCTGTCCCTAAAGCAAATATATAACCATGGTAATCATTCGATCCCAATGACCCCGCAGCAACACCTAATAAGCGCCATTTATCCGTCAATGGTTTTAAAGCAAAAGTACCTAAGTAACCTGAAGAGCTGGAATTAGGAACATACATAATCCCATCAGCTAAATCATTAAAATCAACATTATCCGTTCCACATTCTTCATTGCTATAACAAACAACCTCTCCATCATTGTAGGTATACCCTCCCATGATAAAAACCTGAGTCCCCCATGGTGTAAAACCAAAATAACTCAGTGGCATAAAAGTACCAATACTGTAGTTATTTTGGCTCGAACCATCATCAAACTCTTTTTTACCGAAGTTGACATTAACAATACCAACATCAAATAACCAAGAACCACCGAGGCGCCACTCTTCTCCATCAGCATCTACTGACGCATTGATCTTATTGACCGCGCCTAAACTCAACGAACCTGAAAACTTTAATTTATCCCCACCATAACTTGCTCCAACCTGTGTAACCACTTTCGTAGGGTCTTCCGCTAGTTTATTTTTTTCCTTTTCACGTTCTCCATCTTGCAGAGATTCATTCTTATCCTTGCTTTGAATAAGGGGGGGCGTTATCAGAGGCATCATGGCCTTCTACCGCGTATGTGGGTGACACGATCAAGCAGCTCAATAAACCTAACCATAGTCCTTTAGCATGAAAATTATTCATATTGATCCTTCGTTTATTACCGTACTTAAAATGATAGAACGTTATTTGCTTCTTATTGTAAAAGCCAAACCGGTAAAAGAAACATCTTTTCATTTCACAATAAAAACAAATACCACTAAAGGATAGTAAATCGACGTTTAATATCGGTTAGATCAATTTATTAAGAGAAATTGTTCTTTAAACTGGAGAAGAAAAAAATTTATAACTAAAACCTTTTCCAATCGTGCTTATTAAATCAATACTTTATCGGCACACCTACATACTGGAGGATAACTGTGAAAGTCATAACCACAGATATCGCAGTCATCGGAGCTGGCGGCGCTGGCTTACGTACTGCAATTGCGGCAGCAGAAGCAAACCCTGAACTTGAAGTAGCACTAATTTCAAAAGTGTATCCAATGCGTTCACATACGGTTGCTGCCGAAGGCGGTTCAGCGGCAGTTATCAAGGAAGAAGACAGCTTAGATAATCACTTCAACGATACCGTTGGTGGTGGTGACTGGCTATGTGAACAGGATGTTGTTGAATATTTCGTTGCGAATTCTACTCGCGAAATGATCCAAATGGAGCAATGGGGTTGCCCTTGGAGTCGTAAAGAAAATGGCGATGTGAACGTACGTCGTTTTGGTGGTATGAAAATAGAACGTACTTGGTTTGCCGCCGATAAAACTGGCTTCCACATGCTGCACACCCTTTTCCAAACTTCGATCAAATATCCAAACATCAAACGCTTTGATGAGTACTTCGTGGTTGACCTCTTAGTTAATAATGAAGGGCTCGACGGCGAAGACGACGCAAAAGAAGCACAAGGCATTGTTGCGATCCACATGTCTGAAGGCGAGTTAGTTGCGATTAAAGCAAAATCAGTGGTACTTGCTACGGGTGGCGCGGGCCGTGTTTACCACACCAACACCAATGGCGGTATTGTGACTGGCGATGGCATGGCAATGGCGTACCGTCATGGCGCACCGCTACGTGACATGGAATTTGTGCAATATCATCCAACAGGTTTACCAGGCACAGGCATTTTAATGACCGAAGGTTGTCGTGGTGAAGGCGGTATTATCGTCAATAAAGATGGTTACCGTTACTTGCAAGATTACGGCATGGGCCCTGAGACTCCCGTCGGCGAGCCTAAGAACAAATACATGGAGCTTGGCCCGCGTGACAAAGTATCTCAAGCTTTCTGGCATGAACAGCAAAAAGGCAACACCATCAAACACCCTCTTGGTGATGTAGTAATGCTCGATTTACGTCATTTAGGTGAAGAATATCTAAATGAACGCCTACCGTTTATTTGTGAACTAGCCAAAGCTTACGTCAACGTTGACCCTGCCAAAGAGCCAATCCCAATTCGCCCAACGGTTCACTACACTATGGGCGGTATTGAAACCAACGGCCAATGTGAAACTCGCATTAAAGGCTTATTCGCCGTCGGTGAATGTGCGTCCGTAGGCTTACATGGTGCTAACCGTTTAGGTTCAAATTCATTAGCTGAGTTTGTCGTTTTTGGCCGCGTAGCGGGTGAACATGCCGCCGAACGCGCTAAAGAATTCAAAGGCTGGAATGAAGAGAATATTAATGCTCAAGTTAACGCAGTTAAAGCACGTATTGATGCATTAATGAATCAGGAAGGCGACGAAAGTTGGTCAGACATTCGAACTGAAATGGGCCACTCAATGGAAGCCGGTTGTGGTATTTACCGTCAAGAAGATTTAATGCAAGCCACCATAGATAAACTGACTGAACTGAAAGCTCGCTACAAAAAAATCAGCATTCAAGATAAAGGACAAGTGTTCAACACTGACCTTTTATATGCGATTGAAATTGGCTACGGCCTTGATGTGGCAGAAGCAATGGCACAATCGGCAATCCGCCGCACCGAATCTCGTGGAGCACACCAACGCTTAGACGAAGGTTGCACCACTCGTGATGATGAAAACTTCTTGAAGCATACGCTTTCTTTCTATCAAGAAGATGCGGCTCCCATTATCGATTATAGCCCTGTAAAAATCACAAAATCTCAACCAAAAGCTAGGCTATACGGCGCAGCAGCTGAAGAAGCTGCCGCCAAAGAAGCCGGTGAACAACAAGCGCAGGAGAAATAGCCATGTCTGCGACTCAAACAAGAAATCAAAAAGTTCACATGACGCGTTACAACCCAGAAGTGGATGACGCGCCCTACTTACAAACCTTTGAGGTGCCTTGTGATGACACCACCTCGATCTTAGATGCGATTGGTTATATCAAAGATCACTTGGATAAAAACCTGTCTTACCGCTGGTCTTGCCGTATGGCAATTTGTGGTTCGTGCGGCATCATGGTCGATAATGTGCCAAAGCTGGCGTGTAAAAGTTTCATGCGTGACTACCCAACTGGCGTCACAATTGAACCTTTAGCCAACTTCCCCATTGAAAAAGATTTGATCGTCGATATGACGCCATTCATTGAGCGTCTAGAAGCTATCAAACCTTACATCATCGGTAATAATCGTAAACCTGAAGATGGTACCAACAAGCAAACGCCAGCGCAGATGGAAAAGTACAAGCAATTTGCCAACTGCATCAACTGTGGACTGTGTTACGCAGCTTGTCCTCAGTTTGGTTTAAACCCTGAATTTATCGGCCCAGCGGCTTTAACTCTTGCGCATCGTTATAACCTTGACAACCGTGATCACGGTAAAGCCGAACGCATGAAACTAATCAATAGTGACAACGGCGCTTGGGGTTGTACTTTTGTCGGATTTTGTTCAAAAGTTTGTCCAAAGCACGTCGACCCTGCTGCTGCTGTCAACCAAGGAAAAGTGGAATCTTCAATGGATTTCGTTATCTCTATGTTTAAGTCTGAGGAGATCTAGGATGAGTAAACGTAAGCCTTATGTACGAACTATGGAGCGTGCTTGGTGGAGCAAACATCCGTTCTACCGCTTTTACATGGTTCGCGAAGCCACCGTTATACCCCTTATCTTGTTCACATTGTTTCTACTTTGTGGCCTTGCAAGTTTGGTGAAAGGCCCACATGCATGGATAGAATGGCAACACTTTATGCAGAGTCCTGTCGTAGTTGCGATAAACATCGTTGCACTTGCTGGTAGCCTATTTCACGCTGCTACCTTTTTTAGCATGATGCCGCAAGTAATGCCGATCCGCGTGAAAGGTAAACTACTGAGTCCGAAAGTAATTATTGCCGCACAATGGGGCGCAGTTACTGTGATCTCATTGTTTGTATTGGCTTTGGTTTAGGAGATAGACATGATTAATCCCAACCCAAGACGTTCTGACGAACCAATTTGGTGGTCTTTATTTGGCGCAGGTGGCACATGGTTCGCCATGATAACGCCTGTTACTATTTTAGTACTTGGTATCTTAATGCCGTTCGGTATATTTGATTTAGGTACGTTTAACTTCTTAAGAGCCCATACTTTTGCTAGTAGCTTTATCGGTGCATTATTTTTAATCGCCTCTATTGCACTGCCAATGTGGCATGCCATGCACCGTGTTCACCACGGTATGCACGATCTTAAATTCCACACAGGTCTAATCGGCAAGATTGCTTGTTACGCATTTGCCGCATTAGTCAGTGTGTTAGCGATTGTGTTTATTTTCTTACTGTAGGAAACACAGTTTGAGTAGCGGCCGATTTACTGGCCGCAATAAAAATGGGCCGCTGACTCATCAGCGATCCATTTTTATAGGAACGAAAAACGCTTAACTTACTTCATACTGTCGAGCATGATATTAACGTTATGGGTAAATGCATCAATGTAGGTTGCAGCTTCACCATCCGATTCAGTTAACGATTCTGGATACAGTTCTCCACCTGCTTTAGCGCCGGTCGCTTTTGCTATTTGTTCAACCAATCTTGGGTCAGTTTGATTCTCAATAAAATAAGCTTGGATACCTCGCTGTTTAATCTGCTGAATAAGCTTAGCAACTTGGTTGGCACTGGCTTCCGATTCTGTTGAGAAACCAACTGGAGATAAAAATTCCACCCCATATTCTTGACCAAAGTAACCAAATGCATCATGACTGGTTAATACTTTCCTCTTTTCTTGTGGAATACCAGCAAATGACTTTTTAGCCCAGCGATTTAATTTCTCTAGTTTATTAATGTATGCCTGCCCATGTTGACGGAAATAATCCGCATCTTCCGGAGAAGCGTCAATTAATGCCTCCATCACATTTCGTGCATATTGCTCACCATTCTTAGCGCTATTCCAAGCATGAGGGTCAGTAATGATTTCTCCATCCTCATCCATTTTACGCGTGGAGATGCCCTCTGATGCAACAATGACTTTACCTTGATAACCAGAAGCTTGGACTAATCGTTCCATCCAACCTTCTAAACCTAGCCCACTAACAAAAACCACATCAGAACCTTTGAGTAAGACGCTATCTTGAGGCGTTGGTTCAAATGTATGGGGATCACCACCAGGGCCGACTAATGAAGCGACTTCCACATGTTCACCACCGACTTGCTTAACAATATCGGCTAACACCGAAAAACTTGCCACCGTTTTGACTGTTCCAGCAAAAGCAGCCTGACTTGAAATTAGCAGTAATGTAACAACACCTTTAGTCCAACTTTTCATCATATTTCCTTCTTAATTGCGTTGGGGATAAACATTTTATAAACAGAAAAGATTCCATATTGAGAACCGAAAAAAACTGAAAATAAAAAGAATAAAGTTGCGACGAGAACAATCGCAGGGCCTGCAGAGATAGATTGGTACCAAGACCAACTTAAACCTAAAATTGAGCTAAAAATTCCGACAATAACTGAAATGAACAACATTCTCGGTAAGCTATTTGTCCAACAGCGTGCTGAAATCGCAGGCAGCATCATGAGTCCCACTGTCATTAACGTACCTAACACTTGAAATCCGGCGACAAGACTCATCACAACCAACGCCATAAATAAGACATGAATAAGAATGGGGAATCGACTTGAACTCACTTTTAAAAATGAGGAATTAAAAGACTCAAATACGATCGCTCGCTAAAAAACAGCTAAAATGAGTAGGCTGACAGAACTAATCATACCGATAAAAATCAGTGCACTAGAATTGACGGCGAGGAGTGAACCAAATAATAAATGCAACAAATCCACCCCATTACTATGTAATGAGACAAGCGTTACCCCTAATGCCAATAAACCTAGATATAAACCTGCGAATGCTGAGTCTTCATGTAATTTTGTTGCAGAGCTTATCCAACTGGAAATAAGTGCTATACAAAGGCCCGCAATGAAACCACCTAACCCCATTGCCAGCAAAGACATACCTGCGAATAAATAGCCAATGGCGACACCCTGCAGTACAGCATGTGACAGTGCATCACCAATAAGACTCATTCTACGTAATAATAAAAAAACGCCTAAAGGAGCCAAGCTTAATGATAGTGATAGGCAAGCCACTAATGAACGGCGCATAAAGCCAAATTGAACAAAAGCATCCCATACATGTAATGTCATACTCATGCCTCAACAATGCTTAGTTTTATTTTTTCATTTACCATCAAATGTGGTTCAGCCCACCGGAACGAATCGTGGAAATGAGGCAGTATTTTTTCAGTCTTTCCCCATAAAACGTCTTCTTCTTTCAGTAACAAAAGATCAGAAAAATAACGATGAACAATATCGGTCTGGTGTAACACGGCAATAATTGTTTTCCCGGCTTGATGTAACTCCATGATCAAATTCAGTAAAACATCTCTCGTTTTAGTATCTATCCCAACAAACGGCTCATCCATCAGCATAACGTCACTATTTTCCACCAACATTCGTGCAAACAGCATGCGCTGAAATTGCCCACCAGATAGTTGATCAATCGTCTTATTGGCTAAATCTAAAATTCCAACCTGCTCCATTGCGAGATGAACACGATGATAGTGAGTTGCTTTGAGAGCCCTAAACAGGCTTAGCTTAGGCCAGCAGCCCATTGAAACAACATCCATCACTTGGATCGGAAAAGAGCGATCAACTTCTGCCAATTGCGGGAGCCAAGACATCGTCATTTCTTTAAAGCCCGGAAAATGAATATACCCCTCAAGAGGCTTTTGTACTTGAGCAATTGTCCTCAATAACGTTGATTTCCCGGTTCCATTGAGCCCCATGACCGCAGTTAAACTTCCGGATTGAAAGCAACCATTCATTTCTTTCACTAAAGGTTGTTTTTCATATCCAATGACTAAGTTCTTTAAATGAATCATAAAAGCTGTCCTGCCCAATGCACCGCACTCCACAGAATAACTAAAAGCAAGAGGGTTCTTAGCACTCGGTTCATACTTGAATGGTTGGTAGCTGAAGTGTTAACGCGAGAACTTGCAGAGACTTTCATAATTAAACACACTTTGCTACATGTAATGGATATGTTACAACATAACATTTATATGATAGTAAAGGATAATTGAAGGTGATTATTTCATGCTTAAAAGGCAATCTATCAAACCATATGAAATACCTCTCCTCTTTCATTTATTATTGACAGGTTATTTCACCAGTCGGCGTAAAGAGTTTTCTTCGGTTTTTACTTAGATCTATATCAGCTGGAATGGAGGCTACATAACTCATCAATTGATACACTGGATGAGATTTAATACGTTAAGTCATAGGAGTCGTACATATTCATCTCCCCTTACTCTTTAAGTGCTTTTAATTACAGAGGAAAATAGCTTGAAAGCCAGTAATATATTGGATGTTTTCATGAATACATCCCCTTCCATACATTTAAGCCAAGCGTTATTGCATTTCAAAGAATAAATAGTTGTCATATAAAATATTATTCTTTTACATCTGCCATGTTTAACGAAAAAAAGCTTTTATAGAATCAAATTTCATATTTTCACATTGTTGTTATATAGAGATTTATCATGAAAACAATTTTATTTGCTCTTGCTATCCTTACGATGAGTGGTTGTTCTGGTTTAAACCAAACTGACAAACAATTTTCTAGCCATGCAGAAAGTGTCAATGTCCTTTTTTTACAGATTCCTGGAAATACAATGGAGCGTGCGAATAATTTAGTACCAAAAGATGCCGATGTTAAAACCGTACATTCAACCCCTTCTGATATGACATCTGTTATTGGTATACTTAACCGCCTGATAGGAATCGAAACCGTTTCTATCTCTGGAAACTTAGAAAGTGAATAAGATCAAAATTATATAGCAGATTATTTAACAAATTTACTATCAAAAAATAAAGCGAGTCACTTAAGTGACTCGCTTTATTTTATACAACTTAACTTATAGAGCTAAAATTTATACTCTACTTAACACGACCCACATACTCACCAGTACGAGTATCAACTTTCACTACCTCGCCAATCGCGATAAATAATGGAACGCGAACGACTGCGCCAGTGCTCAATGTAGCAGGCTTGCCGCCCGTTCCTTGAGTATCACCTTTCAGGCCAGGATCCGTTTCGGTTACTTCAATCTCAACAAAGTTTGGCGGAGTGACTGTGATAGGGTTATCATTCCATAACGTTAGAGTACAAACGTCATTTTCAACTAACCATTTAGCCATATCGCCGACAGCTTTTACGTCTGCAGCAATTTGCTCAAAAGTTTCGTTGTTCATGAAATGGTAAAATTCGCCATCGTTGTATAAGTAGCCTAATTCAACATCGACTACGTCAGCCAGTTCAAAGCTTTCACCAGACTTGAACGTTTTCTCTAACGTTTTTCCAGACAAAAGTTTGCGAAGCTTTACTCGGTTAAACGCTTGGCCTTTACCAGGCTTAACGTATTCATTTTCGATGATTGAGCAAGGCTCATTATCCAACATGAATTTTAAACCGCCTTTGAATTCATTGGTGCTAACTGTCGCCATGATTTCCTCTTACAGATCTTTGAGTTGATTTCAATGCCGCCTATGATAACCCGAAAAGTCATTTCTGTTGAGAAAAACAGTCCTAAATCCTTGTCTTCCTCTTCACAAAGTAACGCTAAAGCCGAAAATACTTGGTTAACTGAATTGGCTGGTGCGGTTTCCAATCCCCTTGAATTACTCAAGCAACTTGAAATCGACCCCACGCCTTGGCTGGCAGGATTGCAAGCTCGTCAATTATTTGCTCAACGTGTACCTCAAAGTTTTATTGATCGAATGGAAAAAGGCAATCCATACGATCCTTTATTGCGTCAGGTACTGCCATTAAATGAAGAATTTGAAATTCACGATGGTTATTCAACCGACCCTTTGGATGAGCAAGACAACGTACTGCCTGGCTTATTGCATAAATATCGTAGCCGCGTGTTAATGATCGTGAAAGGTGGCTGCGCGATTAACTGTCGTTATTGTTTCCGTCGCCATTTTCCTTATCAAGACAACAAAGGCAATAAAACCACTTGGCAACAAAGCCTTGACTATATCGCCAGCCATCCAGAATTAGATGAAGTCATTTTGTCCGGTGGTGACCCTTTAATGGCGAAAGATGCAGAATTACAATGGCTGGTTGAAGGCATTAGTGCTATTCCACACATTAAAACCCTTCGAATTCATACCCGTTTACCTGTGGTGATCCCCTCTCGAATCACCAATGGATTATGCGATCTATTAAAACAATCTCGCACCAATGTGGTTGTGGTGACTCACATTAATCATGCCAATGAAATCAACCGTCAATTAATAGAAGCATTAATCGAACTGAAACGCGCTGGGGTACACTTACTGAATCAAAGCGTCTTATTAAAAGGCATTAATAATAGCATTGAAGCACAAGCAAACCTCAGCCATGCTTTATTTTCTGCTGGCGTGCTGCCTTACTATTTGCACGTTTTAGATAAGGTTCAAGGAGCTGCGCATTTTTATGTTTCCGATGAAGAGGCTCGTCAAATTATTCAAGGCCTAATGATTCAAGTATCGGGGTATTTAGTGCCGAAATTGACACGCGAAATTGGCGGTGAGAAAAGCAAAACACCACTAGACTTACACTTACTAAAACCACAAGGCTAAAACGGATGGAACTCGAAGATGTTTATCGTCGTGATTTGAATCTGCTGGTTGCGTTACGAGTATTAATTGAAGAAGGCAGTGTCAGCAAAGCCGCAAACCGATTAAATTTAAGTCAGTCGGCCATGAGCCGTGTGCTTGGACGACTACGAGTGATGCTTGGTGATCCTTTATTTACACGTCAAGGCCAATCGCTTATTCCTACTCAAAAAGCGTTGGAATTAGACAGCGAATTGTCTTCCCCACTTGAACACTTACGAAGCTTGCTGTCTCCTCAGGATTTTAGCCCAGAAAATTGTAAACAGAAGTTCACGATAGCCACCACCGATTATGCGATGCAAACTATCTTGCCGTTTGCGCTACCACGCCTTTACCAAGAAGCACCGAATATTCGCTTAGAACTGGTGCCACTTCAACATGACCATCTGGCGCAGCAATTAACCCGCCAAGGCGCCGATATGGCAATCTGCCGCCCTACGTATTCTGTTGCGCCCTTACACCATGAGAATTTAGGTAAAGTTAGCGTCTTTTGTTTATTATCGACCAATCATCCTTTGGCCAATGTGAACTTAACGTTAAACGACTATTTAAACGCCCCACACGCCATGATTGCCATTAGCGATGGCGTTAAAGCGTTAATTGACGAGGCATTATCCTCTCATCCTTTACCACCATTGATATTACGTGCTTACCACCTTGAAGCGGCACTTGCCATTATGGATACCCTACCGCTAATCATTACGGTTCCGGCCGATTTAGCCTATTTGGTCGCAAAGCGCCATAACCTTGTCATCAAAAAGCTGCCTTTTAAATTAACCCCTTTTGACTATTCATTAATTTGGCACTCACGTTGCGAACATTCTTCCGCGCAAAAATGGTTACGTAACGTTGTAAAACAAGAGTGCGGGAAATTAATAGCACAAAGAGTTGAAGTCATGGGAATAGAATAAAGAGACATCTAAGTTGTCGTTTATTTCGACAAACAACAGCCAAACGAACAAGAGAAAAATCACACAATAAAAAAACCAAGCAGCGACTCATTTCAAAGTACTGCTCAGCCTTTAAGAGTATTAGAGAAAACCTCTAAACTGTCATGATCGAGTTTTAAGTTTTCGGCATTAGATCTTAACGACCACTCGCCCAGTCACTTGTCCATTCGTGATGTCTTCTGCGTATTGAGCCACCTCTTCTAAGCGTATTTCTGTACAGGCTTGATCAAAATAACTCGCAGGAAGAAGTTTAACCAATTTGTTCCATGCTGCGGTACGCTTCTCTACTGGGCAGCTAACTGAATCAACCCCTTGCAGACGAACATTACGTAAAATAAACGGCATCACCGTAGTCGGCAAATCAAAACCTGCTGCCAAACCGCAAGCCGCCACCACGGAGTTGTAATCCATTTGCGCTAATACTTTTGCCAGCACTTTACTGCCCGCAGTGTCTACCGCACCCGCCCAAATTTGTTTTTCTAATGGGCGAGCAGGTTCTTCAAACTCACGGCGTTCAATGACACGAGAAGCCCCGAGTTTTTCTAGCCAAGGACCATTTTGTTCAATACGCCCGGTGACGGCGGCAACCTTGTAACCGAGCTGGCTTAATAACGTAACCGAAACCGACCCTACGCCACCACTTGCGCCTGTCACCAATATTTCACCATCTTCAGGTTTTACACCCGCATCTACAATAGCTTGAACGCATAACATCGCGGTGAACCCTGCGGTACCAACCATCATGGCTTGCTTACTGTTAAAGCCTTGTGGCAAAGGCACTAACCAATCCGCTTTCAAGCGTGCCTTTTCAGCCATTCCACCCCAATGATTTTCACCAACGCCCCAACCCGTTAGAATAACCTTGTCACCTTCACGATAGCGGTCATCTTGAGATTCTAAAACCGTACCCGCAAAGTCAATTCCCGGAACCATTGGGAATTGGCGAATAATTTTGCCTTTCCCTGTGACCGCAAGGCCATCTTTATAGTTAATTGAGGAATAATCGACCGCCACCAACACTTCACCTTCGGGCAACTGGCTTTCATCAACATGTTCAATATTGGCAATTGTACGTTTATCTTCCTGGTTCAACACTAAAGCTTTAAACATAACGTCTCCAAATCGGATGGGGGAATTTATTTTATTCCCATGTGTGCACACTAAGCGATTTAAAACTCAACTCTTCAATAAATAAAAGGTTTTAAAATCAATCTGTCATCCAGTATAGGCAAAAGCCCACAATGAAAATAGTGAAAGCAATTCATTTAATCTATGCATAATATGCATACCAAGTGGCTCCAAGATACTCCCGTAGGGCGAGTTAAAACGGATCGTGATATAAGGCTCGTTTTATTCTCGCTGAACACGCATCTTGGTGTTACTTGAAGATACATCTCAACCATAAAAATTATTTTAATTTAAATTAAAAATTATCATCAAAAATCCGCTGGATAAAAATCATCAATGTGCCATATTGCCTTCTTTAACATCATTTTAATCAAGGATAATTCAGCGACTATGGATCCACAGTGGCTCAACATAGAACCATTCAATTGGTGGTCAATTATTGCCTGCTCCGTCAATGGAACCTTAATTGGTTTAGAGCGCCAATTACGAGGTAAGCCCGTTGGCATTCGTACCGCAATTTTGATCATCTCCGGCACATACCTTTTCATGGCAATGGCAGTTTCGTTGTCACCAAACACGCTTGATCAAGCACGAGTCCTTGGGCAGATCATTACTGGTGTTGGTTTCCTAGGCGCGGGCGTCATGATGACGATGGATGGTAAAATTCATGGCGTAACCTCGGCAGCCGTGATCTGGGTTCTCGCCGCTCTGGGGTTAATGATCGGTTTGGGGCATGAGAAACAATCCGTGATTTTTACCGTACTTACTCTCGCGGTCTTGCTCGGGGTCGATCAAATTGAAAAAAGCTTTCAAAGCTTGCGCAGGGGCGTTCATCAAACCATTCAAAAACGCCGTCGCCCCAAAACCATTAATATGAATCGTACTCTCAAAGAAGAACATAGTACCGAAGATTAAGGTCTATATTGAACGGGGATAGAGGCGTAACTCAACAACTACGCTTCTTATTCCCGCAGTGCTCAGCCCTGAAGCGTTTTCACTTCAACCTCGTAGCCTTTATGCACATCTCCGATAAAATCCACATAATTGTGAATGGCCGGCAACGCATCATCGACATGGTGAGACACATACAAAAGCTGGCTTAAATTTTCTTGTGCAATCATATTTAATGTATTCATCACCAACTTACGGTTGATAAAATCTAACCCTTGATAAGGTTCATCTAAGATCAATAGTACCGGTTGTTTAATCAACGCGCGCCCGATCAATAATAAGCGTTGCTGACCATAATCAAGCTGCTTAAAGCTGATTTTTTCAAACTCGCTCATATGTAAAATGGCGAGCCAATCTTTGGCTAAATCGACCTGTTTTTTACTCGGTTTTTGATACAAACCTATCGAATCAAAAAAGCCTGACAACAAAACATCAACCGCACTACAACTGACTCTGTATTGTAAATGCAACGCGGAAGACACCACACCGATTTGCTCTTTAACTTGCCAAATCGTTTCGCCACTGCCACGAGGTTTGCCAAACAAGGTAATGTCATTGCTATAGCATTGCGGGTGGTCACCTAATATCAACCCCAATAAGGTGCTTTTTCCACAGCCGTTTGGTCCACGTACTTGCCAATGCTCACCATTATTAATGCGCCAGTTAACGTCTTTAAATATCAAGCCATCGGTGTATTCTACTTTGCCCGATTTCAGTTCAACTAAGGGATCAGGGTATTTCGGCTGATAACGCCGAGACTTAATGAGATCCAATACTTCTTGGCTACGCTCTACTGACAGCGCCATAAGTTGCGCCATTACAGGGTGAGCATGCCATTTCTCAATCGTCATGGTGTCACTCAACTTATTCACCACTTCACCTGATTTTTTAATCTCAGAATGAAACATGGCAACATGAGTAATACATTGTGGAATTTCATCTTCACGAGAAGTCATGATGAGTAATTGCATGCGATGTGAAAGTTGCATTAATAACGCTGAAAGGCTTTGCTGATGGGCAAGATCTAAACCTGCATAGGGTTCATCTAAGATTAACAATTCTGGTTCCTTAGCCAGCGCTCTTGCTAACATGACTCGACGTGTCTCCCCCGTAGAAAGTTGTCGAAAACCACGCTGACGCAAATGCAATAAATCCGTTAATACTAATAGTGCTTCAAGTTGAGTATCATGAACACACTCTTCTTGAACTAACGCTTCAACACTCGATCCATAATCAAAGCGATCCATGAAGTCGGTATCATCTTCTGCTAATTCTTTTTCGAGTAAGTCCTGCTGCAAAGATAAAGACACCCATCCAATAGAATCTGGTAAGCCTTCAATATTCTGACAGGCCACTTTATCGTAGCCACTTAACACCTTCCCTAAAACAGAGCCACAATGACTATAGCTAGAAAAAATCACCCAATGCTGAGAAGGCTTAATTTGCCAATTTTCAATCAATAAAGACGAGGAAGGATCGCTAAGATGGTGAATATGAATCGTCATTAAATGTCACATCCTTATGAACAATGCATGCTGAAATGTATGGAAAGCATAACAAATATTCCCAAGTAACCTCAAAATACTTTTACCTCATGAAAACAATAACCTAAACCACACAACATAAGAACATGAATTTTATTCATAATATCATTAGGTAAAATCAATATTACTCACCCAGTTAACAAAGTATAAACATCTTAAGCGTTTCACTTTATCCATATTGCTGTTGATTTTTAATGAAGCTTTTTAGAAAAAATCAACGGACAAGGAAGATCAAAAAGGGAATTAAAACGAGATGAGTATTAATAAAGAATTTACATTTACCCTTAAGAGCATTTGCCTCGATGAAAACTATCACCCATCAGTCAATACTCGCATCACAACGAACTTTGCTAACTTAGCCAGAGGCGATTATCGTCAATCCAACCTACGTAATGCGTTAGCAATGATTAACAACCGTTTTAATGCCTTAGCACGCTGGGATAACCCAACGGGAAACCGCTATTCTGTTGAGTTGGAGATCGTTTCAATTGATATTGATGTTGAAGGTAACGGCGAATACTTCCCATCAATTGAAGTATTAAAAACCAATATTGTCGATAAAAAAACCAACCAGCGCCTCGAAGGCATCGTGGGAAATAATTTCTCCTCTTACGTTCGAGATTATGATTTTAGCGTATTACTCCAAGAGCATAATAGAAACCAAACTAAATTTAGCATTCCAGATAACTTTGGTGAATTGCACGGCAACATTTTCAAAGCATTTATTAATTCAGACATTTACAAGAGCAATTTTGATAAACCGCCCGTAATATGTCTGAGCGTTTCTGATAATAAAACCTACCATCGTACGGCAAACCAACACCCGGTATTAGGTGTTGAATATCAGCCCAATGAATCTTCATTAACTGAGCAATACTTCAAAAAAATGGGGTTACAGGTTCGCTACTTTATGCCACCTAACAGCGCCGCGCCATTTGCTTTTTATCATGTTGGAGATTTACTCAATGATTACACCAATCTCGAGCTTATAAGCACCATTAGCACGATGGAAACCTTCCAAAAGATATACCGACCGGAGATTTATAATGCGAATACTACCGCTGGTGAATCTTATAAACCTGATCTGAAAAATATGGATCACTCTTTAACGCAAATTGTTTATGACCGGGAAGAACGCAGTGCGTTAGCAAGTGACCAAGGTAAATTTGCTGAAGAGCACTTTATTAAACCTTATCAAAGAACCCTTGAGCAATGGTCTGTTCAATACGCAAAATAATGACATTGCATCGCGACGTTAGATATCTCTTCAAATAGGCGAATTATTTATTATGAAAACTTTATTACCTACATCAACGGCTGGCAGTTTACCGAAACCGTTATGGCTTGCAGAGCCTGAAACACTTTGGTCACCTTGGAAATTACAAAATGAAGAACTCGTGGCAGGCAAACACGATGCACTGCGCCTTTCCCTACAAGCTCAGCAACAAGCGGGTATTGATATTGTTAGCGATGGCGAACAAACACGCCAACATTTTGTGACGACCTTTATAGAACACCTCAACGGTGTGGATTTTGAGAACCGTAAAACCGTCAAAATTCGTGACCGCTATGATGCGAGCGTTCCTACTGTTGTTGGCCCGGTTAGTCGTCAAAAATCGGTGTTTGTAGAAGATGCTAAGTTTTTACGTCAACAAACAAAACAACCCATCAAGTGGGCATTGCCTGGCCCGATGACCATGATTGATACCCTTTATGATGCTCATTATAAGAGCCGCGAAAAGTTAGCTTGGGAGTTTGCAAAAATACTCAATCAAGAAGCCAAAGAGTTAGAAGCGGCAGGTGTGGATATCATCCAATTTGATGAACCTGCCTTTAATGTCTTTTTTGATGAGGTCAATGACTGGGGAATTGCCACACTAGAAAGAGCGATTGAAGGGCTGAAATGTGAAACTGCTGTACATATTTGCTACGGCTATGGCATCAAAGCCAATACTGACTGGAAAAAAACGCTCGGTACCGAATGGCTACAATATGAAGAAGCCTTTCCTAAACTGCAACAATCCAATATCGATATTATCTCATTAGAATGCCATAACTCTCATGTTCCCATGGAGCTGCTAGAGCTAATTCGAGGTAAGAAAGTCATGGTGGGCGCGATTGATGTCGCAACCAATACCATTGAAACACCGGAAGAAGTAGCAAATACTTTGCGTAAAGCTCTACAGTTTGTCGATGCAGATAAATTATACCCATGCACTAACTGCGGTATGGCGCCGTTATCACATCAAGTCGCGACCGGTAAACTCAATGCTTTAAGTGCCGGAGCGGAAATAATCCGTCGAGAGCTTGCCATTGGTCACTAAACACTCGCTTCAAACCATAAAAAACCCGAATATCGCTATTCGGGTTTTTGCTTAAGTAAAAGCTAAAGGGGGAATAGAGTGAAGACTCTACTACATCATTCCACCCATACCGCCCATTCCACCCATACCGCCCATATCAGGCATAGCAGCAGAATCTTGAGGCTTGTCTGTTACCATTGCTTCGGTCGTGATCATAAGACCGGCAACCGATGCTGCGAACTGAAGCGCTGAACGAGTTACCTTAGTTGGATCCAAGATACCCATTGCAATCATGTCGCCGTATTCGCCCGTTGCAGCGTTGTAACCGTAGTTACCTTCACCTGCACGTACGTTGTTAGCCACAACCGATTCTTCATCGCCTGCGTTCTTCGTAATTTGGCGAATTGGCGATTCCATAGCGCGAAGTGCTACGCGGATACCCACGTTTTGCTCTTCGTTGTCACCAACAAGGCCACTTGCTGCAACCGTTGTTGCTGCGCGGATAAGAGCAACACCACCACCGGCAACGATACCTTCTTCAACCGCAGCGCGAGTGGCGTGAAGTGCATCTTCAACACGGTCTTTTTTCTCTTTCATTTCAACTTCAGTTGCTGCGCCAACTTTAATGACTGCAACACCGCCAGCCAATTTCGCTACGCGTTCTTGAAGTTTTTCTTTGTCGTAGTCAGACGTTGCGTCTTCAATTTGTTGACGAATCTGAGCAACACGACCTTGAATCACGTCTTCTTCACCTGCACCATCAATAATAGTGGTGTTTTCTTTGGTGATGGTAACGCGTTTCGCTTGACCAAGATCTTCTAGCGTCACTTTCTCAAGCTCTAGGCCGATTTCTTCTGAAATAACCGTACCCGCTGTTAGAACCGCGATATCTTGTAGCATTGCTTTACGACGATCGCCGAAACCAGGTGCTTTCACCGCAGCCACTTTCACGATGCCACGCATGTTGTTCACAACCAGTGTCGCCAGAGCTTCACCTTCAACGTCTTCTGCAATAAGAAGCAGCGGACGAGAAGCTTTTGCTACCGCTTCAAGCGTTGGCAACAATTCACGGATATTCGATACTTTCTTATCAACAAGCAAAATGAATGGGTTGTCTAAATCAACACTGCCCGCTTCTTGGTTGTTGATGAAGTATGGAGATAGGTAGCCACGATCAAATTGCATGCCTTCAACCACGTCTAGCTCATCTTGTAGAGCCTGACCTTCTTCAACCGTGATTACGCCATCACGACCGACTTTATCCATCGCTTCCGCAATAATTTTACCAATGGTGCTGTCAGCATTTGCTGAAATAGCACCAACTTGTTCGATTTCAATGCTGGTTGCACAAGGCTTAGAAAGCTTCTTAAGCTCTTCAACCGCCGCCGCCACCGCTTTGTCGATGCCACGTTTAAGATCCATTGGATTCATACCCGCCGCAACCGCTTTTAGACCTTCAGTGATGATCGATTGTGCAAGTACTGTTGCCGTTGTTGTACCGTCGCCCGCGACATCGTTCGCTTGAGAAGCCACTTGCTTCACCATTTGCGCACCCATGTTTTGGAACTTGTCTTCTAGTTCGATTTCACGAGCAACCGACACACCATCTTTAGTGATGGTTGGCGCGCCGTAAGATTTGTCTAAAACAACGTTACGGCCTTTAGGACCCAATGTTACTTTTACCGCATCAGCCAGAACGTTAACACCTTCTAGCATTTTGATTCGTGCGTCATTACCAAATTTAACGTCTTTTGCAGCCATGTTTGTATTCCTTATAAAATCTATTGAATGCTTGGTTTTTGAATTTAATTCTGATCCAAATTCTCAAAATAATTGATGTTGCAGTAAGGTAACAAGTGATTGAATTAACCAACCTTGTCAACGACACTGCGGCTTCAAAAATAAAGAGGATTTATTCTACAATTGCCATGATGTCATTTTCAGACATGATCAAAACTTCTTTACCATCGATTTTTTCAGATTTAGTGCCGTAACCTTCAGCAAAAATCACAGTATCACCCACTTTTACGTCTAGTGGTTGCACTGTACCGTTTTCTAAAATACGACCTTTGCCAACGGCTAAAATTTTGCCACGCGTTGATTTCTCGGCAGCGGAACCGGTTAATACGATACCACCAGCAGACTTTGACTCTACTTCTTGGCGTTCAACGATAACTCGGTCGTGTAAAGGACGAATGTTCATCTGTGCATTTCTCCTGATAGATGTTCATAGAAAATTTTAAGGACGCCGATTCATTCGGCTTGATAGAGATGTTGGGGGGCAAAGGCAATAACCCAAGGGGGGGAGTGAAAAAAAATGTGATCAGGATAAAAAATTAAGATTATAAATATCTATGTATCTCGAAGATGAAAGTGGAATCTCATACAGCGCGGTGAGTAGATACCGGATAGCTCGTTCCTCGCTTCCGGCATGACGGTGGTTGAGTATTTCCGGTATGACAAAAACCCGTCATTCCTGAGGAGCCGGAGGCGACATCAGGAATCTTATACAGCGCGCGGTAAGTAGATACCGGATAGCTCGTTCCTCGCTTCCGGTATGACGGTGGTTGAGTATTTCCGGTATGACGGAAGTCCGTCATTCCAGCCGAGCCTAAGCGAGAGCGGGAATCCAAAAGTCCGTCATTCCTGAGGAGCCCTAGGCGATATCAGGAATCTCATGCATTTCCAGCATGACGTAATGACCATTCTTTTCTCTCTTAGGGTTTTTCCTGTATCCTAGTTGCTTCTCCACCAGCGAATCATTTCCATGCACGATAAACATGGCTTACTAACTGGCCCAATTCCTAACGTATTGCAAACCATGACTCTGCCTATGGTCGTGGGGTTATTGGCGATCTTAACGTTCAACCTTGTCGATACTTTTTTTATTTCACTGCTTGGTACGCAAGCGCTGGCGGCGATCAGTTTTACTTTCCCTGTCACTTTCGGTGTTAGCTGTATTACGCTCGGTATTGGGATGGGGTTGTCTGCCAATGTCGGACGCTTACTAGGCCAAGGTGACACTCATAATGCCGCCCGTTTTTCTACTCATGGCTTGTTACTGGCCGTGTTACTGGTCACGCTCGCGTCCACATTGGGTTATTTCACTATTGAACCTCTTTTTAGACGACTCGGGGCGAGTGATGATCTCCTGCCGCTCATCGACCAATACATGCAAGTGTGGTACTTCACCATTCCATTACTGGTGATCCCCATGGCGGGTAATAGTGTTATTCGCTCAACTGGTGATACTAAAACCCCCGCTAAAATCATGATGACGGCTGGATTCATTAACGGCGCACTCGATCCATTATTGATCTTCGGTTACGGCCCGTTTCCTGAGCTGGGCATTCAAGGAGCGGCTATTGCTAGCGCAGTGAGTTGGTTTGGGGCATTAATTGCCTCGCTATACATTCTCATTAAACGCGAAAAATTACTCGCGCCCCCCGCTTTCATGCGCATTATTCAAGACTGGACACAAATACTCAAAATCGGCACACCAGCGGCCTTTTCCAGTGCGATGAACCCACTTTCCGGCGCTATTTTAATGATGATACTGGCAAGTTTTGGCACCGAAGCGGTAGCCGCTTATGGCGCGGCGCAACGGGTTGAGTCCATCATGATCCTCGTTTTAATGTCGCTCGGTTCAGTGCTGACTCCTTTTATTGCGCAGAATATTGGTGCAAACCAACCCCAGAGAAGTTTCTCGGCGTTATTTATAACGATGCGCTTTGCGGTGATATTTCAATTGGGTTTATTTGTGTTAATGGTGCCACTCAGCATGCCGATTGCGTCCTTATTTAGCCAAGAACAAAGCGTGCAAGATATGCTGTGGCATTTCTTATTAGTGGTGCCGATCAGTTATGGTTTTCAAGGCATTGTGATGATGATGGTCAGTTGCCTTAATGCCATGCATCAGCCTTTAAAGGCCTTTTTGTGGAATTTTTCTCGGCTGTTTATTTTTACGCTTCCGAGCGCATGGCTAGGCAGTCAATGGTATGGCGTCGAAGGATTATTTGTTGGCATTGCCGCCGGTAATATCATGGGCGGCATCTGCGCGTATGGTTACGCGCTCACATTTAGAAAAAGTGTGTTAGCCACGGCTATTTGATAATACCGTATTGGGTGGTGCCTACAGCGTCTACCCAGACGGTTGTGGTGCCGATATTAACACCAAGGCCAGATAAACTTTGCACGATAACATCATTAATGATTGGTGATAATAAAGACGGTAAAGCTGAAATTAAAGTATTCACTATCGGCGTCACTAACGGTAAGACTAAACCTTGAACCAAACCGGAAATAAGACCACCACTAAAATCTGGCTCACTTGAAGCTACTCTTAAGTGTGTATTAATACTTATTTCTTCAGCATATATAGTTTGTTCAAGTGGAAGATTACTTAGCGAAACTAGGATATTAGTTTCTTGTGCAGACAAGTCTAAATCTGGAGCTTGGCCACTAGCATCATTTTGCGTTAGTGTTATATCAATTGGCACTTTAACGAAACTCAAACCCAATATCCCAAGGTCTACACCAACTTCGACAGTAACTCTAACCCCAAAATCATCAATTTCTACCGTCCCTAATGATTGATTAACCTTTAAATTCAAATCGTCATCAAAATCACCACTCAATAATATCGCAGTAGCTTGTGCACCTTTAGCATGTATGACGATCGGGGATATTTCCACTTTCACAGGGTTGGAAAGAATAGGTAAAGCATCAAGTAGATTCTCTAAAGAACTCAGAGTACCAGATAGAAGTGATATATTTGCAGTCAAATCGACCTGCTCAGTACTTACACTAAGATCATCTCCTTCTTTAATAGGTAATAACGCCACTTTAAATTGAGGAGCCTCAATAAGTTCGAGTGTAGAATTAGCACTAACCACTCCGGGTATATTAATATCTATTTCAGGAGAACTAACACTATTGACCTTATTTGCCGCATACAATGTCGCTTTCACGAGATCTAAAGCATTCAAATTTGCCCCTAATGCTGCAAATGGTTGAGTACTCGATAACTCAAGCAATTGCCCTAAAGTAAGATTAGGAACAGCAGATACCCCATCAACAAGGTTAGCTATAGCATCAAGTTGTGATTTGAATATCGATATATCGCCATCTTCATCATGATTAAGGCGTAAAACATCCGCGTAAGCGTATAATAAGTCACTCGCGGATATTTCCGTGCTCAACACTTCTTCTGGGGTTATGGCGCTTAAATCAATACCCGGTAAAAACGGTATTAGGTCATTAAGCCGAATATTACTTTTGACTAAACCGCTATAACCAACCGCACTGAGATCAACAATAGAGAGATCGGCAGAGATCAACTCAGATCCTATCCCCAACCTCACCACACCACTTTTCTGAATGGCGGCGGTGGCTGTAAGTTTTACCGTATTATCATCTAAAGCACCACCTGCAATCATGCTTTTAGGTACTGTTTTTTCGACCTTTACTTGTGCCGCGGAATAAGGACGCTCATCTGAATAAGTACTGTTGGGGAAAAAAGTCCAATAATCATCCACAATGGCAGCGGAACCCGGTTGAACCTCCAAGGTATCGACTTTACCTTCTTCGTCCTTATATTTAGCTATAAGCTCACCTTCAATACTATCCATATCACCATCAATATAATAAGGATTGTCCCTTGCCACTTCTAATGCCGCAATATCCGCCACACTTTGTAGCGCTTGTTGTTGATAGGTAAGCCGAGCCATGTCGATGGCTAATGCGGCAAATAACACCAATACGAGCATGATCATCGCCATCATTAAGCCTAGGGCTCCACGCTGCTTACGAACGATGCTCGTTTTCATGGCTATTCTCCAAAACTATCAGTGATGAATTTTTCGGGTATCTCATGGGTGAAGCTTTTCGCGGCTCTTTCTTGAACCGATTTTGCCATTTCAGGGGACAGCTCATCTTGGTAAGCTGTCGCTTGAGTATTACTGCGTTGCAAGGCTAACCATGAACGGGTTCTGTCTTCCCGTACCACTTCATCGTTATTCGATTGGCTGGATGGCTGATATTGAACCGGTTGCTGACCATTGCTATTGGTCGTTTGTTCTTCTTGAGCCGCATTCGCTCCCAGCGCCACAAGCCCTAACAACCCGACAAGTAACTTGCTTTTGATTGGCTTACCCAACCGTAACGAATGTCTCGCTATCATTGATTCCATATGTCTTCCTTACCTGTAATTCAGGGCTGCTGTCTACTTACCTTGCTTGAAGCGTATTAAGGCTTATCCACATCTATTGGGCTAAATTGGGTAGCGGCTAACGTCAATTTTTGTGTTTCGTCGTCACTCCAACTAAAGCGCTTATTTAGACTGGAAGCGGCTTTAGTTTCATGATTACGAAAAAGCACTAACCATAAATTTTTCGCGGCCGTTTCATTGGTTGGTGCCAGTTCTAAAGCGGTAATAAATTCGCCTCTTGCTTTTTTGTCTTCCCCAATAGAAAGCAATAAAAAGCCATAATCATTACGAATATTAGGGTTAGCCGGTTCCGATTTTGCGGCTTTCGACAGCCACGTTTGCGCCGACTTCATATCACTTTGGTAAGCAGAAATAAGCCCAAGACCATGCTGTGCATTACCCTTTACACACGTATCGAGCAACGACTGATAGATTTTTTTTGCGTCATCTAACTCCCCTGCTTTTCGGTATGCACTGGCTTGCAGAGCACGTTTGGTGACGGAATCTGAATCGATTTTTTCCAATGTTGCAAGAGAGGAGTAATACTGTCCTTGCTGAAAAGATTGTTTCGCCATGCTGATTTGCATGCCCATACTTTTGGATAAATGCTCCCCACAAAGCCCAGGTTCTTGCTCGGGTACATTTTGCACCACAACCGGTTGGGGCGATGAAGAACAAGCCGATAACCACAGGGTTAAGGTGACGAGTATTATTCGGTTCATTTAATCTCCTAATGCGGTTTTTAGCGCTAACGCTGCTGGCCCGCCAAGCACAATGAATAAAGCAGGAAACATAAAGACCATCATGATCACTGAGATCTTACCCGACATCTTGGTGACTTTTTCTTGTAAATCAGTTCGCTTTCTATCTTGAAGAATTTTCGCTAACGATTGGAACGCACTTTTTAACCCCCCACCTGAATCCCCCGCTTGAGACATCATGGTGAGAAGATCTTGGAAACCAATCGATAACGTTCTTGACGCCATATCGTTAAAGACTTGTTCACGATTTTGCCCGGTATCAATACGAGCCAAAATCAAGCCAATTTCCTTATTTAGCTCAGGGGTGAGTTCTTCTGCTTCTTGATGATAAGCTCGCAACAAGCTTTCAAGAGACAAGCCCACTTGCCAAAGGATCGACATTAAATGCACCGTGATCAAAATCTCATCATCCATTTTCTTCGCTCGGGATTTCGCTTTATAACGAAACCAGCGCAACGTCATCCACAATAAAAAACACACAAAAATAATGAATGACAGCACCCCGTGGGTCGCGGTTTGTTCTGAAAAAAACTGTTGCCCGAAGAACACAGCCGAAATAACAATCCACGCTAATAGCACCTTAAACAGACAGACCGTTTGCTCACGACTGCTGATATAACCCGCTTGTCGCATGGTGCTGACCATATCGGTTAGCCTTTGTTGATTCTGCTGTTTCACTCGTCCCCACAGCTTTTGCCCTTTCTGAAGCCACTTTTCTTTTCTTTCTTCTGAGCGCATTTTGGAACGCGCTTTCAAGTTTTGGGCTTTAACCGCTTGAGCTTGTTGTGCTTCTAGTGTTGTCACGGTCAATGATTGCATCCATAAAAAAGCAGACAAAGCCAATAACAAGAACGATGCCGCCAACCAGAAGAAAAATTCCGTTCCCATAGTGCCTCCTACAAGCTCTTCAGCATTCGCCAAATAACAATAATGCCCATCAACTCCAGTCCACCTGCAAACATCAATAATGGGCGACCCGATTCTGATTCCCACATGTCGATTAACATGGTTGGATTTTGCGACAACATATACCCTGCAACTAATATCGGTGCGACACCGATGACCCAAGCGGTGACTCGTGTTTCGCCCGTTAAAGAGCTTAATTCTCGTCGGCTAGAATCTTGTTGACGGAGCAGTTGCACCACACTTTCTAACGAATCATTGATGCTGCCGCCAAAGCGAGCGTTAACACTGAAAATAGAGCCTAGTAATTGAAAAGATGGCACCCCTGTAATGCGCCATTCTTTATAAAACGCATCTTGCAATTCAATGCCAAGTTGTCTTCTTTGATTAACCCTTTCTAAGATTTCGCTTAGCGGTTTCGGGGTTGTTTTTGCCGATTGTTCTATCGCGCGAGGTAAACTGATCCCCACTTGAATACGGCGGTTAACTTGATCAATAAAAGAGGGCATAAGATTGGTGACTCGGCGCTGAAACTTGGCTCGACGCCATTGAGCCAGTAGAAACAAAACAAATACGCTGGCGAAAACACTGACCAAAGCGCCTACAGTACTCATAAACACAAACCCCAAAAATCCCACCACAATAATCAAAAAAATCAATAACACATTAATAAAACGAGACGTACTAAAGCCCGCTCTTAACCACCACTCATTGATTTTTTCTTGCTGAGAGGTTTTGCGTTTTTTCTTTTTTGGGTGCTTCAGTGCCGCCGATACGGAGGTCGGCTTGGCGATTGGCACTGGGGCGCTTTTGATCAATAACATCATCGCGATAGCGACAATAACGAACAGGCAGGCGGCAACAATAAACCATACATTCATGGTGTTTCCTCCAATTGTTGCTGTAATCGTCCCGATAATTGCCCAACATGTTTGAAGGTGTGAGACGACACCTCATAATGATAAATCGAATGGGTCGATATTTTATCGCCATCAATTTTACTGACTTCAACAATGTCCGTTATGACCCGTTTGCCATTGGGTTGGCGGCTTATCTGAATGATGACATCAAGCGCAGAAGCCACCACTTTACGAATAAAGGTTTCACTGGAATGAAAGCCTGCAAGGGTCACCATCATTTCTAATCGAATTAAGGCATCACTGGGTGAATTGGCGTGTAAAGTACTCATGGAACCCAAGTGCCCAGTGTTCATGGCTTGAAGCATATCCAACACTTCTCCGCCTCGGCTTTCCCCTAAAATAATTCGGTCTGGGCGCATCCGCAGCGCATTTTTCAGTAACTCGCGCGCGCTGACTTCCCCTTTGCCTTCGGCATTAGGCGGGCGAGTCTCCAAGCGAACAACATGGCCATTTCTAAGTTGTAATTCTGCCGCATCTTCAATCGTGACGACACGCTCATGATGTTGAATAGATTGACTTAAAATATTGAGTAACGTGGTTTTACCAGAACCTGTCGCCCCACTGATTAACACATTAAATCGAGCTTTTACCGCCTGCCGAAGAAAGGTCAGCATTTCCTCACTGATCGACGACTTCTCTAATAGGTATTCCCCAGTCAGAATATCTTGTTTAAATTTTCGAATGGAAAGACAAGCACCATCGAGCGCCAATGGGGGAATAATGGCATTAATACGGCTACCATCGGGCAAGCGAGCATCCACCATCGGGTTCGATTCATCCACCCTACGACCAAGAGGCGCTAACATACGCCGGATCACGCGAATAATATGCTCATCGTTAAGGAATTGGTGATCGACTTTTTCTAAACAACCGAACCTTTCAACATAAACCCGACGAGGTCCATTGATCAAAATATCATCCACCGTGTCATCATTTAAAAGGCATTCAATGGGCCCATAACCAATCATTTCATCGACCAGTTGATCAGCAAGATCGTCTATCGTTAAATTAGGCGGAAGCAAATGGGATTCTAGATATTGTTGAATATAAGTATTCACTGGAAGCAATATATTGGCTTTATCTTTCATTGAAGCATCAAAAATCACGCCATCATCTTCCATACATTCCAATACATACTGGTGTAGGTGCGATTTAAACGTTAATGATTCTATAAATTCAATATCTCGATTGTTGAGAGATGACGCCGTAATATCATCCATACATCACCCTCTACATTCCATCAGAAAAACCAATGCCTTTCGGTAGCTCATCGGGTTCTTTATTTAAGAATATCAACTCAAAAAAGTTGGGGTCGTAACGTCGATAAACATCACCAGGCAAAGTGGGTAGTGGCGCATTTTTCGATAATGGTTTGACCAAATGTGGCGTGACCACCATCATCAATTCTTTATCATTTTGTTCTAAACGGCTCGCGCTAAAGAAAGCGCCAATAATAGGAATGTCGCCCAATCCGGGTAAACGATCGGCATTTTTCATGGTACTGCTACTGATAAGCCCACTGATTACAAAGCTTTCGCCATCACCAAGCTGTATCGTGGTATCGGTTCGGCGAACGCTGATCCCCGGAACCACAATGCCTGAAGTGCTCACACCTTGGTTATAATTTAATTCGCTAACCTCTGGTGCCACTTTTAATAAGATTCGGCCGTCTTCACGTACCGTTGGTGACAAGCTTAAACGCACACCAAATTCTTTAAACTCGATGCTGATATCGCCATTATCCGAGCTCACTGGATACGGAAACTCACCACCAGCTAAAAAAGTCGCGCTGTGCCCAGACATCGTAACCAAGCTCGGTTCCGCTAACGTATAGGCAAAACCATTGGAGTTTAATGCACTGATCGCGCCTAAAATACCTTTAGACTGATTACCCAAAACAATATTGAATGCATCTGAAAATGGCAAAGACACACTGTTTGAAAATAACGCACCCGCAATATCGCCGTTACCGACACCAATTGTCGTATTCGGGGTATTTTTACCAAAAAAGAAACCGGCTTCTTTTAACGCAGACTTACTGATTTCAACGACTTTAATGTCCGTTTGAACTTGAATGTCACTCACTTGTATTCCAGAAGGCACTACATGGATTTTTTTCCTAATCGGCTCTTGTTGCCCTTCTCCCCACACCAATAAACTCGTTTGCCCAACGGTTTTCCCTAAAATTAACAGCGTACTACTGTTGATGACACTTAAATTGGCAACATCTGGATCACCAATAGCCGCTCGGGTAATGCTTCCCCCTGAATAAGACCATTCCACTTGGCCATTAGGGGGTAGCTGAATTTTTTCATTATCAAGGTTGGCACCATTGGCGAGGCTTATCATTGAAAAACCAAACATCAGCAATGCGACTATTGAGAATCTGAGCATCGAAAAACAGCACCGTACAGTCCCTGCGAATTTTTTAATCATTGTCCATTCCTCACTTACCTGAGTTTATCCACGCCCGTTTGTCACCTTGAATAATTTCAATGTAATGACCCCTTGGTGCTGTCGATGTTTTTTTCGTTTTAGATGATGTTTTTTTGGGTTGTGAGTCGATTTTGAATTGCTCTAAACTGGCGAGGTAGATGTCTTCTTTATCTGGCTCGCCCTTCTTCTGTTGATCGCTCTGGCTTTGTTGATCCAATAAATCCGAAGTGGTTGTCGCTGGTTGCTGGCTCGCATCAAAAGCAGAGGCAAGAGTAGAGTCGACAATAGAGGCGTTGTCATCATCTGTATTAGTTGGGTATTGATCGGGATGCTCATCTTTTATCGACGCCATCATTTCATCAGTACCGACAATCGATAAACGAAGATCGCCTGAAGATTCCGCTAATAAAATCATAGGGGCAAGCGGTTCTTCTACTGCAAGAACCACCGATCTCGCCGCTCTGGTCGTGGATTTGGCTTTTTGGTTTTTTGCCTCTTTCTTTATTTCCTCGCTGTTACCTAAATCTCGCGACATATCGGTAACTTGATCGCCAACCGCCAACACTTTGATATTACTTGCTAATCGACGTGCAGTAGTCACATCCCCTGATTCATCATTCGGTTTTAAAAGATAAATAATATCCACGTTATCGCCCGGTTTAAGATGGCCTCCAACGGTGGAAACTTCACTGGCGGTGACCGCCAACGCGCGATACCCAACTGGGAGTTCATCGACAATGGCTCTGGCTTTTTCTAGCATGTCTGTCGTTAAAAACGAGCCAGAAACAATGGGTCTTTTCACCCGAAGAGACAACACTTGGCCAAGATCTTGAACTTGATTCGGTGAGACTTTTTCCACCGTTACTTGCTCGACACTATCCTTGGTCAACTTTTCGCCCGGCGACAAATCTTGTGTGAATTTCCACAGCGTGTATTGAGTTGGGGCTGGGGTAAAGGTATTGCTCAAGGTTTTAGAGGCCGTTTGAGACGTATTTTTTTGGTTTTGATACCCCATCCAAGCAAAAAACACCGCCACGATCAAAAGCAATCCCGCCGATATTTTTAACCTTCTTGGTGTCATAAAATTAAGCCGCATAATCATTCCTTTTTATGTGCTGGTTACTCAGGTTTTCATCACGCCATTTAATTGAGCTTCATGGCCGCAGACCCTGTAATATGTGCTGGAAAAACCGAACCTTCACCGGGTAATAAGCCATCAATAATCTCTGTGGGTAAAAAAGGTTCTGATGGATAATCTTGTAACGATACTTGCACCTGGCAGCAATCCCCATCAGACATAAGTTTTACATCAATTGTGTCACCGTTTTTATTACCTAAATCCACACCAAACAAAACCCCCAAACTATCACCCGTTCCACCCGTAAAGTTTTGAATAACGGCGGCGGTATTGTCGGTGATTGGGCCACTGAAAAGATCTTTCGTTTCAGTCGCATCGCATTCAGTGAAATAACAACTCTCATCCACATACGACATGCTATTGCGAATGCCCTCTTTGGCGGCATGTTCAAATAAACTGGCGGCAAAAAAAATCATGCTGTAATGAATAATCGCAAACAGTAAAATAAGCACCAGTGGTAATAAAAATACCGCTTCAATCCCTGCCGCGCCCCGTTGTTTTTTATTTATAAGTAAGTCACGGCTAAATAAATGAGGAGGTCGCGTCTTTTTCATGTTCACTTCCTCCTTATTGGTGTCTGCTATTCAGGTGGTGAATCATCGTATCCACATGGATAAAATAAAGGCGCCTAATACCGCAGGAATAAAAGGCGCTTGTTTTATTGGGCGATAGCACACCACCCAATAAAGACTAAAAATAATAAAAGAAGCCAATAAAATAATGATCATGCTCTCTATTGGCGTCACCAATGCCACGGCGAATAAAATTTTAATATCCGCGGCGCCAAACACCCCTTTGCAATACCCTGGGAGGGTTAATAACAAGGTCATCCCCACAGAGTAAATCACACTCAAAAAAGTAATACTGCCCGGTTTAAACACCAGCCATAACAGGGCAGAGATAATAAAACCAACACTTAAAAGATTCGGTACGCGTTGGTTTTTAAGATCGAAAAGACTCGCAATAATAAGCAAACTAGTAAAAATAATTGGCATAAAGGTAAGCTATGAACCTACATTAGTTCCAATATCGGTTAAAATGCCTGTAAGCCTAGCTCCAACGCCACTACCAGATACAAAAATAGCAATAGCAACCACCGCTATTGCTGCCACTAATACATATTCAATTCCCGACGCGCCTTTCTCATCACGAGAAAACGCGGCCAATTTGCACCATGCTTGTGTCATGTAATCATGTAAACTTTGAATTTTCATAATGACTCTCCAATTTCAAACTATTTATAAACAGCTCAATTAAAAGGCTTTTTTTGAATCCAAACGTTTCGTTGTTTTCAATTTAAGAGTAGATCACAATAAAAAGACAGGAAGTGTTAATTTGTGATAAATGTCACATTACTGAATGTAATATTATGATAGCTGGTAAATGTGAGACAAAACGAACGCTTTGTTTTTATTAGAAATAATTAATCACTGCGTTGAAGCCTGAAGGATTAAGACTTGAAGAAAAGAATGACTAGAGATAAAACATAAAATAATAAAAGTAATAATGGGAAAAAAACGATGAAAAGAAATAAGTAATAAATAGGAAGATAACATTAGGCTTGATAATTGAGCCCTAGAATCGGACTCAATGTCGTGAGCGTTACACTATATTTGTGAAAAGTAGAATTAAGCACAGAAAAATTAAATTCCCGCACCATCAATTAATTTATGCCCATTGCCATTAAAGCCTTGATCCATATCTTCAGAAGGTTTATCACTTTGAGGTCGACCGACTATTTTAGCGGGTACGCCAGCCACTGTGGTATGCGGAGGAACCGCTTGAAGCACAACAGAACAAGAACCAATTTTCGCCCCTTGTCCCACTTCAATATTGCCCAAGATTTTAGCGCCAGCGCCAATCATTACGCCTTCTCGGATCTTAGGATGACGATCGCCACACTCTTTACCGGTACCACCGAGCGTTACATCTTGAAGAATCGATACGTCGTTTTCCACCACCGCCGTTTCACCGATCACAATGCCCGTGGCGTGATCGAGCATAATACCTAAACCAATTTTAGCCGCAGGGTGAATATCCACCTGACAAGCCACTGAAATTTGGTTTTGCAAATAAGTCGCTAGCGCAAAACGACCTTGCTTCCACAACCAGTTAGCCACTCGATAACCTTGCAGCGCATGGTAGCCTTTAAGGTACAACAAAGGGGTAGAATACATGGATACCGCAGGGTCACGATTTACAATGGCGCAGATGTCACAAGCGGCACTTCCGGTGATCAATGGATCATCTTTAAAGGCTTCTTCCACCACTTCACGAACCGCCATTGCTGGCATTGAAGCCGTTTTCAGTTTATTCGCAAGAATATAGCTCAGCGATGCCCCAAGGCTTTCGTGATTAATAATGGTGGAATGATAAAAGCTCGCCAACATCGGTTCTTGCTCGGATTGGTTTTTCGCTTCCTTAACAATCGTATTCCATACTTTTTGTTTTTCGCAGTGTTTCATTCGCTCGCATCTCATTTTTCATGGCTTATGACACCAACTTTATCGTTCGAAGCCATAAACGGTTATTCCATTAACTCAATCCACATCAAGAGCGTATTGACGTCATCCTTAATACTCGATAAAAAAACGGCTCTATCCTTCCGACTTTTTCTGTCTAGCCAGCAAATCTTGCGCCGCTTGACGGGCGTCTTTACCTTGATACAACACTTGATAAATTTGCTCTACGATAGGCATTTCAACCCCCATTCGATTCGCCAACACCCAAACTTCTTTAGTATTACGATACCCTTCCACCACTTGGCCGATTTCTAATTGGGCGCTATCGACATCTTTGCCTTTCCCTAAGGCTAAGCCAAAACGACGATTACGAGATTGATTGTCGGTGCACGTTAGCACAAGGTCACCTAACCCAGCCATACCCATAAAGGTTTCTGGTTGAGCGCCAAGCGCGGCCCCTAAGCGACACATTTCCGCTAAACCGCGTGTGATCAGTGCTGTACGAGCATTTGCGCCAAAGCCAATTCCGTCCGACATTCCCGCACCAATCGCAATCACATTTTTCACCGCTCCGCCTAATTGCATACCGGTAAAATCACTGTTGGCATACACTCTAAAAGTTTTACTGCAATGAATGGTTTCTTGTAAATCATGCACAAATTCAGCATCAGGTGAGGCGACTGAAATGGCCGTCGGCATACCCGCCGCAAGCTCTTTTGCAAAGGTTGGGCCCGACAAGACCGCCAGTGAGATATCGGTGCCTAATATTTCTTCGGCAACGTTTTTTAACAAACGCCCTGTTTCTGGTTCCAACCCTTTGGTTGCCCAACAAATACGAGTGTCATCACGCAAATGAGGTTTCAAGCTTTTCAAAACTACGCCAAATACATGGCTAGGCACAACCACCAATAAATCACGAGATGCCGATACGGCTTTTTCTAAATCCGCTTCGATAACCAAAGATTCTGGAAAATCGATGCCTGGTAAAAACTCTTCATTGGAACGGTCTTCTTCCAAAGCAGTCATATGAACGGGATTATGCCCCCATAATACGATCTTCGAACCATTACGTGCCAACGCAATCGCTAAAGACGTACCGTAAGAACCTGCACCAATCACCGTCATGACAGCATCATTAGGTTTTATCTTATTTGGCATGCTTTTAACCTCATGCTGTAACTGAAAGGAGGATAATGGAAAGACCGTAAATATACCTAAATCACTTCAAGACATACTACTCCTGAGCGTCTTGAGATCAAAGCCACTTAGGTATAACGGCTTAACTTAACTTAACTTAACTTAACTTAACTTAACTTAACTTAACTTAACTTAACTTAACTTAACTTAACTTAACCTATACCCTTCGTTAAAAAATAAGAACCTCGTAACTCAAACGAGCTACGAGGTTCCCAATCACCGAGCACAACGCACAAATTACGCTTCTTGTGGTGCTTGCTCTGCTTGGCTTTGTAGGTAGTTCATGAACAAGGCATCAAAGTTAACTGGCGCTAGATTCAATTGTGGGAACGTGCCTTTAATCACTAAGCTAGAAATCGTTTCACGTGCATATGGGAAAAGGATATTAGGACAAAATGCACCTAAGCAATGTGCTAATTGACCTTGTTCCATGTTTTCAGCGGTGAAGATACCACCTTGTTGAATTTCACAAAGGAACGCATTTTCTTCTTCATTTTTAACCGTAACCGTTAAACGAAGCACGACTTCGTAAACATTTTCACCTAATTCACGGCTTTGTGTATCCAGATCTAGCTTCACATCAGGATTCCAATCTTTTTGGAACATTTGAGGGGAGTTCGGCGCTTCAAAAGAAAGATCTTTTAAGAAAATACGTTGAATTGTGAAGTTTTGTTGTTCTTGAGGTGCTGCTTCAGCCATGGTGAAATAATCCTTATAAATTTAAATAATATTTGATTCGAATCCTGAGCTATTCACGACGAATGAGTGCGTGGCGCTTCTTGTTGCCCGTTCAAATAACGAGCTTTCGAAAATCGACTTTATTTCTTACCTTTTTTATTCGCTGACTTATCAGAAACCAAAGGTAAATTATTTTCGTTCCAAGTGGTCATACCGTTTTTCAATATACTCACTTTTTCAAAGCCGGCTTTGCTTAATGCATTGGCATTTTCATGCGCAGTTTGTCCGGTCTTACATACCACAATGATGGGGGTCGCTTTGTATTTTTCAATAGCCGCAATCGAACCTGATTTGATTTCTGTCGGCAAAATGTGAACTGCACCAGAAATATGACCACGTTTGAACTCATCTTTGGTACGAATATCAACCACCACACCATCTTCACGGTTGATCAATTGCGTTAACTCACTAGACCCAATAATTTTATATTTTGCTGTCGATGATTTAAAAATCGTTCCGATAAGTGCGGCTAAAACCCCAACCCAAACTAAAACGAGAATCATATTTTCTTGAAAAAACTCTGTATATTCTTGCATGCCCTACACTCTTAAACGCACAGGCTGAGATCATCCTCAACCTAAATTGGAAAGGCAAGAGTATAACGGGCAATGCATCAAGTGGCGAGAGTAAAGGTAGAAAAGAGGATTTAGGTCTAGTTATTTGAAGTTAAGGTTATGGGATAAAGACGTTATTCCAGCCGAACCTAAGCGAGAGCGAGAATCTCATACAGCGCGCGGTAAGTAGATACCGGATAACTCAATGGTATGGACTCCTCACTTCCACTCACAATGTGAGCTAAAGTGAATGTAACCAAACAAAAAAGGAGCCCATACCATGAAAAATACTAGCATCATTTGCATTGATCTTGCTAAATCTAAATTCCAAGCAGGCTTATTCAATAAGCACAATATACTTAAATCAAATAAGCAATATTCTGAATCTGCACTATTGAAATTTGTTGCTATGCATCCCGAAGCTATTATTTGTATGGAGGCATGTGCCACCTCAAATTATCTTGGTCGTTACTTTCAAAACCAAGGACATAAAGTTCTGCTTATTCCTGCTCAGGTGGTTGCTAAATACCGACTGGGTAACAAGAATGATGCGAATGATGTTCTCGCTATTTACGAGGCAGCTAACCGCCCTAAAGTGAAATTTGTCGCAGTAAAAACCATTGAGCAACAAGATTTAGCAGCGTTATTAAAACTACGAGAGAGTTACGTAAAACGCAGAACTCAACTATCAAATAGAATTCGCGGTGTAGCAATGGAGTACGCTGTCAAAATGCCACAAGGCCTGAATCAGCTGCGAAAAAATCTTCCTGTTCACTTATCAGATATGAATAATGATCTCATTCATATTGCCCGCTTTGTTTTAAGTGATTTATATGAGCAGCTTATTAAAATAGACGAAAATATTGCAAAAGTGACCACTCAATTAATTGAATTTGCAAAGCAAATTCCTTCCTGCCAATTACTCATTACATTACCTGGAGTTGGTTGGATTGTAGCTAGTGGGTTATATTCTCGATTTGGTGATGCATCTATGTTTCGATTCGGTCGAGATGCTAGCGCTAGTTTAGGGCTAGTACCCGCTCATAATGGAACTGGTGGGAAAAATGTAAATATAGGTATATCTAAATCAGGAGATAGGACACTAAGGTCATTAGTTGTCCATGGAGCAAGAGCCGTAGTTTCTAACATAAAAGAAAAGCAGGATCCTTTAAGTTGTTGGATTCGTGAGCTTTTAAAGCGAAACCATCCAAATAAAGCCACAATTGCTGTCGCAAATAAAATAGTCAGAATGGCTTGCGCCATGCTGAAAACAAGCCAACCCTATCAACCACAATTCGCTAATTAAGCGTTGATAAGGCTGTATAAGTAGCAATTGGTGACTGTCGAGTACAACAAGTAGACAAGATGAAGTGTAACAAAGCACACAACAGAAACTCTGAGAGGAACGACGGTATAAAATACCTTTTACTCGTTAAGAACTGTTGTAATGTGAATTAAGCCATACAGGTTAAGGGTAGCTCCCTATTATAAAAAACCGAATATACGTGCACTTGTAATTTACACTAACAGCAAAATTTACTTGTTATACAAGAGGAGTCCATATACGTTCCTCGTTTCCGGCATGACGATGGTTGGACGTTTCCGGTATGACACCCACACCGTCATTCTTGAGGAGCCGTAGGCGACATCAGGAATCTCGCTTTTCTTTGCCTCGGTAGATACCGGATAACTCGTCCCTCGTTTCCGGCATGACGGTAGTTGAATATTTTCGGTATAACGATGGTTGGGCGTTTCCAGCATGACATCCACACCTTCATTCTTGAGGAGCCGTAGGCGACATCAGGAATCTCGCTTTTCTTTGCCTCGGTAGATACCGGATAACTCGTCCCTCGTTTCCGGCATGACGATGGTTGAATATTTCCGGCATGACGGTGGTTGAATATTTTCGGTATGACGATGGTTGGGCGTTTCCCTATTAATAATATTGATGAATTCGATTTTCATCTCGATTAATAATTAGGCATAATGCACCTCATGAAATGAAAATTTGCACCAGATAAATGTGACACCAAAGGGATGAGGCCAGTTAAATTGATCTTACCCTACAGTTTAGAGTGAAAAATGTAGTAAAATTACGCTAAGTGAAATTTTAAATTCTTTGTATTTTTAAACGAGGTTTGAACATGTCAAATAAAAAACCAATGGCACTTGTCATTCTTGATGGTTGGGGTTACCGCGAAGACAACAGCGACAACGCTATCGCCAACGCCAACACACCGGTATTAGACGGTTTATTTGCTAACCAACCGAACACCTTAATTTCCGCTTCAGGTTTCGATGTAGGC
The DNA here is from genome assembly GCF_002218025.2 of Vibrio casei. Lineage (NCBI taxonomy): Bacteria > Pseudomonadati > Pseudomonadota > Gammaproteobacteria > Vibrionales > Vibrionaceae > Vibrio > Vibrio casei. The sequence goes on along the minus strand of NZ_AP018680.1, from coordinate 329,329 downwards.
TTACCAGACGGTCAAATGGGTAACTCTGAAGTTGGCCACACCAATATTGGTGCAGGGCGCGTGGTATATCAAGATTTAACCCGTATCACAAAATCTATTGCCGATGACGAATTCAAAGACACTCCAGCGCTAGCAAACGCAATTGATAAAGCGGTAGCGTCTGGTAAAGCAGTTCACATCATGGGTCTTATGTCTCCAGGTGGCGTACACAGCCATGAAGATCACATCTACGCAGCTGTACAAATGGCAGCAGAGCGTGGCGCGAAGAAAGTGTACGTTCACGGTTTCCTAGATGGTCGTGACACACCACCTCGCAGTGCTAAAAACACACTACAACGTTTCCAAGATTTATTTGCTGAGCTAAACCTAGAAGAAGGCCGTATTGCGTCTTTGATTGGTCGTTACTTTGCAATGGATCGTGATAATAACTGGGATCGCGTACAAAAATCTTATGACTTGTTAACACAAGCAAAAGCAGAATTTACCGTTAACTCTGCTGTTGAAGGTTTAGAAGCAGCTTACGCTCGTGAAGAAAATGATGAATTCGTACAAGCAACGGAAGTTCGTGCCGAAGGTGAAGCAAGCGCTGCGATTGTTGATGGTGATGCCGTTATCTTCATGAACTACCGCGCTGACCGTGCTCGTGAAATTACTCGCTGTTTCGTTCCTGATTTTGATGGATTTGAACGTGAAGTATTCCCAAATATTGATTTCGTTATGCTAACTCAATACGCAGCCGACATTCCTTTGCTTTGTGCATTTCCACCAGCATCGCTAGAAAACACTTACGGTGAATGGTTATCCAAATGTGGCAAAACACAATTGCGCATGTCTGAAACCGAAAAATACGCACACGTAACCTTCTTCTTCAATGGTGGTAAAGAAGACGAATTTGAAGGCGAAGAACGTCAATTGGTTGCCTCACCAAAAGTGGCAACTTACGATCTTCAACCTGAAATGAGCGCGCCAGAATTAACCGATAAACTGGTTGCTGCGATTAAATCAGGCAAGTTCGATACCATCATCTGTAACTATCCAAATGGTGACATGGTTGGTCACACTGGTGTTTACGAAGCGGCGGTAAAAGCCTGTGAAGCCGTTGATGAATGCATTGGTCGTGTCGTTGAAGCCATCAAAGAAGTCGATGGTCAAATGCTGATCACCGCCGATCACGGTAACGCCGAAATGATGGTCGACCCAGAAACGGGTGGCATTCATACCGCACACACTAACCTTCCTGTACCACTAATTTATGTCGGTAACAAAGCGTTAGAATTCAAAGCTGGTGGTAAGCTTTCTGATCTTGCTCCAACCATGCTTGAGTTAACAGGAATGGAAATCCCTACCGAGATGTCTGGTCAGGTTATTGTCAATCTGAAATAATCCCCTTATAGGGCAAGGTGATTCACGCTATTATGTTTCAAATAGTGCGTATCACCTGCCCGATTTACGAATGATCGTGGTGATCATTCGTTTTATACTAATGCAGTCTAATAATCGCTCTAACAATGCCAGTCACTTGATGCTATTAGTATTCGTCTCAAAGGGATAATTTTAAAACATGATATCGTCCAAATCTCTTGCTGAACTTATCAATCAAACTCCACTTATAAAAAGTAAAAGCGCCTTCTCGTTCAAATCACCAGCCTCATCAATATGTTCTGGCATTTTTTTATGCCTAACCGTTGCCCTCACTGCATTTCCAACTATAAGCAACGCCGCTTCTAAAGATGAATTAAAAGGTGTGTCGGCGGAAATATCACGCCAGAAAAACTCACTCAGTGGTCAGCAAAAAAAATTGAATGAGCTACAAAGTGAATTGAAGAATCACGAAGTCACTATTTCTAAACTGGGGCAAGAAATTCGCCATACCGAACGAGAATTACGTAACGTTCAATCCAACTTAAACCAGTTAGAAGAACAAAAGCAACAATTAGAAATCACGAAAAAACAACAAACAGAAACCTTAGAAAATCTCATTAAAGCCTATTACATCACCAGTAAAAGTAATGCGATGCCAGCTCTACTTCAAGGTGGTGATGCTGAAAAAATGGATCGAATCAGCCAATATTTTCAACATTTAGCGAAAGCGCGAAGTGAAGCGATCGAAGCACTCGCCCTGACTCAATCTAAGCTAGATGAAAAAGAGAGACAGTTATCGGAAGAAGAAAACCGCCAATCGACGCTCCTTGCTCAACAAAAAAGCAAGCGTGACGACTTACAAAAAAATCAAAGCCAACGTAAGAGCACTGTTAATAAAATTCGCGGCAATATTCGTAACAACGAAAGCTATTTGGCCGAGTTGCGTCGTAATGAATCTCGCTTAAAAGCCGAAATAGCCAAAGCAGCAAAGCGTAACCTTTCACCAATGAATGGTCTTGCTTCGTATCGTGGCAAATTACCTTGGCCAGTGAACGGACAAATACTGCATAGTTTCGGCACATCACAAAGTGGCCAAGTTACTTGGAAAGGTATTGTCATCAATGCCAAACAAGGTGAGGCTGTCAAAGCGGTACACTCAGGAAAAGTGGTTTTTGCAGAATGGCTTCGTGGTTATGGTTTAGTGATTTTACTTGATCATGGTAAAGGCGATATGACGCTCTACGGTTATAATCAAAGCCTACTCAAAAAAGATGGTGATATTGTTCGTGCAGGTGAAACCATTGCCTTGGCGGGTAATACTGGCGGTCAGTCAAGAACCTCTCTGTACTTTGAAATACGCCGAAATAGCCAAGCACAAAACCCTAAAAGTTGGCTGAAGTAATTAATTTATTAGTGTGCTAGAACTAAATCATTAGGACTATATAACATGTTCCAAGGCTAAGCTCTGTCGCTTAGCTTTGTGATATTAGCTTCTCTAGAAAAAGATCCAAAGTTGTCATTATTATGATTTCATTATTTGTACTTCAACTGCTGGCTGCTATTACCTTAATTAAATAATGTTTTTATTTCTAAGCGGTAAACCTATAATTTAAACATAATGCCCACATCGATTTTCGTAAGGAAACGCTACCTGATGTCAAACCAAGATGGATCATTTAATAATATTCCCCCTGAAAGTAATGAATTATTAGAAGAATCGAATTTAAGAAACAATATTCTAAAACGATTTCTACTTATGATGACAATTTTCACCTTGGTTTCATTGGGCTTAGGTTATTATATTTATCAACAATATACCCATAGTTTAGAAGAAAAATTGCTGGCACAAGAAGAAGCTTTTGTTGCAACTACAACCTATTCACTGCAAAAAGAGATGCAAATGCAGCTCATTGCATTACAAATGACATCGAAGTCTAAAGTCTTGAGTGAGTATTTAATAAATCATTCAGAACAAAGTAAAGTAAGCCTAGAAAGTAAAGAAAGCTTAGAAGGCTTATTTAAAAACCTCACGGTAGCTTTTCAGCATTATGATCAAGTTCGACTCTTTGATTTAGATGGCGATGAGATGATCCGTATTAATTATAATCATGGTAATCCAAGTTCAACGGACCAATCAAATCTACAAAACAAACATAATCGTTATTATTTTCAACAAGCTTTATCCATGAAACCGAATGAAACTTATGTTTCTAAAATGGATTTAAATATTGAGAATGAAAAAATTGAAGTGCCCTATAACCCTACATTAAGGTTTGCAACACAAGTATTAGATGATAATGGCGATGCCGTTGGGGTCCTAATATTGAACTATCTCGCAAACGATTTATTAGAGAACTTTCGTCACCAAATGACCTTGCGAATAAATGGACAAGGGATGTTGATTGATGAACAAGGTTATTGGCTCAGTAATCATGATCGAAGCAATGAATGGGGGATGAGCTTAGGGCATCCAGAAAATCATTTCAAAAAACGTTATCCCACCGCTTGGCCAATTATTAGTAAAAGTAATAATGGAACATTAAAAACAGAAAATGGCTTATTTCGCTATCAAGCCATCACACCATTAGACTTTAGTTCGATCGAAAGTCCAAATAAACAAACTGATAATCATGTTCATTTTCCAATTACAATGGAATCGATCCATAATACCAATTGGAAACTAGTGATCTTTCTTCCCAATGAAATTATTCAACAATATTCATTCTTTTATAAGCAAAGTGGCCGCTTACTCATCGCATTACTTTATTTTTCTATCGCATTTATCATGCTTTTATTGATCACAAATTCGGAACAAAAAAAACTACGTAAGAAAAATCACATACGTATCAGTGCTGAATTAAAAGATCTTTATGAAAATGCACCTTGTGGTTACCACACTTTAAACCCTCAAGGAGTAGTCACTCGTATCAATAAAACCGAACTTAATTGGCTTGGGTATGAGCGGGAAGAGGTCATTGGACAGTCTTTTGCAAAATTTTTGACGCCTGCCAGCCAAGATACTTTTGAGACATTTTTAACAGCGCTACCTAAAAAGCAAGAAATGGACGGAATCGTCTTAGAAGTTCAGCCCAAACAAGGTGAAACGTTTTTTGTTTCGACCTCTGCCGTTGTACTGTTAAATGAGGGTAATTTTGCATTAGCCAGAACGTCTGCTTTCAATATTACCGATCGTATCGAGCTAGAAAAACGCTTAGAATATATTGCTAATACCGATGTGTTAACGGGGATTAGTAATCGTCGCCATTTCTTTGAACAAGTCACCCCCTTATTTAATCAATGCCAAGATACTCAAACACCTTTAACACTATTAATGATAGATGTTGATCACTTTAAATCAGTCAACGATATTTACGGTCATGATGCCGGTGACCTAGTATTGCAACACCTTAGCCATACAATAAAAGAAAGCATTCACGAATCAATGTTGTTTGCTCGACTTGGTGGAGAAGAGTTTGTTGTGGTTGCGCAATGTAACCAAGATGAAGGGCTTATTCTCGCAGAGCAGATTCGCAGTATCATTTCCCTGTCCCATATTCATATTACTGAAGATACTCAAGTCACCATCACTCTATCCATTGGTGTGGCTGTCAATCACCCACAACATACTGATATTGATGATATATTAAAACAAGCCGATTTGGCCCTTTATGAGGCAAAACAAACTGGTCGCAATCGAGTCTTAGCCTTTAATGAAGCGATGAAACAAGCCAACCATGATGATTATGAATAAAGGCTAAAAGCTCTCGTTAATACCGATAAAAATCAAAAGGAGATCAGATCGTTGCTTTTAACTTAAAAATTCCACGAAGCCGAAATATTATAAAGTTCACTTTTACGCCCCGTATCAATATTGACATCATCGAGCGGAACCGCGTATTCGAAGGCCACTTTAATCGCGTCTTTATAGCTCACTTCCAATCCTAAAGCATAAGAAGACAGATTATGCTCTATCGCTAATGAATTAAACTTGGTATAGGCGGTATCGGCAACCACATAAGGTTTAAATTGGTCAATAATCATTAAATCGTAATGAAAGCTCCTCGATAACATCACCTCCGCGCCATAGCCAACATCCCCTTCGGCTTGCCCTTCTGGGTAACCTCTCCCATAAAAACGCCCACCATAAGAAACTCGTTCTGCACTGACTAAATCATCATCACTATAAAAGCCATTCCCTTTTACTTGTAGTTGTACATCCCCCACCATGTCATACCCGACCGCCATGTTAACGATCCATGCCGTAAAATTAAGATCGCCTTCTTCAAAATCACGCGTCCCTTGATTACGGTGTTTGTCAAACTAGTTGTCGCGATCACTACGTTATGCACTCTCAGCCTTGACACTATTTTGTTCAGGGTTTAAGTACACTTCTTTTGGTAAATCCCAATTACGGATATTACCGCTCCAGCGCTCAGGGTGAGCATCTTTAGCACCTTGATAAACTTCTTTTCTATTAGCCAATATGTCACCCGCTAATCCTGAATGCCTTTGATGTGGGCTGACGTATTTGATGCCACTATGTTTGTGGTTAAAATTATACCAGTGGCTAAATTTCAACACCCAACTACGCGCCTCATCAATTGTTGAAAACCCTTTATACGGATAGTCAGGGCGATATTTACACGTTTTAAATATCGACTCAGCATAAGCATTATCATTGCTCACCCTAGGACGATTAAAAGACGACACGACACCTAAACTATAAAGTGTTTCAAGCATTGATGAGCCTTTCATTGGGCTTCCATTATCCGAATGCAGTACCAGAGGATTATCTTTAACTCCTTCTTTTAAATGAGCTTTCTTAATTAATATTGATGCATTTTCTGCTGATTCGTCATCATGAATTTCCCATCCAACAATCTTTCGACTAAATATATCGAGTATCAAATATAAATAAAAATGCAGCCCTTTAGCGGGGCCTGGTAACCAAGTAATATCCCAACACCACACTTGGTTTGGCCCTGTAGCACAGTGTGTCGTCGGTACTTTTCTCTCTTTTATCTGACTACGTCCGCGAGCGTTTTGCTGTTTTTCTTCATGAAGAACACGATAATATGTTGATTCAGAAGCAAGATAAATACCCTCATCTGCTAATGTAGGGACGATTTGGCTTGGTGGTAAGCTCTTAAAATCATCGCTATTAACGATGGCTAATATGTTATCTCTCTCTGCTTTTGATAGCTTATTTTTTGGCTCAGGGCGCTGAGATATTGGTCTACCATCTGTTTTTATGTTCCCGTCAACAGTCCAACGTTGATACGTCCGGACACTGATCCCAAGTTCACGGCAAGCTTTAAACTTTGGCGCACCAGAACTCACAGCTTCATTAACTAGTTTAACTGCTTGAATGCGAGCTGAGTCGAGGATCATTCGTCCTCGGCTTCCCCCCAGATCGCATTTGCTTTTTTTCTTAACACCAATAGTGCTGCGGTTTCAGCGAGTGCCTTATCTTTTCGACGTAGCTCCTTTTCTAATTGATTGATCTGTTTTTTATCTTTCTTTGTTTCGGTGGAGAAGGCTTTTTCTTGCTCTTTAACGTTAGCGTTTGCATCTATACACGCATTTCGCCAAGCCGATACTTGTTCCACATAAAGACCTTTGCCTCGACAATATTCCGCTAACTCAGCTTGATTTAAAGAGGCTGTTTCCAACACGACTGAGAATTTATTTGCTGATGACCACTGCTCAGCATTCTTTCCATCACCTGGCACTAAATGCCCCTTATCAATTGCTTGTTTTCGCCAATTATACAAGGTTGATTCACCAATCCCCATCTCGATTGATAATTGGGCTATTGCTATATTATTTGGAGGCATCATCTTCTGAAGAGCCGACTCTTTGCTTTGCGCTGAATAATGTTTCATTGTTACTCCACGCCCTCTGTTTAATGGTTGAATATTAAGCGCGACAACTAGTCTGACAGAGAGGGTACCAAGCATGATCCATACTGATTGCGTAATATTCAGTGTCTCGCTCACTATCAACCGGAATTAAACCAGATAACGACACTTTTTCGATCCAACTATTCAGCGAGTTGACGGTGACAGTCGCATATAAATCATTATCACCCTCTTTTTGGTAGCTGTACGATAAATCAGGTTCAATCCATTTTCGTTCCACCTCCTCGATTCGAATAGAGGTGGCTCCAGAAAGTGTTTTGGGTTTTGGTAAGGCTAACTGAAACCGGTAGCCTGGTATCTCTCTGAGTAACAAAATGGCTTTTTCAAGGCTATTTTGAGTCAGTGGTTTTTCTTGCAAAATGGGCTTAAGCACCCTGTTCACTTTATATTGAATGTTTGCTTGATCAACAATCACCTCTGCACGAACAACATATCCCTCAATCAGCGTAATCGTCAACCGGCCTTGATGAAAACCATCGGCGGCAATGGACGCATACGAAAGTGGATAGCCTTTTTTTTCATACAAAGCATTAATTTTCCCAATAACCCGTTTAGCCATTTCGATTGAATAGTGAGTGTCTATTAAAGGCTGGGCAATCGATGATAGTTCTTCATCACTAATTACCGTTCCGCCACGAAAGTGTACATGTGAAATATATCCCTGATTACTTTCAAGCACATCCGCTGACCCACGAAGATCGGGAGGTTGCGATTCAGATAATGTTGGCGGTGGCTCTTGAGGCTCGGTAATTAAAGGCGGTAATTTTGCATAACTAAAAGAGGTGTAAAGTGACGCAGCCCAAACGGTCATTATTATTTTTTTCATATTGGGATCACTATAAAAAAACCGGAGAAAATCGCCTCCGGTTTTATGGATGAAAAGTTATAGTTTTTTACCTAACAGTGGATCAAGTATTTTGTTATCGATCGTATCGAGCAATCCTGCTTTCTCACCATCCGATTGGGTTTGTAACACACCATTTAGCGTTTGATTTAAGCCAGAGGTGACAGGCCCATTGGTGCTGCCTAATAAAGTATTATTCACACCATTTAAACCATCGGAAACATTATCCACCAACCCAGCTTGTGCACCGGGCGCCGTACCTAATGCCCCTGTTTTTTCTTTTAAACCCGCTAGAACACCACTGAGAGGATTATCTTGAATATTATTCGAGTCTAATAGCTTTTTCGTAACATCACTGACTACTGGAATAGACGCCAGAACATTATCGCTGTTAGGTTGCGTGACAGAAGCAATCAAAGAGCTCACATTCGATGTGACAATCGCTTTTTTCTCACCAACATTAGCAATCACACCCTGTAGTTTACCTTTAGTATCGACTAAAATTTGATCGCCATCGCTGGCGTTTAAACCACCTAATGTAGATTGCAAACTCGTCAATACTTCGTTGTTAGATAAGCGATCACCAACCAACACCGCCGTTAATCCATTACTGCCAACGAGGACTTCACCAACACCTCTAACCATGCCTTGTTTATCAGACAATAATGCTTGTGTGCCTTCTTTCAAACTGCTGCCTGTAACGTATACAAGCTGGCCAAGTGCAGGTTTAATATCGGCTTTATTTTCAAACAAAATAAGCGCGTTGCCTTTAAGATCTAACAAGCCATCTACTTCTTTCAAAATAGGCGCTGTTGTTGCGGAGAGTGTTGAACTTAAGCCATATAAGCCGCCATTTTCATCAGAAAAATGGAATTCTAACGTATCACCAACTTGTTCAAGTTTGCCGCCTAATTCCGACACGGTTCTTCCTGAATAACTTAATACGCCGGTTTTATCATTAAGTTGTACAAAAACAGGTAAAGCATCTAATTGAGCAATGGTATCTCCCGTCGCCACAACCGTGCTCCCAACTTGAGTCGTCACCTTAGAGACCCCGGCACCTGTGTCATTAATCATCGAATCATCGTAGGTAGCCAAACCATGGGTTAATGTATTCCCCGTCTCGGCAACCACAGCGCCAAGATTAACCAATACTTCACCTGAACCTGTCGTGAGGGAATTTGCATAATCGGTCAATGGACTATGGCTGACTGCATCACCTAATCCAGTCACCGCGCTTCCTGAGCTTTGCAAACCATCTTCAAGTAATCCGGCATTTTGAGTTGGTGCATCTGGATCGACTGGGGTTGATGTCTGAGGCGTTGTTTCAGATTCAATATTAGCCGTTTCAGACTCTAGTGCACCATTTGTCGCTGCACCACCGCTGGTTACCGTATTACCACCTTGCCCAGAACAGCCTAAAAGTATTAAAGAAAAAAGTAGAGCTGAAGCAGGAGATCGTAAGGAGCTATATTTGAATTTGAGTTTTAATATTAGATATTTTAATTTTAAAGCGCTATGTCTGAATCTTAGCGCGCTATATTTTATCGTCATTTTTCTATCCTTAGCCGACACAAAACAAGCCGTTTTTATGCATTGTTGTACGTCAAACAAGCCGCATCACTGAAGGATAAACACTAAACATCAATCGATTTATCTTTAAGATAAGCTGTACTCATATTTCTTGTTTAAACCGCACACGTAAGTCTCACATTTGAGATAAAAATAAGATTATTAAAAAAATCATAGATAAAGTGTAGGCATCTTGATATGTAAATTCAATGTCAAAACACAAAACAGGATAATTCAAAATATTCTTTATTTATCAATTTGATAGGATATATTTCGAGATCTTTATTCCAAAATGGTCTAATAACTAATATTGACAATAATTGTTCGTAAGAAAACTAAACAGATACAAGTGGAATAAGCTGAGAGAAGGTAGAAAGAGAAATAAAAAATCGCAAAGAAAATTAAAAGTTAGCCAAACCGTTGGCTGAAAATAGAAATAAACTGCTCATATTGATCGAGAGATAATTGATTGATCCCCGCAGCTGCTCGACGACCGCCACCATTAGGAAATTGACTGCACACTTCATCCGCCCCTTCTCGACGATTGAGTGGAGCTCGAACGCTGACGGTATAATCTCTTAGATTTTCATTCAGGGTCAGAACAGCAAATGCTTTATTTGGGTTAGTATTAGCCAATTCATTGCCAAACACACCACTAATTCGCCTTGCCCATGTCTGATTCGGTAATACATAGACTTCGCAAGTCTCGGTGTTAAACATTGGCATTAAACCATCTAATTGAGCATTATCTTGTTGGTAACCGACCTTAAGTTGGTAAAAAACTGAATCTTGATGGCTTAGCAACTCAAATGGATCTGGGTATTGCAATAACGTTTGAAATAATACGTTGGGTGCAATGTGTAGGTCCTTCACGCTTGCGCCATAACCATTATAGTTAATCAGCGTACCCAGCTCCTTCAAATACTCAATTTGATCCGGTGATAATTGAGATTGTTGAGATAACACCAACGCACGCTTCGTCATATTGTCGCCAAAAGCGCCTGCGATAGCCCACAACTGGTATTGCCCTTTCAATCTCTGATTTATGAGTAAACTGGTGCAGATCTCGGCATCTAAATTAATGCATGCTTCAAGATAAGGAGACTCTGGAATCTCGCCACTTTGATGATGATCGCAATAAAAAATAGGGATATGACGCTCAAGCAATTGCTTTAACGCATCGACATTCTTCTGCATAGAGACATCCAACACCGTTACCGAAGTCACATCATCGACTTTCGCCACTTGAGAGAGTAATTGAATGTCTCTTTTAATACCTGTCACCAGTTGACTTTTTTTCGGCTCAACAAAGCGTAATTGCAATAGCGCAATGATGCCATCGGCATCACCGTTAAACACATCATAGTGCATAAAAAATCCTTTTAAACGCGATATCGAACCAAATGTAACGACACTTAATCGCTACCAAATAAGTCACGGGTGTACACTTTATCCGCCACATCGGCTAATTCTTCAACCATGCGATTTGAAACGATGACATCGGATAATTGCTTGAACTCATCAAAATCACGAATAACGCGTGAGTGGAAAAATTCATCTTCTTTTAGCACAGGTTCGTATACCACAACTTCAATACCTTTCGCTTTCAAACGCTTCATAATGCCCTGAATGCTTGATGCGCGGAAGTTATCTGAACCGGCTTTCATAATTAAGCGGTAAATCCCCACAACGGTTGGGTTACGTTTAATAATAGAATCCGCTACAAAATCTTTACGAGTTCGGTTAGCGTCGACAATTGCCCCAATAATATTATTTGGAACAGACTCATAGTTCGCCAATAACTGCTTAGTATCTTTCGGTAAGCAGTAACCACCATAACCAAATGATGGATTATTATAATGACTACCAATGCGAGGATCTAATCCCACACCTTCAATAATCTGACGAGCATCTAAGCCATTCGCTTCCGCGTAAGAATCCAATTCATTGAAGTAAGCCACACGTAAAGCAAGATACGTATTAGAAAATAACTTCACTGCTTCCGCTTCCGTTGAATCAGTAAACAGCACATCAATATTGTCTTTTACTGCACCTTCAACCAGCAAGCCTGCAAACACTTTAGCTCTTTCAGATTGCTCACCAACAATAATACGAGACGGGTGTAAGTTATCAAATAAAGCACGACCTTCACGTAAAAACTCAGGTGAGAACATAATGTTATCGCACTGCATCTCTTGCTTAATATTTGCCGTGTATCCAACGGGTACGGTAGATTTAATCACCATCACCGCATTTGGGTTAATTTCCATCACCTCACGAATTACCGCTTCTACCGATGAAGTATTAAAATAGTTGGTTTGAGGATCATAATCAGTCGGCGTAGCAATCACGACAAACTCAGCATCTTGATAAGCGGCTTGTTTATCGAGAGTCGCCGTTAGATTCAACTCTTTTTCAGATAAAAACTGTTCAATTTCAGCATCAACAATAGGAGACTTTTTATTGTTAATCATCTCCACTTTTTCAGGAATGATATCAACGGCAACCACTTCATGGTGCTGAGATAAAAGAACGGCATTCGAAAGGCCTACATAGCCTGTACCTGCAATGGCAATTTTCATAATTAAAACTCTATAGTATTGAATTTAATACGATTTAAAGCCTTGATTCAAACTCAATTGGAGAATCATACCAAAGGCTTAATAATGGGAGATATCCTAAAACGAAGGGCGCAACAATACGATTTTGCCAGCCCTTAATATTGTGTTAAAAATTAATTTTTTACATTCGAGCGATTGAATCTTTCTTCTTTCCCTCTACCAATTGACTGCCCTGTCCGGATAAGCCATACCACTGACGCAACTTCTTTGTAATACGCCAAACATTCGATAGCATGGCGGTATAAATACAGAAAGTAACAAGGAAAATATAGAACATGACAGATTCAGGAACATTGGCCATTTCGCCTAAGATACCAAAACCGGCAAACAAAGTGGCAAGAAAGCAAATAATCATTAATGTTTGAGCAGAAGAAAAGCCTAAACGTTGGAATATATGGTGTAAATGTTCTCTATCTGGTTTAAACGGAGAATCACCGCGTCGAATCCGGCGAATCATAATGGCCGCCATATCCATTAGAGGGATAGCAATCAGCCACAAAGCGGTCACAGGACGAATCAATGGTTGGCCTTTGGTTTGGCTAGAACACAATAAAAACCACACCACCATGAAGCCAATCATCATACTACCGGCATCACCCATAAAAATCTTACGCTGACGACCGAGTAACCCTAAGTTCATTAATATATAAGGCAGCATGATCACACCGATCACTAAGCTAGTGTACGAAAACGTAGTTTGTCCATCGGCTAAAAGCAGCAAACCAATCGCCGAAAAAGTCACAACAGATAACCCTCCCAGTAACCCATCAATACCATCAACCATGTTAAAAGCATTGATTGCTGCTACGACAGCGAATACCGTAACCACATAGCCAAACCAATCGAGATGAATCACACCCAAACCGACAATATCACCTAAAGTATGTAACTTAACATTTGTGAAATACATCATCGCGAGCGAAATCAGTGCTTGAATAGCAAAACGAAGTTTAAAACTCACGTCATACTTATCATCCAATGCCCCAACGATCATCAAAATAGTCAGAGAAATTAAAAAGTAATCAGAATAAGGAATAGCTTGGGGATTCATCAAAAGGAAAATAGAAAAAGAGAGATAAATCGAAATTCCACCAACCAATGGTATAGCGCCGGAGTGCATTTTTCGCTCGTTGGGCCGATCAACTAAGCCAATGCGTTTCGCTAGCATCCTCAAAAAATACGTTACTGCAAAAGAAATGCAGAACATCGAGAACAACTCAAACATGATTATAGGCAAAATGTTTCCCTTACTATTTATAATCCATTTATAAATGCATGATGTATTACATCAAAATTAAAAAATGATTGAAAATGGTACGCATTCTACCAAAAAAAACATATTATTTTTCAAATCGATGTAAAAACTAGTCAGTTAATTAAAACTTGAAAAAGTTACAAATTATAGCTCAAATTTAACCGTAATACCTAGTTGTGACAGGAAAATGAACGTTCCGTGTAAATAACATAAATCTCTCACCACTCATTTATGACTCAGCTAATGAGGAGAGGAACAATCTGAACAAGCTATACTTTACCCTTGTACGATTAGTGCTAATATTAGTCATACACCATTTAACCTGCAACTAGCGGAAAATTACTTTGAATACAAAAACAACAAAAGTCAATAAAAATTCAAAATAAAGCACGAAACTCAACCATAATGATCTCATTATTATATACTGCGTCAGATTCGTTTGAAAGGTGCTTCATTCCTAGGCGAATCTTGCTTGTTTAAAGACTTGGATGAGAGTTCTGAATTCTGCATCTTGAAGTCACTTGAGTATAATGGTTATATGCAGTAAGAAAAATGTAAAATATTTATGCTTGAATGAACATGACGTTTATTTATCCTCTGAATTCCAGTAAAATCGAGAGCGGCACCATAAATAAAGACATAGCATTTGCATCTGTATAGCGAATAAAATTAACATTGAACAACAAAGTACTGACTCAGCAAACCTGTTTATAAAGTACTATCAGCAGCTTCATAGCCACCTTTAGGCTATTTTGGAACTCAATTTGTCATTAAATAACTAACATTAGACGACGGACTAAATGGAATTAACAACAAAAACACTCAGTATACTGTTATCAAGTGTCCTACTCGCGGGCTGTACTATGCCAGGCTCCCACATTAGCTTAGGTGGTAAAAATGTTGTTCAATCAGACTCTGAATCAGATTCCGGACAAGCCGAAAATGACATTTCAAGCCGAGTGAATGTTTACTCTTTAACCCCAAATACCGTCACTCAATTTAAAAAAGAACAGGTTACTTCACGTAACAATCCTGAACTTGATGAAACCATTGCCAAATACCAATATTTCATTGGCCCTGGTGATATTTTAAACATCACCATTTGGGATCACCCTGAACTGACCATTCCAGCAGGCTCATACCGAAGCTCGAGTGAATCGGGTAACTGGGTTCATTCTGATGGCACAATTTTCTACCCTTATATTGGCACGGTTAAAGTCGCGGGAAAAACCGTTACCCAAATTCGTGATGAAATTGCCAGACGTTTAGCCAAATACATTGAAAGCCCACAAGTCGATGTCAATGTTGCCGCCTTCCGAGCCCAAAAAGCTTACGTAACTGGTGAAATTAACACTCCAGGGCAACAACCCATCACTAACGTACCATTAACCATCTTAGATGCTATCAACCGCTCTGGTGGTCTAGCTCCGAACGCGGATTGGCGTAACATCACACTAACTCGCAATGGCCAAGAAGAGACAATTTCTCTTTACGCCTTAATGCAACGTGGTGATCTCACGCAAAATCGCCTACTTAAAAATGGCGACATTATTCACGTACCTCGTAATGATGGACAAAAAGTCTTTGTTATGGGCGAGGTGAATGAACCTAAATTACTCAAAATCGATCGTTCAGGAATGAGCTTAACCGAAGCCCTTAGTAGCGTGGGTGGCATTAATGAATTAGAAGCTGATGCAACTGGCGTGTTTGTCATTCGCGGCATTAAACAAAACGTCCAGAATACGCAAACTGAACAAGCGATGGCAACTCATGATAATGCTGACAATCAACCACCGCCACCGATTGCCAATATCTATCAGCTTAATATTAAAGATGCGACCGCATTAGTGATTGGCACCGAATTTGACATGCAACCTTATGATATCGTGTATGTAACGGCAGCTCCAATTACTCGTTGGAACCGTGTTGTTAGACAACTTATCCCAACCATTACTGGGTTCAATAACCTATCGGAAGGCTTAAATTACTACATGGATTTAAAGTAACGTCATAAATGAGATCCCAGATAACACTTGCTTCAAGTTACTGGGATCATAAGTCTTGCTATTTTATATATGATTACTTTATACATAAATAAAGCCAGTAGTGGTTTAACTTAACAAATGAAAAAAGAAAAACATGTTTAATAAAATTCTCGTTGTTTGTGTTGGTAATATATGCCGCTCTCCTACAGGTGAACGCCTATTGCAGCAAAAACTGCCGAATAAAATCGTTTCCTCCGCGGGGATTGGCACAGAACGCAGTGGTTTAACCAATAAACCCGCCGATAAAACCGCCCAATTGATCGCAGAGCAACACGGAGTATCGTTGGAAGCGCACCAAGCTCAGCAACTAACCAATAGTTTATGCCGTCAATATGATCTCATTTTAGTAATGGAAAAAGGCCATTTAGACGCCGTGCATGACATCGCCCCTGAAGCCCGAGGGAAAACCATGTTATTTGGCCAATGGATTGAGCACAAAGAGATCCCCGATCCATTTCGAAAAAGCCAAGAAGAATTTGAATACGTGTTTGATTTAATTGAAAGGTCAGCGAATGGCTGGGCAAAAAAATTACAATAAAAGGCATTACAGCTGAAATTTGATTCATAATAATTGTGTAGAAATACATAACATGAAAAGCAGAAAGTATTTAAAAACAAATAGTATTTATAAATAGATAGTTTTTATAAATAGATAGTATTATACCCAAATAAGTACCTCACAGAAAAAACATGGATTCGTTTTCTCTGTTGAATCAATAATTTAACGTTTATAAAAGATTGGAATGCTCATGAGTGTTAACCCAAGCAACACACAAAAATCATCGGATAACAATGATGTTATCGACCTTGGCAAGTTATTTGGGATCCTCTTAGATCACCGTTGGTTCATCATCCTAACCACGGCGGTTTTTGCGATTCTGGGGGTGAGTTATGCACTACTTGCAACACCAATCTACAATACCGATGCCTTGATTCAAGTCGAACAAAAAAGCTCAGGCATGCCAGTACTCAACTCAGATATGGCGGATTTGTTTAGCTCTGAGTCTCCTGCTTCCACTGAAATTGAAATTATCAATTCACGTATGGTATTAGGCGAAACCGTCGATAAATTAAACTTAACGACCGTTGCCAGTGCGGATCATTTTCCAATCATAGGTAAAGGGCTTTCTCGTATTCTCGGAGATACCCAGCACATCCAAATTAGTCGCTTCATGACGCCAGAGCGAGCTGAACCACAAGCCTATACCCTAACCATGTTAGATGAAGATCAAGGCAACTACCGCTTAACCGATAGTAATGAGCAAACCATCTTAGACGGGAAAGTCGGTGAGCTGGCCCAGCAAGGTGAGTACCGCTTGTTTGTCACTCAAATAACAGCCAACACCGGTGATAGTTTTACCATTAGTAATATTAGCCGCTTAGATGCCATTCAACGTTTACAAAGAAACCTATCGATTAGTGAACGTGGTAAACAAACCGGTATACTACAACTGTCGCTTACGGGTGAAAATCGTGCGGATATTCAAGCTATCTTGCAAGATATTAGCCAAAATTATTTCTTACAAAATGTCGAACGAAACTCTGCTGAAGCAGAAAATAGCTTAGTCTTCCTTAAAGAGCACCTGCCAGAAATTAAAACCCAATTAACCGTGGCAGAAGACAAACTCAATCGTTATCGTCAAAATAATGAATCCGTGGATCTCAACATGGAAGCGCAATCGACTCTTAATGTGATGGTTGCACTTGAAGCACAATTAAATGAACTCACCTTTAAAGAAAGTGATATTTCACAGCGATTCACCAAGCAACACCCTGCTTATCAATCATTACTAGATAAACGCAAAACACTGTTATCGGAAAAAACTCGCCTTGAAAAGCGAATTGAGAAGTTACCAAAAACACAACGTGAAGTATTACGTATGACGCGTGATGTGGAAGTGAATCAACAAATTTACATCCAACTGCTCAATAAAGTTCAAGAGCTGAACATTGTTAAAGCCAGTACCGTTGGTAACGTACGTATTATTGATGGTGCGCAAAGCTTTTCTCAAGCCGTTAAACCTAAAAAACCATTAATCGCCGTACTGGCAACCTTACTTGGTGGTATGTTCTCTGTCGGACTAGTATTACTGAAAGCGGCAATGCATAGAGGTATTGAAACGCCAGCACAAGTAGAAGAAATTGGTTTGCCGGTTTACGCGTCTATTCCTCTGTCTATCTCTCAAGCCGATCTAGACAAGAAAAAGCTCAAGTCCTTATCAATAAACGATACCTTATTGACGGTTTCTCATCCTGCTGATTTAGCCATTGAGGCCATTCGTAGCCTGCGTACTAGCTTGCACTTTGCAATGATGGAAGCAAGAAATAATGTCTTAATGATTTCAGGCCCAAGCCCATCAGTTGGTAAATCATTTGTATCTGCCAACATGGCGGCAGTCGTCAGCCAAGTAGGGCAGAAAGTATTAGTCATTGATGCCGATATGCGCAAAGGCCGTATGGGTCGTCAATTTAATACGAATGATAAGCCAGGCCTATCAGAATACCTAAGCGGGCAAATGACAAAAGAAGACGTCCTTAAAGAATTAGGCGTTGAAAACCTCAACTTTATTCCACGAGGTGAAGCTCCGCCTAACCCATCAGAATTATTGATGCACCCACGCTTTAAAGAACTACTCGATTGGGCCAGTGAGCAATACGATATGGTGATTGTCGATACACCACCTATTCTTGCGGTCACCGATGCTGCCATTGTTGGCGCACACGCAGGCACCACTTTAATTGTTGGTCGATTTGAGCAAAACACCATTAAAGAACTTGAGTTTACTAAACAACGCTTTGAAAATAATGGCATTGAAGTCAAAGGCTTTATTTTAAATGCGGTAGAGAAAAAAGCGGCTGCCGCTTATGGTGGCTATGCTTATTATCAATACGAATATAAGAGCGAAAAAGCGAAATAAACCTCATAAAAAAGGGTACGACAGTCAAATGAGTACCCTTTTTTATAACCAAATAATGAGAACTACCTACACGCCCAATCCTCAGATCGCTTTAACTAGATCCCTGATGTCGCCTAGGCTCCTCGGGATGACGACAATTTACCCTCATCATTCCAACTGTGCATAATCCACACTATTTCAGCCTAACTACCCCCTACCGAGAATAACCAGCTCCAGCCGAGCCTACCACTCCATCATTCCCGCCGAACCTACCACTCCGTCATTCCCGCCGAGCCTTACCACCCGTCATTCCGGCCGAGCCTAAGCGAGAGCCGGAATCTAATCACCACAACCACTACACTAAAAGAAAGAAACTCATTAAAACCAATAACATATCGAAGATCGCTTTAACTAGATCCCTGATGTCGCCTAGGCTCCTCGGGATGACGGCTGTTTACCCTCATCATTCCAACTGTGCATAATCACACTATTTCAGCCTAACTAACCCCTACCGAGAATAACCAGCTCCAGCCGAACCTACCACTCCACCATTCCCGCCAAGCCTAACCACTCCGTCATTCCGGCCGAGCCTAAGCGAGAGCCGGAATCTAATCACCACAACCACTACACTAAAAGAAAACAAAAAACTAATAAAAACCAATAACATATCGAAGATCGCTTTAACTAGATCCCTGATGTCGCCTAGGCTCCTCGGGATGACGGCTGTTTACCCTCATCATTCCAACTGTGCATAATCACACTATTTCAGCCTAGCTAACCCCTACCGAGAATAACCAGCTCCAGCCGAACCTACCACTCCACCATTCCCGCCGAGCCTTACCACTCCACCATTCCCGCCAAGCCTAACCACTCCGTCATTCCGGCCGAGCCTAAGCGAGAGCCGGAATCGAACCACCACAACCGCCCTTCTAAAAAAGCAATAAACTAATTTAATTCAGTAAAGTGTTTAGACGGTGACATGTATTTTCCTAAAACGGCAGCAATAACAATATGATCAGGCTTTCTAATATAATAAATAACATGGTTCTTTAGCGGGAAACGATAATAATGTTCCCCCAATTCAGTGACAGCTATACCCATTTGTTCATTATTGGCCAATAGCGCCATACACTGCTTTAATTCACTGAAATAATTTACCCACTGAGTCAGTCCCCAATGCTTTAATGTATAACGACGAATTTCGATGAAATCGGCCTGAGCCGCAGACGAAATTTTATACTTCGCCATTAATCAAATTTTCCGTTATCTAAATCGTTCATAAACTTATCACCATCAATAGTATTGCCAGCGGTAATATCATTCTCTGCTTGTTCAAAACGAGATTTAATCATCATCATTTTAAGATTTTCTAATTGTTCAAATTCCTCACAAGACATGACAACAGCCACGGGTGAACCATTTTTACTAATCTGAATAGGTTCACGTTGCACCTTGAGTAATAAGTCACCAAATTTTGTTTTAGCGATATTTGCAGTAAGTGATTGCATATGTTTCTCCTTTTCGGCCTATTATAGACGAATCGAACGATTCGAACAAAATAAATGCGATTTCAAAAGTTGAATAGAAAAATCTCAAGTCACCTCTGTCACTCTCAAATTTTTCCTTAGCCGAACATCCTGTCATCCCTACCGAACCTAAGCGAGAGCCGGAATCTACTTACAATCCAACATTACAGATCAAAGTATAAATCTGTAAAGTTAGGATTCACTTTTTGAATAAGCTCATTCTTCCACTCCCTTTTCCATTTTTTTAATTGCTTCTCTCTTACAATTGCTAATTCCATATTGCTATATTGTTCATAATAAACGAGAAGAACCGTATTATATCGACGAGAAAAACCATCAACTTGTTTGTTTTTATGCTGCCAAACCCTTTGCTTTAACTGGCTAGTGACACCAATATATAAAGAACGATGATTTAAAGAAGAGAGAATATAAACACAGGGCTGTTTATTCATTAAATTATCCCAGTATAAATTAGGGAATAATATCAATTATTAAGTATGAGAATTGGTTGAAAATAGATACGATCATTCCTAGCTACTCTATCATTTTCGTCGAGCCTAACACCCGTCATTCCGGCCGAGCCTACCACTCCACCATTCCCGCCGAGCCTTACCACCCGTCATTCCGGCCGAGCCTAAGCGAGAGCCGGAATCTAATCACCACAATCACTACACTTAAATAAAACAACAAATTCATTAAAATTAATAATGTATCGAAGATCGCTTTAACTAGATCCCTGATGTCGCCTAGGCTCCTCGGGATGACGACAATTTACCCTCATCATTCCAACTATGCATAATCCACACTATTTCAGCCTAACTAACCCCTACCGAGAATAACCAGCTCCAGCCAAGCCTACCACTCCGTCATTCCTGCCGAACCTACCACTCCGTCATTCCGCCAAGCCTTACCACCCGTCATTCCGGCCGAGCCTAAGCGAGAGCCGGAATCTAATCACCACAATCACTACACTTAAATAAAACAACAAATTCATTAAAATTAATAATGTATCGAAGATCGCTTTAACTAGATCCCTGATGTCGCCTAGACTCCTCGGGATGACGACAATTTACCATCATCTCTGTCGAGCCTAACCACTCCGTCATTCCGGCCGAGCCTAAGCGAGAGCCGGAATCTAATCACCACAACCACTACACTAAAAGAAAGCAACAAACTCATAAAAACCAATAACATATCTAAGATCGCTTTAACTAGATCCCTGATGTCGCCTAGGCTCCTCGGGATGACGACAACTTACCATCATCATCTCTGTCGAGCCTACCACTCCGTCATTCCGGCCGAGCCTAAGCGAGAGCCGGAATCTAATCACCACAACCACTACACTAAAAGAAAGCAATAAACTCATTAAAATCAATAATATATCCAAGATCGCTTTAACTAGATCCCTGATGTCGCCTAGGCTCCTCGGGATGACGGCAATTTACCCTCATCATTCCAACTGTGCATAATCCACACTATTTCAGCCTAACTACCCCCTACCGAGAATAACCAGCTCCAGCCGAACCTACCACTCCACCATTCCCGTCAAGCCTACCACTCCGTCATTCCGGCCGAGCCTAAGCGAGAGCCGGAATCTAATCACCACAACCACTACACTAAAAGAAAGTACAAACTCATTAAAATCAATAATATATCCAAGATCGCTTTAACTAGATCCCTGATGTCGCCTAGGCTCCTCGGGATGACAACGATTTACCTTCATCATCCCAACGGTGCAAAGTTATTGAACTTTATTGAGATCAACAATGAGCTTTTTACTTTGTTTAACCGGTTTTCCCTTTTGCAGAGTATCGGTGTTTGTCAAACTAGTTGTCGCGATCACTACGTTATGCACTCTCAGCCTTGACACTATTTTGTTCAGGGTTTAAGTACACTTCTTTTGGTAAATCCCAATTACGGATATTACCGCTCCAGCGCTCAGGGTGAGCATCTTTAGCACCTTGATAAACTTCTTTTCTATTAGCCAATATGTCACCCGCTAATCCTGAATGCCTTTGATGTGGGCTGACGTATTTGATGCCACTATGTTTGTGGTTAAAATTATACCAGTGGCTAAATTTCAACACCCAACTACGCGCCTCATCAATTGTTGAAAACCCTTTATACGGATAGTCAGGGCGATATTTACACGTTTTAAATATCGACTCAGCATAAGCATTATCATTGCTCACCCTAGGACGATTAAAAGACGACACGACACCTAAACTATAAAGTGTTTCAAGCATTGATGAGCCTTTCATTGGGCTTCCATTATCCGAATGCAGTACCAGAGGATTATCTTTAACTCCTTCTTTTAAATGAGCTTTCTTAATTAATATTGATGCATTTTCTGCTGATTCGTCATCATGAATTTCCCATCCAACAATCTTTCGACTAAATATATCGAGTATCAAATATAAATAAAAATGCAGCCCTTTAGCGGGGCCTGGTAACCAAGTAATATCCCAACACCACACTTGGTTTGGCCCTGTAGCACAGTGTGTCGTCGGTACTTTTCTCTCTTTTATCTGACTACGTCCGCGAGCGTTTTGCTGTTTTTCTTCATGAAGAACACGATAATATGTTGATTCAGAAGCAAGATAAATACCCTCATCTGCTAATGTAGGGACGATTTGGCTTGGTGGTAAGCTCTTAAAATCATCGCTATTAACGATGGCTAATATGTTATCTCTCTCTGCTTTTGATAGCTTATTTTTTGGCTCAGGGCGCTGAGATATTGGTCTACCATCTGTTTTTATGTTCCCGTCAACAGTCCAACGTTGATACGTCCGGACACTGATCCCAAGTTCACGGCAAGCTTTAAACTTTGGCGCACCAGAACTCACAGCTTCATTAACTAGTTTAACTGCTTGAATGCGAGCTGAGTCGAGGATCATTCGTCCTCGGCTTCCCCCCAGATCGCATTTGCTTTTTTTCTTAACACCAATAGTGCTGCGGTTTCAGCGAGTGCCTTATCTTTTCGACGTAGCTCCTTTTCTAATTGATTGATCTGTTTTTTATCTTTCTTTGTTTCGGTGGAGAAGGCTTTTTCTTGCTCTTTAACGTTAGCGTTTGCATCTATACACGCATTTCGCCAAGCCGATACTTGTTCCACATAAAGACCTTTGCCTCGACAATATTCCGCTAACTCAGCTTGATTTAAAGAGGCTGTTTCCAACACGACTGAGAATTTATTTGCTGATGACCACTGCTCAGCATTCTTTCCATCACCTGGCACTAAATGCCCCTTATCAATTGCTTGTTTTCGCCAATTATACAAGGTTGATTCACCAATCCCCATCTCGATTGATAATTGGGCTATTGCTATATTATTTGGAGGCATCATCTTCTGAAGAGCCGACTCTTTGCTTTGCGCTGAATAATGTTTCATTGTTACTCCACGCCCTCTGTTTAATGGTTGAATATTAAGCGCGACAACTAGTCTGACAGAGAGGGGTATCCACTTGCTTCAATGCTTGAGACACATCGCCTTCATTTCTTAATACGGTATAGGTCACATCAAAATGCTTACTTTCTCCGGCTTTAATGGTTGGAACCAAACCCAGTGGGCGTTGAAACTTAGTGTTATAAGCATAACTGGTTCCGGGTTCAATACCGGTGACATACCCTTGCTTCTCTGTATCGGTGTTTTTCCATAAAGTCAGCACAGGTAACTGCTTAACATTATAGCCAACCGCAACCCCTTTATTTGCCGAACGGTTATGAAGCACCACTAAGCTATTGCCCTTTTCATCACCAATCGGTTTAAGGTTAAACACCATTTCATCGAAATCTTTAGTCGGCCCTAAATACATTTGCCAGCTTTCTAACCCTGCTTGAGCGTAATCATTAAAAGGTGAGACCTCACTCGCCGCAGCCGTCACTTTCGCCCCTTCTTCTAAAATTGGTCGCCCAAAATTAGAGTGATAAATAATTTGGTATTCATCATCGTAGCTAGCATGGTTAGTGAGTGTGTCATGCAATGAAAACGAATGCTCCCCAGGAATAATCTCTAATTTGGTACGAGTCGTCAGTTCTGCCTTTTTGAAGGTACGTTCTGAAACATCACCTTCAATAGTAATTTTATGCGGTGGAGTATCATCAATCGTCACTTTCACATTAGAAGCCGGTGTATTTTGCACTCGGCCGTGTAAGCTTAATAACTGCCCGTTCTCATCAACACCAGGATGCCCCGTCCACTCATAACCACAACGGACTAACATTTCATTAAACCCATCAAGCCAGCCGAGCCCATTACGGCTTTCTAAATCAATGAACATAGGGTTAACCACTTCTTTAACTGGAGAATCCCAACCTAAAATTCGTTCACCATCTCTTTCGACATGAAGAATACCCATGCCACGAGTGGGAACCAAAGTCACTGTTAATTCACCGTTATTCACAATGATGACATCAACACCAAGCTGCTTACCTCCATGCAGGCGGCGCTTCTCAACAGAAAAATGATCATCACTTTTCAGGCCAAGAGATGAATTGCTCACTTGCCAATCCCCCACATCGGTACCTTTTGCAGAGTCCGTTAATACAAACTCAGCCGCTTGAATATTCATGGCAGCTAACCCAAGTACAACCGCAGAAAATGTTTGTTTTAATTTCATAATATTTCCTTATGTCTTTTTATCACGTAAAGCTGAAACGATTCAGCAAAAAGCGTATACCTGTATAAATAACCTTCAATGTGGATGAGAAGGCATTGTGATCGTTATCTCGACATAAAAGAAAATTAAGATGAATTTTGATTGCTGAATCAAGTTCAGCAGATTCTGAATTTTTACACATAAAAAAAGGTAACTATTCACCCAGGAGCTATTGACAGCAAATTTATGTGACTGAGTTAACTTGATCCCACATTCAACTTGAGTGATCTTTTTGTGGTGGCAATCTGGAGGTATGAATAAGAAAACATTACCTCCACCGCCAGATTTCGATTCGCCTGAAGAGGCGAAAGATATCATCCACTTTTTATGGAATAAGTTGGCTGAGCTTGAAGATAGGCTAAACCAAAATAGTCGCAACTCTTCTGTGCCATCATCTCAACAACCCCTGCATAATAAAGCTAAAAATACTTCGCCGAATCGGAAGAAATCTGGAAAAAAGCAAGGAGCTCAACCAGGTCATAAAGGCCATCGCCGACTGCTTCACCCTGTTGAAGACAGTGCCTCGGTTGAGCAATACTTACCGAATAAGATATGCCACTGCGGTGGGTGTGTTATTCCAAATAGAAAACCTTATAAACGACACCAAATCTTTGACTTGCCAGATATCTCATACACGCTTGTTGAACATCAAATTTTTAAAGGCGAGTGCTCATGGTGTGGTGATAAGCATCAAGCGGAGCTTCCAGAGTCTGTGCCCGATGTTCAAATGGGGTCAAATCTACATAGTTTTATCGCAATCCAGGCGACGCAGCACCACCAAAGCATAGGTAAAATACAATCTATGTTGAAAGACGTCTTCCAGCTTAACTTCTCAACAGGTGCAATATCAGCGGCGCAAGGACGAGTCACTGAATACTTAGCCGATACTCATACTCAAATTCATGAAACAGTCAAAGCATCTAAACTGATTATGGCTGATGAGACTTCGCATCAGCGCAATAATGATAAACGCTGGATGTGGGCCGCACTCAGCAATAACGTAGCCTTTTTCCAAATTAACAGTGGAAGAAACCAACATGCTGCCAAACGACTACTTGGTGAAGCGGTTTCACACCTTTTAGTGACTGACCAATATTCTGCCTACAAATATATCGACGAATCTAAGCGCCAATTATGCTGGGCTCACATATTAAGGAACGTCATCGCTATCGAGGAAAGCGTTTGTCCTGAAAACCAAAAAATCGGAGAAAAACTCGCTTTAATCGCTCATAGCGTATTCAGGTGTCATCACCGATATATCGAAGAAAAAATTACCGAAAGCCAATATTACCGCCGACTCAGGCGATTACGAAAGAGCTGGCTTCATTGGCTCAAATTGGGTAGTTATCAATGCTCAAAACGATATCGAGGTAGATGTCGAAACCTCATCGCTGATGATGCCATGGTCTGGCGGTTTATGGACGACTCCGAGTGCCCGTTAACAAACAACGCAGCGGAGCGAGTTCTCCGTAATTACATACTGATGAGGAAGTGTTGTTACGTGACTCGCTCATATCGAGGCGACCAGTTCCGCGAACGAATGTTCTCGCTGATAGAAACAGCCAAACTTCAGCAGGTCTCTGCTTATAAATGGCTGCGTGAAATCGTCGAACATCACATGTTGAGAGTTGATTATCAGTAACTATTCACCCAGGAGCTATTGACAGCAAATTTATGTGACTGAGTTAACTTGATCCCACATTCAACTTGAGTGATCTTTTTGTGGTGGCAATCTGGAGGTATGAATAAGAAAACATTACCTCCACCGCCAGATTTCGATTCGCCTGAAGAGGCGAAAGACATCATCCACTTTTTATGGAATAAGCTGGCAGAGCTTGAAGACCGACTAAATCAAAATAGTCGAAACTCTTCTGTGCCATCATCTCAACAACCCCTGCATAATAAAGCTAAGAATACTTCGCCAAATCGGAAGAAATCTGGAAAAAAGCAAGGAGCTCAACCAGGTCATAAAGGCCATCGCCGACTGCTTCATCCTATTGAAGAGAGCGCCTCGGTTGAGCAATATTTACCGAATAAGATATGCCACTGCGGTGGGTGTGTTATTCCAAATCGAAAACCTTATAAACGACACCAAATCTTTGACTTGCCAGATATCTCATACACGCTTGTTGAACATCAAATTTTTAAAGGCGAGTGCTCAAGTGCTCATGGTGTGGTGATAAGCATCAAGCGGAGCTTCCAGAGTCTGTGCCCGATGTTCAAATGGGGTCAAATCTACATAGCTTTATCGCAATCCAGGCGACGCAGCACCACCAAAGCATAGGTAAAATACAATCTATGTTGAAAGACGTCTTCCAGCTTAACTTCTCAACAGGTGCAATATCAGCGGCGCAAGGACGAGTCACTGAATACTTAGCCGATACTCATACTCAAATTCATGAAACAGTCAAAGCATCTAAACTGATTATGGCTGATGAGACTTCGCATCAGCGCAATAATGATAAACGCTGGATGTGGGCCGCACTCAGCAATGACGTAGCCTTTTTCTAAATTAACAGTGGAAGAAACCAACATGCTGCCAAACGACTACTTGGTGAAGCGGTTTCACACCTTTTAGTGACTGACCAATATTCTGCCTACAAATATATCGACGAATCTAAGCGCCAATTATGCTGGGCTCACATATTAAGGAACGTCATCGCTATCGAGGAAAGCGTTTGTCCTGAAAACCAAAAAATCGGAGAAAAACTCGCTTTAATCGCTCATAGCGTATTCAGGTGTCATCACCGATATATCGAAGAAAAAATTACCGAAAGCCAATATTACCGCCGACTCAGGCGATTACGAAAGAGCTGGCTTCATTGGCTCAAATTGGGTAGTTATCAATGCTCAAAACGATATCGAGGTAGATGTCGAAACCTCATCGCTGATGATGCCATGGTCTGGCGGTTTATGGACGACTCCGAGTGCCCGTTAACAAACAACGCAGCGGAGCGAGTTCTCCGTAATTACATACTGATGAGGAAGTGTTGTTACGTGACTCGCTCATATCGAGGCGACCCGTTCCGCGAACGAATGTTCTCGCTGATAGAAACAGCCAAACTTCAGCAGGTCTCTGCTTATAAATGGCTACGTGAAATCGTCGAACATCACATGTTGAAAGTTGATTATCAGGCGCCAGTATTTTTAGCGTAAACCGTCGTCAATAGCTCGTGGGTGAATAGTTACGATTATCAGGCGCCAGTATTTTTTAGCGTAAACCGTCGTCAATAGCTCGTGGGTGAATAGTTACACTAAAAGGTGTGAAACCGCTTCACCAAGTAGTCGTTTGGCAGCATGTTGGTTTCTTCCACTGTTAATTTGGAAAAAGGCTACGTTATTGCTGAGTGCGGCCCACATCCAGCGTTTATCATTATTGCGCTGATGCGAAGTCTCATCAGCCATAATCAGTTTAGATGCTTTGACTGTTTCATGAATTTGAGTATGAGTATCGGCTAAGTATTCAGTGACTCGTCCTTGCGCCGCT
The DNA here is from genome assembly GCF_002218025.2 of Vibrio casei. Classification (NCBI taxonomy): domain Bacteria; kingdom Pseudomonadati; phylum Pseudomonadota; class Gammaproteobacteria; order Vibrionales; family Vibrionaceae; genus Vibrio; species Vibrio casei. The sequence goes on along the minus strand of NZ_AP018680.1, from coordinate 301,141 downwards.
GATATTGCACCTGTTGAGAAGTTAAGCTGGAAGACGTCTTTCAACATAGATTGTATTTTACCTATGCTTTGGTGGTGCTGCGTCGCCTGGATTGCGATAAAACTATGTAGATTTGGCCCCATTTGAACATCGGGCACAGACTCTGGAAGCTCCGCTTGATGCTTATCACCACACCATGAGCACTCGCCTTTAAAAATTTGATGTTCAACAAGCGTGTATGAGATATCTGGCAAGTCAAAGATTTGGTGTCGTTTATAAGGTTTTCTATTTGGAATAACACACCCACCGCAGTGGCATATCTTATTCGGTAAGTATTGCTCAACCGAGGCACTGTCTTCAACAGGGTGAAGCAGTCGGCGATGGCCTTTATGACCTGGTTGAGCTCCTTGCTTTTTTCCAGATTTCTTCCGATTCGGCGAAGTATTTTTAGCTTTATTATGCAGGGGTTGTTGAGATGATGGCACAGAAGAGTTGCGACTATTTTGGTTTAGCCTATCTTCAAGCTCAGCCAACTTATTCCATAAAAAGTGGATGATATCTTTCGCCTCTTCAGGCGAATCGAAATCTGGCGGTGGAGGTAATGTTTTCTTATTCATACCTCCAGATTGCCACCACAAAAAGATCACTCAAGTTGAATGTGGGATCAAGTTAACTCAGTCACATAAATTTGCTGTCAATAGCTCCTGGGTGAATAGTTACGATTACGGTTACAGAAAATAAACCAAGATTCACTGAAAGGATCCATATCTAGGATATCGGCGACAATAATCGATAATCCATCTATGGATTTTCTCATATCGGTGCTCCCAGAGACTAAATACACTTTTCCTGTCGGTATCATTGCAGTGCATCAATCCACGTTTGAATTTGGGACTTGGATAGATTGCAGGGTAATTCAATCCGTAGGCCATTTTGTAAAGTAACGGTAACGGATTGATGACTGTCGTCATCAATCACAATAGCTTGGGCTATTTGTTTTTCAGAGGGTGTTTCATTGAGCCGCTTTGACCAATAATAAAATGTTTGATAACTGATAGCTTGTTGATGACAAAAATCTTTAATCGAAAGTTGGCTCTGCTTGTGTTGTTCGATAATAAGCGCCCATTTCTGGCGTTTTACTGATTGATTCATAGCACCTCCGTTGAAAAAGATACTATGCCCAAGCATTAAAATTATTGATATGTGGGGTTTACTGCGCGCTTACGTATAAATAACCTTCAATGTGAATGAGAAGGCATTGTGATCGTTATCTCGACATAAAAGAAAATTAAGATGAATTTTGATTGCTGAATCAAGTTCAGCAGATTCTGAATTTTTACACATAAAAAAAGAGCCTCAATACTGTAAAAAATATTGAGGCTCTATTATGAAATTTATTACTTTATAAATTAAAAAGAATAAGAAAACTATAAATCAATGAAAAGATTACTTTTGTAAAACCTCATCAATTGCATCAAGATATTTTTGTATAACAATCTTTTCATCAAATTCACGTTCGATCTTCAGGCGACTTTGGCGTCCCATCTCTAAACGTTCTTCATGTGTCATAGTGATCATCAGCTCAAGCTTTTCAGCTAAACTTTCTGTACTGCGTAATGCACATAAATAACCATTCACACCATCATCAACGGTTTCTCGACAGCCCACATTATCAGTGGTTACAATCGGTTTTCCCATTGCGCCCGCTTCAAGTAACGACTTAGGCACACCTTCACGATAATAAGAAGGCAATACCATACAATCAACTTTAGCGATGTCTTGTTCCACACAATCCGATACACCAAGATAATTAACGATTCCCTCATCAACCCAAGCTTGCATTTCAGATTTAGTTACAGCAGATGGATTATTCACACCTACAAAACCAAGCAGTTGAAACTCAACCTTATCGCCGTACTTTGCTTTGAGTGCTCTCGCCGCTTCCACATAATGACCAATGCCTTTATCGTAAAGCATACGGGCAATAAGTAAGAAGCGAACAACACCGTCATCATTGGCGGGTTGAAGGGTAAAGCGAGTTAGATCAACACCAGAACCAGGAAGCCTATCGGTAATAGATTCATCCGCGAGGTTATTATCTAGGAATAACTTTCTATCATCTTCATTTTGAAAGAAGATTTTATCTGCTTTTCGTTGGCTGACTTTATACAAGAAACGAGCTAATTTAGCGGTAAGTGACTCATTAATAAATACCATTCCTAAACCAGCAATATTATTAATGACCTTCACTTTGCAAAGCTTCGCCGCCAACGTGCTATAGATATTATTCTTCGGGGTAAAATTAAGCACAACAGAGGGCTTAATCTTTGAGTAAATTTTAAAGAAATCAATAAAGGTTTTAATATCCTTTACTGGATTCGTTCCTCCTTGATCGATATCGACATGGATAAAGGTGGCACCTAGTTGCTCAATTTTTTCTGAATATTCATCTTTAGGCGCAATAGCTGTAACTTGATAGCCTTTTTCAATTAAAGATAAAATTGTATTTTTTCTGAAGTTGTAAACATACCAACTTGTATTAGACGTTATAGCTATTTTTTTCACAAAATAAATCCCATAAAATGTAAATTAATCATATAGAATTAATAAGAATCATGTTTATTTCTATTAGCAAAACCTCGAAGATAATAAGCTAAAGTTCTATACACTAAAAAATAAACAGGTAATATTAAGTATTCGATATTCCAATCAAAAATAAAAATAATGCCCAAGACAAGGAAAGAAATAAAGGTATAATATTTAACTCGAAAAAAGTCAGGGTCTTTTACAAGATTTTTAATAAAATTAAAGTTATACTTTTTCTTACAACTATGTTCAATTGTTCGACATAAAGGAAAGCATAATAAAACTATAAAAAAAGCAGGTAACGATTTGAAAAATACAATAGGACCAATATATCTTTCTGAGACTAATAAAAAATACGTGAATACATTAAGTCTACTTCTTAGCGAATTATGAAAATAATAAGTTAACAAAATAGCAGATATCACAACTAACAAGTAAAAATCATTATAAAAAATAAAGATAGATATGGCGATTGCATAAGAAAGTAGAATCCGAATCACCACATGACAGTGGAAATTATTATAAACCGCCCCCTCCCATCCACCGGCCCTTAAAGTAGGGTTTTTTTCTTTTTTAGTCGTAACAAAATCATTATACAAATAACCCACTTCATACACAGAAACAATAGAAAAAAGATAGAGTAGGAAATAAACGAAACTTAATTCAAACAAATAAACAAAAAGAAACAAAAATAACGGATAAATAACAAACCAACTAAGTCTTTCTGATTTGGTCAAAATTCGACTTTTAAATGTATAAGATAATGGTAAATAATCAAACATACAAAAACCTCACATTATTACTGTCAAAGTTAATATCACCCTTAGATTTATTCTTTTTTAAAATACAATAATATATTTCAACTAATTTAGAACATGGTAAATCATCAATATTATCAGAATAAAAAATGTAATTATTATACTTATGATTTAAAACCTCATTCTTATTACCTTTCAAATCATAATTAAAATCACCAGAAAACCGCTCATTAATAAATTTTAATTTAGAACTATAGGATTTAACATTAAGTTTTAAAGACAGGTTGTCTATGATAGGATTTATAGATGCAGAAATCAGAAATACTTCAAACTCTAAAGGTTTTGAAACAAAAAAATCAAACTCTTTAAACACTTCCTCTATTTTATTATTTTTTAAAATATAATCCACATAATCACTACCAATATTAAACAAATCATCATGTGATTCATTTAATATTGTTCTGAAAAACATTTTTCTTAATGAAACCTTTAAAATTCGATTAATGATCTTCCCAACAATCCCTTTCAGTATTAAACATAAGAGAGTTTTTAAATGATTATTTTTCTTTTTATGAAAAAATAAAATAAAATCAAATGTTGTATTTACATCAAATAATGTCCCACATACATCAAAATATACTTTCTTTTTCACATCCATATTCAACCCCGAGAAACTCTTAAATTAAACAATTTGTAAAGAAAAAAAACAAACAATATTAACCATATATACTTTAGTTTAAAAAGCATCCAATAATAGAAACTAAGGAAATTACATGTAATTAATATTGCAAAAATAAAATACCAGATGAAATTATTTTTCTTACATGCAAACCTATAAACAACAGAAATTAGTATAATAAACACCATATAACCAAAGCCAGAAAACACACCTAAAATACGATAAAATGCTAAAATAGAAGTATACATATTGTATTTATAATTCAGCAAAAAACCTTCAGTATTTATAATTATATTTTGAACATAATCAGGCTTAGGTAATTTAGCAGGAAAAAGTAAAGAGTAGCCTCCATCGAATAGATTTTGATAACCAAACTTTTCAATTGTAAATGCCAGATTATAATAATTAGGCATAATATAATTAATAATAGCCTGATACCAAGTAACACCATCCCCAGTCCCTCGAGCATAGGTGAAAAATAAATATAAAAAACACAAACCAAAAATAAATATATATAAAAAATTCTTTATTTTAACTTCTTTAGACAAAAGATAATAAAATATAACTGTAGGAAAAAACGCATCAAATACAGTAAATTTAATACCATGAAAGAATGGCATTATGACAGAAATAGAAAACAAAACAAAACCAAACTTAACTTTAACTTTCTTTATATAGGTTAAATAAAAATAACATGGTATTGTTATAACATGCAAAAAATATAAATAATTTATTACACTATTACTACCAAATTCACTTTCATAATCTCTTATATACACCATATTTGAAGTCAATATATCAATGACATTACTTAAATTAGACAAAAAAGCCAAGATTGATAATAGTGAACAGCAATAAAAAATATTAACTATATATTTAACATCATATCTATTTAAATCATTTTCCTTTATAACCTCAATATTATTTCCAGCAATTATTTTATTAGAAAGAATAAGTGCAACCATCACACATAACATCAATATTATGTATGTATAGACATATTCATTAGGAAAGCCAGACAAACTGCCGTATAAAAATAAATATTTTGGAGCTCCTTCTAAAGAAGGAAAAGAAAGTGCCATAAAAAAAAACAGAGGCATTGTCGATAAACTAATTATTTTTCTTTTGCTATTATCGATATAAATACAAGTAATACAAAATAAAATGAAAAATAAAATTAACATTAAATTCATTAAAAACATTAACTTATCAAACCTTATATATTTTAAAAACCAACAAATGAATCATAACCATTCTATAATTTTCTTTATAATCAATTTAGGTGTAAAAAATGAGCTAATATTAAATTTAAAATTTCCATTTAAAAAGTCAATTCTATTGATATTTTTTAAACAACCTAATTTACTTATGTTTTGTTTATGCTTATAAAAAAAACTTTCATAAGCTTCAATATTTTTAATGCTTTTAGTTATACGATACCCATCATGGCTGATATCCATCACATAAGTACAACTATTCAAACGCACAGCAACTTTATACTTTAACATCATTCTAAACCACATGTCATGGTCCTGTAATCTTTTTAAATTTTCATCAAACAATCCTGATTCTTTAATTTTTGACACAGTTGTAAATATTTGATTTCCTGCTTTATTCTCATACTCTAAAGATTTAACACTTAATTTACATTTAGAATAAAAACGCTTTTTCTTTATCCCATTATTTATAATCCAATAATTATCACAAACAAAGGCGTATTTATCATTATATTTATTTATAAATAATTCTATTCTATGTGGTAAAAAATAATCGTCATCATCTAAACCTGTATAATAGTATCCCATAGATGCATTTATACCTAAATTTCTACAATAATTTGCACCTTTATTTTCTTTATTAATTATTACTCTAATTTTAGGGGATATCCTATTTAGTTCAGTAAGAATATTTATAGTTTCTTTATCCTTTGAATTATCATCCACAATGATAATCTCTAAATTCTTATATGTTTGATTTAAAACGCTATTAACCGCTCTTTTTAATAGAGGCCCACGATTATAGCTGGTTATAACAACAGATACAATTTTCATAACAACCTTATAATTAAACATATCATATATAAATTTTACAAACTCATTCTATCATTAGTAGAATATATTATTTATCTCGATAATGCTTACCCGAAATATATGCATCCATAAATTTTAAATAATTCATTTTAACTTTCACCCTAAAGATGCTCTTAATAAATACTGATAATGTAATTCTTATTATGATATCTATTTGCATTTTCTTATTATTATAATATCTTAAAGTCAATCCTTGATCATAAGCACGCTCAATGAATCTAAATGAAGTTACTTCTTCATTTTCGACTTCCAACCTAGAAAGGTTATGATTAAATCCATGAATAAATTTAATTCCATCATTTTTCATTACATTATTAAATCTATAAAAAAATGTAGTATCCACTCCATATAAATAAAACCTTTCATCGAATACAGTATCATACTCATTTTTAATTGATTTTATTATATCAGAACCAAGAACAATTCCACTTCCAATTGCAATTACACTATCATTACTCTTTAATGGAGTATCTATAGATAATAAAGGCTTTCTATTTATAGTAGGACTTCTTGGCTTTCCTTGAGAAAATATATGTGGAATACCCAATTCACTAGACTTTATAGAAAAAGCATCATCTAAGTATGATTCCGTAATACTTGAATCATGATCGAGTATCATGTATTTTTGAGAAGAGTTAGAATCTAAGAAATCATTATATATAATAGCTAATGATTCATTATGTAATGTTTCTTTAATCTCAACATTCAATCCACTGTCTAGCAAAAAAGATACGTCAATACTTTTGAGTTTATGTGGACCATTATTCCAAATGGTTAAATGTGCATTTTTAAATTTTCTTTTAATTATAGAATTTAATGTTACTGACTGTGATATATTACAATCATATAAAACAACTAAAATAGCAACCTCATACATTATCTAAATACTCATTTATCAAAATTAATTACTTTAATAATTTCTTCAAAGTTATTTTTCACTAACTCTAAGTTCTTAACTCTATTTTCTTCTAATCGATATTGAATATTATCACTATTGTTATTAAGTATAACGTCTGAAATTTCATCAATTGAATAACATCTATTAAAAGGAGTAATAGACCAATCATTTAAAAATGCATCTAATTTTTTTATCTTTTTATTTAATCCATAATGAGGTACAGAGTATGACATTGCAATTATTGCACCATGCAAACTTGTACCAATATCAGATTTTATTTTTTATAACATTAAAGAGTTTACAAAGAAAACTAACAGTCAACCCTTTAATACTATTACTTTTTATTATTTGAAAAATAATTGATATTGCAGCATCATTTGCCAACGTTATATCATTATTTTCCTTATAAAAATAATTCAATTCTATCAATTTAGATATATTTGAGTAGTCTTTAAAGTCATTATTTGCTTGACTCCATACCCCCTGAGAAGTAACTCTATATGCACAGCAAACCTTATTATCTATATACGCATATCCTTTATAAGATAGCAAAATTTGTAGCATTGAATCCATATTGATTATTTTTGAAAACCTTTGTGGATATGGTAAAACATCATTTTTTCTAAACATAACGGATAAAGTTAAAAAAATAAATTTTTCATTCATTCTCTTTTTATTGTAGATACCTGGTTCAATTTTAAACTTATTTTGTTTTGAATCAGATATCAAATTTCCATTTTCATCAATTATTTTCGTATCAAAAACATGCATAGAACAATCATGATTACTTGCCAGGTATTGATACTGTTCTTGAATTTTACTATTAGATGTCCAAAAGTCATCACCTTCACAAATACAAATATACTCACCCTGAGCATTATTTAGCAAATTCAATATTGGCCTAGATGGTTCTATCGAATATTGATTTACTTTATTTTCAATAATTCTAATTAGTTTAGGATATTTTTCTTGATACTTATTGATAATTTTTAATGTATTATCCGTGGATTTATCATCATGGATGATAATTTCAAATTTATACTCTGTAATTTGAGAAAGAAAAGATTCTATTGTTTCAGAGATAAATTCTTCTTGGTTATAAGCTGGGCAGATACAGCTTACATATATACGATCTGTATATTTCCAATGAGCCATTATACTTTCTTCAGTCAGATTGGCTATTATTTGGTTCGACAATTTAAACCTCTAATCATATCAACAGAAAAACAAGGTATGCCTAAACTATCAGATACATCTTTTCTCTCAGAAAATGAATCATCAATAAAGATAGAATTGGCATTTAATATATAATTTGATTTTTTATCACCATTAGTTATATGTATTATTTCATCAAACAATGCATAAAGTCGTAATTCTTTTAATTTTTTATTTAAATCACCGCTATGGCGGGTAATTAATGTTATTTTTTTATGATTATTCAATTCATTATATAGAAAAGACACTAACTCACTATTTACCTTATCTTCAAAAATTAAGCAATCATCAAAATCAGTATAAATATGATCAAATTTCAAATCTACTTGAAATTGAAATGCTAAATTTCTAAATAGTTTAACTTTAAAATTCTGTTGTAATACTGAGACTGGTATATTATTTGATATTAAAATAGATAGCTCAGAAAAGTTTATTCCTACAAACCTATTCGTAATCATTGATCCAGCAATTCTTGTTGCGACCTCTAATAAACAAAGATCTCCATTTTTATCTTCTTTAACTTGAAAAAACCAAGCACCTCTAAGATTTAGTTTTTTATTTATACTATATGCAAATGTAAAGAATTGTTCATTATCATCAACCAATTCAGTTTCTACAGCAATACCATTCCTCGTAGATCGTCTTAGTCTTGCTCCAGCAAAGATGAGTTCACCAAATGAATCTGTAACACAATCAACAGTATATTCATTTCCTGGCAAATACTCACATAAGATATCACTATCTGTGACTAAATCTAAATCTTTAATATTTTCTATTTTCTTTACACCGACACTACCTTGACCAGTATCAGGCTTTGAAAATAAAGGAAACTCTAAATCTTGAGATCGAAAGTCATAGATCATCGGCACTCTAATTATATCTTTCAATAATTGATATGTTTTTCTTTTTGAACGACATATTTCATTGGTTTTATAGCAAGAAGATACAACTTTAGCATTTAATTGATGTTGATTTTTTGTAAGCTTTAAAGAGGCATCATCATGTGCTGGAAATATATGTGTTATATTATTTAATTTACAAATTTCAATTATTGATGGTATAAAATTATTATCATTAATATATGGGATCCCAATTGTAATATTTTCTTTGTCTATCTCAGTATAAGAATCAACACTATTGGCTCCATAAACGTTAATATTTTTAACGCCTACAAGTGATCGTACAATTTCATGGGCAACCTCTGTGCCACTTGGTATTACTAGAATGTTCATCTTCTTACCTATTAACAATATTATCAAAGTACTTTGAGCGTTTTTCTTTCAACTTATTTTTATTACTCAAATAAATATCCAAATCATATATTTTATTTTGTCTTTCACAAAAAGAATCGTATTCCGATTTTATTAAATAATATACATCATCTAAACTGGATTTAATAAAATCATTATAATTAATGTTTTCGCTTCCAAATGCATTATCTAAAAAACCCGCATTCTTATTATAATAGTATCTATAATCCCCTACAGGTTTTATGACATTAATAATTGGTGTTTTATTAGCTACCGATAATACCATAGCATGATATCTATTGCATATAACTAGCTTTGCATTTTTAATCATATCAATAGCATCATTGAGTTTTAAATAATCATTCATTTCATAGAATACAAAGTTTTTATTAGCTATATTTTTTCTAAGAAACTCTTCCGTTTTTTTATTTATATCAAATGGCATAAAAACCACTGTAATATTTTTTTCTTCAAAATAACTGACTATATTTCTAAGAGATTCCAAATTTTTAGAGAACATGGATATAGAATCATATAACTCTATAATTATATAATTATATAATCACCATAACATTTAGATTTATTAGAATTAAGTAGATTGTCATGAATTAAATATAAATCATCTGGTAGTTTCTCATATTTATAAACTCCAATATCAGATAAATATAATGGTGAAAGCTTCTCATCTCTACAACCAAAATATGCACCTTTTGCTTCAGAAAATATCATAGAGTAAAAACTAGAGCTATCATCAAAAGGGCCATAACCATTAGCTGTAAATACAATCTTTTTCTTAAGGTAAGAAGCAAAAATGATTGGTATAATGATTTTGAATAAATCATCACTCCTTTTCCAGTTATACCAAAGATCATTAAAGTACCCACCACCAGATACAACCAAAACATCACTTTCAATTATTTTATTTTTTATCTCATCAAAGTTCTCACATCGATTAATGATCTCTAAAGGTGTAGGGTACTTTTTACGATCTAATGATAATATTTGTCTTCTTAATTTTTTAACTTTATCTAAAATACTTGGTTTTTTCTGTTCCTTTTGCTTTAGATCTACATCCACGAAATCTAAATTAAAATCTGATAAAAAATCTTGTTTTAAAGATTTAACAAAATCACTATTATAAGAAAATACCGTATATTCATGCTCAGATGACAAATCATAAATATTATTAATAAACATTCCATAATCCCCTAAATTCTTATCTGCTAGAGGTCCGGTTATTGCTATCTTCATATATCGCCTTTAATAAAATCAATAATTTTTTTAATATTTTCATCATTTAATTTTTGATGAATAGGAATGCATATCACTGCATTAGAAACACTTGTTGCTAAAGGATACATTTCTCTTACATCTTGATAAGGTTTAAAGTCTGTAATTAATGGATAAAAGTACTTTCTTGCTAAAATATTATTCTCTTTTAATTCATTAAATAATTGATCTCGTGATTTTCCATACTCTTTTTCATCAATTACGATAGGAAAGTATGAATAATTGAGTTCTACATTACTTTCAGGCTTAAGTACTCGAATGCCTTTAATTTGTGAAAGATTCTCTTCATAGTATTTGGCAATTTTCTTTCTTTTATCAATTGCCGCATCTATATGACCTAATATTGCTAGCCCAAATGCTGCTTGGACTTCATTGAGTTTTGCATTCATTCCACATAAAGACATTTCCGTTTCTGATTCAAAACCAAAATTCTTTAATCGATCTAACTTTTCTTTCATTTCCAAGGTATGGCAAACAACCGCCCCCCCTTCAATAGTCGAATAAGCTTTAGTTGCATGAAAGCTCAGCATCGATAACTCACCCATGTTCAATATTGAGCTATTATTTTGCTTAACACCAAAGGCGTGAGCAGCATCGTAAACAACTTTTAGATTATGCTTTTTAGCTATGGTTTGAATGGCTTCATCATCACATGGATTTCCGTATACATGTACGGGTAAGATTGCGCAGGTTTTATCAGTTATTGCCGCTTCAATCTTTTTCGGGTCGAGATTAAATGTGTCTGGATCGATATCAACAAAAACTGGGGTTAAGTTCGCCCACTTAATGGCGTGTGCAGTCGCGACAAAGCTATAAGGTGTTGTAATCACCTCTCCTTCCAACTCCAGTGCTTGCAAAGCAGTAATTAGGGCTAATGTTCCATTAGAAAATAAACTAATGTATGGAACCCCTAAGTATTTACACAGCTCGTGTTCTAACAGTTGATGATAATGACCACTATTTGTTAGCCATTTCCTAGACCAAATATCTTCCAAATAAGGGGTTAATTCATTGAGTGGTGGAAGAAGTGGAGACGTTACCGTTATTTTATCCATGCTTTAAGCCAACTTTTTGAGAAAAATTACCGAAATAATACGTTGATAGAGATCTTGTTGTAGTAACCGAATACTCAGTACATAACTGACTATTGCTATTGTCACTACGGTTACGATAGTGATGATATCGTGATTTGGATTTATTTGATTCGCTACCCACCAGCCCAGAAGGCAACAGATAGCACTTAACGCCCAGATTGGCATCAATGCTTTACATTGTTTCATTTGAGATAATGCGGTTAAGCGCCCAGTATAAAAGGTATTTAGCCCAAGCCCTAAATACGACTGAATTATCATTCCTATACATATTGCTTTTATACCCAATGGGATTGTAATTAGTAACGTTATTGAAATAATGACCTTTTTAATAATCTCTAACTTTAAAAATAAATCAGAACGCCCCTTAACTTGCAATAAATTCAAATTGATTGCATGAATGGGGTACAGTAAAAAACCTACAGATAAAATACTCACTAAGGCTGCTGCTTGCTGCCAGCTATCCCCTAATACAACATTAATAAGCGGTTGAGCAATAACGGCTAGGCCAAACATTAGAGGAAATATAACAACCGCAGATAACCTTAAGGTTAGTAGATAGGCCTCTTCTAATTTATCGTCACTATGTTGCAGTTGACTCATCATAGGGTAAGTCACCCTTTGAATAATGGTGGTCATTGTCATTGCAGGCATACTAGATAATTGATTCGCTTGCGTAAACTGCCCGACTTCAACGGCTGTAAACTGTTTACCGATCACTATTTGATAAATATTTTTGAAAATTGTATCAAGTAAGCCTGATAGCAACAATTTAGAACCGAAGCCAAATAAATTCCTAAATGACTCCATAGAAAAGGAGCGCTTAGGTAACCAAGGGTGAATAACATTTAAGATTAATGTATTACAGGCTGCCATGCTTAGGGTTTGAGCGACGAGAGCCCATACACCGTAGCCATTGGTTGCTAAAAAGATAGCAACAAATGAACTAATACCAACACTTGCTAAGGAAGCCTTTGCTTGGGTTTTAAAATCCATTTCAATGGTTAATTTCGCTCTTTGAACCAAAGATAATGAATTTATAAAGACGGTAAGGCCAAGCACTCGCGTTAAATCAATAAGCGCCGATTGCTGATAAAAATCTGCAATGTAAGGTGCGCCAATAAATAATGCTGCGTAACACACTAAAGATACAGCAATATTGAAGTAAAACGCGGTAGAAAAGTCGGATTCTGTTCGATCTGTCTTACGAATTAACGCCGAACTAAAACCACTATCAACAAATACTTGGCACACGGCAATAAAGAGCGCCAGCATACCTATCAAACCAAAGGCATGAGGCCCTAGCATCCTTGCTAAGACCAACATGATAATAAGCTGGATAGCTTGTGTGGCTAGCCGCTCAATCGCACTCCATTTTAAGCCGGATGTGGTTTTCTTTTGAAGATCAGACATCTTATGCTTTTAGTAATTCTGATAGGTATTGACCATAGCTATTTTTCGCCATTAATTTTGCTCGTTCTTCAAGAGATGCGCGACTTAACCAACCTTGGTTAAACGCAATTTCTTCTAAGCAGGCAATTTTGTAACCTTGACGTTTTTCAATTGTTTCTACAAATTGAGCCGCTTCAAGTAAACTTTCGTGTGTGCCTGTGTCTAGCCATGCGTAGCCACGCCCTAACATTTCTACATTTAGTTTACCTTGCTTTAAATACATTTCATTTAAAGTAGTAATTTCAAGTTCACCACGTTCACTTGGTTTTACTTGTTTAGCGAGTTCAACTACTCGGCTATCATAAAAATATAAACCCGTGACCGCATAGTGGCTTTTAGGGTTAGTGGGTTTTTCTTCAATAGAAATCGCTCTATGTTGCTCATCAAACTCCACAACACCAAAACGCTCAGGATCTTTTACTTGATACCCAAAAACGGTCGCCCCATGACCAGACTCAGCATTCTCAACAGCGTGTTTCAGTTTTGGTGAAAGACTTTGCCCCCAAAAGATATTATCTCCTAGTACCAAGCAAACATTATCATCACCAATGAAGTCTTCACCAATAATAAAGGCTTGAGCTAATCCATCTGGGGATGGCTGAATTGCATACTCGAGCTTAATTCCAAATTGGCTTCCATCGCCGAGTAAGCGCTCAAAGCCAGTTTTATCTTCTGGTGTAGTAATGACTAAAATTTCACGAATGCCCGCTAGCATTAAAATAGAAATAGGGTAATAAATCATAGGTTTGTCGTAGACAGGTAACAGCTGTTTTGATACACCCATCGTAATAGGATAAAGGCGAGTACCTGACCCACCCGCTAATACAATCCCTTTCATTATTTATCACCTTTTTGTGTTGCTTCAATTGTCCCTAATCTCTCACGTTGATAAGAGCCATCTTGTACATTTTGACACCAAACTTGGTTATCGAGATACCATTGAACGGTTTTACGAAGGCCCGTTTCAAAGCTCTCAACAGGTGTCCAATTAAGCTCTTTACTCATTTTTGTTGAGTCGATAGCGTAGCGACGATCATGCCCTGGTCTATCGGTTACGTAAGTGATTTGCTCGGCATATTTTCTTTCTACTGGCACTAGTTCATCCAAAATAGAACAAATCGTTTGCACAACTTCGATATTTTGTTTTTCATTATGGCCACCGATATTGTAAGTTTCGCCCACCTTACCCTCGGTTACGACTTTATAGAGTGCACGTGCATGGTCTTCAACGTATAACCAATCACGAATCTGATCTCCCTTGCCATAAATCGGTAATGGCTTGCCCTCTAAAGCATTTAGAATCACTAATGGAATAAGTTTTTCAGGAAAATGATACGGCCCATAGTTATTTGAGCAGTTGGTCACAATGGTTGGGAAACCGTAAGTGCGTAACCAAGCGCGAACCAAGTGATCACTTGAGGCTTTTGATGCTGAATAAGGGCTACTCGGGGCATATGATGTTTCTTCAGTAAATAATGGAAGTTCACCTTCTTGTTCATCTGGATGAGGTAGGTCACCATAAACTTCATCGGTAGAAATATGATGAAAACGAAAACGTTGCTGAAGCTCATTATCTAAGCCATTCCAATATTCACGTGCCGCTTCCAATAAAGTGTAAGTGCCAACGATATTGGTTTCGATAAATGCAGCCGGTCCTGTAATAGAGCGATCGACATGAGATTCAGCGGCAAGATGCATAACCGCATCAGGCTGATGTGTCTTAAATACTCGATCTAATTCTGAGCGGTTACAAATATCCACTTGCTCAAACACATAACGCTCATCATTTTCAACCGATGATAGAGACTCAAGATTACCTGCGTAGGTCAGTTTATCGACATTAATTACGCTATCTTGTGTATTTTCGATAATATTACGAATAACAGCAGAACCTATAAAACCTGCGCCACCTGTTACTAAAATTTTCATTTTACTTACCTTGATAAAATTCATTAAACCACTTCACAAACTCAGCGACACCTTCTTTCACATCGACCTTTGGTTGATAGCCTGTCGCCTCAAACAATGCTTTGGTGTCGGCATAGGTTTGGTATACATCGCCCGGTTGCATTGGCATGAAGTTCTTTTTCGCTTCAATGCCTAGTGATTCTTCAAGGGCTTTAATGTAATCCATTAATTGCACAGGCTGGCCGTTACCAATGTTATACACTTTATAAGGGGCTGAGCTGGTTGCTGGCGAGCCTTCTTCTACGGTCCACTCGTTGTTTTGCTCTGGGATCACATTTTGAATACGTATGATGCCTTCAACAATGTCGTCGATGTAGGTGAAATCTCGGCTCATGTCGCCATTATTGTAGATATCAATGGTTTCACCTTTGACGATTTTATGGGTGAATTTTAGTAGTGCCATATCTGGTCGGCCCCATGGACCATACACAGTGAAGAAACGCAAACCGGTGGTTGGAATGTTATAAAGATGAGAATAGGTGTGCGCCATTAATTCGTTGGATTTTTTAGTCGCAGCATATAAAGAGATCGGGTGGTCGACTGAATCATCGGTGCTAAATGGGACTTTTCCGTTTAATCCATACACTGAGCTTGATGAGGCATAGACAAGATGTTTCACTTTATTATGTCGGCAACCTTCTAAAATGTTGAGATGCCCAATAAGGTTACTGTCTGCATAAGCGAGTGGGTTATCTAGTGAATAACGAACGCCTGCCTGTGCCGCAAGGTGAATTACGCGGTCGAATTGTTCTTTGGCGAACAGCTCTGGAATCGCGTCACGATCTGCGATATCTAATTTGAGAAAGGTAAATAAAGGATGTTTGATGCGCTCTAATCGTGCGTGTTTCAGGCTTATGTCGTAATAATCATTAATGTTATCAACACCAATGACCTCATGGCCCATTTCGGTTAAACGTTCGACAACTGCGCTGCCAATGAACCCAGCGGCACCTGTTACTAAGTATTTCATTTTCAATGTCCAATATTTATTTTTAAATTGATAGAGCAAACCATCCCACTTCATGTTGGAATGCTTGCTAATTAATTAGGCCACGACACTCACAGCCACATAGCTAACGGCACTGTTGAGTACGTTTAGGTATGTGGTAGTAGATTCCTGCTCTCGCTTAGGCTCGTCAGGAATGACGAGGGGTGAAGCTCATCAGGTATGACGATAGGTGAAGTGAGATCTGAGAAAATTCCTACATTGTTTTAAGTAAATTCCTATATCGTTCCAACATAGAAGATGACTATAGTTTCCATTCTAATGACTGACTTAAAAGAGGAACCATGATGATTTTTTCATACACTTACTTTCAGGTTTGTCGTCTCATTAAGCACATGGAAGCGTGTGATAAAGCATCAAAGAAGATGCGCTCTGAAGATAGACATCATTCGTCGTTTTAGCACGAAACTGAAAAACCACCACCCACGCTACCGCACAGGATTTCTATCTATAAGAAGAAACCTGTGTGTTTTTACTGCGCACCTAAATGTGCTTACGGCTTATGTTTTCAATAGAAAGGTTCAGGAGGACGTTGCGAGGTATGGTGCTCATCAATCCCTGAAATCCACTCTTTATGAAAAACTGCCATTAAATAATTTTCTTTAAAAATCAGAAAATTACTAATAATCAACTTTTAAGTATCCAATACTACAAGCTTTTTATTATTTAAAAATGACAAAACCACAAATATGAGAATCCTTTCTGCATAATCAGAAATTATATCAGAAATTCTCCATATTTGAGAACGGTTATTATTAGCAAAGTTGATATTTGCTGTGTTTGTTCTCTGTTAATTCTCATCTTATTGTTGTTATTTTTCTGATATGGTTAGTTAAAGCTTAAAATTAGTACACCTTGCAAGATTCATAGTAGACGTCAAAAATTTATCTATACTGCAAGAGCTTACATTATTAATCAAAATCATTTTATATTTTCCGTTAACCAAGTTCCACCTAGCATAACGATAAAACAACTCTCGCTTCCCCCTTGCGACCAGGGCAACCGCATGAGTATCTAATTTTTCGCCACCTGACTAAAGCCAACACTTAATACTGCCTCTAACATGGCGGTATTCATCATGCATCGCTTTTGCTTACCAACAATGCTTAGCTTCGTTGGCTCTTCTCTTAGCATGTTTAAGCTCATATGACGTAGGCATGATAAGTTTTCAGCCCCATGATCTTTGTATATCTGACACGCATCTTCATTCATGGTGACATCAAGTACCCAGTGCATTGACTCTATGCCCCAATGCTCTCTAACTGCCTCCGCAGCTTGCTTTGCACTAAGCGCTTTAGAGCTGATGTAATAACGGTACTCTAGCTCGACAGATTTTCCTTTCTCAAGGCGGAAGTTTTCAACCATTACAATACTCTTCAATCCTTTCCAGCGAGAGAAGTTACCTTCAAGTTTTGTACTATCAAAAACATAGCATTGACGAGATTCTAGACGTCCGTGCCCTTGTTCAACAGTGAGATCATCAGCCACATTGGCTCGCTGAGGTGAGAACGCTTTTTCTACCGCTTGTCGGAGTTTTCCTTGGTTGCTCTTCACGGCAAGTCAGTAATCGCCACCTTGTTCTACAATGGCTTTGGCTATGTTGGTTTGACAAGCCATTGCATCAATCGTTACAAGGGTTCCATTGATATCGAGCATCTTTATCAGTTCAGGGATCGCTGTAATTTCATTGCTTTTCTGCTCTGTTTTCAGCTGTCCCAAAACGAGCTTATTTGAAGATGCATAAGCACTGATCATATGAATAGTACTCGCTCTGTCTTCACGATTGTATGAGCCACGAAGTGTTTTGCCATCAATCGCAATCACTTGACCTTCGGTAAGAGTATGTATTGACGACATCCAGTTAACGAAGCACTCATGGAACTGCTCGGGTTCAATTGTAGAAATGATACGAGCTATCGTGTCATCAACAGGAATACCATTCAAAAACAGGTCATTACGCTTAAACCAATCATGATGGCCGAGAATGTATTCACGAATATCAAACCAGCCTTTCGCGCCTGCAATCACTGCACAAAGCGAGCCAAAAAGGACTTCAAACAGGCAATACGTGACTTTTGCACCTTGGCGTTGGTCGATAATCGTTTGAAAATGTTCTTTGAAGTGGTCAATGTGCATGATGCTCTCCCTAAAAAGGGAGTATATGATCACAGCTAAATGTGATCGTCAAATTGGTCGTAATTTTGATTAAAAAACGTTCACGATCTCACCCTGCCCTTGCGACACCTAAAGATAAGGATTAGAATTGAGCTCCAATTTATTGTAAACACTCCTAAAAGATAGATATAGTGAAAAAATTACTCATAAACTCGTTTTCCTGCCACCTTATCGGCCTTTGTGTAGTTACTCTCTACCTACTTTCACTAACATCTGAGCGTTCTTTCATTCCCAATACTATCGTTAATAGTATCTGCCTCGTAAATCTGGCTTACTTATTAACGGCTATTGCTTTACCACAAATATCTAAATATGTATTTTTAGAGCGAAAATACTACATATTGCCACTCCTAGCTGTAGCTTATTCTATTATAATTGCAAGTATTGTTATGCTTCGTATTGACTACTCCCGTACATTCTTAATTCAAGGTTTTCTGGTATCTTTTGTATGGCTCTACACGACTACTTATATTAGGAAAAATGCCAAAAAACTATGTCTCTACGCAATTCCAAACTTTGATTTAGAGCCATTAAAAAAGCATAAAAATATAAACCTATTTGTAGTCGATGAAAATAGTCAATTATCTGAAATAAAACATGGCTTAGTTGTTGATTTACATCATAATATAACGGCAGAACAAGAAAAATTCATAGCTGATTGCAGTATCAATAATATTCGAGTATTTCACTCGGAGAGTATTAGAGAAATAGTTGAAGGTAAAGTACAAACTCAGCACTTATCAGAAAACTCAATTGGTACATTACAACCTAACCCTATCTATTTTCATGTTAAGCGTATATGGGAATCAATTCTGATAATTGCAAGCCTTCCAATAACACTCCCTATAATGTTTATTACAGCCATCTTAATCAAAATAGAAAATCCAGGCCCAGCAATGTTTTATCAAGAACGAGTAGGCCAAGGTGGTAAAGTGTTTAAAATTTACAAATTTAGAAGTATGACTGTTCGCCACAAGGATGCAAAATCAAAATTTGCTACAGAAGAACAAGCTAGAGTAACAAGAATCGGAAAAGTTATTCGTAAGGTTCGTATTGATGAATTACCGCAGTTTCTTAATGTATTAAAGGGTGAAATGGCTTTAATTGGCCCAAGACCGGAACAGCAAAGTTTTGTTAAACAATTTGAACAGGAAATTCCATTTTATGGATACCGTCATATGGTAAAACCAGGCATTACAGGTTGGGCACAAACTGTCCAAGGTTATACAGATGATGTTGACTCTACAAGAGAAAAACTTGCTCATGATCTTTACTATATTAAACACTTATCAATATGGCTAGATATTAATATTGTATTTAAAACTATCAAAACAATGATGACTGGATTTGGGGCAAAGTAGTACTAAATATATATAACTAAAATTATTTTTGTGATTTTATTAGTCCTAAAATGGCATAATGTGAAAAGTAATAAATAGATTGTATAACTCCTAGTTTAGCTACATTCCTATAGAATCGCCATTGCCACTTCAATATTTCAAATTTATTTTGAGTCATACCGGAATCAATTCTATATTTAGCAAGAACATCTGGTAGTCCAGCAACTTGATCCGTTTTTTTTAATATACTTAACCACAATCCAAAGTCCTGCCTCTTTCGTATCAGTGGCATATAACATTTACCTAAATTTTTGGTGTCATAAATCGCTGTTAAACAACCGATAATATTACTCTTTAATAACTGATTATAATTTGTTGTTGGAGGCGGTATTATTATCCCTAAATCGCCACCATCACTACTAAACTTTTGATAACCACTATATGATAAGTCAAGTTCATTTTTTATCATAAATGAAATCTGATTTTGAAGCTTTTCAGGTAACCAAAGATCATCAGAATCTAAAAAAGCTATATAACGCCCTTTAGAATGAAAAATAGAATTATTTCTAGCTGCACCAGCTCCTTGATTTTTATCTAAGTAGAAAATACGAACTCTATGATCTATTTTTTCTATTTTTTCCAACTCTTCTTTAAATTCAGGTTCAGAATTATCATCAGTGATGACCCATTCCCAATTCGTATAACTTTGTCCTAAAATACTATTATATGTATCAAATATATATTGAGAATTATAGGAAGGGGTAATAATAGAAACTAAATCACTCAAAATGGTACCTTTAGCATATTTATATTTAAATTCTTTTTAACGTAATAAGATGATAATAAATTAATAGCAGCCGTTGAAATTGCAACACACCAAGCGGCTCCTATCACTCCAAACATTGGAATTAAAATAAAACCAAGCAACACTGATAACGCTAACCCGATAAACATACTTTTCCGCAAATAAGCTACAAAGCCAGTCATACTTAAAACAAGCCCAACATTACCCGTAAATATATTAACTATTTGTCCTAAAGCTAAAATCCTTAGCACATTATAATACTCTTTATATTTAGAACCAAAAATTGACATAATTTCTTGTGGGAAAATTAAAATTATACATATTAAAGGAAAACATATAACAATCATAATTTGAGAAGAATTTTTTAGAATTTTTTTCAATTTTATTATATCTTTATTTTTATAACTAATTGCAACTTCAGAAGATATAACTTTATTTATAGCTAATAATACAATGCTAATACATGTTATAATTCTCAATGAAACAGCCAAAAATGAAACCTCATAGCTATTATCAAAAAAACCCATCATAAGAATTGCATTTTGTGAGAACATTTGAAATAAAATCTGAACGATAAACATATTAAACAATTCATAATCTTTAATAAATTTAAAATTCAAACTCTCTTTAAAGGACGGTCTAACGCTATAAAAAAACATCAATATAGATATCAATAGAGAAACTATTGCTGATATGAAATATATTTTTGAAACCATATCAAAATTAACATCAGAAATAAAAAAAGTAGCGGTACAAAAAATAAAGGGTAGAATGCCAGAAATAAATATAGATTGATAACTAAATTTTTTAGCTTGAAAAAACCCAGATATTAATGCAATTAAAGATATTGGAACAAAAGAAAATATTATATAGAATACATTAATATTTTCAATCGAAATAAACCCTCCAATATATATAAAATAAAAAATAATACAAGAGCATATAGAAAACATTGAAACGAGAGAAATACAAGAAAAAAAGAACCCACTAAACTGTAATTTTTCAGTATAAACAGAAGAACCATTTTTTATAATATAGTCAGTTAGACCTATTGTAAAAAAAACCAATACAATAGATTGTAATGATAAAAAGAGGAAAAAAATGGATGAATCACTAACACTCAGCTTACTAGAGATTACATAAGTCAATAAAAATGATAAAAATGATACTAAAACTCGTATTCCAATAGCTAAAATTGATTTAATTCTCATATGATTTTATTATGCCATTTATAATCAGATCTATTTTTTCATCAGATATAGATACCTTTTCACATAATTTTATTAGTTCATCAAGATCAAGTTTAACTAGTAATTCTTTCTTAATAGCTCCAGCATACTCTCGCTCTATCCCGGAATAAAAATCTTTAAACTTAAATGCTCCTCCTCGAATCGAGTCTGACAAGATAATATGACGACATGGAATATCATAACTTATAGATGCAATTAAACCATGTAAAGATGTCGATAAGATAAAATCACACTGCAATAGCTCATCAATAAACTCTTCGATATCAGATTGTATATCTAAAATTTTCACACCATCGACTTCTTTAACTTTAGTAATCCAATCATCTGCTTTATCTACGTAATGAGGGATAACTCCTAATACATACTTCTTTTCTATCTCTAGTTTGTAGTATTTACGTATGCATAGCCCAGGATCACCTAGAATATAACTTGAAATCGTTGGATTTTTATCTCTTAATTTACTAAGACTTAAGACTCCTCTTACATTAACACTATCTTTATTAATAATTGACGGATTAGAATTTTCTGAAATAAAACCTGAACCAAAAATAATACTATTTTTATTAGCTCGATTCAGGATACTTCCTAGACCAAGAAGGTGTTTTTTACTAAATAGAGGGTAGTATAATACTTTCACATTAAATATTCGCTCTATTAAGTAAACATTAAGATCATCCCCCCAATTCTTCGGGCCTTTATGATATTTAACCCTAATAAAACTTTTATTATTATATTTAAAACTAGATAATTCAAAAAAATAAATAGCAGATTCAAAAATAAATTTTCTTGTTAAAAACAAAGCTGATTTGAAATATTTAAATATCAACATTAGGCACCCACTATATCTATGTATACACTTTTCATTAATTCTTCTTCTTTTTTCCAATTATTATTTTTAATAAATTCATATCCGATATCACCTCTAGCTATTACTTCATCCTTCTGATTTAATACGATATCGACTATTAATTCTGACAGCAATCTGGATTGGTTTGGTTTAAGAAACCATCCACAGTCAATTCCATGTAATTTTTTTTTCCAATCATCAAAATCACTAGCTATAAATGGTTTTTTAAACATCATATATTCATACATTTTATTTGGATCGGTGTATTTGTGATCACCAACATCATGTATATAGATCATACCTAAATCTGATTCACAAACCTTTTCAAAAGCTTCTGATTGAGGTAAGTAAGATAAATAATCAACATATTGCCATCCTTTTTCCAGCTCAAGTTTTGCCATAAATTTAGGTTCAATATTTCCTATCAACCAAAACCTTACATCAATACCCTCTTTTTCATTGCATAACTCTAAAGCTTGAATAATATTCAAAATCCCTCTAGATTCATTAATTAAGCCCAAATATACTAGACGAAATTCTTTATTTAATTCCGATTTAGTATTAAGCTCAACTTCAGATAGTATAGGAAGATTACCTAAAAGGGATGTCTTTTTAGATAAACGTTTTAGCATTCTCTCTTGAGTAACGAAAGTATGATTAGAACAATGAGAAGCTAATTTTTCAGTACTAGAAATTATTAATGCTATAACTTTTCTTAAAGGTTTTGGAATCCATTCTTTGAATAAAATTCTTAATGAAAAATCTTCATGTGTATCATAAATAACTTTCTTTCCCAATAATCTTAAAATAAAAACTGTCATTAGTGTATCAGGATTATGACAATGATAAATATCAGCATTTTCTTTCAAGCACTGGATGAAAAGAAAAGGCGTAAGTAACATTCTTGTCAATTTATTTTTATTACAGACTAAAGATGATTTCAATCTAATCCCATATTTAATCTCTTCTTTTTCACACTTACAAATTTGAGTAACATCAAATCCCATTTTATAAAGAGTGATTGCTTGTTTTTTGAAAACCCTTATATCACTCCAAATATGGATCGGCGCTAAAATACAAACTTTCATACATCATCCTAAAATACTATTATAAACATATTCATTTGAAGGAAAAAATATCACTTTTAACACAAATGGAAATATTAAATATAATAAAGAAATAAAAAAAACATATATTTTATTGACAGATAAAATACTATTTAAAACATAATAAATAGGGAAACAATTAAAAACTACCCAATAGGAGCCCACTCTTGTCATCATCCCAACAGAAGAATAAGATAAAAAACACCAATATAGACAACAGGCTAAAAAAGAGAATTTTAAAATTATTGTATCAACATGACCTTTTTTATATTCTTTACTATAGATAAAAAGAAAGATAACAATAAATGGAAAATAATATAGCTTAGGAATTAAGCTTAATACTGACCAACCTTTCATGAGTTCAGAGTCTAGATAATGTAAATACTGTGGTAGAACCGCTCCCAATACATATGGGACGAAAAAAGACACAAAAAAACCAAAAAAAACAAACGATATAATAAAAGCAAAAACACAACGTTTGGGTGTCACTTTAATAAACTTAATAAGAAGAAAAGATATATTTAAAATAAAAGAAGAATGCATAAGTTGCCCCAGAATAAAGTATCCTCCCGCTTTTAATTTTTTATCTGTAACTACATAAAAAATTGAAATCATCAGAGCATAAATAGCTGAGTACTGCCTTATTCCATTCATTTGGTTCTGATAAATACCAGAGCAAATAAAAAAAACAAATAAAAATAACCATACTTTTATTCTGTTTTTATTTAAATTATTAAGAAAAATATAAAAAAGTAAAGAAAATAAAATTGAGTAAGCAACAAAAATAAACTGCCCTCCCAAATCAACCTCATTAACAAACCGTAATATATATGAAAAAATAAACTCCAACTTTCTATCATAATAAATCACATCTGAAGGTCTTTGATACATTTCCAAATAATTAAAATAATCTGTTCCCACTCCATACTGGAGAGCTGGAAATAAAAAATAGAAGAAAAGGAATGGCAAAGAAAATATAAAAAAACTTCCTTTCCCAACAAGCTTATAACTAGATTCTAAAAAATAGAAATAGGAAACAGAAAATACAGAAAAAAATAAATAAATCATAATTTAAAATTCATACTATTTAAACTATTCATACATATTTCCTCATTAAAAAACAGAATATTCATTAATCTATATTTTTACCAATAATAACTAAACGAGAAAAAACAATAATGAGCCCTATCATACTACCTAAAAATAAGCCTAAAATGATAATCAAAATTCTTTTAGGCTTATCCTTTGAAACCATTCTCTCTGGTTGATCTAAATAACGATAAGCGGAAAACTTCACATTTTTATCAATAGGCAATTGTTCAATTTGCCCTAACTTAGAGCTCAACTGTTCTAATCTCGGTTCAATAACACTTAAATTTTTAAGTTTAGAAAGCGCCGCTACCTTAGCTTTAATTGCATCCGCCCCGAGATTAATGGGAAAGATTTCCTTATCACCAAAATTTTGTAAGGGTTTAGTTACTCCAGCTGCTTGTGCAATATTTAGTGCATACTTACTGCGTTCTTTTTCTACCAGTAAACGTTGGGCAGCCTGCTTAGTTAACATAATTGATTGCTGCTTTAACTCATTTCCTTTAGAAGCAATCGTAGAAGATAAATTATTTAATGCTTTTCGATTCACTTGTGCATCAACAAAGGCAATATAATTTGTAAGTATATCAAAGCTTTCTTGTGAAGTTTCTGCACTTGCAGTAATCACATAAGCACCATCGATTCTTTTCGCATCTTCAGGTTTTATTGAAAGTAGTTTATACCAATCGTTATACAGTCTTCGTAGTGCATCTTCATCTTCTGGGTTATCAAGTTGTGCTTTCACTCTTTTAAACGTAGCGGAGGTTCCTAAAAATGCTTTTTTATTACTCGATGAGTTAAATTCGTCGATGAATAAATAATATAAATTTTTACTATTTTTTAAATCATCAAGCGCTTTACTAACAAGAACTGTGCCGTCTTCTTGATAAACATCAAAAATAGGCTGAAACTGAACTACTTGGTTTTGGTATTCGCTGTAATCACTCACTTGAGGTTGCGCTATTTTTGCCGTCGATGACCATTGTTCTTTTGCCATTAATGCATACACAACTGCCAGCGCAGTACAGATAAAAGTACACGCGATAATAATCCATTTCCCTTTCCATAGCGCAGTAAACAACTCGCGTAGATCGATTTCATCATCTTGTGGTTGAGGGTAGTAATATTGAGGTGGCATTTGCGGATGCAACTGCGCTTGATGCGATGGCGATTGTGGTTGGCTCACATAAACTCCTGAAGTTAGACACGCTACCGCCCTAAGGTTGAACGCATCCTCAAGGCGTAATTCTCAAAAAAGAAGTAAAAAAATTAGTGCCAATTCTACCACTAACCCCCTACTTGCGCGAGCTTAGGTAGGACAATTCCTAGTCAATATGTCATTCTTATTTGTGACACACAGACCATAATTACCACGAATAAAAGTTAACTTGCTCGAAAACGAAACCTTTCCATCTGAATCATTCACATAAAATCCTTATCATTCATTTAAAATCACAGGTTCAAAACGATTAATAAGGTTTTATTATGGGCACTAGCAAGTATCGGTTACACCATAAATATGATTACTTCCTTCTCCATCATGGTGGTAAAAATACGGTTACTGGATCGTGTCATGAACTGCGTATTAACGGCTCTGGTATTTTAATCGATTGTGGCTTATTTCAAGGGAATGACACCAGATCTGATTCTGCCTCAGATCTCAATATCGAATTTGATATCAGCCATATTGAGGCCTTACTCGTCACTCATACCCATATTGATCATATTGGTCGCCTGCCTTGGTTACTCGCGGCGGGATTTGATAAACCGATTTATTGCACCAAAGCAACCGCTGTGCTTATACCATTAATGTTAGATGATGGTTTAAAGCTTCAATTGGGGCTAAATAGCAAACAGCGTAAGTTAATTTTAGACAAGATTGAAAGAATGATCGTGTCGGTGGATTATCATCAATTGAAAAACATTGAGGGAAGACAAGTTCCTAGTTCCTTGTCCCTAGATGAAGAGCACAAGAGCAAAGAAGCGCACTCGGTACAATTTTGTTTCAAACCTGCTGGGCATATTCTGGGTTCGGCTTATATCGAAATCACATTGCCAAATGGTGAGGTGATTGTTTTTTCAGGTGACTTAGGGCCAAGCAATACACCGCTGTTACCCGATCCTATTTCACCAAAACGAGCAGATTATTTAGTGATTGAAACTACTTATGGTAACAAGCACCATGAGGATGTAAGTACTCGCTCACTAAGGCTAGAAAAAATCGTGAAAAAGTCTCTACAAGATGGTGGTGTGATTTTAATTCCCGCCTTTAGTGTGGGGCGTACGCAAGAGATTTTGTTTGATATAGAACGGCTCATTGAACATAGCATTCAGACAGAAACCACAGCCGATGATTTTTGGCAGAAACTGCCGATTATTTTAGATTCTCCACTTGCCTTAAACGTCACTAAAGAATACGAACGTTTTAAGCAACTATGGAACGACGAATGTATTGGAGCGGATCAAAATATTGATAGGCACCCATTATCATTTGAACAGTTGATTACCATAGATAGCCATAAAGAGCATCAAAGATTAGTCAACCGATTAGCTTCAACAAATGAGCCGGCGATTGTGGTTGCTGCGAGTGGTATGTGTAATGGCGGTCGTATTATGAATTACTTACAAGCTTTATTACCCGATAAACGTACTGATGTGATTTTGGCGGGCTATCAAGCACAAGGAACGCTCGGCCGAGAACTACAAAATGGGCAAAATAATGTCAGAATTGATAATGAACAAGTGAAAGTAAATGCTCACATTCATACTATGTCTGGCTATTCTGCCCATGCTGATCAAGATGATTTAATCACTTTCATTCAAGGTATTCCGACACCGCCGAAAACGATTTTTTTGATTCATAGCGAGCCTAAAACCAAGCAAAAATTTAAAGATCAACTTCAAAAACTTAACACATTACAAGGCTGCCTTATTGAAAGTTAACAGAGAAATAACGCTAGGCATTGAGATGTTTTCGCGCTAAGTCTTTCTTCTGATATACTTCAAAAATCTCAGTTTTAATTTCTCTAGGAAGTAAATATGATTATCGTTACTGGCGGCGCTGGCATGATTGGCAGCAACATTGTTAAAGCGTTAAATGAAGCTGGTCATAAAGACATTTTAGTTGTCGATGATTTAACGGATGGTCATAAATTTAAAAATCTAGTCGATTTAGACATTACCGATTACATGGATCGTGATGATTTCTTAACTCAAATCATGGCTGGTGATGATTTCGGTCCAATTGATACCATTTTCCATGAAGGTGCTTGTTCTGCCACTACCGAATGGGATGGTAAATACATGATGCTCAATAACTACGAATATTCTAAAGAGCTTTTGCACTATTCCATTGAACGCCAAATTCCTTTCCTTTATGCCTCTTCAGCGGCCACTTATGGCGCGCAAGGCGATAGTTTTATCGAAGAGCCTGAATACGAAGGCGCACTAAACGTTTACGGTTATTCAAAGCAACAATTTGATAACTACGTACGTCGCTTGTGGGCAGATGCCAAAGAGCATGGTGAAGAGCTTTCGCAAATTACCGGTTTCCGTTACTTCAATGTTTATGGCCCACGAGAGCAACACAAAGGCAGTATGGCTTCTGTTGCTTTCCACTTAAATAATCAATTACTTGCTAGTGAAAACGCCAAGTTATTTGAAGGTAGCGACGAGTTTAAACGTGATTTCATTTATGTTGGTGATGTTTGCAAAGTGAACTTATGGTTTATGGAATCGGGAGTTTCAGGTATTTTCAACTGCGGCACTGGTAAGGCTGAACCTTTCAGAGCAGTTGCAGAAGCGGTTGTAAACCATCATGGCAAAGGCACCATTGAAAGCATCCCATTCCCTGAGCATTTAAAAGGTGCTTACCAAGAATACACTCAAGCCAATTTAGATAAGCTTCGCGCAGCAGGTTGCGATGTGAAATTTAAAACCGTAGCCCAAGGTGTCACTGAATATTTAGCTGAAATTAATCAATAATTAACTTTCGCGTTCATGCTCACTTCCTTCAATAAATGAACGCTTTTATTTTCTTTTTTATATTGAGCCTTATGCAGTCATATATACAGCAGTACATTCAAAAACTTCTCACCTTGCTTATTTATCTGCCTTTCATTTGGCTCGGCACAGGTCTTTGCCTGCTTGATGAAGGCCGCTCGATTATGACGAAAGTGCTTGTCGTGGCAATTGTGGCATTATTGATCAAATATCGACAATCTAGCTGGTCATTAAAAAGTAAACCTAAACAACAACGCTATACTTGCCTAGCCATGTTGATTTTTGCTCTCTACTTATTTGGTTTACAGCTCTATCATGGAGCAGATGAAGGCCTGATACGGGTTGTATTATTAACATCTGCTTACTTTTATCTCTTTCCTCTTGAGCGCTTTGATAAAAATTGGTTAATAGGAGCACTGATTGCCAATGGTTTCCTCTTGGCGATATTTATCTACCACTATGAATTTACACTACATGCACAACGCTTGGTGGGAATGGAACCAAACCGTGTCGGACCTTTGAATGCAATTCCCTTTGCAACCTATTGTTTATTAGCGGCAATAAGCCAATGCTACCACGCTCTTATTCATAAACACTGGGTCATTAAATGTTTATTAATAGTTTCCGCTGTTGTATCAACATCCGCTATTTTTTTTACTGAATCGAGAGGGGTATTTTTAGCATTAATCAGTGTTTTCATTCTGTATTTCATTCATTTTTTATATAAAAAATCCAAATCAACTATTTTTAAAACCATCCCGATGATCATCATCTTACTAGGAGGTATGGCAGTTCTCCAAAAAAATGAAATTCAATCAAGATATGATCAAACATTATCCGAAATTCAACAATTACAGAATAACAATATGGGCACATCGATAGGACTTAGATTCCAGTTTTGGATTAGTGGCGCTCATACTATTATGGACTACCCCATATTAGGCATTGGTAATGACCATTTTCGTTCTGAATTTAAAAAGCATTATGAACAAGGATTAATCACCCAAGTAGCTTATCAATACAACACCATGCATTACCACAATCAATATATTGACATGGCAGTTAAAAATGGGCTTATTGGCCTACTATTATTTTTATCCATAGCCTGGTGTATTTATCAAGGAAGCCAAATATCATTGCCTAAATATTTATTATTGGGGTTATTTATAGCTAGCTTAACCGATGTGCCTTTCGCTCATTTAGCGCTTGGTTATTTTGCATTATTATTATTATTATTTTCCATGGCTATTCCACCTTCCCAAGAAGATAATAACGATATCAATCGTTCATAAACCACAGTTTCCGAGAACCTATGAATTACCTCATCATATTCATTCCTGTGATGAGGTTTTTCTTCTAACATTTGATCAATGGTGTTCGCAATTTTTTCTGGGCAATAAGAGTCGACTAAACCTTTTTCAAATCCATTCGTCATTATTTCATTTGGCCCTGATGGGCAATCGGTACTGACAACGGTGGTTTGGCAAGTCAAAGCTTCAATGATGACGGTAGGTAAACCTTCATGATCAGAGGTTAGTAATAACATCCTCGCATTGTGAATGTAAGGGAACGGATTTTTAACAAAAGGATGGAATTGAACTCTATCTTGTAAATTTAATTCTTGAGTGAGACACCGAAGAAAAGGTTCCTCCTCCCCTTCTCCCATGATAACTAACTTTATTGATTTATCTTTAATGAAAGAAAACGCTCTTAATAATCGATCCACTCGTTTTTGGATACTCAGTCGACCTACAAAGATAATATATTGATCCGCAATAGGACGAATCGACTCTTGAGCTTGTTTTTTAATGAATTCGATATCGAACGGATTATATAGGGTGTTGATTGATAATGCTTTTGCATTGACCTCATTAGCCATAAAATGGTGAATACTGTCAGAAACACATAGTACATGTTTATTCTTTAATAATTTTCTTTGTTTATATCGATACCGCCACTTTCTGGCGATGGATTTTTTTCCATAAGTATATTCATCAGAGTTATGAATGTATTGAATACACTTTCGATCATCAAACCTAGAAATGACTTTTGAAGTTTCACCATGAGAAGCTATCAACCAATCAAATGAAGAATAATGCTGCTGGTACCATTGGCGAAAAATACTGAGATACTCTTTTTTTAAATTTTTAGCACTCTGATTAGCAAAGAGCGATGTCACCTGAATATTCGTTGGTACTTCAAGGTGTTGATCATCAAATAACGTTAGAATTTCGATTTCATGCCCGTGTTGAGCTAAAATTTTCGCCAACCTCACCGTCACGACTTGAACACCTTCTATTTTTAAGTCGCGAATAAAAAACTTAATGCGCATGGGTTATCTCATGTATTCTTTCATAATTGTCAGTTAGGCTTAGTGTTAGCTTAACATAAGATGGCGGTTTAGGATTGTCTAAAGTCATGCACTACCTTACAATTTCAAGTAAAGCGATCAATACCAACACAATCAATAGAATATACATCTATTTTAACCACATTCTCTAGGTCTATTTTATGACTCAACAGCGCGACGATTTTGATGAATATGCATACAATCCCAAATTTCAGTGGGGATTTTTAGCGCCTAAATATTGGGGCACTTGGATTGCGGTTTTCTTTGCATGCTTGGCAAGTTTTTTACCTAAAAGTATTAAGCAATCACTGGCTCAATCGCTCGCGAAGTTAGCGGTAAAGCCAAAATCTGGTGCGGGAAAGCGTGCTCGTGTCAATTTATCTATGTGCTTTCCAGGCAAAGCTGAATCCGAACGTGAAACCATGTTATATAACATGTACGTAACCGCCATCATGTTTATGATGAGTTTCGCTTCAACCAGTTTACGTAATAAACAATGGCTTGAAAAAAACACTACTATTCGTGGATTCGAACATGTCGAAGCGATCTTAGCTCAAGATGAAAGAGTCATTTTATTGGTTCCGCATACTTGGGCTATCGACATTCCTGCTATTTTACTCGCATCGCGCGGGCTTCCTGTTTCGGCGATGGCAAAAAGCCAAAAAAACCTGGTCGCAGATTGGCTGATGCACAAACAACGGGTTCAATACGGTGGCCGTGTATATGATCGCAGTGTTGGCATTAAACCTTTTATTAAGTCAGTTCGAAAAGATGGTTACTTAGGTTATTACCTGCCAGATGAAGATCTTGGTCGTGATCACAGCGTCTTTGTCGACTTTTTTTCGACCCAAAAAGCGACCATTTCAGGGCTAGGTCGCTTGGCAAAATTAAGTAAGGCAAAAATTGTTCCTCTATTCGCTATGTATAACAGTGAAACGGGTCAATATGAGCTAGATTTTTATCCCGCACTTCCCTTTCCTACCGGTGATGAACATCAAGATGCACGTATGATGAATGAGTGTATTGAAGAATATGTCACTCAAAAACCAGATCAATATATGTGGATTTTACGTTTATTAAAGACGCGTCCAGATAGCCATCAAAATCCTTATAAGCAACGCTAAGTGATCGTTTTTTACATTTTGATTTAAGTAGATTAAATATGAATATCTTAATTTTTAGTTCTTATATGGATGCTTGGAATAGTGTTCGTCCTGAAGCAGAAATGTTCATCGAAATGGTCAAGTTGGGCCATAATGTAACGGTAGTCACACAAGGCAAAGCAGAGTATGTTCCTAGATTCATAGATAATGGCATTAAAATTATTGACTGCTACCCAAGTAAGAAAATTTGCTGCGATACGATTAAAACCTTACGAGCAGAACTCAAATCGACTCAATACGATATTGTGTATGCCATGAATTCCAAAACGATTCCCAACGCCGCTTTTGCTTGTATTGGTTTTAAGAAAACAAAGATGGTGACTTATAGAGGAACCGTAGGAGGGCTATATCGTCATGATCCTAGCGCCTATTTAACTCATTTACACCCAAGAGTGGATGGCATTAGCTGCGTCGCTCAAGCAGTAACGGATGATGTTAAAAAGCATGTATGGGGAAATAAGGATAAAGTCACCACCATCTATAAAGGACACGATTTAACATGGTATCAGACCTCACCTTTAGATCGTGATCAGCTCAATATCCCAAAGGATGCTGTCATTGTCACTTGTATCGCCAATGCGAGAGC
Organism: Vibrio casei; assembly: GCF_002218025.2. Lineage (NCBI taxonomy): Bacteria > Pseudomonadati > Pseudomonadota > Gammaproteobacteria > Vibrionales > Vibrionaceae > Vibrio > Vibrio casei. The sequence goes on along the minus strand of NZ_AP018680.1, from coordinate 268,166 downwards.
AAGCAAAGGGGTACATATTTTACTCGCAAGTGCAAAAATGCTTTCCCATATTGAAAACCTACATATTGTGTTAGTCGGCAGAGACATGGACACACAAGAAAATCTCGCTCTAGCTCAAAAGAGTGGAATGAAAGAGCGGATTCACTTTTTAGGCTACCGAACAGATGTCCCTGAAATTTTAGCCAGCAGTGATATACAAATTCAGCCTTCTGTTAGTGGTGAAGGCCTTCCTAAAACGATTATAGAAGCCATGGCGATGGCCATTCCCTCGATTGTCACCACAACGGGGGGCAGTAAAGAATTGATCGTCGATGGCGAATCTGGATTTGTAGTCCCAGTTAATGATACTCAAGCCATTGCTGAAAAAGTCCAACGCCTATGTGACAATAAAGCATTACGGCTATCAATGGGGAAACGGGCTCAGGAACAGTTAGTGACACACTTTTCGGTCCAGCAAACGGCCCAAAACCACATAGAGTTCTTCCGTAGTTTAATGGAGCGATAACAGTGATTAAAGCCTTAAAAAATCAGGTTAGACGCATCCGAGAAAAACGAAAGTCTTGGAAATTAGCCCGTTATATTAAACGTTATGATCACGCTCCTTCTAATGAAGATAAATTACAATGGGAAGATATTCACTCCATTGCATTATTACGCTGGGATAACAAACTGGGTGATGCGATTATGTGTGGTGCATTCTTATCAGCCATGCGGCAGCATAGACCGGATATAAAAATCACGATCATTACCCAAACCTTCTGTGCGGACTGGTTTAAAAAAATCTTCCCAGAATGTGACATTATTTTATGTGGTGGAAGAAGCGTAAAAAATGCCGAAAGTTTTGCGCAATACAGAGGTCAGTTTGATGCTTTAGTTGATCTAGGTACTTACTTTAGCTTCAAGGAGTTAGCCGCGATCTATCATTTAGGTGCACCCTTTAACATTGGCTACGACAAAGAAAAACACCCAATTTTCACCCACAATGTGCCATTAGAATTTATTCATTTTAAGCAGCGTTATTTACAAGCCGCGCAACTGTTTATCTCAGAAATTCTAGATAACGATATCGATTTACCAGTTTTGAACTTTGCACATGTAGAAACATTTGCTTTATCGGAACATCATAATCATGTCGCGATTAATCTCTTTGGCGCCAGTAAATATCGACAATTTAATCCCCCTTATTCTTTAAACTTTTTAAACGCTTGGTTGAATGAATTCCCCAACGACCATCTTCACCTTATTCCCGTACCAGGCAAAATTGAAGCATTAGAAAGTCTTATTTTGGATCTAAACAATCCAAGAGTTTCTTTGGCATCGAAAGTACCATCATTGGAACTGACACTTCGTTTATTAAGCCAAGTTGATCTTTGCTTTACGACAGATACCTCAGTTGTACATATGGCCAGCGCATTAAATACGCCGACTTTAGCTGTTTTTGGTGATAACACTCAAAACATTGCAGAGTGGTGCCCTATCGCCAAGCACACAGAAATTATCCTTAACCCAAAACCAAATACCGAATATCACCGAGTATTTGTGCATGAGTTTGATTGGAATGATTTTACAACCAAGCGAAAAAGCCTGATAAAATCATAAAAGAATACCCCCTTATATAATTGAGATAATCATGAGAATTCTGGTCATTGGCCCATCTTGGGTGGGCGATATGGTGATGTCACAATCACTCTACATTACGCTAAAGCAACAACATCCTGAAGCATTGATCGATGTCCTTGCTCCTGCTTGGTGTAAGCCAATTTTAGAGCGTATGCCAGAAGTTCATCAAGCGATTGAGATGCCTCTTGGTCATGGTGATTTTAATTTACTCGGCCGTAGAGCCTTAGGCAAAGAACTAAAACAACAAGATTATACTCATGCTTTCATTCTACCTAATTCGGCCAAGTCGGCCTTGATCCCTTGGTTTGCTAGAATCCCAGTCAGAACGGGTTGGAAAGGTGAGATGCGTTATGGTCTGCTTAACGATTTACGACCAAATAAAAAAGCCTTTCAATATATGATAGAGCGCTATGTTGCCCTCGCACATCCAAAAGAAAACATGATTGATTCGTCTTCCTTAGCTGGTCTTGAAAATCTTCCAAAACCAAATCTGCATATTGATAACTTTACTCAGAGTCACACGATTGAGAAATTTACCATTAATCAGGATCGCGTCATCATCGGCTTATGTCCTGGTGCCGAATTCGGCCCTGCAAAACAATGGCCGGTTGAACACTATGCCTTTGTTGCAAATGAAATGATTTCTCAGGGAAAACAAATATGGCTGTTTGGCTCACCAAAAGATCAACCCACCACCGAAGCCATTAAATATGCAGTCGCCCCAGAAAATCAAAATCACGTTTTCGATTTAGCCGGAAAAACCAGTTTAATAGAAGCTGTGGATTTACTTGGGGCATGTGAAACTGTTATTAGTAATGATTCCGGCTTAATGCATGTGGCGGCTGCCGTAGGATGCCAAGTGATTGGTGTATATGGGTCGACATCACCGAAGTACACGCCACCATTAGCGAAAAAAGTAGCGATTGTTCATACCGACATAGATTGTCGTCCTTGCTTTAAACGCGAGTGCCCATTAGGGCATTTAAAGTGCTTGAAAGATCTCACACCTCAGCAAGTGCTGACCGCTTATCAATCCTTATAAGGGGCTATTGTGATTCGCTATTTCTACACTTTTTTTCTTACTTTAGTTTCACCCATTTTATTATTTGGTTTGTATAAGAAAAAACCGGGAAAACCGACTTTCGGCTCCCGCTGGAAAGAGCATTTTGGTCACACGCCACCTTTGCATGATCAAACCGCTTCTCCTATCTGGATACATACCGTATCGGTAGGCGAGACGATCGCAGCAACCCCCTTTATTCGCGCGCTTCATCAACAATATCCGAAGACTCCCATCATCATTACCACAACAACGAGCACCGGGGCTCAACAAGCTAAAAAACTCGCAGGCATTGCGGAACATAGGTATATGCCACTGGACTTTCCTTTTGCGATCAAAGGTTTTTTAGGTAGCATACGTCCGAAAGTCATGCTCATTATGGAAACCGAGCTTTGGCCAAACACCCTACATCATGTGGCAAAAACTGGTATTCCTATTACGGTAATTAATGCTCGATTGTCGGAACGCTCTGCTAAAAAATACAAAAAATTCCAACGTATTTTTGATCTACTCGCCAAAAATTTATCTTTGATTCTTTGTCAGCACCAAGACGATGCCGATCGATTTATTCAACTAGGCGTCGTTAAAGATAATGTAAAAGTAACCGGCAGTTTAAAGTTTGATATTCAAGTCCCAGATGAAATACATCAATCAGGCACTTTACTCAGAGAAACGTTAGGGGAAAAAAGACCAATTTGGATAGCGGCCAGCACCCATGAAGGTGAAGATAAGCAGGTACTGAATGCTCACCGTGCAGTATTAAAGCAACACCCTAATGCGCTATTGATTATCGTTCCTCGTCATCCAGAACGTTTTAATGATGTTTATCAACTTTGCATTTCTGAAGATTTTTGTACCCAGCGTCGTACCGATAAGAATAATCAATCCCAACAAACTCAAGTCTATTTAGCCGATACCATGGGTGAAATGATGCTATTACTTCGCGCAAGTGATGTGTGTTTTATGGGGGGGAGTTTACTTGGCGATAAAGTGGGAGGGCATAATTTATTAGAACCTGCCGCGCTTGGTATTCCAACCTTAATCGGCCCTAGTTTTTATAACTTTCATGATATAGCCAACCAACTCATCGCGTGTGGAGCAACGTCCATAATTGAAAACTCTGATCAATTAAGTCAGCATATTATTCAAATATTTAGTGACCCTCAAAAAGCGGTGATTCAATCTAAAATCGCCATGGCGTTTGTCCAAAAAAATACAGGTGCGACCGTAAAAAGTCTTTCTGAAATACAAAAACTCATTGTATAGATTATGAGTTCTCCGTTTTTATCAGTGAACGAACATTGTTCACACCGGTCACCAAACTGAAAGGTGGTACATCTTTTGTTACAATTGCGTTTGCGGCAATCACACAACTTTCGCCAACCACAATGCCCCCAATAATAACGGCACCTGCGCACAAAGTAACATTTTTACAAACCTTTGGCATAGCATCGGAACGAGACGAATAATCTGAAGGTCGTTCTGCAGCCCCCAATGTCACATTTTGAAAAATTCTTACATTCTCTTCCAAAACAACATTATTGCCGATAACAATCCCTACTGTATGAATAAAGTTGGTGCTAACAGGTATTGTTGCCCCTCTTTTTATTTCACAACTATACAAACGATGAATTCTAATCTCTTGGTTTTTAGCAAAAAAATCCCAGCCTTTAGTAAATAACCAATTCATAAGCTGAACATCATGTCTCAGCTTTCGATTTAACCCCGCTCGAGAACGGCTTTTTATATAAGTATATATAATCATTATAAATTCTTATTATATCCTGACAGGAGCATTTCCCAATCTCTATGTTCACCCCATTTAATAGACACTTTTCTTTTTTCTTTATAAAAAGAGCGCAATAATCGATCTAAGTTCGATTTTTTCCAGCCCACCTGATTGATTTCCATCTCAGATCTCTCTCTATAACATTTATCAAAATCAATCAGCCAAACCTTATTGTCTCTGTCTAATAAAATATTATGAATATTAAGATCGGTATGATTTACATTGGCATCATGTAATTGTCTAATTTGCACGCCTATCGATTGATAAACCTCAGGTTCTAAGGTTCGACTTTGTAGAATAGTCACAAGATCTTGAGCACCTTCAATTTTTTGAGTCAAAATATCGGCTTGATAACACAACGTTCGCTTAACGGCGCGAGCAGCAATTGGCTTGGGTACATTCACGCCAGCTTTCACTAAATGCTGTAAGAGCTGAAATTCTTCAAAACTTCGAGTTTTATGCCACTGAATAAACCAATAATGGTCTTTGATCAACTTACCAAATAACCCACCGCGCTTATAATGTCGAAGTGCCGCAGGTAAAATATCCGTCTGTACAAACCAAGTAGTTCCACGCCCTTCAGCTGAACCTAAAACTTTATTTTGAGCATGCCAATAATCAGGGTCAAAAGCCTGCTCAACGCAATGATCAATTAAGGTTTCATCAAACCAAATAACGTGCTTATATGATTTCAAAGTTTTCATAAGCATAGAATAGCGAGAAATGTGGTTTGTGTCTCCTCTATCCATGAAAACCATAAGGAAAGTAGAAGGAAATACGATGATGCAAAAAGTATAATCAACTCCCCTCAACAAAACAGACACCATATTGTTACTTTGAACAAAAATCCAACCGATTCAAACTCATTCTGCAACATACTCACTCTAGCCACCCCTTAGGTATTCACCTATAATCAATTCAACTTTCAACAACATGATACCTTTATGCCTTTATTTACCTCTGCACCTAAATCATTGTGTTTTCTGCGTTTATCTGCCATTGGTGATGTGTGTCATGCGGTTGCTGCCGTACAAGCAGTACAAAGACATTGGCCTGAAACCAAAATAACCTGGATCATAGGGAAGGTTGAAGCACAGTTATTGGAAGGCTTAGCCGGTATCGAGTTCATCATCTTTGATAAAAAAGCGGGTTACTCAGGAATGAAAGTAATTTGGCAGCAAGTGAAACACCAACAATTTGATGCCTTAATTCATATGCAATTGGCGTTACGAGCCAGTATTTTAACGCTTGGTATCCCCGCAAAATTTAAAGTCGGATTCAATAAACAACGTGCTAAAGAAGCCCAATGGCTATTCACTAATAAACGCATTGATGATGTCCAGTCTCAACATGTTTTAGATAGTTTCCTATCCTTTATTGAGTATTTAGGCGTACCTAAAGACCAACCAAACTGGCATATACCTATTGCAACACAAGAGAAAGAGTGGCTCGATGCTTTAAAGCTTTCTGATCAAAGAATTGTCGCTATCTGTCCCGCCGCAAGTAAAGATGAACGAAATTGGTTAACTGATCGCTATGCTCAATTTGCTGATTACGTAATAGATAAGGGTTATCAGGTTGTACTTTGTGGCTCTCCCAGTGAGAGAGAGATCCAACTCGGTAACAATATTCGCCAAATGATGACGCACCGAGCGACAAACTTAATCGGAAAGACGAGCCTCAAGCAGCTATTAGCCATATTAAATAAAGCGGACATCGTTATTGCTCCAGATTCAGGCCCTGCTCACATGGCGACCACACAGGGTACACCCGTTATAGGATTATATGCCCACAGTAATCCTAAACGTACCGGCCCTTATTTAAACCAAGATTCTATCGTCAGCGTTTATGAGGATTGCATTTTAAAACAATTCGGTAAACCTATTTCAGAACTGCCTTGGAGTACAAGAGCAAAAGGCTCTGATCTAATGAAGGAAATAAGCTTAGAATCCGTTATTCAACAATTCGATATACTTTCTTCAAAGGCATCTCATTGAGGTACATATGAATCAACCGACACTAGCCGTTGCACTAATCGTCAAAAATGAAGAAAAGCATTTAGCCGATTGCCTTAACACCGTAAAAGATTGGGTCGATGAGATCATTATTTTAGATGCAGGCAGTACCGATCGTACAGAAGACATCGCCAGACAGTACACGGATAAGTTTTATGTTAATAGCAATTGGCCAGGTTTTGGGCCACAACGTCAATTGGCTCAAACTTATGTAACCAGTGATTATGTATTATGGCTAGATGCCGATGAACGGGTCACTTCAGAATTAAAATCCAGTATTTTGGAAGCAGTACAAACCCATCCTTTGGATAGCCTTTACAAAGTGGACCGACTAAGTTCTGCATTTGGACAATTTATCAAACACTCAGGCTGGTCTCCCGATTGGTTAGTACGCTTATACCCGACTAAGCTGACTCAATATAATGACGCAATGGTACATGAAAAAGTCGAAGAACCTCGTGGAACGAAAATACATAAACTACAAGGAAAACTTCATCACTACACTTATGACTCGTTGCATCAATGTATTAATAAAAATACTAAATACATAAAAATATGGGCTGATGATAAAGAAGGTAAAAAGAAATCAAGTTTTTCGACCGCTTTAGTGCATGGCTTTGCGAGTTTCATAAAAATGTACATTATTAGGCTCGGCTTTCTAGATGGAAAACGAGGCTTTATTTTAGCTTGGCTGACCATGAACAACACATTCTGCAAATACGCTGATTTGTGGCTCAGATCATCTAATAAAGATAATCATTAAATATTTAACATTTATTATATAAGGCTTTTATGAAAACCTTTGTTATTAGCATGCCGACCTCTGTTGAACGCCGTAAGCATGTCACCGACAGTTTATCAAGCAAAGGAATCGCATTTGAATTTATTGATGCTGTCAATGGCAGAGAAAATAAACATCCACTGTTGCATCGTTATGATAGAGCTCACTACATCATCAATCGTGGTCGTGAAGCGAAAGCTGGGGAGCTAGGTTGTTACGCGAGTCATTATTTAGCGTGGGAGAAAGCATGCGAATTAAATGAACCTATTGTGGTTCTTGAAGATGATTTAACAGTACAAGATGACTTTGTTCAAATCATTAATGATTGTGAGCAATGGATATCGAAAAAAGGCTTTATTCGCATTGAACCTTGGAAAACTAAGTTATTTACAAAGATCCAAACCGGCAAAAATACCAATCTGTATTATTTATTCAAAATTCCCCAATGCACTACGGGTTATATTATTTCCCCCAAGTGTGCGAAAGCTTTTATTAGCAGCAGTCAGCAGTTTAAAATGCCTGTTGATTTATTTTTACGTCACACCTACCTACACCGACAGCCTATCCATGGTGTCATGCCTCCAGCAGTAAAAACGGGTACAGCCCCTTCAATTATTGGTGATAGAGCACAAAGAATAAGAACACCAATCATTGCACTGAAACGCACAATTTACCGTATTTCAACCTTCTGTATTGTAGCGCTTGTTAATGCGGGGATGTTCATCAAAACTAAATATACTTAAACTTTATATAGATTTATTCAAAAGGTGCTTTCTTTCATAAATTGTCCTTGTCTAAAAACCTGGATGATAGCTCTGAATTCTGCATCTTGAAGTCACTTGGGTATAATCCAATATAACAAGGTTAAAGGCATCGTTAACCTTGTTATTATTATTTAATAATGATGTTTAGAGCATTTAGCTATAAAACGCCTGATACCACTTAACAAAGTTCTCAACCCCTTCTTTCACAGACATTTCAGGCTTGTATCCTGTCACTTCAAATAAATCTTGGGTATCAGCATAAGTAGCATATACATCACCGGGTTGCATCGCCATGAAGTTTTTCTTCGCCTCCACACCTAGCGATGTTTCTAATGCTTCAATGAAATCCATCAACTTAACCGGATTGCCATTGCCTATATTATAAACTTTATAAGGTGCAGAGCTGGTAGCCGGCGAGCCTGTTTCTACTGACCATTCTTCATTTTTTTCCGGTATTACATCTTGGATGCGAACTACACCTTCAACGATATCATCTATATAAGTAAAATCTCGTTGCATATTGCCATTGTTATAAACGTCTATTTGCTTACCTTCAACCATCGCCTTAGTAAATTTAAATAATGCCATATCAGGCCGTCCCCAAGGACCATATACCGTAAAAAAACGTAACCCTGTTGTTGGAACGCCATATAAATGCGAATAGGTGTGCGCCATTAATTCATTGGATTTTTTGGTGGCCGCATACAACGAAATGGGGTGATCAACACTATCGGCGGTATCAAATGGCATTTTTTGATTTAAGCCATAAACTGAACTAGAAGAGGCATAAACCAAATGTTCTATATTATGATGGCGACAACCTTCTAAAATAGTAAGGTGTCCAACTAAGTTACTATCAGCATAAGCCATTGGATTATCAATTGAGTAACGAACTCCGGCTTGCGCCGCTAGATGAATCACTCTTTGGAATCCGTGCTCCGAAAATAATCCCGCGATACCATCGCGATCAGCCAAATCCAATTCAATAAAAGTGAAGTTTTGATGTTTAGCGCGGTTTAAACGTGCATGTTTTAGCTCAACGGAGTAATAATCGTTTAAATTATCGATACCAATAACTTGGTGCCCTGCTTGACATAAACGTTCAACCACCGCTGAGCCAATAAAACCCGCTGCACCTGTTACTAAGTATTTCATGTCACTTTCCACCGATTGATTATAGTGTGTTGATTTTAATCCACTCTAACCATAATAACCACTCACAAGGCTCAGCGAATAATAAATTCATTAATATTGATAGATTTACTTTTCCCATTTTGAAATACTAGTAAACAGTTCCTACTCTTATTTAAACTGATTCTAATGAAAATATGCCATGTTAATCTGGCTTGTGGCTGCAACGATAGTGACCGCCAAATTCTGCAACTCATCAAACAACAGCTGCGTGAAGGTTATGATCTCATTGTCGTGATGAACCCTAAAAGTGAACTCATACAAGAAGTTCGTAAATTGGGTTGTAAAGTCGTGTTAGCAAAACACTTCACCAAGGCTCACAGTAAAAAAATCACACAAGATTGCACGGCGATTCATGCCCATGAAAAACGAGCAATTTATTGGGCACTAATTCAACACCTATTATATGGCGTGCCTTATTTGATCACTCACCGTGTAGATGATTTATTAAGCAATAAATGGTTATTAAGCCTTGCCTACAATAAAGCAGTAGCATTGGTGGGGTTAAACCGGGAAATGGTTTTAAAAATTGAAGAGATTTATCACCATTCTAAAGTCTACAGAATACCAAGCTCACCCATAAATTATCCCATTGACCAAAATAAAGTGGATCAAATCTGGAATCAATTTCGCGGTAAGTTCATTGTTATCCATTCCGCCGAAATGATGAAACACAAAGGCTTTGATGACACAGTTTCCGCTGCAAAATTGCTCGGTGTCAGTAACCCTAGAGTTCAATTTTTACTGCTGGGTGATGGTCCAGAAAGAGAAGCATTAGAGCATAAAGCGCGTGGTCTCACCAACGTAAGCTTTATGGGAAAACAAAGAGATATCGGGACTTGGTTTGCCTCTGCTGACTTGTTGATTCATCCTGCTTATTCTGAAGATACAGGTACTGTCATTCTAGAGGCCATACGTGCAGGTTTACCGATAATTGGCTCTGATACTGGTGCAATTCCTGACATTATTGACCATGAAATTTCCGGCCTACTCAGCGAACCGGGAAACACAAAGCAACTCGCTAAGCAGATTAATCAATTAGAAAATGACCGTTCATTACGACGTAAGATCCAAATGGGGGGCAAAGAAAAACTCAAACAGTTTGATATTGTGTACACTTCATCCTTATATAAAGAAATTTATACTCAGATTTCTCAAACGTCACTTAACTAATAATTTAACGGGCAAACTCATGACCAAGTTAATCACACCAGCTATTTATCCCGGTACTTTTGATCCTATTACCAATGGTCATTTTGATTTAATTAAACGCAGTGCTCGTTTATTTGACAGTATCGTTGTTGCGGTCGCTGAGAGCCCAAGTAAAAAAACCATGTTTACTTTAGATGAACGTGTCGACATGCTCAAAGAAGTCACCAAAGGTATCGAGAATGTTAGTGTGATTGGTTTTTCTGGTCTGTTGGTCGACTTTGCAAAACAGCAAAAGACTAATATTTTGATTCGTGGCTTACGCACCACCGTCGACTATGAATACGAATTTGGCTTAACGAGCATGTATAAAAAGCTGATGCCCGAATTGGAAAGTGTTTTTCTGACTCCAACCGAAGAGTTTGCCTTTTTATCATCGACCATTGTTCGGGAAGTCGCAATTCATGGCGGGAATGTGGATCAATTTTTACATCCGTACGTGGTAGAGAAGGTAAAGGATCGAGTTAAAACTTAGAGGTCAAATAAAGGTGACGAGTTTCTAGTCGCTCATTTCAAGCAAAACCTTAACTTAACGAGAGCGGAAATCGACTTACCACGCGCTGTTTTAGATCCCTGATAGCTCCTTCGTCGCTTCAGGGATGACGATTATTATCAACTTTGAGAGCTTTTGCCACTTCAGGGGTGACGGTTATTATCTACTTGAGCGTTTTCTCAAAACAAAAACATTCGTCATTCCTGACGAGCCTTCGCGAGAGCAGGAATCTGCTCACAACACGCTGAATGTCGATCAGTCAGTCACTTAGCGCCATCTTTGATTTGACAGCCTTCACAATAAAAACTGTTCCGCTGCCCAATCTTTTCTTCTTGAATCAGCTCAGAACAAATAGGACAAGGTTTTCCTGCTTTACCATAGACTTGAAGCTCTTGAGCAAAATAACCCGGTTTGCCATCTGCCTGATTAAAGTCTTTTAACGTTGTACCACCTTGAGTGATTGCTCGAGCCAACACTTTCTTTATTTCATCAACCAATACCGTAATTTGTTTCAGTGTCAACTGATTGGCAAGTGTTTTCGGATGCACTTTCGAACCAAATAAAGACTCACTCGCATAAATATTCCCCACTCCCACAACCACTTTGTTATCCATAATGAATTGCTTAGTAACGATTTTTCTACTCTGGGCTTTTTCAAATAAATATTGAGCATTAAAGCCATCAGTTAAAGGCTCGGGCCCTAAATGACTCATAACATCATGCTCAGTACCTGTTTCACACCATAACCAAGCTCCGAAACGTCTCGGATCGTGATAACGCAACACTTTGCCATTAGTTAATGTAAGATCCACATGATCATGCTTATTGGGTTCAATAAATTGATCTAGTATCCGTAAGTTACCCGACATACCTAAATGAATAATGGCGGTACCCATGTCGGTTTCAATCAACAGATATTTCGCTCTGCGACGGATTTGACGAATCACCTGACCTTGTAAGCTCAAGATTTCTTCTGGTATCGGCCAGCGTAATTTAGGCTGACGAACATCAATTTTTTGAATGGTTTGATTAAGAAGGTGTGGGGTTATCCCCATTCTGCTCACTTCAACTTCTGGTAATTCAGGCATGGGGAATCTCCTTTATCAACTGTATATTCATAGTCTAAAACCTTTAAAACAAAAAACCCAGCCTACCGAAGTAGTCTGGGTTTTAATCTTTTAAAGAGGGTAGAATCAATTACTTGATTTTAGCTTCTTTGTACATAACGTGCTGGCGAACTACTGGATCAAATTTCTTGATCTCAAATTTACCTGGCATGTTACGTTTGTTCTTATCAGTTGTGTAGAAGTGACCAGTTCCAGCAGATGATACTAGACGGATTTTCTCACGAATGCCTTTAGCCATTGTTCAATTCCTCTTATACGTTCTCGCCACGAGCACGGATATCAACAAGAACAGCATCAATGCCTTTCTTATCAATAATACGCATACCCTTAGCAGTTAGACGTAGTTTAACAAAGCGTTTTTCGCTTTCTACCCAGAAACGGTGAGTTTGTAGGTTCGGCAGAAAACGACGCTTGGTAGCATTTCGTGCGTGTGAACGGTTGTTACCCGTTACAGGACGCTTACCAGTTACTTGGCATACTCGGGACATGAATGTCTTCTCCAAATCGTTTCAGCTCGATATCACCTTGGGGCAAAAACCGCTATGGAAAACCATAACCAAGGCTATCAAAGGTCGCGCATTATACTAACTTGACTTGCATAGCTCAAGACCTGTACGGATCCTTTTTAAGAAAAACGCGATCTTTTTTTAAGCAAAGCAGTTTTTGAACGCTTTACACTAGAACACAGAGCTGAATTAGGTTCTATAAAATTAGTGCGCGGATTGTAGCAGATTTTTGGCGACTAACAAGAAAAAAGCGGCGCTAATTTCAGTTCAACGATCAATTGGAGTATGAGCGACTGGTTGCTTATTCCTCGTTCCTAAAAAAATCAAGAATAAATAACAAGTTAATTACAACACACATTTTTCTTTTCCTTGAAATTAGGAACTCGAAACCAGAAACCTTCTTTTCCCCCACACAAAGCGAATCTACATCCATCCTCTCTCAGCAAACGATACTACCTCACCATCTCCTACAACAAAATGATCAAGGATCCGAATGTCGACCAATGCTAATGCATCAACTAATCGTCGAGTTATTCTTCTGTCGGCATCACTAGGCTCTGCAATGCCTGATGGATGATTGTGTGCAAGAATTAAAGCAGCAGCATTATGATGCATCGAACGCTTGACGACTTCTCGTGGATAAACCGATGCCGAATCAATCGTACCTTCAAACATAACTTCATCACTGATGACACGATGTTGATTATCTAAAAACAACACGTAAAAAGCTTCTCTATGCCTATCACGTAATACACTACTTAAATAATGTTTAGTTTGTTCTGGGCTGGTAAGAGCATCACCTCTTTTAATTGTCTCTGCCAAATAACGCTTCGTCATTTCAACAACCGCTTGTAATTGAGCAAACTTTGCCGGCCCTAATCCTTTATGTTGGCAAAATTCTTCTTGTGTTGAAGCAAGTAAAGCTCGAAGCGACCCAAATTCTTTTAATAAAAAATCCGCCAATTCAATTGCGTTCATTCCTTGCAGTCCTGTTCGCAAGAAAATAGCCAATAATTCAGCGTCCGACAATGATGGTGCGCCACGGGCGAGTAACTTTTCTCTTGGACGAGATTCCTCTGGAAGTAATTTTAAAGACATAACTGGCTACTTTGTATTCCACATGGATAATAAAGATGAGATAAAAGCAGCCTCTAAGGCCATACTCAAACTGAACAAGGGAAAAACATCGTGAGATCTTAATAATGGCGTTTACAAAACCCCGTTACAGATAAAATGATAGTTGGCTCGAAATTTTCTTTCATCGATTGATCATTTAATTCAAAGCTTGATCAAGTAAGATTATCGATTTTGATCGCTCTCTCGATCAAAAAGATGTGATAACTTAGAAGCATTCCAACTCGGCTATTTTTACTCGCTATCGAGCCTGAGTTAATTAATAATGACCTTTGCAGTTATCGTATCATCATCACGTTATGGCAGGATAGACTTAAACAAAAACGCCTTAACAACATTAAATTGGGTGCTTTATTGTGATTGAACAAAGCTTAATTCCACAAAGCTTGTCTGGTAAAAAAATCCTATTAGGGATCAGTGGCGGCATTGCGGCTTATAAATGTGCAGACTTAACTCGTCGTTTAATTGAACGTGGCGCTCAAGTACAAGTTGTCATGACACCTGCGGCAAAAGAATTTATTACCCCGCTGACCATGCAAGCGGTGTCTGGCAGACCGGTATCGGATAGCTTGCTCGATCCAGCTGCAGAAGCGTCAATGGGCCATATTGAACTCGCCAAATGGGCCGATCTCATATTATTAGCTCCTGCAACTTCTGATTTAATCGCTCGACTCCGTGCGGGAATGGGAAATGATTTATTAACGACCCTAATTCTAGCCTCTAACGCTCCGATAGCGGTTGCTCCGGCGATGAATCAGCAAATGTATGCCAATGTTGCAACACAAGAGAATATCTCAGCCTTAACTCAGCGTGGCATGATGATTTGGGGACCGGCAGCAGGACAACAAGCTTGTGGTGATGTTGGTTATGGTCGAATGCTGGAACCAATGGAACTTGTCGCCCATTGTGAAGCCTTCTTTGGTCCTAAGCCGTTGCAAAATATTAAGCTCGCGATTACCGCAGGCCCGACTCGCGAAGCCATCGACCCGGTTCGTTATATTTCCAATCATAGTTCTGGCAAAATGGGCTTTGCGATTGCAGAAGCCGCCGCCAATATGGGCGCAGACGTCACATTAATCAGTGGCCCTGTTGCATTAGCGACACCAGCTAACGTCACACGTATTGATGTTGAAAGCGCAGAGCAAATGTACAAGGCTGCGATGGAACATGCGGTAATCAATGACATTTTCATCAGTTGTGCTGCAGTGGCCGATTATCGCCCAAGTCAGATAGCAGATCAAAAAATAAAAAAGACTGATGACAGCGACCAAATGCAAATTGTTATGGTAAAAAACCCCGATATTGTTGCTTCTGTCGCCGCATTAAAAGACAAGCGTCCCTTCACGGTAGGTTTTGCAGCAGAAACCCAAGATGTTAAGAAATACGCTCTCGGTAAACTCGCCAAGAAAAACTTGGACATGATTTGTGCTAACGATGTGTCCGTAGAGGGTTTAGGTTTTAATAGTAATGATAATGCCTTACACCTGTATTGGAAAAATGGCGAACAAGCCTTGGAAACCGCGTGTAAGCAGCATTTAGCGAAACAGTTATTAGACATTGTGGCAGAACAATATCAACAATATTCGAAATAAAAGAAGACCTATTGATCATGACCAAGAAAATAGACTTAAAAGTTTTAGATCCTCGTATTGGTAAACAGTTCCCATTACCCGCTTATGCGACCGAAGGGTCTGCAGGTTTAGATTTACGTGCTTGTTTGGATCAATCCTTAACCGTTGAGCCAGGGCAAACGCACCTCGTACCAACTGGTCTCGCCATCCATATTGGTGATCCTAGTTTAGCCGCAACAATTTTACCTCGATCGGGGTTGGGTCATAAACATGGCATTGTTCTTGGTAACCTCGTTGGATTAATCGATTCAGATTATCAAGGTCAATTAATGATTTCCGTCTGGAATCGTGGCCAAGATACTTTTACTATTGAACCGGGCGATCGCATCGCTCAATTGGTTTTCGTGCCAATCATTCAAGCTGAATTTAACCTTGTTGACGATTTTGATAACACCGATCGCGGTGAAGGTGGGTTTGGACACTCAGGGAAGAAGTAACATCCAATGTTGAGCAACACTTATTAATAACGCTTTCAAAACAAGGAACAGACATGGCCGGGCCAAAGAAAACCAACCGTCGTGAAGAAATCCTTCAGGCATTGGCACAAATGTTAGAGTCAACAGATGGTGCCTCTCGTATTACGACTGCAAAATTAGCAAAACAAGTTGGCGTTTCAGAAGCCGCGCTGTATCGCCACTTCCCAAGTAAAGCTCGCATGTTTGAAGGCTTAATTGAATTTATTGAAGACGCTTTATTATCACGCATCAATCGGATTCTAGCCGAAGAAAAAGACACCTTGAACCGTATTCGTTTAGTCCTACAATTGTTATTAGCCTTTGCTGAACGTAATCCTGGTTTATCTCGTATTATGTCTGGTCATGCTTTAATGTTTGAAAATGAGCGTCTTCGCAGCCGTATCAATCAACTCTTTGATCGCATTGAAGCACAGTTGCGTCAAATACTTCGTGAGAGACAAATACGAGAAGGCCAGAGTTTCGCTGTGGATGAGTCCATCCTAGCCGCGCAATTATTGGGACAGGTAGAAGGCAGTTTAAATCGGTTTGTACGTTCCGACTTCAAGTATCAACCAACCGAAAACTTTGACCAATATTGGGCGTTATTGAAAGCACAAATAGAGTAATTTAGAGAATAAAGAATGACAGCAGAAAATACCGAAAAAAAAGAAGAGTCATTAGTTAATTTTGTCCCTCCTAGATTCTCAATACGCTTGTTACATCCTAAGTATTGGTTAATTTGGATAGGGTTTAGCTTAACGGCAATATTGGTCAATATTCTGCCTTATCGTGTTTTGTTTTGGATTGGTCGTAGCATTGGATATTTATCAATGTTCGTGGCTAAAAAGCGCGTAAAAGTCGCTCAACGTAACCTTGAATTATGTTTCCCTGATATCAGTAATATTCGACGTGACTTTGTTGTTAAGGAAAATTTCAAAAATACGGGTTTTGCCATTTTTGAAACTGCCATCGCATGGTTTTGGCCCAATTGGCGATTAAGAAAGCATGTGGGCTTCCATCATGTCGATCGTTTAACCACCTTTGAAAAACAAGGCCGAGGTACGCTCATTTGCGGTGTTCATGCCCTTAATGTCGAACTAACGGCTCGTTGTTGTGCATTATTTTCTCCAGGTTATGGTGTATATCGCCCACATAACAATCCAGCTTATAATTTCATTCAGCATTGGGGACGCACCCGTAGTGGCAATATTATGGTGGATAGAAAAGACGTTAAAGGCATGCTGAAAGTATTACGTCGAGGTAAGAAATTGTTCTATTTGCCTGATCACGATTATGGCCCCAAAAATGCCGTCTTTGTTCCTTTATTTGCCGTTCCCGATGCTTGTACGACTACAGGCACGAGTGTTTTAGTCGATGCCAGTAAATGCGCCGTATTACCGGTATCATGCTTTCGTACTGGCTTTCGTTACGATTTCCGTATTGAGCAAGACATTAGCGCAGGCTTCCCTCGCCGAGATCCTGAAGGCGCAGCTATTCATATGAATAAAACGGTTGAGCAACTGATCTTACGAGGCGGAGATCAATGGATGTGGCTGCATAAACGATTTAAAACCATGCCAGATGGTCAAGAAAAAGGCATTCGATATAAAGATTAAAAACTAGCTAGCGGAGAGCCGAGAGCGCTTCGAGTTGCGAGAAAAAGCTTTATCCGCACTTTTGATAACTCGAAATTGCTCTTTTACTTTTCGGTTCCCGAGCGCAACGTCCTCGCTAATAAGCGTCATTCTAACCGAGCCTAAGCGAGAGCAAGAATCGACTAACAACGCGCTGGACATAGATCCCTGATAGCTCCTCCGTCGCTTCAGGGATGACGGGAATTTAGGTTAGGGTATCGATTTTCTAGTCTCCATAAACTAACAACGAGAAACGACATGCAACCACAAATCCTTTCCGCGGTACCATTAACCTCCCTTTCTGGTGTTGGGGCGAAGGTGGCTGAAAAATTAGCCAAAGTTGGGCTTCATTCTATTCAAGATCTTCTGTTTCATTTACCGCTTCGTTATGAAGACCGTACTCGCATCTATCCTATGGCTAAACTACATGCTGGATTATTTGTCGCGATTCAAGGTCGAGTGATGAGTTGCGATACCCATTTTGGCCGCAAAAAAATGCTGACTGTCAAAGTTAGCGATGGCAATGGCACTCTGACACTGCGTTTTTTCAACTTCAATGCAGGTATGAAAAACAGCTTTGCCGAAGGTCGTCCGCTCTACGCTTATGGTGAAATTAAACGCGGTAATATGGGGCTTGAGATCATGCACCCTGACTATCATTTTTTAAATGACGGTAATGCGCCAACATTAGAGCAAAGCTTAACCCCAATTTACCCAACCACTGATGGCTTACGTCAAAACACCCTTAAGAGTTTGACCGACCAAGCGCTTGAATTATTAGATAGTTCTGCGGTGACTGAATTACTGCCTAGTGGTTTATACGATCATCAAATTACCTTAAACCAAGCATTGCATACCATTCATCGCCCTTCTCCTGACATTGATATGCAGCAATTTGAATTAGGTAAACATCCTGCGCAACGTCGCTTAATCATTGAAGAATTACTCGCACAAAACCTTTCCATGTTAGATGTACGTAGTAAAGGACAGCAAGATATTGCCCTACCACTCACTTGTAGCAGCCAACTCAAACAGCAATTACTCGCCACTCTGCCTTTTACTCCAACCAATGCTCAGGCTCGTATCGTTGGGGAAATTGAAAAAGACTTACAACAACCACACCCAATGATGCGATTAGTGCAAGGCGATGTAGGCTCAGGTAAAACGCTAGTTGCAGTGTTAGCAGCTACTCACGCATTGGAGCAAGGTTATCAAGTTGCATTAATGGCTCCGACCGAATTATTAGCCGAACAACATGCGATTAATTTTGCCCAATGGTTAGAGCCATTGGGTATTTCAGTTGGTTGGTTGGCTGGAAAACTTACCGGTAAAGCAAAACAAACTCAGCTAGAACGTATTGCATCTGGTGAAGCTAAGATGATAGTGGGTACTCACGCACTCTTTCAGCAGCATGTCGAATTTAATCATCTCGCGTTAGTGATCATTGATGAACAACACCGCTTTGGCGTCCACCAACGTTTAGAATTGCGCGAAAAAGGCAAAAAACAAGGCAGTTATCCTCATCAGTTGATCATGACGGCCACGCCAATCCCCCGTACATTGGCGATGACTGCCTATGCCGATCTAGAAACCTCAGTCATTGATGAACTGCCGCCGGGCAGAACCCCGATTCAAACCGTTGCCATTGCTGATACTCGCCGAAATGACATTATCGAACGCGTTCGTGTTGCCTGTGCCCAAGAAGGTAAACAAGCCTATTGGGTATGTACCTTAATTGATGAATCGGAAGTATTAGAAGCTCAAGCGGCGGCTGATACTGCGGAAGAATTACAACGCCAACTCCCTGAACTCAACATTGGTTTGGTGCATGGCCGCATGAAGTCCACCGAAAAGCAGCAAGTGATGCAGAAATTTAAATCCGGTGAGTTGCATTTATTAGTCGCCACCACCGTGATTGAAGTGGGTGTCGATGTGCCTAACGCCAGCTTGATGATCATCGAAAACCCTGAACGGTTAGGTTTAGCTCAACTTCACCAGCTACGTGGCCGAGTGGGGCGAGGTTCCGTGGCTAGTTCTTGTGTGCTGCTTTATCACGCGCCACTGTCTAAAACCGCGCAAAAACGTCTTGGGGTACTACGTGAAAGCAACGATGGTTTTGTGATAGCCCAGAAAGATCTCGAAATCCGCGGCCCCGGTGAAGTACTCGGCACCAAGCAAACTGGCGTAGCAGATTTTAAAATCGCCGACTTACTACGTGACCAATATTTAATTCCTGAAGTACAACGCATTGCGCGTCACATCCACCAGCAATATCCAAGCAATGCTAAAGCGATCGTTGAGCGTTGGTTGGGTGAACGTAGTGAGTATGTGAAGGCATAAAAGATTGTTGTTAGGTGCGAGAGCGCTTCGGGTTGTGGGGAAAGCAAAGAATAAAGCGAATCTCGTTTATCGGACACTTCGTTTCTCGCCGCTCGGAAAGATAAAAGCTTCAATGTGAAAAATGAAATAAAGGTTCCTACCCCCTAGTTTCTGGTCCCTAGGCAGAGTCGTTCTGCAATCACGGTTGCTTTACATGAAACACTAAACCCACAGAAAAACGTCATTCCTGCCGAGCCTTAGCCAGAGCGGGAATCTAATCACCACGCGCTGTATATAGATCCTCGATGTCGCTTAGGCTCCTCAAGGATGACGGCTCTCCAACTTTCTCACATTATAATCAGCTCTGTCTTTAGCCTCGGAAAAATATAACCGGAAACAGCATTCTAATTTCAAAAAAATCGTCATCCCTGAGGAGCCGCAAGGCGACATCAGAGATCTAATTAAAGCATGCTGTAGATCCCTGATAACTCGCCCCTCGTTTCTGGGATGACAATTTTTCCTACTGAATCAATCTCTGATAGTACATTTACTTTTCTTCCGATCCACGGGGAAGTGAAACAGCCGACAACCGAGACCCATAACCTCTTTTCGGCTCCTGAGCGTCGTTCCCATAGCTCAGTTCCCCCCGTCACGCGCAAACGTTTGCTTTATTTATTCAAATTCTTATAATATGCGCAAAATTCTTGACGTATCAGTCAACAAATATTTGGATTATAAGGAAGATTATGACTGCCCCGCATACTTCACGACCTATGGAACTGGTTTATCAATTAAATGATCGTCCCCCCTTGCCTCAAACCGTTTTTGCCGCTCTACAACACTTACTTGCAATGTTTGTCGCGGTCATCACCCCTTCCCTTATTATTTGCCAATCTTTAGGGGTTCCTGCCGAGCAAACCAATACCATCATCAGTATGTCTTTGTTTGCTTCTGGTATTTGTTCCTTTATTCAAATCCGCACTATTGGCCCGATTGGGTCCGGTTTACTTTCCATTCAAGGCACTAGCTTTAACTTTCTAGGACCGATCATTGGTGCAGGATTATCATTAAAAGCTGGCGGCGCTTCGATTGAAACCATGATGGCGGCGATTTTCGGCACTATCTTGGTCGCCTCTAGTGCAGAAATTTTCTTATCTCGCATTTTGCAGTACGCACAAAAAATCATTACCCCACTGGTGTCGGGCATCGTGGTAACATTAATTGGTTTAACACTAATCCAAATTGGCTTGGTCTCAATTGGTGGTGGCTATGGCGCAATGGAAAACAACACCTTCGGCAGTTTAGATAACCTAGCACTTGCCGGTGTAGTGTTAGGTCTAATCGTGATTTTAAACCGAGCGAAAAACCCGTATTTACGCGTAGCATCTATTGTGATTGCGATGTTTGTCGGCTGTATTGTGGCTTATTTCATGGGCATGTTGGATCTTAGCCAAACCACACAAACAAAGGTGATTGCTTTGCCGATTCCAATGCAATTCGGTCTAGGCTTTGATTGGTCGCTATTTATTCCTTTAGTGCTGATTTTCCTTATCACCGCACTAGAAGCGATTGGCGATATCACTGCAACTTCAGAGGTTTCCGGTGAGCCAGTTGATGGCCCTATTTATCTAAAACGTATCAAAGGTGGCGTATTGGCCGACGGTTTAAACTCTGCCATTGCCGCGCTCTTCAACAGCTTTCCTAACTCAACCTTTAGCCAAAACAACGGCATCATTATGCTAACCGGTGTGGCGAGTCGTTATGTTGGTTACTTTATTTCTGGCATGCTGATCATTCTGGGATTATTTCCGGGCGTAGCAAGTTTTGTGCAGTTAATTCCAGAACCCGTACTTGGCGGCGCGACCATAGTAATGTTCGGTACCATTGCCGCGGCTGGGGTACGTATCATTTCTCGTGTTGATTTAGATCGCCGCGCGATTTTAATCATGGCGCTGTCATTCTCGATGGGACTAGGCATTGCGCAAAAACCAGAGATTCTGCAATTTATGCCGGAGTTTATTAAGAGTATTTTCTCATCGGGTGTGGCTGCAGGCGGTATTACCGCGATATTGCTGAGTATGATATTACCGGCGAGCAAAGAAGATTAAAGAGCGATAACGGAATCCGAGTGCGCTCCACTTCGTGTCACGAGGAGCGGAGCGAATCTCGATTATCGGGCGCTTCGCTGCTCGTTTTTAGGTAAAAATAGAACCAGCAACACCATTCTAATTTCAAAAAAATCGTCCTCCCTGAGAAGCCGCAAGGCGACAGCTAGGGTACTGCTCGTTTTTAGGGAAAAATAGAACCGGCAACACCGTTCTAATTTCAAAAAAATCGTCATCCCTGAGGAGCCGCAAGGCGACATCAGGGATCGACTTAAAGCACGCTGTAAATAGATCCCGGATAACTCGTCCCTCGTTTCCGGGATGACAACTTTTCCTAAAACTAGGGACTAGGAACTCATTTTCTACTTCTACCCCTTTTTCTTCTTCGCAGTTGGAATACTGATCTGAACTTTCAACCCCCCCTCACTACGATTAGTTACGACAATCAAACCTTGGTGCTGACTCACAATACGTTTGACAATCGCAAGCCCTAATCCAGCGCCTTCACTGCTTCCACGCGCGGTATCACCACGTGTAAACGGTTCAAACAAGGATTCTAATTGGCTCTTATCAATCCCCGGGCCATTGTCTTCAACCGCAACCCAAACCAGTTTGTTGTCCGCAGTGATGCCTGTCGACAGTTTAATCCAACCATTACCATAACGAATCGCGTTAACCACCAAATTCGATACCACACGTTTTAAAGCAACCGCTTCCCCTAAACCATCACGCAACTCTTTGGTTATCATCAATTCAAAATCGATATCGTGTTTATCTTTTTCAGCCGTTACCACATCTGACACAATTTGGTTGAGATCAACCGCATCATGATTACCAATTTGAGCCGGTTTAAGGTAATCCATAAATTGACCAATAATATCATTGCACTCTTCTGTGTCCTTAATCATACTCTCTGCTAAGTAGTCATCTTGTGGTGACATCATTTCGGTGGCTAAACGAATGCGAGTTAGCGGAGTGCGTAAGTCATGGCTGATCCCCGACATCAATAAAGCGCGATCTTCTTCTAATGCTTGAATGCCTTTGGCCATTTGGTTAAAAGCTTTCGTCACAGCTAAAATTTCCGAAGCCCCTCGCTCTGGAACTGGCTCAGGAATTTCCCCTTTACCCACTTTCTTTGCTGCTGCTTCCAATGCCACCAAAGGTCGATTTTGCAAACGAATGAAGAACCACATTCCAGCGATCAGCAATAAAGCGATCAATAAACTATTACGAAATAACGGAGCAAAATCTTTTTCTTTCAGCTCCGTTAATGGAATTCGAATAAGTCTATTTGGCATGGCGTCAATTTTCAGCCATAACACATAGCTTTCATCCCCTAAAATCAAGCGTACTTGAGTCGGTGATCCCACTTGTTCACTCATCTCTTCACTCAAGAAGTCGATAGCCGAAGCATAAAAAAACTCTTGTGATTCAGGCGCATTTTCAGGGTAAATAGACACGCCAAGCTCCGCTAATAATTCACGCCTAAATGGTCGTTCATCATTATCGGTTGTTTTGAGCATCACTTCTTCATCCAGCATCACTTTGACTTCATGAGAAAGAATGCGGTTGAACTGCTTTAAACTCGGTAATAAAGCGTAATTAAACACAATAAGATAAGACAATACTTGGCTGGCAATCAATAACACCACCAAGAAGAATACTGTTTGAGTTCGTGAACTGCGAAAGCGAAGCATAGGCGGGTCCGGTTTAACTGTTGAAAGTACGTGTGTGGCTCGTGACTATTTGGAAGCGAGCAATATCCTAACAAAAAAACGTAATTCCTGCCGAGCCTAAGCGAAAGCAGGAATCTATTCACAGCATGCTGATATAAATCCGGGATGACGATTTATAGCAAATTATATCAAAGCTCTATTATCAAACTTTCATTTTCAAATATAACTCTCGCAATTAGACCTTCTTCCCATCAGGAACGAAGACATAACCTAGCCCCCACACCGTTTGAATATAACGTGGGTGGCTTGGATCTTCTTCTAACATACGACGCAAACGAGAAATTTGCACATCAATTGAACGTTCCATTGCAGAATATTCTCGCCCACGCGCCATGTTCATTAACTTATCACGAGACATCGGTGTACGTGCATGCGTCACGAGAATCTTCAATACCGCAAACTCACCCGAGGTAAGTGGCATAGGCTCTTCGCCGCGGAACATTTCACGAGTTCCGAGATTTAAAGTAAATTCACCAAAGTTAACGATTTCTTCATCTGAACTGGGCGCTCCCGGCGCTTCAACCGATTGACGACGAAGAACAGCACGTAAACGCGCAAGTAGCTCACGTGGGTTAAATGGTTTTGGTAAGTAATCATCCGCACCGACTTCAAGACCAACAATACGATCGATCTCATCGCCTTTCGCCGTCAACATCACAATAGGAAGTTGATTGTTATCTTTGCGTAAGCGACGACAAATCGACAAACCATCTTCACCTGGTAACATTAAATCGAGCACCATTAAGTGAAAATTTTCACGTGTCAATAAGCGATCCATTTGTTCAGAATTAGCGACACTACGAACTTGAAAGCCTTGCTCCGATAAGTAACGCTCGAGCAATGAACGCAGACGAGCATCGTCATCAACCACTAAAATTTTATAATTTTCTTGTTGCATCCATTTATTCCTTTTTCAGTCTTTACGGGTAAAAACTACCCAACCACAAATTACCTTCAGAATACTGAATAACTAAGGGTATTGTCTTTAATTAACTTCATATTTGTAACAAATGCATACCCTTTTTCTATGCCTTATCTGAAGGGTAGCTTTAAGTATGCGAGTTATTCATCAATTGATGGCTTTTCATAACAAATATGATTGATAAACCATTCTTTATCACCATCAGGAGTTTTCACGACCACTTCGTCATCGACTTCTTTTTTCAATAATGCACGCGCCATTGGAGAATCAATCGAAATATAATCTTTCGCATCACCATAAATTTCTTCAGGGCCAACAATTCGAAACTTTTTGATATCACCCGCTTCGTTTTCAATTTCCACCCAGGCTCCAAAAAACACCTTTCCTTCTTGTTGCGGTGAGTAATCAACAACCGTCACCTCGGGTAGAAACTTACGTAAAAAACGAACGCGTCGATCAATTTGTCTCAGCAAACGCTTATTATATTGATATTAGTTCTACTCTTAAAAACATACTAATAGCTGCAATACTACTTATAAATATCTGACATTAAGCTGGCTTGCTTTTATAACTGAATAACTTGAATTAGTAAGAACCATCAACTATATACTAAGTAGTATGTTAAGTATTCCTTAGTATTAGTTGAATTCTGTGAACTCCGAGGAAAGAGCTGAATGTCTAAATTTTATTGGAACTATGAGCAAGCAAGTAAGCTGAAGATAAAGTCAGCAAGAGAGTGGTATGCAGAAGAAGCTTTCCTCAACACTGATGCGCAAGAAAATCAGAATGACTTCGAACAAACAAAGAAATGAGCTTCGTTATAAAGCGTGGGGTGAACTACAAAGCAGGTACAGGCCGGCCTTCGGTTCGTTTTCCTGCACTTTTTACTGAAAGTGGTTTACTGATTTCTCATTTAAGATTTTTGCACGAAAATCGCTACAAATCTCAATCGTGGTTGGAACGTAACACTTTCGCTGTAGAGCTTCTCTTAAAGTTCATTGAGCGCCAAGTATCAAACTTCTCATCTGCTACAGATCTACTAAGAGCTTTTGTTGAAGCATTACAGTTCGGAACCATTCAAGATGGACAAGACACCTCTAATTTGTTCTGGTCTCCTCGCAAAAATGAAGACGTAAATGTTCTTCTTCACCATATTACGGATTATTGCGACTACCTCGACACTATTCATGGCACTGACTTGCCTAAGCTAAATCCCTTGAGGAAAGCTACTCATGCAGAAGAGCGTTTGCAATGGTGTGCTTATTACAGAAGACATAGTCATAGCTTTCTGAATCACTTAGCTAAACCATCCACACATCAGTTTTCACTTACTAGAAAAATTCGTGGTCCACAGAGACATTTTGTTGATGTCGAAGCGGTATATCGCTTTCCAGAGGATCGAATTGAAGACCTACTTCTACATGGGTTTGTTTCTGCTTCAGGAGAGTCAGATTATGCTAGTCAGTTGATCGTCATGTTAATGCATTTCGGTGGACTACGACTGTCAGAGTGTTTTCACATATATACCGATGATATATCAATAGATCCTCAATCAGGGGCTACTATTATTTCTGTTTACCACCCAAGTGACGGAAAGTCTCCTGATGAACGCTTCACTAATCGACGTGAATATTTGGCACATAAATATCGACTGAAACCACGTAATGAGTATTCGAGAAGCCATAGACTCTACTCAGGCTGGAAAGGACCTTTGCTTACAAATCGTAACCTGTCCTTTGACATCATGTTTTATCCCGCAAGTAAAGCTGTTGAGTTCACTCTATTACTGCAAAAATATCTTTCGGCTAAACCTGCTTCAGAATCTCCTTTCCTATTTGTTAACTCAAAAGGTAATACTGAGAGTAAAAAAAATTTCAATCAAAAGCACAGTAGAGCAGTTAAACGAATCGGATTCGAATCTTCAAAATCGCTAGGGACGACTCCACATGCACATCGCCACTCCTACGGCTATAGATTAAGCCAAGGAGGTTTCTCTCAACTAGAAATTCAAAAAGCTATGCATCATAAAAACCCTGACAGTTGCTTGGTCTACTTGAAACCTTCTGACGACGAGGTTCGTCAGCAAATGAGGCGCACTCACTGATGAAAAAATTCTACAAAACTATAAACCATGCCAGCAAAGCGGCGATAGGATTGGGCATTCAATCGCAGCTGGAATATCAACAGCGCTACAAAGAAGATGAGCGCCTTCCCTCATGCCCAAATAAGATTTATGCCACTGACTGGGTGGATTGGTTTAGTTTTCTGGATAAAGAGAAGCGGTCGATATATCCAACCTATGCGGAGGCCAGCAAAGCGGCAATAGGATTGGGCATTCAATCGCAGCCGGAATATCAACAGCGCTACAAAGAAGATGAGCGCCTTCCCTCATGCCCAAATAAGATTTATGCCACTGACTGGGTAGACTGGTTTAGGTTTCTGGATAAAGAGAAGTGGCCTTGGTATCCAACCTATGCAGAGGCCAGCAAAGCGGCGATAGGATTGGGCATTCAATCGCAGCCGGAATATCAACAGCGCTACAAAGAAGATGAGCGCCTTCCCTCATGCCCAAATAAGATTTATGCCATTGACTGGGTGGATTGGTTTAGTTTTCTGGATAAAGAGAAGTGGCCTTGGTATCCAACCTATGCGGAGGCCAGCAAAGCCGCGATAAGATTAGGCATTCAATCGAAGACGGAATATAAACAGCGCTACAAAGAAGATGAGCGCCTTCCCTCAAGCCCAAATAAGACTTATGCCACTGACTGGGTGGATTGGTGTAGTTTTCTGGACAAAGAGAAGCGGTCTATATATCCAACCTACGCGGAGGCCAGCAAAGCCGCAATAGGATTAGGCATTCAATCGCAGACGGAATATCAACAGCGCTACAAAGAAGATGATCGCCTTCCCTCAAGCCCAAATAAGACTTATGCCAGTGACTGGGTAGATTGGATCCATTTCTTACTGGTCAGAGACATATCTAACCTGAAACAGTTCAAAACAGCATGTGCGATTCTAAAAATAAAAAACTCATCTCAATACAGAGTTACACAAAAGAACTATCCTCAATTACCCTCTAAACCTGAAAAAAAAATACCCGACTGGGGCAATTGGTATGACGCCCTGGATATACCAAGGCTTTATGGATATGACGAACTAGCTGCTTTGGTTCAAAGCAAAGGAATTTTCAGTCTTGCAGAATATGCGAAGCTTCGAGCGGAATCCAATGATCCTAGAATGCCAGTAAAACCAGAAGAGCATTATCAGGGAAAGGGGTGGACTAACACCTATGACTTCTGGGGAGTTAAACGACCGTTTCAAGTGAAATACTTTACTGATGAATGGTCTTTGTGGGCGGAGATGATAAAAGAGTTTCTCAAGTCTGCACGAGGGGGAGATACCAAAGCGAAAGACTTATGTGAATTTGTTCGTGAATACATTGAGCCAAATGGGTTTGAAACATCTCCGTTGGAGTTTCTCACACGTGGCTCGACAAACATTCAACCAATGCTCAATCTGTTTGAACAGGTACCAGTGACACGAAGAAAAAAATGGGCGTTTTCAATCAATGAATTCTTAGATTGGATTATCTCGAATTATCTTATTTTGGAAGACACAGAGACTGGAGAAATTACTCATATCAAGAACGCCAAAAACCCTTTTAGTCACATCAATTTTAATGGAAATACTGTTCCTCAAGTTGTCAATGAAACAGACAAAATGGCTCTGCCCTATCAATATGTAAAAGCAGGGAGAGAGTGGATATTTCCATTGGACTCTGTAGAGAAAAAGTTAAGCTATCGGGATCTGGTTCATTTACATCGTTTTTCATCAGATTGGATACAGATCAGCGATAGCTCTCTCCTAGATAAAAACGACCCTGATTGCGTTTTCAAATTTGAAAATGGAAAAGCCTATCTTTGGTTTCCAATATACTGGACATATACGTACTCACTCATGCAACTTCCTGCGAGAGGGATGCAAATTGTCTATTGCGACTCTGGAGAGGCTGATCAAGAACTCGCCGACTTTAAGAATGGTAAAGTCGTTTGGAAGAAAAATAAAACTATGCTGGCTGGCCTAACCAATCGGCAGAGCATGGTAAGTAAATCAGGCCAAGGAGAGTTTGGTGTCCATTACACGTCAAACAAAACTAAGTTTGATGGTTCGGGGTACACGATTCCCTTCATGCCCATAGAGCTGGCATATTGGTTGGTAAAGCTTAGAAAGTGGCAACAGAAATATAATCCACTTAAGGAGCCCACGAAATGGATTGATTGTGATCGCACCAATCTAAACGAAATTCAGCGTAAACAAAAAGGGTCGAATTGCTTTTTATTCCGAGATTTTCTAGAAAAAGAGCCAGGCACATTTGCTGGCAGACTAACGACACGGCTTGCAGCTACACTATATTTCTCTGGCAAGAGTGACATTAAAACAGCCACTTACAAAGGATTAAAATACAATCAATCGATTAAAGAGTTAGAAAAAAGCCAAACGATACCGCTTTCACACTTCAAATCTCCTTATACACCCCACTCAATGCGCGTCAGTTTGATTAACGCATACGCGTATGAATTCGGCATTCCATTAGAAGTCATAATGAAACTGGTCGGTCACTCTAGCATTATAATGACTATCTACTATACCAAGAGTGATAAAACAGGAGCCAACTTACGAGAAAAAATGGAGTTAGGAGAAAAGGAAGCGATGAGCAAAGCGACACAAACGCTCAAATCGTTTGTGGAACAGCAGAGAATTGAAGAGGTTAAATCACAGTTGGTAGGGTCATCAGTGGATCAACTAAGTTCACTCGACAATGCTCGGCCGGCCTCCAGTTATTTATGGAAAGACTTTGGTATC
Organism: Vibrio casei; assembly: GCF_002218025.2. NCBI lineage: Bacteria > Pseudomonadati > Pseudomonadota > Gammaproteobacteria > Vibrionales > Vibrionaceae > Vibrio > Vibrio casei. The sequence continues at coordinate 238,812 of NZ_AP018680.1, read as the reverse complement.
TGCCCCGTAGGAGGTGCTTTTTGTTCACAAGGGGGCAGTCCAGTAGCCACAAAAGCGAACATATATCACCCTGTACCAGCAGGTTATTTGGGTGAGCAGAACTGCTTTCAATGTCGATTTTTTATTACCGGCCCTGCTTTTATGGTTGGCCTTACAGCCATATTCAATGAAATAAGCCTAGCCGTAAATACTCAGTCTATACGTTACACTTCGCTTGAGCAGAAGCTTGATTATATTGCAGAAAAAATAGATATCATTGATCACCAACTTTACAAGTTAAAAGTGGACAGCTCAGAGAAGTCGGCTTTGGAATCAGATAGACATGATTTGGTTGGGGAGCGTATGCACTTGAACTCGGAAATTGAAACACGAGCGAAGAAACTAGATTTGTACCTCTCAGATATGAATGCTATTCACCGACATATCCATAACTGTCAAACGCTTATGCGTAATCCTAAAGAATACACAGAGGATCACTATCAGCTTATTGGTGAGCTTACGGCAGCATAGCTCAACTTAACTCGCCAGCTCTGGTTTACTAAGTGCTTATCCAATATAAGGAAGGCACCATGCAAAACCAGAAAAACCTGATTCAGGCCACTGCTGACTTTGAGCACTGGCGACAAACCCGCATTAATAAACATGCCAGTATCCCCGATGAACTACGCTGCTTAGCACTCAAGCTGCTTGAAGAATATCCGATCAGTCACGTGACCAAAGCACTACGGATCTGCACCACCCAGCTCAATGACTGGCGCAAGCAACTTCCCGTTAAGTCGTCCGCTCCTGATTTTGTTCCGTTACAGATAGAGCCTGATTTACTACCTAAATCAGACCTGAGCCTTCAGCTCACTCTTCCTAATTCAAGTCAGATCTGTATCAGCGGCCTTGTCTCTCCTGACTTATTGCGAGCTCTGATACAAGAAGCAGGAGAAGTAAAATGATCCACCTGACTGCTGAGAGTAAAATCCTGCTTGCGACTCAACCAGCCGATTTTCGCTGTGGTATTGATGGACTCGCCGCCCTGTGTCGTCATCAGCTAAAACAGTCGCCTCGTAGCGGAACCCTGTTTGTGTTTACCAACCGCCGTCAAACCATGCTTAGAGCATTATGTTATGACGGCTCTGGCTTCTGGTTAATCAATAAACGCCTGAGCAAAGGCCGCTTTCAAGATTGGCCCCGTCATCACCAAGATGGGGTGACCCCTGTCGCCGCGAAGCAGCTTAAAGCTCTGTTGGTGGGGCTGCCTGGCTGGCAAAAAGTATGACCGTACGCACACTATTCCCCCTTAAGTTATCGATCCTCACGATCATGTTGACCGATCCCACAATGCTGGAATAATTGAGCGCATCAGCACTGCAAGCCAGCCGACAGGAACTTAAATGGCGCAAGACTTTACCGATATTGACAGCGAAGAGCTGGACGGGCTTATCCAGCGAGTGCACGAGGCAAAGGAGCACGACTTAGCACTGAGTGCGGAAGATTGCCACATCTTGTTGAAGGCATTAAAGACGCTGGCTGCCTTGCAAGAGCGTCTGTCTGATAACGATATCACCCTGCATAAATTGCGTAAGTTGGTTGGCATGGTCAAGTCATCAGAAACGATGGACACTCTACTCGGCCAGAAAAATAAGAAAAACAAAAACCGCGGTCAAAAACGTCCTAAGCCTAAAAATACCCAACCCAGCACACCACCAGTGAAACCGAAAGTCACTCAGCATAAACTGGACGATCTAAAGAAAGGCGATAGTTGCCCCGAGTGTCAAAAAGGCAAGTTATATAAATACGAGCCCGCTACGCTGTTGCGGATCACTGGGCAAAGTCCGTTCGTCCCAGAGCAACACGTTATGGAGCGGCTACGTTGCAATGCCTGTGGTCAGTACTTCACTGCCAAGTTACCTAATGACGTGATAAATGATGGAGAGCCAAGCCAGAAGTATGGTTACAGTGCCCGCAGCCTGATGGCTCTTCACAAGTTTTTTGCAGGTGCACCCTACTATCGTCAGGAGAGTACGCAAGCGCTGATGGGGATTAAACTGACCGCCTCAACCATCTTTGACCAAGTCGAGTTAGTCGCCAATAGCTTGCAACCCATTTATAACTTGTTAAGAGTGTTTGCCGCAAACGCAGAGCACTATTATTTAGATGACACGACCAACCGAATTTTAGACAAAGTCCCGATAGAAAAGCCGCAGAGAAATGGAACAAAAACCCGAGAGCGCAGTGGTGTTTACAGCTCCGGTTTAGTCGCGGGCTTAAAAGAGGGTCGTACTGTCGTGTTGTATCAGACCAATATCGGTCATGCCGGCGAGTTCATCGACGAGATTTTACATGACCGTGGCCGGACACTCGCGCCCCCGATATTGATGAGTGATGCCTTATCCAGCAACCGCCCATCGCTTGATTACGTGGTCGAACACAGTCTGTGCAACAGTCACGGACGACGGCAGTTTGCCGAAGTCCTTAATCAGTTTCCAGATGAAGTGGAGCAAGTACTACAGTGGTATGGTGAAATCTGGCGACACGATGATGAAGCCAGGGAGCTAGGACTTAACGCGGGGCAACGGTTAGCTTGGCATAAAAAGCTATCACTTCCGGTAATGGAGCAGATCCGAAACTGGGGTCAGGCCGAGCTGAACAGGGGAAATACAGAAGAAAACAGCGGGCTTGGTAAAGCAATTAATTATTTTACTAAGCATTATGAGGGGCTGACCGCCTTCTGCCGTCTCGAGGGAGCACAACTGGATAATAACCGAGCGGAGCAAGCACTCAAGCTAGTTGCTCGCAACCGAAAAAATGCCCTGTTCCATAAAACACAGGCTGGTGCGAGCATTGCGGATGTGATCATGGCGATGATAGCGACATCAGCCGAAGCGGGTATAAATGTGCTGGATTACTTTAATACGATACAGCGAATGGAAAGTGAAGTTAAGGCTAATCCACAACAGTTCTTGCCCTGGAATTATCAGTCCAATATCTAATCAAAACAGGCTCTGGCTTTCGGCCAGAGCCGCTTCTTAATACCTATGTACACTATCTTCTCGTAAGCTCACGCTTATTGTTCCGTCTGAATTTACATTAGGTGTAGAGCTAGATGAAGTAAGCAATTTTCACCAACTATCAGAGGTGTGCTCGAATGCTGAGCTGTACCATAGTTGTACTGATGATCTAGCAGTTACCAGACGCTCTCAAATGATAGACAAAATGATGTTCGAAAACGGTATTCAGCCACAGTTCTACTTACTGTCAGAAGAAGAACAGCTTGCAGTGGGGAATCAGTTAACAGAGTTAATGCTGACACGTTTGAAAGGCTGGGAGAACGTTGACCGTCTCATGGATGGGAGCTTGACCCTAAAGGATTTATCGATAGATGACCAGTTCGATGAAAAAACAATTCGTGAATTGTTTGAGAAGTCGAAACCATTAAAAAGGATCGGTTAGTATGTCGGAGATCACCCCTGAACAAGTACTGAGTCAGCTGAAAAAGAAAGCATCATTTCGAGTACAGAACTCACTTAATGCCGTGTTCACCATATGTAAAGAGCAACAAGAGCGTGGATTGAGTGACTTTAGTTATTCAACGATTGCCCGTCTTGGAAAAGGGCGTGGTGTTCCAGCTGCACAGAGCATCCGAAACAAGACGGGGGAATCGTACCGAACCTTAATCGATAGTTTCAACTCTTCAATAAAAGACAAACCGAGGCAAGCACGAAACACCTCAAAAGGTAAGATGCACGCCTGGATAGATGAACTAGACGATCCAGTAGTTAAGCTTCAAGCCAACATTCTCTATGCTCAGAAAAAAGAAGCGGAACGATTACTTAATGAAGTGTTACCTATCAATCAGGTCATTGAAGTATTCGATAATGTCGACGTCTCTGCTGCATCAATTAAGCTAACAGATCTGGAGCGAAGCGCATTGGAGTACCTAATTTCTAGTGAGTTTTTACGCAGACATCAATTGGAGCTTGGAAAAAATGGCAGTATAGTCTCGAGTGATACTCAAAAGTCTTTTTTCCGTGTTGCGACTATAGATGCAATCAAAAAGGCGCTACAGAACTTATAGATAATTTGGATTGTAAAAGTGAAAACAAAACTAATCACCAGAGAAGGTTATAACAAACTCAAAGCAGAGCATGACCATTTGTGGAATGTAAAGCGTCCAGAGATAACCAAAATCGTTACATGGGCTGCTAGCCTTGGCGATCGCTCTGAAAACGCTGACTACACGCTAAACAAGCGTTTACTTCGTCAAATAGACCGACGGGTGAGATTCCTTCGCAAGTTTCTGCCTGAAGTAACCATCGTCGATTATTCTCCTCAACAAGAAGGAAAGGTTTTCTTCGGGGCTTGGGTTGAGATAGAGAATGAAGCCGGTGATGTTAAGACATTCAGAATTGTTGGCCCTGAAGAGATTTATGGTGATGCAAAAGATTATATTTCAATCGATTCGCCAATGGCTCGAGCTTTACTCAAAAAAGAAGGTGAGCTTACGGCAGCATAGCTCAACTTAACTCGCCAGCTCTGGTTTACTAAGTGCTTATCCAATATAAGGAAGGCACCATGCAAAACCAGAAAAACCTGATTCAGGCCACTGCTGACTTTGAGCACTGGCGACAAACCCGCATTAATAAACATGCCAGTATCCCCGATGAACTACGCTGCTTAGCACTCAAGCTGCTTGAAGAATATCCGATCAGTCACGTGACCAAAGCACTACGGATCTGCACCACCCAGCTCAATGACTGGCGCAAGCAACTTCCCGTTAAGTCGTCCGCTCCTGATTTTGTTCCGTTACAGATAGAGCCTGATTTACTACCTAAATCAGACCTGAGCCTTCAGCTCACTCTTCCTAATTCAAGTCAGATCTGTATCAGCGGCCTTGTCTCTCCTGACTTATTGCGAGCTCTGATACAAGAAGCAGGAGAAGTAAAATGATCCACCTGACTGCTGAGAGTAAAATCCTGCTTGCGACTCAACCAGCCGATTTTCGCTGTGGTATTGATGGACTCGCCGCCCTGTGTCGTCATCAGCTAAAACAGTCGCCTCGTAGCGGAACCCTGTTTGTGTTTACCAACCGCCGTCAAACCATGCTTAGAGCATTATGTTATGACGGCTCTGGCTTCTGGTTAATCAATAAACGCCTGAGCAAAGGCCGCTTTCAAGATTGGCCCCGTCATCACCAAGATGGGGTGACCCCTGTCGCCGCGAAGCAGCTTAAAGCTCTGTTGGTGGGGCTGCCTGGCTGGCAAAAAGTATGACCGTACGCACACTATTCCCCCTTAAGTTATCGATCCTCACGATCATGTTGACTGATCCCACAATGCTGGAATAATTGAGCGCATCAGCACTGCAAGCCAGCCGACAGGAACTTAAATGGCGCAAGACTTTACCGATATTGACAGCGAAGAGCTGGACGGGCTTATCCAGCGAGTGCACGAGGCAAAGGAGCACGACTTAGCACTGAGTGCGGAAGATTGCCACATCTTGTTGAAGGCATTAAAGACGCTGGCTGCCTTGCAAGAGCGTCTGTCTGATAACGATATCACCCTGCATAAATTGCGTAAGTTGGTTGGCATGGTCAAGTCATCAGAAACGATGGACACTCTACTCGGCCAGAAAAATAAGAAAAACAAAAACCGCGGTCAAAAACGTCCTAAGCCTAAAAATACCCAACCCAGCACACCACCAGTGAAACCGAAAGTCACTCAGCATAAACTGGACGATCTAAAGAAAGGCGATAGTTGCCCCGAGTGTCAAAAAGGCAAGTTATATAAATACGAGCCCGCTACGCTGTTGCGGATCACTGGGCAAAGTCCGTTCGTCCCAGAGCAACACGTTATGGAGCGGCTACGTTGCAATGCCTGTGGTCAGTACTTCACTGCCAAGTTACCTAATGACGTGATAAATGATGGAGAGCCAAGCCAGAAGTATGGTTACAGTGCCCGCAGCCTGATGGCTCTTCACAAGTTTTTTGCAGGTGCACCCTACTATCGTCAGGAGAGTACGCAAGCGCTGATGGGGATTAAACTGACCGCCTCAACCATCTTTGACCAAGTCGAGTTAGTCGCCAATAGCTTGCAACCCATTTATAACTTGTTAAGAGTGTTTGCCGCAAACGCAGAGCACTATTATTTAGATGACACGACCAACCGAATTTTAGACAAAGTCCCGATAGAAAAGCCGCAGAGAAATGGAACAAAAACCCGAGAGCGCAGTGGTGTTTACAGCTCCGGTTTAGTCGCGGGCTTAAAAGAGGGTCGTACTGTCGTGTTGTATCAGACCAATATCGGTCATGCCGGCGAGTTCATCGACGAGATTTTACATGACCGTGGCCGGACACTCGCGCCCCCGATATTGATGAGTGATGCCTTATCCAGCAACCGCCCATCGCTTGATTACGTGGTCGAACACAGTCTGTGCAACAGTCACGGACGACGGCAGTTTGCCGAAGTCCTTAATCAGTTTCCAGATGAAGTGGAGCAAGTACTACAGTGGTATGGTGAAATCTGGCGACACGATGATGAAGCCAGGGAGCTAGGACTTAACGCGGGGCAACGGTTAGCTTGGCATAAAAAGCTATCACTTCCGGTAATGGAGCAGATCCGAAACTGGGGTCAGGCCGAGCTGAACAGGGGAAGTACAGAAGAAAACAGCGGGCTTGGTAAAGCAATTAATTATTTTACTAAGCATTATGAGGGGCTGACCGCCTTCTGCCGTCTCGAGGGAGCACAGCTGGATAATAACCGAGCGGAGCAAGCACTCAAGCTAGTTGCTCGCAACCGAAAAAATGCCCTGTTCCATAAAACACAGGCTGGTGCGAGCATTGCGGATGTGATCATGGCGATGATAGCGACATCAGCCGAAGCGGGTATAAATGTGCTGGATTACTTTAATACGATACAGCGAATGGAAAGTGAAGTTAAGGCTAATCCACAACAGTTCTTGCCCTGGAATTATCAGTCCAATATCTAATCAAAACAGGCTCTGGCTTTCGGCCAGAGCCGCTTCTTAATACCTATGTACACTATCTTCTCGTAAGCTCACAAAAGAAGTTGATGATGAGTTTGTCGTTAAAACACCGGAGGGTGATAAAGAGTGGCTGATAAACTCAATTACATACGAGCTTTCTTAATCATCTTCCGAATTGGCCAATTGTCGGATTAATTCTTTTCTTTTTGCTTCACTCATTCGAGCGATTATACATGCTAATTCAGCTGAACTATCATCCTCACAGAAGAAGTAGTTCAGTGGCACACCTAATTCATCAGCAATCAGTTTTAGCGTTTGCACATCAGGAGTGTGCTTTCCTTTCTCATACTGATTCATTCGCGGACTTGCTGAACTTTCATCCATCCCTATAAGCACTCCCAAAGCTTTTTGGGAGAGTTTTGATTTGTTTCTAGCTTCTTTGAGGCGTAGTGGTATTGGATTAATGATCGACACTTATAATTCATACATTGAAAAGTCCAGAGTAACTAAGATTTTCTTAGTTTTACTTATTTCTGTATACTAAGCAATCCTTAGTTTTGGTTCGAAAAGAGTAAATATGACGCGTTCTTATAAAATAAATGCAGTGATGTATAAATTATTGATTGAAAAAGAAATGGATGATTTTTCAGTTTTAGAGTTAAGAGATGCATCACTTCTAATTGAGGGCGCTAAACTTAACTTGGAAGAAGCGAGAAAAGTTATTTATCGACAAATCTTACGGTTTGAAAAGAATAATTGGCTTCAAAGCGAAGGGGTTGGACGTAAAAAACGTTATTTTCAAACAGACCTATTTCGCTCTATTAATGTGAAGCAGAAAGCAATACGAAAGGCGTTACCCTCCTCATTAAACTCCACTCCTGATTACTCGGTATTACGCCATGAGCGAAACGAATACAAGGCCGAGTTAGAGATCGTCCTAGGTGAGATCGAAGAATACCAATCTCTCAATCGTCGCTTTCCTGAACTTGAACAAAGACTGAAACCATTGTTACAACAAGCACGAGAGCATTCAGCACATTTACTGTGAGCTTACGAGAAGATAGTGTACATAGGTATTAAGAAGCGGCTCTGGCCGAAAGCCAGAGCCTGTTTTGATTAGATATTGGACTGATAATTCCAGGGCAAGAACTGTTGTGGATTAGCCTTAACTTCACTTTCCATTCGCTGTATCGTATTAAAGTAATCCAGCACATTTATACCCGCTTCGGCTGATGTCGCTATCATCGCCATGATCACATCCGCAATGCTCGCACCAGCCTGTGTTTTATGGAACAGGGCATTTTTTCGGTTGCGAGCAACTAGCTTGAGTGCTTGCTCCGCTCGGTTATTATCCAGTTGTGCTCCCTCGAGACGGCAGAAGGCGGTCAGCCCCTCATAATGCTTAGTAAAATAATTAATTGCTTTACCAAGCCCGCTGTTTTCTTCTGTATTTCCCCTGTTCAGCTCGGCCTGACCCCAGTTTCGGATCTGCTCCATTACCGGAAGTGATAGCTTTTTATGCCAAGCTAACCGTTGCCCCGCGTTAAGTCCTAGCTCCCTGGCTTCATCATCGTGTCGCCAGATTTCACCATACCACTGTAGTACTTGCTCCACTTCATCTGGAAACTGATTAAGGACTTCGGCAAACTGCCGTCGTCCGTGACTGTTGCACAGACTGTGTTCGACCACGTAATCAAGCGATGGGCGGTTGCTGGATAAGGCATCACTCATCAATATCGGGGGCGCGAGTGTCCGGCCACGGTCATGTAAAATCTCGTCGATGAACTCGCCGGCATGACCGATATTGGTCTGATACAACACGACAGTACGACCCTCTTTTAAGCCCGCGACTAAACCGGAGCTGTAAACACCACTGCGCTCTCGGGTTTTTGTTCCATTTCTCTGCGGCTTTTCTATCGGGACTTTGTCTAAAATTCGGTTGGTCGTGTCATCTAAATAATAGTGCTCTGCGTTTGCGGCAAACACTCTTAACAAGTTATAAATGGGTTGCAAGCTATTGGCGACTAACTCGACTTGGTCAAAGATGGTTGAGGCGGTCAGTTTAATCCCCATCAGCGCTTGCGTACTCTCCTGACGATAGTAGGGTGCACCTGCAAAAAACTTGTGAAGAGCCATCAGGCTGCGGGCACTGTAACCATACTTCTGGCTTGGCTCTCCATCATTTATCACGTCATTAGGTAACTTGGCAGTGAAGTACTGACCACAGGCATTGCAACGTAGCCGCTCCATAACGTGTTGCTCTGGGACGAACGGACTTTGCCCAGTGATCCGCAACAGCGTAGCGGGCTCGTATTTATATAACTTGCCTTTTTGACACTCGGGGCAACTATCGCCTTTCTTTAGATCGTCCAGTTTATGCTGAGTGACTTTCGGTTTCACTGGTGGTGTGCTGGGTTGGGTATTTTTAGGCTTAGGACGTTTTTGACCGCGGTTTTTGTTTTTCTTATTTTTCTGGCCGAGTAGAGTGTCCATCGTTTCTGATGACTTGACCATGCCAACCAACTTACGCAATTTATGCAGGGTGATATCGTTATCAGACAGACGCTCTTGCAAGGCAGCCAGCGTCTTTAATGCCTTCAACAAGATGTGGCAATCTTCCGCACTCAGTGCTAAGTCGTGCTCCTTTGCCTCGTGCACTCGCTGGATAAGCCCGTCCAGCTCTTCGCTGTCAATATCGGTAAAGTCTTGCGCCATTTAAGTTCCTGTCGGCTGGCTTGCAGTGCTGATGCGCTCAATTATTCCAGCATTGTGGGATCGGTCAACATGATCGTGAGGATCGATAACTTAAGGGGGAATAGTGTGCGTACGGTCATACTTTTTGCCAGCCAGGCAGCCCCACCAACAGAGCTTTAAGCTGCTTCGCGGCGACAGGGGTCACCCCATCTTGGTGATGACGGGGCCAATCTTGAAAGCGGCCTTTGCTCAGGCGTTTATTGATTAACCAGAAGCCAGAGCCGTCATAACATAATGCTCTAAGCATGGTTTGACGGCGGTTGGTAAACACAAACAGGGTTCCGCTACGAGGCGACTGTTTTAGCTGATGACGACACAGGGCGGCGAGTCCATCAATACCACAGCGAAAATCGGCTGGTTGAGTCGCAAGCAGGATTTTACTCTCAGCAGTCAGGTGGATCATTTTACTTCTCCTGCTTCTTGTATCAGAGCTCGCAATAAGTCAGGAGAGACAAGGCCGCTGATACAGATCTGACTTGAATTAGGAAGAGTGAGCTGAAGGCTCAGGTCTGATTTAGGTAGTAAATCAGGCTCTATCTGTAACGGAACAAAATCAGGAGCGGACGACTTAACGGGAAGTTGCTTGCGCCAGTCATTGAGCTGGGTGGTGCAGATCCGTAGTGCTTTGGTCACGTGACTGATCGGATATTCTTCAAGCAGCTTGAGTGCTAAGCAGCGTAGTTCATCGGGGATACTGGCATGTTTATTAATGCGGGTTTGTCGCCAGTGCTCAAAGTCAGCAGTGGCCTGAATCAGGTTTTTCTGGTTTTGCATGGTGCCTTCCTTATATTGGATAAGCACTTAGTAAACCAGAGCTGGCGAGTTAAGTTGAGCTATGCTGCCGTAAGCTCACCATTTACTTGGCAAAGTGAACGTATTAACAAACGTGCTTAATACAATATCTTCGGATACAACCGCATGTTGAGGACATGGCAACAAGAATGCTCTGAGAGAGCGTTGAAAAAGTACAGAAACAAACAGCACCACTTTTTTTGCCAAGCTACGCCTGGGGCTGGAAAAACTGTATTAGCAGCGACTATTGCTTCAAAGTTGTTAAAGGATAATATGGTTGATCTTGTTTTATGTTTTTCTCCATCCTTAACAATATCAGACGGTATAAAAAGAACCTTCTCAAAAGTTCTCAACTGTACTTTTAACGGTGGTTTAGGTTCCATTGGGCAGTCACTCACGTACCAATCTATTCAGTTTCTCAACGAAGATTTCTGGCAAACCTTACGTAACTACCGAGTGTTTGTTGTTTTTGATGAGATACACCATTGCTCTGGCTCTGAGCTCGAAAATGCAAATGTTTGGGGACAACAAGTACTCACAAAGATTCAAGGGCTAGCAACCTACACATTGGCTATGTCAGGAACTCCGTGGCGCTCAGATGCCCTACCAATCGTAATGAGTGAATACAGTACTCCTGATGGGCAACTTCTCGTTGATTACCAATATACCTTGAAGCAAGCGATTTCTGACCAGGTTTGCAAATCACCGAACTTGGTTCTAGTTGATAACGAACACCTCTCAGTAACCAATGATGAAAAAGTAGAATCGTTTTCATCCATACTCGAAATGATTAAACAGACCAAAACGTCATATCAAACTGTCATACACAATCAAGAAGCGATGGAGTACCTAATTGGACTCGGTTGTAAAAAGCTCGCAGAAATCCGCATTCAATCACCAAACGCTGGAGGTTTAGTTGTTGCTTCATCCGTTCAGCATGCGCAAACAGTTAAAAAAATACTCTCTCAAAAGTATGCTCAAACCGTTTCAATAGTCACCTACCGTCATGAAGAACCTTTAGCTGAAATTGAACGCTATCGTCAAAGTGATGATCAGTGGATTGTCAGTGTTGGAATGATTAGTGAAGGAACAGATATTCCTCGACTTCAAGTCTGTTGTCATATGAGTTCGGTCAAAACAGAGTTGTACTTTAGACAGGTGATCTGCTCCAGCCAGACTGGACACTTCATTAAGCGACATTTTGATTTTCAAAGTTAACTGGGCTTAGATACCCAAGAGCACTGTGCCTTCTTGTCCGATTATAATCAACCTCTATGTATTCAAAGATCGTTTGGCGCATCTCGTCTCGCGTCATGATCGGCTCATACTGGATCGCTTCAACTTTCAATGAATGGAAGAAGCTCTCAACACAAGCATTATCCCAGCAGTTTCCTTTCCTACTCATACTTTGCTTTAGATTATAAGCAGTTATGATGTCTCGATAATCTTTTGAGCAGTACTGACTACCTCGGTCACTATGAACGATAACCTGCTCAGGGAACCCTCGACGGAACAAGGCCATTGATAACGCATCGCAAACCAGAGTTGCCGTCATTCTGGTATCCATAGACCAACCGACTACTTGCCTGGAATAAAGGTCAATGATTACCGCCAAATACAGCCAGCCTTCGCTTGTCGCAACATAGGTGATGTCTCCCGCCCACTTTTGATTCGGAGCCTCTGCCTTAAAATCCTGAGCCAGCAGGTTCGGAGCAACTGGCATTTTATGTTTGCTGTCCGTCGTACACTTAAACTTACGTGCCGCTTTCGGCGTTAAATCCTGCCGCTTCATACTGGCGGCAATGGTTTTAACATTACGGCTATCACCGTTCTCAGCCAGCTCTTTCTGGATGCGCCTTGAGCCATCACGACCTTTGCTATTATCAAAAGCCTCTTTGACCTTCGTATCAAGCTCTTGGCGAGTTACCTCGCGCTGGATGGCCTTGTGGCGATGCTTAATCCAGTAATAAAACCCACTTCGTGAAACACCGAACACCTTAGCCATGCGGGCAACTCTGAAGCACAGCAGGTGTTCGAGCATAAATTCGTAGCAATCTACTTTAGGTTTTTCGCGAAGTAGGTGGCGGCCTTTTTTACTATATCTAGCTCTTCAGCTTGCTCAGCCAATTGTCGTTTGAGTTTGGCAACTTCAGCGGCTAGATCTTTTTCCCGCTGACTGGTGCTGGTGTCGCTCTTAGCTGACTTACGCCAACCATAGATCTGGGATTCGTGTAACGACAGTTGTCTCGCTGCCGCAGCTACTCCCACTTTCTCTGCTAGCTTCAGGGCTTCTGCTTTAAATTCAGGGGAATGGATAATACGTTTTTTCTTGCTTGTCATGGTTCACCTCGTTAGTGATTGTACTCACTTAACTCGGTGTCCAAAACTGCTGGTGCGGATCAAGGTATTAGGACGTACCCTCAGAGTCAATGGACTGATAAACCAACAAGCTTGGCTTTTCACATTTGCAGAACAAAACTTGATTAAATTTTCTGAACGAATAGAGCAAGACGTGCCTAACTCTTGTCTGTTTGTACATATGGAAAAACCAACTGAACCTGACTTCCCAAATCAATCAAATCACTTAAATGCTAAACAAGCCAAGCTTCCCATCAAACTCAGTGAAAATCCATCAGTATCTTGGGGAAACAAAGCACGTCGATTAAATCGTGCTTACGGAGATTTAGAGAGACATGATGAATTAAGGCTTGGTGTTTTCAAACAGAGAGTGATTTCGGCTTTTACTTCCGCATAAACATAATGTGGGTTTTGGACATTTCCGAGTTAGAGTTTGGTTTGTATCCCGTGGAATTCTGATATATTTATGTATGGTTAGACATAATGAGTCCCACACGGTGCTAGCCTACACTTCTTCGTAGGTCATCTAAGCTAGAGCCATAATTAGTTTGTTAAATAACTAAATAGCAGAGGTTACCATTACTCAACCTTTGCTAGGTTTCATTTTATAGTAATAGTAGATGTTTCATTACGGTGATAGGCTGGTCATGTATTGAATGGCCGCATAAGGCTATTTAGGGTTGTATTTGTTTTGAAGGGGGGAGAGCCCTTGAAAAGCTTAAATTATCACAACACTATTAATCACTTTTACTGATTATAGCTTTGCATTATTTATCTTTATTTGATATAAAAAATCAATCAAAACAAACAGAAAGCAAGGATCAAAGTAACCTAATTTAGAGCCTTGGAAAAGAGGAAATAAAATGGAATTTATTATTGGGTTATTTGTAATTTATTTGATTTATAGATTATTTAAAGGTAACAGTAAACCTTCTGCACACAATCCTTCCCCAAAAAGAACTCCCCAACCTTTTTCTGAAAAAACAAAAGTACCTGAAAGTAGAACGACATCACCCAGTATGACTGTAGGGTCTTCCAGCATAAGTGTATCCAGTACGTCTAATCATGCTGATTTAGACGATGATGATGACTTTGCTACTTTTACTATTCATACAAGCTTTGGCCGAGAACCAGAAAAAACAACGAACAAACAAAAAGGTCGATGGATAAGTTTAGATGAACAACTTTCTGTTAATGGAAGACAGTTAACGAAAGGCTTTTTCTACTTTGGTGGAGTAATGAATTCACTAGATGGGTACGGTATAGAGCCATCTCTAGTGGATGATAAACGCCCGACTTCAAGTCCCTCGGTAGATTCAGAAATATACACTGATGAATCCTTAGGGTACTGGCCAACTTACGCATCCTTATCTAAAGGCTGTAGGGGCGCTTACCTAGATTGGCTCGCCTCTGATCGCTCAAACCCCAATGCTCCAATTGGTTATGTCTTCATCTATTTCTACGGGTTTGAGAGACGAGTTATCGAAAACAAATCCAATAATCAAATATCTGATGAAGAGTATATAGCAATATTTGAAGAAGTATTGCGTCTCAATAGCGCTTACAACGCAAATCGTTCGTTCAGAGGATACTCTGCTAATTTCCTCGAACTAATGGCACTTCAAAGACCCGCCTTATTTGAAGATAGACTATCAGACATACCAGAAACTAATAATGCATTGTCATTCAAAGTTAAACTTGCAACAACTATAGCCAATGGAAACCCTGTAACAGCTCCCTTAGCTTTAGAGTGGCTAAAAAATACATTCGAATACTCCCTAAAAACTCCCGCCCGTAGATGTGAAGAAGAGTTTAGCCAGCTTTTCCAAGTTAGGTTTTCTGAAAAGTTTGGCGAAGGAATTTCCGTAAAATCCAATAAAACTAAACTGCGGCTGTCATACCATGCGGCAAGTAATGGTGTGCATGGGGTTGATTTGGAGTTGGGTGACTTACCTGATCCAAGTATTCTAAAAAGCCCAATTAAAAAGCTCATTCCTATTGCCGAACAATGTACAGAAGAGTTGAGCAGCTATAGCCGTTACTTAGGAAAAGCTGATACCTCAAGGGGTGATATTGCAGCGTTGATGTTATTACCTAAAGAACTGGTAAACGAAGCAAATTCACCAGTTATAGAAACATTTAAGTCTTGGGCAAATCAGATAATTAGTTCAAATGATGGACTAACCACAGTCAAGGATTTCTGGACTCATACAGGTACACCTCTCCCTAAGGCGCTTAACAAAAAAGAAAATGAACTAGTCGCTAACTTGGCTGCTAAGGCTGAAATCGGTATCGCCCCAGACCAACGTTTTCACCATGCAAAATTGAAAATCGATGACAACATTGTGCTCTTCTCTCCGGGCCATGGAGAGTTTTTTGAGCCAAGCTCGGCATTTAACCAAGTAAGTTTAGCAATTAGGTTAGGGGCAATGGTCGCAACGATAGATGGTACTGTAGATCATCATGAAAAGATCGCCTTGCAAACATTGATAAACCACGATGACAAACTCTCACCTTCTGAAAAGAACTCGTTAAATGCATATTTAACTTGGCGTCTAAATTCCCCTGTAAATAATACCGGGTTGAAAGCTAGGATTGAAAAACTCGGCGTTCCACAGGTAGAATCATTGAAAAAATTCATGCTTTCCATCGCTCTTGCTGATGGAAAAATCGATGCTTCTGAAATTAAGCAAATTGAAAAGTTATATACCTCGTTAGGCTTAGATAAATCACTCGTTACAAGTGACATTCATGCGTTTGCCTCCAGTAAACAACCTATCTCAGCCACATCTAAAGACGCTTCAATTGATAAAAGTGCCTTTCAGTTGGATGAAGGTATTCTGGCTATGCATGAAAGTGACACCATCGATGCGAAGAGTATGCTGGAGAGTATATTTTCCGTTGATGAAGAAGCTGAACTGGAAGTGAGCCCAACCGCTGATGTTAATGATGAAGGCTTAGATAGCCCTTACAAAGAACTTTTTGAAACTTTGATAGCTAAAGAATCGTGGTCACGTAAAGAAGTTCATGAACTGTGCAGCAAACTAAACATAATGGTTGATGCCGCATTAGAAACTATTAATGACTGGGCTTATGACAAAGTCGATGCGCCAGTTCTAGATGACGATGGTGATATCTATGTCGATCTAGAAATCGTAGAAGAATTGAAGGGATAAATAATGGTTGCAAAAAGAATACGAGTGAAAGAAAGAGATGCAATTATCCAATCTCTGAAGTCAGGTGTCACTCCTAAGATTGGGATCCAGCATATCCAAGTAGGTCGAGTAAATGAATTAAAAGCTCTGATCCAAGACATTAACCGGATCTCAGATGGAGGTTCAGCTTTCAGGCTCATTATCGGCGATTATGGTTCTGGTAAAACATTCTTTTTAAGTGTTGTACGCGCTATTGCCCTAGAGAATAAGCTTGTAACCGTTAATGCAGACTTATCTCCTGATAGACGTATTCATGCATCGGCTGGTCAAGCTAGAAACCTTTACTCTGAGCTAATGCGTAACATGTCTACTCGCAACAAACCTGATGGTAATGCTTTAACCAGTGTAGTAGAAAAGTTCATCACAGAAGCAATGAAAGAAACTGATACTTCAGGAAAAAGTATAAATTCAATTATCCATGAAAAATTAGCATCACTTTCTGAACTCGTTGGTGGTTATGATTTTGCTAAAGTTATTGAGGCTTATTGGATAGGTCATGAGAAAGATGATGAGATATTAAAAGCTAACGCCATAAAATGGTTACGAGCAGAGTATTCAACTAAAACCGATGCCCGAAATGACCTAGGAGTTCGAACAATTATTTCGGATACATCTTTTTATGATGCGCTTAAATTAATGAGTTTATTTGTCAGACAAGCTGGCTACCAAGGGCTTCTAGTTAACTTAGACGAGATGGTAAATCTGTATAAGTTGAACAACACCACAGCGAGAACTTCTAACTATGAACAAATACTCCGAATTCTAAACGATTGCTTGCAAGGAAGCGCTGAGCATTTGGGCTTCCTTCTCGGCGGAACCCCTGAGTTTCTACTAGATCCACGTAAAGGCTTATATAGTTATGAAGCACTTCAATCTAGATTGGCAGATAACAGCTTTGCTAAACAAGCGGGCGTGATTGATTATTCGTCACCAGCCTTACACCTCGCTAGCTTAACTCCTGAAGAACTTTATATTTTGCTTAAAAACTTGCGTCATGTTTATGCTGAAGGTAACGAAGTGAAGTACTTGGTCCCAGACGAATCTCTCAAGGCGTTCTTACAGCATTGTAGCCAAACTATAGGGGATGCTTATTTTCGAACGCCACGTAACACCATTAAAGCATTTTTAGACATGCTCGCGGTAATCGACCAAAACCCGCAAATTGCGTGGCATAGTCTAATCTCATCAGTAGCAATTAATGAAGATAAACCTTCCGATGTTGAGCTCGAAATAGAGGACAATGAAGATGGATTTTCTGACTTCAAACTATGATTGATGAACATGAAAAATTAGACCATCGAATTCAGCGCTGGATATTCAAACAAGGCTGGACTGGCTTACGAGAAATACAATGCCTTGCTATTGAACCTATATTGTCTGAAAAGACAGATGTGCTGATCAGCGCTTCAACCGCAGCAGGAAAGACAGAGGCATTTTTCTTGCCTGCGCTCAGCGCTATCGCACCTCAAGAAACGGGTGTAGGGATCCTTTACGTTAGCCCTCTAAAAGCCCTTATAAATGACCAAGATAGGCGCTTAGAAAGTCTGTCTGACCTGTTAGAAATATCGGTTACTCCCTGGCATGGTGATAGCTCACAGGGCCGAAAGAAGAAATTAAAAGCATCGCCGTCTGGTGTCGTGTTAATAACACCTGAGTCATTGGAATCATTACTCATTAGAGACTCTGGCTGGATCAAAGCTGCATTCTCTAATTTGAAATATATCGTAATTGACGAGTTTCATGCCTTTATTGGTTCTGAGCGCGGCCATCACTTACTCTCTTTACTTCATCGACTTGAACACCTTCTTGGAAGATTAGAAACACCAATCCCTAGAGTAGCTTTGAGTGCAACTCTTGGTGAGTTAGAGAAAGTACCTCTCTCACTTCGCCCTAATCGCTCTTTACCTTGCAAGATCATCAAAGATACACATTCGACATCCACCCTGAAGGTTCAGGTAAAGGGGTATGTAAATCCTGCTAACTTAAAAGCTGAGTCTTCTAATGATGCCGAATATACGATCTGCCAAGATTTATTTAAATTTTGTCGAGGCGGAAATCACCTTGTGTTTGCAAATAGTAGGAGCCGTACAGAAAGCATTACGGCTACATTATCTGACTTCTGTGAAGAAAAAATTGTACCGAATGAATTTTTTCCTCACCACGGTTCGTTATCTAAAGATCTTAGAGAAAGCTTAGAAAAGCGATTGCAACAGGATCATTATCCTACCACAGCGATTTGCACAATGACTCTTGAACTAGGCATTGATATAGGCAAGGTTAACTCAGTAGTTCAAGTAACAGCCCCCCACTCTATTTCAAGTTTACGTCAAAGAATGGGACGCTCAGGAAGACGAGGTGGAGCCTCAATATTGCGAATGCTCATCGCTGAAGCTGAATTGATAAAAGACTCTAGCGTCATCGACAAGCTGAGACTGGAGCTTATTCAGTCTCTGGCCATGATCAGACTTCTTATCGGCAGTAAATGGTATGAACCAGCTGATACATCACTTTATCACTTCTCAACACTCCTTCATCAAGTACTTGCGATTACTGCACAATGGGGAGGAATTAGAGCAGAGCAATTATTTAGTTTGCTCTGCAAAGATGGCCCTTTTCAAAACGTTAATATTGAAAACTTCAAAGCACTACTTATCCACATGGGCAAAACCGAACTCATAACTCAGTTAGGAAGTGGTGAATTGGTACTTGGCCTTTTGGGAGAAAAGCTGACAAGCCATTACTCGTTCTATGCTGTTTTTAAAACACCTGAAGAATTCCGGATTGTATGTGGAAGCAAATCACTCGGAACGCTGCCTGTAGATTCATTGGTATTAGAAGGGCAGCATATTGTTTTCGGGGGAAAACGTTGGAAAGTAAACGACGTAGATAGTGAAAAAAAAGTTATTTATGTGGAGCATGCAAAAGGTGGTAAGCCTCCTAAATTTGGTGGTACTGGCTTGAACATACATGATGTTGTCCGCCAAGAAATGTTCCAAATATTAAAAGATGGTGACTACAGAATTTCTATCGGAGATCAGAAAGTCGACTTCGCTGATTCAGCCGCACGAGAACTGTTTGGTGAAAGCGTACGATATTTCGAAGATGCAAAGCTCTCTAGAGAACCATTACTTCAAGATGGCAATACTACCTATATATTCACATGGCTTGGCGACAAAGTGGTAAATACAATTGTAGCCTTGCTAATCCAACATGGCTTTGAAGCTGGCGCATATGCAGGAGTCATAGAAGTAGAAAAAGCGTCATTAGAAAGTGTTCGCTTAACATTGCTCAAACTTGCTTCAACGGAACTCCCAACAGAAACAGAACTTGCACAACAAGTATTGGAAAAACGTATCGAGAAGTTCGATGAGTTCTTGCCGGAAAGTATTCTATCCATTGGGTATGGAGCAAAAGCTTTTGACCTAAGCTTGGCTGTTAAGTTTTTAAAGTTCCTTGATTAATAACTTAACTATCTGTCTGATCTTCCCCTGAATCTCTATTCACTCTGTAGCATTACTAAAATTTGGTCAATATGATCGAACTAGATCGTTTGGGCAAGTTTGGTTGCAACTCGCAATGGGGCAGAAGTTGTGAGAGTAGAATAAAGTTTCATACTAAGTAATAAAGATTCATACTGAGTATTAAAGTATCATACTGAAATGGCTGAAATGGTAGTCTAACTGCTGCCATTTTTAAATCAAAAATGCCCCTTTATTGGTTAGATCAAATACTCCAACTAATAAATCAACACCCATCGTTGATAAATACACAACTGCATACCCATGCAATCTCACACTTCCACTCTCCAACTAAAATTAATAAGGCCACTTCTAAAGTTAGATTGGAGGTCAATTATGTGGACAAAGAAAAGTCATTTAACAGGGCAGAAAAAGCCATTTAAGCTAGAAGATATCTGGCGTATTCGAACTCGACTAGAAATTGAGGGCAACATCAAAGAGCTGGCGTTACTGAATATCGCCATCGATTGTAAATTACGGTCATGTGATCTGTTGAGAATGAAAGTTCGAGATATTTCTTCAGGTGGTGTCATTCAGAACAGAGTTCTTTACCAACAAAGTAAAACGGAACGTGAGGTTCAATTCGAAATAACTTCGCGTACTGCGCAATCATTAACACAATGGTTGATGCAAAGTGGTTTATCTGCGTCTGATTATATCTTCCCTAGCCCTCGTAAGGAGGGTAAGCCTATGAGCTATAGCTGCTATTCAACCATCATTCACCGCTGGGCGTCTCAACTCGGTTATGATCCTAATCTATATGGAACTCATTCAATGCGAAGAACTAAGGCGACTTTAATCTATGCTCGAACAAAAAACATTCGTGCCGTTCAGTTACTGCTTGGACACGCTAAGTTAGACAATACAATTCGTTATCTGGGCGTCGAAATGGAAGATGCGCTTAATATATCTGAGGATATCGAAATTTAACATAGGTGACTAGTTCAAAAGATAAAGCGTTCCAGACGCTATGTTTTTGAGCGGAAAGACTTTGATGGTTTTGCTAGCTACGATCAAATTGGTCGAGCGCTTAGGTATTTGGTCAAACAAGGTGAGCTAATAAAGCTTGGCTATGGCTTGTATACCAAGGCAAGGATTAACAGCTTAACAGGCAGACCCATGCCTACTAACCCAGGGGGAAGCGATGCCCTGATGCGTGAGATATTAAAGATGAAAGGGGTCGATTTTGAGATGGACAACCTATCTCTGCAAAGCCTCTCAGGTGAAAGCACTCAAATACCATCATCCGTTCATTATTCATGGAATCCTAAGCAGTTTAATCGCAAGCTGGTAGTCGGCAATCGAGTACTGGGGACGTCTCAGAAAACGGAAAATAAAGCACGTTAAGCCCATTGCAGACTCTAGATATTGACGAGTACGTCGGGTTTTCTCTTGTTTGAGTTGCCTCTTGTGGTAAGATAGTAATCAATTACTATCTTAAAAGGAGTGCTCGTGGACACCCATCCAAAGCATCTGCCGGCCGATGAACGTCGTGCCGTAACTGTCGAGTCCGTCGTGGCGCTTGCCGGTTCACAAAACCCAAGCGAGATAACCACTGCGGCTATCGCTAAACACATGAACTTGACCCAGGGTGCGCTGTTTCGGCACTTCCCGAACAAGGAAGCCATTTGGCAGGCGGTCATGGAGTGGGTAGCAGAGCGCCTATTAGCCAGAATCGATCGATCCGCACAAGGAATCGAGTCGCCCTTGGCAGCCATGGAGGCGATGTTCATGAGTCACATCGAATTCGTAGCTGAGCACCCAGGCGTGCCAAGAATGATGTTTGGTGAGCTTCAGCGTGCCGAATCGACACCGGCCAAGCGCATGGTGCAAACCTTGATTCAGCGCTACGGCGAACGTTTGCATCGTCTCATCGAGAAAGGCAAGGCCAGCGGCGAGTTGTCTCCCTCGCTTGACAACGAGGCGGCGGCAACGCTGTTCATTGGCACGATCCAGGGCTTGGTCATGCAATCGCTGTTGGCGGGTGATGTGGGACGTATGCACCGCGATGCGCCGCGCGTCTTTGCAATTTATCGGCGTGGCATAAGGAGTGCGCAATGAAAAAGTTACCCTTGCAAGGCCGCACCCTGGCACTGCTTGCCGTCATCATTCCTTTGCTGGTGCTTTTTATTTATGTCGGTCTGCGATCAGGGCCGCTCGCCCCGGTCGCTGTGACGGTGGCAAGCGTGGAATCACGGGCTATCACACCGGCGCTGTTCGGCATCGGCACGGTGGAGGCGCGCTACACCTACAAGATCGGGCCGACGTTTGCCGGGCGCGTCAAACGCCTGGAGGTGCATGTAGGCGACCAGGTCAAGGCCGGACAGGTGCTCGGCGAGATGGAGCCGGTCGACCTTGATGATCGGGTGCGCTCACAGGAGTCTGTATTCAAGCGGGCGGAAGCGGCTTTGCGCGAGGCAGAAGCCCGGCAAGCCTACGCGCAAACCCAGGCGCGCCGCTATGAGCAATTGTTTGCGGTGCGCTCGACCAGCGAGGAAATCGTCACCACCAAGCGGCAGGAACTGCAGATCGCCGATGCCGCCCTATCCGCCGCTCGGGAAGATATTGCCCGGGCACGCTCCGACCACGAAGCACTCGTCGCGCAGCGGAGCAATCTGCGCCTGATCGCGCCGGTCGACGGTGTAGTCGCCGTGCGCGATGCCAATCCCGGCACGACCATCGTCGCGGGCCAGGCCGTGGTGGAAGTGATCGACCCCAAGAGTTTGTGGATCAATGTGCGCTTCGACCAGATCAGCGCATCGGGGCTGGCTGGGGGGCTGCCGGCTCATATCGTCCTGCGTTCGCGTGGTGGCCAGACCTTGAAAGGTCGCGTGCTGCGGGTGGAACCCAAGGCCGACGCGGTAACCGAGGAAACGCTTGCCAAGGTGACA
Source organism: Vibrio casei (assembly GCF_002218025.2). NCBI lineage: Bacteria > Pseudomonadati > Pseudomonadota > Gammaproteobacteria > Vibrionales > Vibrionaceae > Vibrio > Vibrio casei. The sequence goes on along the minus strand of NZ_AP018680.1, from coordinate 216,312 downwards.
TTCGATAACAAACCAGAACCTTTGCCACCAGTGGGTGAACTGGCCGAAGTCACGGTTGACTTGCCGGCGCTCCCGGCCGCTCCACTGATCCCCAACGCTGCCGTCCAGCGTGAAGGCGATAAAGTTGGTGTCTGGCAAATCGTGGATGGTGATCTGCATTTCTCCCCGGTCAAGCTCGGCACTTCCGACCTCAATGGTTACGTGCAGGTGCGCGAAGGGCTCAAGAATGTGGACCAGGTTGTGACCTATAGCGAAAAGGCACTGACGGCGCGCAGCCGCATCTATGTGGTCGAGCATATCCCGGGAGTTTCACGATGATCAGCCTGGCCGGCCGCGACATTCTCCATGCCTGGGGGAAATTCGTCTTCACCGGCATCGGTCTGGGTCTGCTGATCGGCGTCACCCTAGTCATGGCTGGGGTGTACCGAGGCATGGTGGACGACGGCAAGGCGTTGCTCGACAACAGTGGCGCTGACCTTTGGGTGGTGCAAAAGGATACTCTGGGTCCTTATGCGGAGTCGTCCAGCCTCAACGATGACGTGTATCGCGCCATTCTCGCCATGCCGGGAGTCTCACAGGCAGCGAACGCGACCTACCTGACCATGCAGGTACGCAAGGGCGAGAGTGATGTACGCACCATGGTGGTCGGCATCGCGCCCGGTGCGTTGGGGGCTACACCCGGATGGCCTCCTTATCTCGTCGCTGGACGCCAGATCACGCGCGGTCACTACGAGGCTGTGGCCGACATCGCCACCGGCTTCAAACTGGGAGATCGTCTTGCCATTCGCCGCAATCATTACACCGTCGTGGGGCTGACACGGCGCATGGTGTCGTCCAGCGGCGACCCGATGGTATTCATTCCGCTCAAAGATGCCCAGGAGGCCCAGTTCCTCAAGGACAACGATGCCATCTGGCAAAGCCGGCGTCGCACCGAAGCCAACCCGGTCTTCAATCGACCCGGTGATCCAGGTTTGCTGGATGCCGTGATTGCTTCACAGAGCAGCAACGCGTTCGTCAATACCGTGCTGGTCACTCTGAAACCTGGTCATGCGCCGGACGAGGTTGCCGAATCCATCCAGCGCTGGAAGCGTTTGACGGTCTACACCCGGGCACAGATGGAAGACATCCTCGTCGGCAAGCTGATCGCCACCTCGGCCAAGCAGATCGGCATGTTCCTTGTGATTCTGGCCATCGTTAGCGCGGCCATCGTTGCCTTCATCATCTATTCGCTGACGATGGACAAAATCCGTGAGATCGCGGTGTTGAAGCTCATCGGCACACGCAACCGAACCATCGCCGCGATGATCATGCAGCAGGCGCTCGCCCTGGGCGTGATTGGCTTCGTGGTCGGCAAGATCACAGCCACCTTTTCAGCACCGGCTTTTCCAAAATATGTCCTGCTCACGCCAATGGATTCTGTCGCCGGTTTTTTTGCTGTGCTCGTGATCTGCGTTCTAGCTAGCCTCGTCGCCATTAGCATGGCACTCAAGGTCGATCCGGCCGAAGCCATTGGAGGTTGAGATGAGTGGCAAAGGGATACACATCGAAAGTTTAAGCAAGCGGTATGGCGATGGTGACACCGCTGTCTTTGCCTTGAGAGACGTGAATATGCATGTTGCGCCTGGTGAAGTGGTGGGACTGATCGGCCCTTCCGGGTCCGGCAAGAGCACGCTGCTCAAGTGTCTGGGTGCGGTGATCGAACCGACCGCCGGTCGGATGACGCTGGGCGATGAAGTGATCTACGCCGATGGCTGGAAAGTCCGCGACCTGCGCGCCTTACGGCGTGACAAGATCGGTTTCGTTTTCCAGGCGCCGTACCTGATTCCGTTTCTCGATGTCACCGACAACGTGGCGCTGCTGCCGATGCTTGCAGGCGTCGCGAATGGAGAGTCGCGCGCGAAGGCACTGGAATTGCTCACAGCGCTTGATGTGCAACACCGAGCTCGCGCAATGCCCTCGCAACTCTCCGGTGGCGAGCAGCAACGGGTCGCCATCGCGCGCGGACTGGTCAATCGTCCGCCGGTGATCCTGGCCGATGAACCTACTGCGCCGCTGGATTCCGAGCGCGCCATGGCTGTAATCCGCATCCTCAACGACATGGCCCGGAAGTTAGAGACCGCCATCATCGTCGTCACCCATGACGAAAAGATCATCCCCACATTCAAGCGCATCTACCACATCCGCGACGGCGTGACCCATGAGGAAGCTGGCGAAGGGCGGGAGTTCGAATGAGAGAACGATTGAATTACAGGAGAATTTCATGACCCACCGCAAACACAGCCACGCATTTGGAACTATCACCCTGACCGTTACGGCCTGCCTGCTTTTATGGGGTTTTCAGTTGCCAGCTTGGGCTGGTGACGCTACCCAGGTTGAGCCACTGGCGCTACGCAAGATCATGCAGGAACTCGGGCGCAACATGTAGGCTATTACCGGTGCGATTTCGCAGGAGGAATGGGTTCAGGTCGTTCAGCTCGCCCCAAAAGTTGCTGCACACCCCGAGCCACCGCTTACTGAAAAAATGCGCATCCTTGCTTACCTCGGCGCTGATGCGACCAAGTTCAGAAACTTTGACGCGCAGACTCACGAGGCGGCGCTGGCCATGAAGCTGGCTGCTGCGAGCAGCGACGGCAAAGCGGTGATCCAATCATTTGGCGGTGCACTGTCTGAAAAAGATCGTAAAACAGCCATGGTAACCACAGGCCGCCGCTTAGCGGAGCAAATCGGCAAAGGCAACGAGCGCATCATCTTCTCCATCATCAACAAGTTTGGCACCGAGATTGAACTGCCAGAGTGTTATAACGACAGCCCTGACATGATTGTCCTAGTTGATGAAGGCCACCGCAGCCAAAACGGTGAAAACAACATTCGAATGCAACAGGCGCTGCCAAAAGCCGCTTACATTGGCTTTACGGGGACACCACTGCTGCAAGATGACAAGACCGAAAACAAATTCGGTAAAATCATTCACTCGTACACCATGCAACAGGCGGTGGAAGATAAAACCGTTACCCCCTTACTATATGAAGAGCGTGTTCCCGAGTTAAGCACCAACGACAAAGCGCTTGATGCTTGGTTCGACCGCATCACCGATAAGCTGACCGAAAAACAACGTACCGATTTGAAGAAGAAGTTCGCTCAGAAAGGTCAAATCTATCAAACCGAGGGTCGTATTGAACTTATCGCTCATGATATTTCTGACCATTTCCAAAACTTCAAACGCCAAGGTTTAAAGGGTCAGCTTGCTTGTGACTCAAAAGCGTCTGCCATCCAATACAAAAAGTGTCTTGACCAAATTGGCAAGGTGACTTCGGTTGTCGCTATGTCACCGCCAGACACCCGTGAAGGACACGATACGGTCGGCTTTGTTTCCTAAATCGATGGAACTAAATCTGTAATCAGTGATCAGATCGGCATCATTCACAGCTCCACTAATCAACCGTGCCAAAGCCTCGCTATAAGACAACCAACTGGAAACAGTACAATCAAGCCTTGATTAACCGTGGCTCATTGACCTTCTGGATTGATGAGGAAGCGATCGCTACTTGGAAAGCGACAACAGAGCCAAGCAAAAAAGGTCGGCCACTTGTGTTTAGTGATTTGGCGATCACTACCGCACTGATGGTTAAGCGTGTTTTTTCTATGCCATTGCGAGCCCTACAAGGCTTTATCAATTCGGTATTTAAACTGGCAAACGTACCATTAGTTTGCCCGCATTATACCTGTATCAGCAAACGCGCTAAGACAGTTAACATCTCCTTTAAAACTAAGACAAGGGGCGCTATTGAGCACTTAGCTATCTATGCCACAGGGCTAAAAGTCTATGGCGAAGGAGAATGGAAAGTGAAGAAGCATGGTACGGATGGCAAACGCCGAGTTTGGCGAAAACTGCATATTGCCGTTGACACTCATACTCACGAGATTATTGCGGCTGAGCTCAGTTTATCGAATGTGACAGATGCTGAAGTGCTGCCAAATTTGCTTAATCAAACCTACCGGAAAATCCATACGATTTCAGGAGATGGTGCCTATGATACGCGAGAATGTCACACGGTTATCCGCCGTAAACGGGCCTTTAGCCTTATTCCTCCACGCGATGGTGCAGCCTATTGGAAACAAGGGCATCCACGCAATTTAGCCGTGAGTTTTCAAAAGCTTTACGGCTCAAATAAAAAGTGGAAGAAACGCTATGGCTACCATCGTCGCTCAATCTCTGAAACCGCCATGCATCGGATAAAGCAGTTGCTCGGCGGCAGCTTGAGCATGAGAAATTACAATGCTCAAGTCGGGGAGGCTTACGCCATGATAAAAGCATTAAACAAACTGACTAAGCTAGGTATGCCTGAAACACAGTATTTTGTCTAATACGTGAACAGCAGGGGGGAGCTTTGTGTGTTGGCGCGATTTAGGAAACAAAGCCGAGTGAAGCAACTACTTGGTGGCAGATTGAGCCTGCGAAATTATAACGGTCAGGTAGGAGAAACTTACGCGATGATAAAGGCGTTGAACAAACTCACTGGGCTAGGCATGCCTGAAACTTACCGTGTAGTTTAATATTCAAACGATTATGAGGAGCTTTGCTCGCTGAATCGATTTAGGAAACAAAGCCTTTTAATATCCATCACTGCAACCTCTCCAAATAAAAGGCCAGTGGCAGTTCCTCGACCAGGAACCAAAACCTCATTGCAGTTTATTTTACTGTTAATCCAATAAAAAACAGATGATTACGCCATAGCATTAAATCTTGGCTGTGATAGAGTCTCTTTGAACAAGGATCCGAGCCTGAATGTAATGGAGGCCATATGAGCACAGCAGTTCCACGTACCGTCACATCTCCCAAAAAGTTCATTATTGGCAAAGGCTTATTGTCGCAAATGCACGAATATGTGCATGACTTCGGCGACAATGCTTTTATTATCGCCGATGAGTTTATTCTCAGCAGGCTTGAGAACGAAGCCCTGACGGGGCTTGAGCAAAACGGCATCAACAACCAACTGGAAAAATTCAACTACGAGTGCAGTGAAGTCGAGATCCAGCGTCTTGTCGCCCTGGCTGAGCAGGCTCATGCCAACGTAATTGTCGGTGTCGGCGGCGGTAAGACACTGGATGTCGCCAAGGCCGTTGCCTTCCACCTTAAGCACCCTGTCGTTCTCTACCCCACCATAGCGTCAACCGATGCTCCCTGTACGGCTTTATCAGTGATTTATACCGAAGCGGGTGAGTTTGAACGCTATCTGTTCCTGCCACAAAATCCGGATGCCGTGATTGCCGACACCAGCATAATCGCTGCCGCGCCGGCGCGTTTCTTCGCTGCAGGTATAGGCGATGCCCTGGCCACCTACTTTGAAGCCAGGGCCTGTTATCAAGCCGACGGTGTCAACCTGGTGCTGAAAAAGCCTTCGCGTACCGGCCTTGGTCTGGCACAACTGTGCTATCAATTGCTCAGTGAAAATGTGGCCGCCGCCATGGATGCGGTAAACAATAAGATAGTCACCCCGGCGCTGGAGCAAACCATAGAAGCAACCATCTATTTAAGCGGTGTTGGTGCCGAAGCCGGTGGCCTGGCGGCAGCGCACGCAGTCAATAACGGCATGTCGGCAGTTGCCGAATTGCATAACGCCCAGCACGGCGAAAAGGTGGTCTTTGGCCTCTTGACCCAACTGGTGCTGGAAAACGCCCCACAGAGCGAAATCGACAATGTTGTCCGCATCATTAAAACCGCGGGTTTGCCGCTGACTCTGGCAGATATGGGGCTGAAACAATTCCGTGAGGAGGAGTGGCGTAAAGTTGCCGAAATCGCCTGCGCCGAAGGCGATACCATGGGCAATATGCCTATGGCGGTCAGTGCCGATGATGTCTATCAGGCAATGATCGCAGCCAATGCCATGGCCGAACGCTATAGCCACCAGAACTGACAAGATACAAAGGATGCAACCTCTCTCCCGAAAGCGAGGGGTTGCATCTTCCCTTGCGCAAGATCAAAACGATAAGTTGCATTTTTGTTGGTGAATGCTATTTTTAAGTTTTTTAAAAACAAAGAATTAACAAAAAAGGATTAAAAATCACCGACCGGTAGACATCAGGCGACTGATGCGATCAAGATCACACAAATGTCGCCATTTAAAGCGTAGAAAGGTTTGAGCTTTTTCTTGCCACTCGCCTCTGAGGGGCAAAACCCACGATAACTTCAAACATTTTCACCCGATGCCAGGAGTTGGCATCAATACCCTATTACTTGCAACGCTGGGAGGAACACATGGCATATGCAACGATCAATCCCTTCACGGGAGAGCTCATCAAAGAATTTCCCAATGCCACTGATGCCGAAGTCACAGAGGCAATTGAATCGGCCCACCAGGCCTTTTTGAGTTGGCGCAATACCTCTTTTGCCAACAAGGCTGAAATACTCAATCGGGCTGCAGCCCTGCTCAGAGACAGCAAGCGCCGCTATGCAGAGCTGCTGACCCTAGAGATGGGTAAAGTCATTGGAGAGGCCGAGGCCGAAGTAGAACTGTCGGCGCAGATCCTCGAATACTATGCCGAGCATGCCGAGAGACTGCTGGCACCGCAGAAACTGCCTGTGGCCGATCCCGCCGAAGGGGAAGCGCTGCTGGTCAATGAACCTCTTGGGGTCTTGCTGGCCATTGAACCCTGGAACTTCCCCTATTACCAGATAGCCAGGATCTTGGCTCCGCAACTTTCTGCCGGCAACACCCTGCTGCTGAAACACGCTTCCAATGTGCCTCAGTGCGCCGCCGCTTTTGAGAGCCTGATGCGGGATGCCGGACTGCCACAGGGCGCCTTCCAGAACCTGTATGCTACCCGGGATCAAGTCGAGCAGATCATCAACTCACCCAAGGTACATGGCGTGGCTCTGACCGGCTCTGAAGGTGCAGGCGCCGTTATTGCCTCTCAGGCCGGTAAGGCGCTGAAAAAATCCACTCTGGAGCTGGGCGGCTCTGACGCCTTTATCGTGCTGGAAGATGCCGAGCTTGAGAAAACCATAGATTGGGCGGTATTCGGCCGTCACTGGAATGCCGGTCAGGTATGTGTTTCATCCAAACGGATGATCCTGGTGGAAGCCATTTATGACAAGTTTATGGAAGGCTATACCAAAGGCGTAGCCGCGCTTAAAGCCGGTGACCCTATGGATCCGAACACGACTCTGGCGCCCCTGTCTTCCCAGGGTGCTGCCGATGAAGTGAAGCAGAAAATTCGTGAAGCGGTTGAGCATGGTGCCACAGCTACCGAAGTTGGTCCCAAAGTGCCGGAGCAAGGCGCTTTTGTACAGCCGACCATACTTACCAATGTGACCCCGGACAATCCGGCTTACTATTGGGAGTTCTTCGGCCCTGTCTCCATGATCCTCAAGGCAAAGGATGAACAGGAAGCGATTGCCATTGCCAACGATTCGCCCTTCGGCCTCGGTGGCTCTGTGTTCACCGCCGATGAACAGCGCGGTCTGGCGGTAGCCAAGCAAGTCTCTACCGGGATGATGTTTGTCAACCACCCCACCATGGTTAAGGCTGATTTGCCCTTTGGCGGCATCCGCCGCTCCGGCTATGGTCGTGAACTGATCGACTTAGGCCTGAAAGAGTTCGTCAACCACAAGTTGATCAACGTGGTGGATATCAACGCTCCCTTCTGATCGCGCTTGAAGCATATTTAGTTCGATAAAGACCCGAGCACCTGGCCGGGTCTTTTATCGCCACAGTCAAATCGACTGGCAAACTGACTGGTGTTGGCACAAAGCACAGAACGCGGCTGCGCCAAAACGGGAATAGCCAATGGTATGTCCTTGTATTCAATACCTTGTCCATGTCATCTTAACCGATACCTAATACTCAAAACCGTGTAATTCATGTCCGGACTGGAAAAGAAACTGCCACCCCTGGCGCTCTTGCTGCTGTTTGCGCTACTGTTGCAACTGACATCCTATTACTTACCCTCTTCAAACCTGCATCCGACCTTTAGTTTGGGGCTCGCTGTTTCTCTGTTGACTGCTGGGCTGGTTATTCCTTTGGCAGGAGTACTGAGCTTCAAACGCCATGGAACCACGCCGGATCCCAGGGTGCCGGAACAGAGTTCGGCCTTGGTGACCTCAGGTATTTACCGCTGCTCACGCAACCCCATGTACCTGGGGTTTGTACTCTTGCTGCTGGCACAGGCCGTCTTTCTCAACAGTCTCTGGTTACTGTTTTTAATCGCCCTTTTTGTTGCTTATTTGCAACGCTTTCAAATCCTTCCGGAAGAACGGGCAATGCAGCAACTCTTTGGTGACAGCTACCGCTTGTATTGTCAAAAAGTCAGACGCTGGATTTAGCTGCTTATCTAGCGAAGAAAAAGCATGACGGAGCCAAAGATGCTTACTCCCAGAGCACTATAGCCGTGACCCAGCTCACAACCATATTATCCGCCGCTAATTCAGCTTCCCAGTTTGCATCTTTAGCTCATCCCCGAGACGCTATCGCCGCGCATCTCTGGCATAATTTCCGCTGACGGTCAACCACATTTTTTGAGACACTGCCATGCCTCTGTTTGCCAGAGCCTCCGCCTTCGCCGATTTTATCTACCGCCATTCCCGTGCCGTACACACGGTAAAACTGGCCTTGGCGCTGTTTATTGCCGCCGCCATCAACGCCATCTGGTCTTTGCCTCATTTTGTCTGGAGTATGGTCACCATAGTGATCATCATGATGGGCCTGCCACAGGTGGCGGCGCTATCGAAAAATCGCTGCAGCGGGCTGTAGGCACCTGCCTGGGCTCGGCTTATGGGGTCTCTTTGGTGATCTTGATGAACGGCTATTGGGATCTGATGGGGTTGCTGATCCTCGGGGTCAGCATAGTCTGTTATCTCAACGCCGGCCGTTACAGCTATGCCTATCTGGTAGCTGGGTTCACCATGATCATAGTGATAGGTGACGCCAACCACGACACCTCAGAAGCTCTGTGGCGTACCGCCAATATTCTCATCGGCTGCGTGATTGCCGTGCTGGTCTCCCTGTTTGTGCTGCCAATCAAGGCCAAACAGGACTGGCGGGCACAACTGGCAAGTTCACTGAAAATCATGACCCAAGTGTTGGAGCAGCATCTCAATGCCGGCCAGGAAGAGCCGAAAAATGCCCGTAAGTCGCTGGAGACGGCAATGAAGGCGGTGCTGGCGCAGAAAAAGCTGCTATTTTCGCTGGAATGGGAAAGCCAAACATTAAAGAAAGAGGCCCAGACTCTAACCGAGCTGGCCAACAAACAGATAAGGGTGATCACGCTTTTGGAACTACTGCTGCTCACCCGCTGGAAGGCCGAAGAAGATGCGGCTTATGCCAGAGTTAAGCAGGTGGCCAGTGGGCTGCAGCGAGAGTTCGCCTATCTGGCGGACTATGTGGCCGGCAACACGCCCGACTGTCCTAAACTCCCCTTGGGACTTGGTTATCAATTGCAGCAACAGCTGCTTAAGCAACTGCCATCTGAATCGAGCGACGACTCGCCGGAAGCGGCGCATCAAGACTTTGCGCTCAGCGGTTACAGCTGGCTTATCTATCAACTTGCCCAGGCACTGTTGGCCATTCATGGCGAGCTGGCCAGTCTGGATCTGGCCTATAAGCGCAAAGCATCTGCCCAGCGCCAGTTGGATATTCCCGAGTAATTGGCCGAGTAATCAGCCAATTGCCGGGCGTTACAGTCGCAACGGCTTTGTTTCCTAAATCAGTTGAACTAAAACCATAGCTGGTGATCTGATCGACATAGCCCATCAACTCGCCCATCAATCGTGTCAAAACCTCGATATAAAACAATCAACTGGAAGCAATACAATCAAGCCCTGATCAATCGTGGCTCACTTACCTTCTGGATTGATGAGGACGCTATCGCCCAGTGGAAAGCTAAGGCCGAGCAACCAAGGAAAGGTCGACCACGCGTATTTAGCGACTTAGCCATTACCACCGCGCTGATGGTTAAACGTGTTTTCTCGATGCCACTACGAGCGTTACAAGGCTTTATCAACTCGGTGTTTAAACTGGCTGATATTCCGCTTTCGTGCCCACATTACACTTGCATCAGCAAACGCGCTAAAACCGTCAAGATTGCTTTTAAAACCAAGACGCGTGGCACCATTGAGCACTTGGCTATCGACTCGACAGGCTTGAAGGTTTATGGCGAAGGTGAGTGGAAAGTGAAGAAACATGGCACAGATGGCAAGCGCCGCGTGTGGCGTAAGCTGCATATCGCTGTCGATACCCATAGCCATGAAATTATTGCAGCGGAACTGAGTTTATCCGGTGTCACTGACGCTGAAGTTATGCCGAATTTGCTCAAGCAAACCCATCGCAAAATCCGCAATATCTCAGGTGATGGTGCTTACGACACAAGAGCCTGTCACGATGCCGTTCGTAGAAAACGGGCTTTAGTACTCATTCCACCGAGGGAAGGCGCCGCGCTCTGGGAACAAGGTCATCCGCGTAACTTAGCGGTCAGTTGGCAACAGCTTCATGGTTCAAATAAACAGTGGAAAAAACGGTATGGTTATCATCGGCGGTCAATCTCAGAAACAGCAATGTACAGAGTGAAGCAACTACTTGGTGGCAGATTGAGCCTGCGAAATTATAACGGTCAGGTAGGAGAAACTTACGCGATGATAAAGGCGTTGAACAAACTCACTGGGCTAGGCATGCCTGAAACTTACCGTGTAGTTTAATATTCAAACGATTATGAGGAGCTTTGCTCGCTGAATCGATTTAGGAAACAAAGCCGATTTAGGGGTCGATAAAGCGCAAGTCATTGCCGAAGAAGTGGTGCAAATCACTCGCTTAGGTTTAGCTGGTCACCATTAATGGCATCAACACTCTCTGACGAACGTAACAAAGAGGAATACAGCTTCATCTATGGAGATGAGGCTGTGAGCTATGAGGTGCTGCGTAAGCCTATCAAACAAGGAAAAAAGCGAAGTATTACCATCAAGGTGCAACCCAACTGTGATGTCACAGTTAGTACCCCAGAAGACGCTGAGCTTGAGGACATTCACCAAGCGGTAATGAAACGTGCCAAGTGGATTTATGATGCCCTGAAAGAGTTTCGAGGTCATTTGGAGTACGTGCAGCCCAAACACTACGTTAGCGGTGAGATGCAGTTCTATCTTGGGCGTCGTTATGTATTGAAGATCGTGGAAGATTCAGAAGCCTTACCAACGGTAAAAATGACTCGCGGTAAGTTACTTGTCAACTTGACGAGGTTTAACGATGACAAAACTTCCATGGTTAAAGCTTTGGTGCGCAACTGATACAAGGTTCGTGCTGAACGTATTTTCCATGAGCGCCTATCTGAGTTATTACCTCAAGCGACATGGGTTGATGGTATCCCCAGCTTTCGTGTACTGCCCATGACAAAGCAATGGGGAAGCTGTTAAGCCAAAGGGAACCTGATGCTCAACCCTCATCTAATTAAAGCGCCTAAAGAGTGTATTGATTACGTGATTCTGCACGAGCTTTGTCATATCGCTGAGCACAACCACAGTGAGAAATTCTGGCGCTTATTAACAAGCGTGATGCCTAATTGGAAAGCAGTAAAAGCCCGTTTAGATGGAATGGCAGAGCTGTATTTGAATGAGTAAGGATTGTTGAATGACATGCCCAACTTGTGAAAAGCATATTGGCTGGGATTGGCTCGAAGATGAGTGCATCGAGCCAAACGAAGCCTTTGACTGCCCACACTGTGATGAAACCTTGCGCTATGAATTGGATGAAGGTACTTACCTTGGTGCTCAGCATGTAACGATTGAAGTTGTGGATGATTAGGTAAATTATTTATATCCGAGTGCCTATTCATTTAAGGTGAATAAGTATTTTCATTGTTCCATGAAGGTTTCGATGCATCGAATCTTTACTCTAACCAATAAATGTCCAAAAATGATTTAGCTGACAAACGATGAGTCACAGTCTAAAGATGTCTCATGGACCTTACCTCATACTTTGGATACACGACTTACCATCGCTAAGCAGCGATGGTATTCACACAGGTGGTCAGTCGAGATACCAGTTCGTCGCGTAAACCACGGCAACGACCAGAACGGTCAGAATGACAGGGATAGCCAGCATCTTTAACAATTTTTTCAAAGAGCTTTGTGGTTCAAATACCACACCTGCCGCTTCCTTCACTCTGCGATCTTCATCAAAATGCCATTTAATCGCAAAGTAGGCACCAATCGCTGTTACGATAATTTTGAGAGCTCCGGCAAAGTACGGAAAGAAGTTAGCCCAACCGCTGTTCATTATTTATCTCCATCAAATTTAATATCGATTTTACGGCAGCATAATGAAAGGATAATGTTTACTTTTACTCTTTGATATCGCTAAACCGGACGTTTCTGATTTGCTCAACGCCGGACATATCAACGTGCGATAGACACTGTCAGGCGTTCTAGCTCGTGCAAGTCTACTGCTCGCGACCGCTGTTCACAACCTACTTTGTTATATAAGGAGTGATAGCTGGTTGATTAAAGTACTGAAAGCTCTGGCACGCCTGGGTCAAGCCTGGAGCAGCCAGCAAAGCCAACGCTGATTGCTCATGTCACAAAGCAGTAACGGGATAAGCGGAGAGTGATAAAGCCAAAACGGGGCGGTTTGGCCCGTTCAAATCAAATCATTGTGCTAAACAGGGCTAATTCAGCGGCCCGGTGTTCATCTGAGTTTCCTGCATTTCGTTCAGTCCGCCACCATTGTGCACGTGAGTGAAGCCCTGTTTTTGCAACGCTTCCATTGCCATCGCAGCACGACCACCGCTGCGGCAATACACCACAATCGGTTGCTGCTTATCGATATCATGAAAGCCAGTGCCAACGTCACTGAGAGGAATATTACGCGCTTCGGGTAAGTGGCCGTCAGCGTATTCCTGCGTCGTGCGCACATCAATCACCAATGCGCCATTATCTATCATCCGCCAAGCCTGCTCAGCCCGCTCGCCAACACCTGACCCACAGGCAAAGCCAGCATGAACGCCAGCCCTGCCGCTTTCCAGCTAACTCCAAACATAATTACCCTGTCAGAAGACAATATAGTTTCATCGAGTCCAATAAAGTCTGATCACTTACAATAAAGTTTGTCACTTTTCCTCTGTCAGTTCACTTGGCAGAGGTGATGCGAACCGACTATAGCAAACACGCCTTTGTCCAAAAGTGAATTACAACGAGTATGATACTTTAATACTTAGTTATAGCTTTATTCGGACTTGAAAGTAGCAATTAGTATGAATCTTTATTTTTGGTCATATTTAATCTTAAACGGTTCGATCAGGGTTGCTTGACTGTTTAGTATGAAACTTTATTCCTCTCCTACAGAAGTGCGTTGCAGTTATTAAATGGGGAAGTGCTTTTCCTCATACTCTTCAACCATTGCCGCTAGCCTTTCTAGCTCTTCACCTTCAGGAGTGCTAGGTTCGGCCGCATCAAACAGTGATTCAATTCGCTTCAACGCGGCCTTGTAATCACTTTCCGAGATTTCAAGGCCCAACTCATCAATATCTACGTCAATTTCTGGAGAATTCTCTCTTTGCTTAACTAATTCGTGGTCTTGTTCACCTTCCTCAAATTCAATTCGGGGAGAGTCAAAAACATCTAGTCGGTCAATTAGAAAATCGCTATCTGCCTTATCCGCATCTTTCGAATAAGTCCCCCAATTTTTTTCACTTGCAGTCGAGAGTTCATCAGCGTGTGCAGCATGACTTGTTAATCCTTCTAAAAGGTCTTTTTCTGACAACCGTTTTTTACTCATAATTTACTTCTCGATTCAAAGTGACTTTAGGTAATTTATAACATAATGATTAGATATAAATGAGCGCTGAAATAAGGAATGGGATACAGATGAGTTTCTAGTAAGATGAGAGAATTATCCTGGGAAGTGGATTTCGTAATTTCAATAGTATGTAAAAATAGTATGGGTACTAATTATTCCCCCTTTAAATAAAAAGGCTGCCAACTATTTAGTATGATTTCAATAGGTCTAAACCAAAATCAGCATTTTCACTTCGGTCACCTAGGCTGGCCGCCCAAGTCACAATCTTAGTGATCTCCGGGCGCTTTTCATGCCACAAATGATCATGTTCAGCTTTTAGCTTATTATAGCCCTCTCGGGTGATCAGCTTGGTTTTCACAACAATACCCTGATAAAAAGAATCGACTAGAAGTTAAGGTTATTCTACTTGTTTTCAAAGCCTTTTATTATTCTAGCTCAGATTAATTATGTTAATTTCACGCCAACTCAGGATTAATCCCTTGCTCCATCGTGGATTAGCTTGCAGAATCCTAAGCAATAGTAAAAGCATCATAATAAAGAGAGACACCATGAGCCAACAGAACCAAATCTGTCAGATCATCGCTCAAGAATTAAATGTTCGTGTTGAACAAGTTCTTGCCACGGTCACCTTAATCGACGATGGCAACACTGTACCTTTTATCGCGCGTTATCGTAAAGAAGTCACCGGCGGCTTAGACGATACCCAACTGCGTAATTTAGATAGCCGTTTAAGCTATTTACGTGAACTGGATGACCGCCGCCAAACCATTCTAAAATCGATTCGTGAGCAAGATAAGCTAACACCAGAACTTGAAAAAGAAATCTTAGCCACCGATAGCAAAACCCGCTTAGAAGATCTCTATTTACCTTACAAACCAAAGCGTCGCACTAAAGGTCAAATCGCGATTGAAGCGGGTCTTGAACCACTAGCCAATGCACTATGGCAAAACCCACAACTCGATCCTGAAGTAGAAGCAGCTAAATACGTTAAAGATTCAATTGCCGATACCAAAACCGCACTCGATGGTGCTCGCGCTATTTTAATGGAACGCATGGCTGAAGATGCCGACCTTTTAGACAAAGTACGTACTTACTTGCAAAAAAATGCCGAGCTGCAATCGCGCGTGATCACTGGTAAAGAACAAGAAGGCGAGAAGTTTAAAGACTACTTTGAACACAACGAGCTGATCAGTCGTGTTCCTTCTCATCGTGCCTTGGCAATGCTACGTGGCCGCAATGAAGGCTTCTTACAATTAAGCCTAAATGCCGATCCAAATCAAGAAGAAAGCGTACGTGGTTCGTATTGTGAAACCATTATAGCCGATCATTACCGCATTAATTTTAACAACGCACCAGCTGACAATTGGCGCAAACAAGTGATCAGTTGGGCGTGGCGCATTAAAATTTCGATGCACCTAGAAACGGAATTAATGGGCGCAATGAAAGAACGCTCTGAAATTGAAGCGATTGACGTGTTTGCCACTAACCTAAAAGATTTATTGATGGCGGCTCCGGCTGGTCCTCGCGCGACTTTAGGTTTAGATCCAGGCTTGCGTACTGGTTCTAAAATTGCTGTAGTCGATGCCACAGGTAAAGTGCTCGCCACCGAAACCATTTACCCACATCAACCCCATAACAAAGTGGAAGCGTCGACTAATACCATTTTGAAATTAGTCAAAGCGCACAATGTCGATTTAATTGCGATTGGTAATGGTACCGCTTCACGTGAAACCGATACTTTGGTTGCCGACATCATCAAGCGCCACAATCTAAAAGTGCAAAAAATCATTGTCAGTGAAGCTGGCGCCTCGGTGTATTCAGCATCAGAATTAGCGGCCAATGAGTTCCCCAATATGGATGTTTCATTACGTGGCGCGGTGTCAATTGCCCGTCGCTTGCAAGACCCATTGGCAGAACTCGTGAAGATTGATCCTAAATCGATTGGGGTGGGCCAATACCAGCATGATGTTAGCCAATCTATGCTCGCAAAACGCCTTGATGCGGTAGTAGAAGATTGTGTGAATGCGGTCGGTGTTGATGTCAATATGGCCTCTGCCGCTTTACTGACTCGCGTGGCGGGCTTATCGACTGCGATGGCGCAAAATATTGTTGCTTATCGCGATGAACTCGGTCGTTTTGAATCGCGTACTGCGCTGAAAAAAGTGCCTCGCTTAGGGCCAAAAGCCTTTGAACAGTGTGCGGGTTTCCTTCGCATTATGAATGGCAAAAACCCATTAGATGCATCTTCCGTTCACCCCGAAGCCTACCCGGTAGTGAAGAAAATAGCTGAACAAACCGGGAAAGCGACAAAAGCTTTACTCGGTGATAGTGAGTTCTTACGCAACCTACGCGCCACCGATTACACCGACGACACCTTTGGTTTACCTACCGTGACTGACATCATCAAAGAGCTTGATAAACCAGGCCGAGATCCTCGCCCTGAGTTTAAAACCGCCACCTTTGCTGAAGGGGTCAATGAAGTTAAAGATCTGGAAATCGGGATGATTTTAGAAGGCGTGGTGTCGAATGTGGCTAACTTTGGTGCCTTTGTTGATATCGGGGTTCACCAAGATGGCTTAGTGCATATTTCCGCGTTAACCGATCGCTTTGTTGCCGACCCACGTGAAGTGGTCAAAGCCGGTGATATCGTGAAAGTAAAAGTCATGGAAGTGGATATTCAGCGTAAGCGTATCGCCCTGACTATGCGTTTAAGCGACGAACCGGGTGAACAAAACTCACAACGTAGTGCTAAACCAAATAGCGATCGTCGTCAGGCTCCGCGTCAACAAACCCAGCGCCAAGCAGAACCTGCTAACGCGGCAATGGGTGGCGCGTTTGCGGCAGCGTTTGCTAAAGCGAAAAAGTAGAAAAGAGGTAGCGAGTTTCGAGTTCCTAGTTTCGAGGAAGAGCGATTTTTCGATCGTTGTTGCTTTTGCACACAACCCGAAATTAGGTACTCGTGGCTCGAAGAAACAAAAAGACTGTTGCGAGAGGCGAGAGCGCTTCGAGTCGCGAGGAAGAGGAAGAGGAAGAGGAAGAGGAAGAGCAAAAGACTCGGCTGCTTTTGCTTTTCACGCAACACGCTACTATCAACGAAAACACAGTCATAGCGCTGTCAATAAATGTCAGCTTTTGAATTACCTCATTAACAATTGAGCAACCTATCACTACACTCATCCTTACAATATAAAAATATCTTATAGGGATGTAATCATGAAATATTTAACCGCAGTGCTCGCAACATCTGCCTTAATTCTTACCGGGTGTGGATCTGACTCCGACTCATCGGATAGCGAAAAAACCGCTAACGTATCCTTTTCCGTATCCGATGCACCAGTCGATGAAGCTCAATCCGTCACTATCGCTTTTACTCAAATTGAACTCATTCGCCAAAACGGTGAGCGTATCTTCCTCGATGTCGAACCAGACTCTGCGGGTGTCGATTATCAACAACTCGATTTATTAGACTACCAAGGTTCCGATTCCGAACTCATCGTGACTCAGCAACCCATCCCTGTTGGTGAATATAAAAATTTAATTCTGCACATCAGTAGTGAATCTAACGTTAACTTTGTGGATGATGCTCAAGGAACACAACCTCTAAAACAACCAAGTAATAAATTACAATTAGGTGGCTTTACGGTAAGTGAAGATGCCACCCAAGCTTTCACCATTGAGTTTGACCTACGTAAATCTTTAGTGATGCGCGGCAATGCAAATAACAATAATGGCTATATTCTCAAGCCACATGGCGTCACCATTATTGATAATGAGAGTGCAGCAACACTAAAAGTGACTGCACCAGTATGTGCATTGGGTGACAAGAACTTTGTTTATTTGTACGACGGTAAAGATTTAGATCAAGGTAAACTTGGCGATCTTTATGATCAAGAAGATGAAGAGTTCAACAGCACCGTTCCAGAGGGAACCATTGCACCATACGCCACAGCTGAAGCCAATATTTCTGGCGAATATGAATTTGGCTTTTTACCAACTGGAGACTACACCATTGCACTTTACTGTAATGGCTCAGATGATGACTCAATCCAATATGATGGTTTGACTATTCCACAACCAGCTGGAGAAGTTAAAGAAGCGACGTTGATAAGTGGTGAAACAACGACGATTGATTTTGCCATTTAATCCTTTCCTAAGTAACCTCAGCTGCGAGTAACTAAAAAACACTCTTATCCACAGCTGAGGTTCTGTTGGTTTTAAAAATTCTATCCACAGTTCGAGCTTTTAAATCAGGCCAACCTAAAATTATCGATTTAAAAACTTCACTGCTTTATCTGGAAAATCAGTAAACACACCGTCGACCTTAGCCTTGTTGTAAAAAATATCCAACATATCATTGAAATCTTTCGCATAACTCGGAATACGGCCTTCATCTGCTCGGAAAGTGTAAGGGTGGATCTTCAGCCCAGCTTTTTTGGCCTGTGCTACCAGCGGCATTACCATGATATTAGAAGGCGTTGATTTTTCATCAATCACCATCGGTTTCCATGGTCCGATACCATCGGCATATTTCGCGACTTTTTGCATTCCATCGACTTTAAACATCCAGTCGTAGCTATAAGGAGTTGATTTATCACCTTGATATACCATGGTTTCATTCCAATCGGTATAAGCCATTAACTGAACCAGTTTGAGATCCATATTCATTTCTGGCATCAACTCTTTATCAATGCGTTTAAGCTCAATTGGATCAAAAGACTGCAAATAAACTTTATCGTTTTTACTGGTGTACCCATAATGTTTCAACATAACAAGCACTGCTTTGCTGATGTCTTTCCCTTCATGGCGATGAAAAGCAGGCGCTTTAATCTCAGGGTACAGTCCCACGTTATAGCCTAAGGTTTTATTTAAACCTTGAATCATTTCAATTTCTTCGGCAAAGGTAGGAACAGAAAAGTTAGATTGCCAAATAGGAAAACGATCTTGGAATGCAGCTTTAGGGTTACCAGAATCATCCAACACAAACCCTTCGGTGACTTTTAACTGTTTAATTTCTTCCAAGGTAAAATCAATGGCGTAATAACGCCCATCTTTTCGAGCACGGTTTGGAAAAGCCGTTGCCACATTAGTCACACGATCCAAATAATGGTCATGCAAAACTACCAATTGGTCATCTTTAGTCATGACCACATCTTGCTCGATGTAATCGGGTTTCATTCCATAAGCTAACGCTTTTGCAGGTAAAGTATGTTCAGGTAAATACCCAGAAGCACCACGGTGTGCAACTACGATTTGAGCCGGCTCTTTAGCCCAACTAACACTTACTAAACCAATATTCGAAATCACAGCTAAACCCAATAAACAGGCTCTTTTTTTCATTAGTCTTTTTTTCAAAAAAAGGTGAGTTGACAACATTTATTGCTCCTTAAGGCGAGTCTGTTAATCATATTTATCTTAAATATGCTTCTCTTAAACACAGTTGTTTAAATACGAACAAAAAACACTGTACTCTTTTAAAGTGACCCCTAAATAAAGCACAGTGAATTTTTGATGACACATTAATCAATAATGATTAGCTTACTTTGACTTTAAGGCTATTTTCACCACGGTATTTACCTTCACCGAAATGCGCCACGATAAAGCAAATGATTGAAATCACACAGGCTGCAGTTAATACCATAAAGCCGCCATCCCAACCGAAGTGATCCACGGTGTAACCGAGAATCGCGTTCGCTGCAACTGCGCCACCCAAGTAACCAAATAAACCCGTTAAACCAGCGGCAGTACCGGCGGCTTTCTTAGGCACAAGTTCTAGTGCGTACAAACCAATCAGCATAACCGGTCCATAGATTAAGAAACCAATGGTGATCAAGGCCAGCATATCAATGGTAGGTTGCCCCGGTGGGTTAAACCAGTAAACAAGAACCGCGATAGTAACAAGTACCATAAATAAGATACCGGCTGGTGCGCGTTTACCTTTAAATAACTTATCTGAAATCCAACCGCACAGTAAGGTTCCTGGAATACCGGCCCACTCATAAAGGAAATAAGCCCATGAGGATTTATCAACCGTAAAGTGTTTCACTTCACCAAGATAAACAGGTGCCCAATCGAGCACACCATAACGGATTAAATAAACGAAGGCGTTAGCAACCGCAATAATCCACAATACTGGATTATTAAAGACAAACTGGAAGAAAATCTCTTTGGCTGACAGCTCTTTCTCATGATTCTCACTATAATCTTCTGGGTAATCATCTTTGTACTCTTCAATTGGCGGCAAACCACATGATTGAGGTGTATCACGCACCGTCATCCAAATATAAAAAGCAACCAATAACGCTGCAAAAGCAGGAACATAAAACGCCGAACGCCAGTCATCGTTAAATGCCCATAAGCCAAGTAAGAATAATGGACCAATTAAACCGCCACCCACGTTATGCGCGACATTCCAAACCGAAACAATCTCACCACGTTCTTTTTTCGACCACCAATGCACCATGGTACGGCCACAACCTGGCCAGCCCATACCTTGGAACCAACCGTTCAAGAAAAGTAAAATAAACATAGCGGTCACGCTGCCTGTTGCCCATGGCATAAATCCAAAACACAACATGATTAATGACGACATGACCAAGCCGACCGTTAAGAAATACCTTGGATTAGAGCGGTCGGACACACTGCCCATTAAAAACTTAGATAAACCATAAGCGATGGACACGGCAGAAAGTGCTACGCCCAATTGTCCACGAGTAAAACCTTCTTCAATCAAGTATGGCATCGCCAAACTGAAATTTTTACGTACTAAGTAATAACCCGCATAGCCAAAAAATATGCCTAAAAAAAGTTGCCAGCGTAAACGGGTATAGGTGGAGCTTATCTTGTCATCAGCCAAACGCTCTATATGCGCCTTAGGCTTAAAAATATGGATCATAATGACCTCTATTATTAGTCTTGTTTGAGAACATATTTTATTTTGAGGAAAACGGTTTTTGTTAAGATCAACAAAATACCTGCGCACCACGCAAGTACAGTCCCTTTCCATCGAATAAAAACATGAGGTTTAAAATAAATAACCACGGCCTCTTTAGCACATGGTTATTCATGAAACTCGAGCATAAAAATAATGTTTCCATCCATTCTATGCTCGTCGTTTATTTTCCGCTGTAGGCTTCTTATATGAGCCTTTATAGATTGAATAACTCAATAGCGATGAGTCACTTATTCGGTCACCCAACCTTTGGCACATTCAACCGCGCGCTTCCAGCCAGTATGACGACGTTCACGTTTACCATCATCAGCACAAGGTTGGAATGAACGATCAAGTACTGACTTATGTTTCAACTCATCAATACTGCCCCAGAATCCAACGGCTAGACCCGCAAGGTAAGCCGCGCCTAATGCAGTGACTTCCGTCACTACTGGGCGTTGCACTTCGGTATTCAATACATCCGATTGGAATTGCATTAAGAAGTTATTTGCCACTGCTCCGCCATCTACTTTTAAGAAATCCAGTTTGATACCTGAATCTGCTTGCATTGCCGAAATAACATCCAATGATTGATACGCAATACTTTCCAATGTCGCGCGAATGATATGGTTACGGTTAACCCCGCGAGTTAAACCCACAATAGCGCCACGAGCATATGGGTCCCAGTGCGGCGCACCAAGGCCAGTGAAGGCTGGCACCACATAAGCACCATTAGAAGTTTCTACTTTAGTGGCAAAATACTCCGTATCCGCCGCATCACCAATTAATTGTAATTCATCACGCAACCATTGAATCGAGGCGCCGCCCATGAATACTGCGCCTTCTAATGCGTAGCTGACTTCGCCTTTTGGCCCGCACGCCAGCGTGGTTAACAAACCGTTACGCGACGTCACTTTCTTATCACCGGTATTCATTAATAAGAAACAACCGGTGCCGTAAGTGTTCTTCGCTTGCCCAGCTTCTACACACATTTGACCAAATAACGCCGCTTGCTGATCACCGGCAATCCCGGCGATTGGAATACGCGTTCCGCCTTTACCACCAATATTGGTTTGTGCGTAAACTTCTGAAGAGGACTTCACTTCTGGCATCATGGATTTCGGAATGCCCATCGCATCGAGTAATTTTTCATCCCACTCAAGTGTGTTGATGTTAAAGAGCATGGTACGGCTCGCATTAGTCGGATCGGTGACATGAGTGCGACCTTGTGTCATATTCCAAATTAACCATGAATCGACGGTACCAAAAGCAAGCTCACCATTTTCAGCCTGCTCACGAGCGCCTTCCACATTATCTAAAATCCATTTTACTTTGGTGCCAGAGAAGTATGGGTCAACCACTAAACCGGTATTTTCAAGAATATATTCTTCTAAACCGGCTTTTTTTAATTCTTCACAAATACTGGCGGTCCGACGACACTGCCACACAATCGCGTTATAAATTGGCTTGCCTGTTGAACGATTCCACACAATCGTCGTTTCACGTTGGTTGGTAATACCAATGCCGGCGATTTCATCAGAATGAAGACCACCTTTAGCTAACGCTTCAACCAACGTTGAACTTTGTGTAGCCCAAATTTCTAGTGGATCATGTTCAACCCAACCCGCTTCAGGGTAAATTTGCGTGAATTCACGTTGTGCGCTACAAACAATGTTGGCATCACGATCGAGTACGACGGCGCGAGAGCTAGTTGTGCCTTGATCTAAAGCGACGATATATTTTTTTTCCATGATATTTTCCTATTTAAAATCGGTGAAATTTTTATCGTGATGTTTAAACATTCGTTGATACTTGAGGGGCATTATCTTCTGAAGATGTGTCTGCCGGTTCATTTACCGTGTTCTGATTGTTCGGTAAATAAAAACCAATGACTTTTGGGTATAACCAGCCACCAAATGATGCACCCAAAATTGGTGCTAAGATTGGTACGATGAAATAAGGAATATCCTTACCTCCGGTTAATGCCATATCCCCCCAACCGGCAAGGTAGGCAAAGAATTTAGGACCAAAGTCCCGAGCTGGGTTCATCGCAAAACCCGTTAGTGGCCCAAGAGATCCACCAATAACCGCAATCAATAAACCAACAAGTAATGGTGTTGCCGAGCCATTTGGAGCACCATTGCGATCATCGCCTAAAGCAAGAATCGCGAACATTAGTACCGCGGTAATCACAAACTCCACCGCAAACGCACCACCAAAACTGAGTAAAGGATTGGGATAAGTAGAGAAGATACCTGCTAACGCTAAGCTCTCTTGTGAGCCACGCACCATATTATGTGTGAGCTCATAGTCGGTAAACAAATTGCTATATAAGCCATACACTAATGCAGCCGCACTGAATGCACCGAGCAATTGTGAGCCAATATAAGGCAACACTTTACGCTTATCAAAACCGTGGAATAAGGCGAGCGCAATAGTCACAGCAGGGTTGATGTGCGCACCAGACACGCCTCCTGTACAGTAAATCGCTATCGCGACCCCTATCCCCCAAATAATACTGATTTCCCATTGGCCAAAACTAGCTCCAGTTAACACTAAAGCTGCCACACACCCGACGCCGAAAAATATCAGTAACCCTGTACCGATAAATTCCGCAATACATTCCCCGAGCAATTGTTTATTTTTATTGGTTTGCACTTTTTCTAAAGACATAGAGACGACCCATTCTTTTTAGTTATTGGAAGAATTCGACCGTAAAACTACAATATGTTTCTAGAATGTAAACAAACAAACACCACAAATGTGCGTACGCTCATATTTTTAATCGTTTGCGCATTAAATCCTCATTAATATGGCAAAAAATCATACATATAAGCTATAAGAACAGTAGTGGCATAGGTTTATTAAATAATAACAACATGAACAAAAACAAAACATTCAATTAAAAACAAATAGTTACTTTAATTTAAACGAGTTAAAAGTCGTAATTCATAAAAAATACACTAGACTTAATTATTATTTTCGGTAGATTAGCCACAAATGCTCGAACGAACATTAAACTTATAAATTCGAACAGAGGTTAAAGATGAACAAGCAAGAAAATGTAAATGAAGTGTTGGATCTTATTATTGTTGGCGGTGGGATCAATGGTGCAGGCATCGCGGCGGATGCATCCGGCCGAAACTTGAAAGTCGGTTTATATGAATCAAGTGACTTCGCTTCAGCAACGTCTTCTGCCAGTTCAAAGTTAATTCATGGTGGCTTGCGCTATCTTGAGCATTATGAATTTCGTCTTGTCTCCGAGTCTCTCGCTGAACGTGAAGTACTACTAAAAAAAGCCCCTCATATTGCAAAACCAATGCGCTTTCGCTTACCTCATCGCCCATTTCTACGCCCAGCATGGATGATCCGTGCAGGGCTATTCCTTTACGATCACCTAGGAAAACGCGGATTTTTTGCTAAAAATGAAACATTAAAAGGCAGCCATGGCGTTGATTTTCGCCAAACCCATGTATTAAAAGATGAAATGGTTAAAGGGTTTGAATATTCAGACTGCTGGGTTGATGATGCACGACTAGTGTTACTCAACATTCAGCAAGCTGACCAGCATGGCGCAGAAATTAAGAACTATTGCCATGTTGAAAAAGCAGAGCGTGTTGGGGATATTTGGGCAGTCACACTGTTCGACAAACGCACCAATACTCGCTTCGAACGCCACTCTCATGCATTAGTGAATGCGACAGGTCCTTGGGTGCGTAGCTTTATCACTGACAACATGGACGCCCAGTCACCTTACGGAATTCGCTTGATCAAAGGTTCACACATCATTGTGCCGAAAATCCATAATGAAGAACAAGCTTACATCCTACAAAATGATGACCAACGTATTGTTTTCGTCATCCCTTACCTTGAAGATTATTCTTTAATTGGCACCACTGATGTCGAATTCAAAGGCGATGCTCGAAACGTCACAATTGATGATCAAGAAATCGACTACTTAATTGATGTTGTTAATAAACACTTTATTCATCAGATTAAGCGTGATGACGTCGTGTCTACATACAGTGGAGTACGACCATTATGTGATGATGAATCGGATTCTCCTCAAGCGATTACACGTGATTACACGTTATCACTCGAGCAAGAAGGAGCAGACGCGCCATTATTATCTATTTTTGGAGGAAAACTCACCACTTACCGTAAGCTAGCGGAAGCGGCAATGAAACAACTCTCCCCTTTCTTCCCTCAAATGGGAAACAGTTGGACGGCAGAGTCTCTATTACCAGGCGCTGAAGGGTATGATGAAAATTTATTAACAATGAAACTTCGCCAACAATGCGCTTGGTTAAACGATAAAACCATTCGTCGTTACTGCCGTCAATACGGCTCTCACGCGAAAACGCTCGTAAAAGGCATAAAAGAAGAATCCCAAATGGGACAGCATTTTGGTCAAGGCGTTTATCAATGCGAGATCGATTACTTAATCGAGCATGAATATGCGTTAACTGCGCAAGATGTATTATGGCGCCGTACCAAGTTAGGCATCACCTTAAATGCCGACGAACAAAACGCGGTGAACGAGTACATTGAAAAAAAATCAACTCGAACATCCCCTCAACAGGCCGAAGGAACAGCAAACATGCTCGATTCCGCTCAAAAGGTGGGATAAGTTTAACGTTTTGAGCATTATCAGCGTGAATTGAAAGGCGATAAATTGCCTTTCATTATGCTTATCACGTACACTGCTTGGCACTCAACACAGCCATCAGATATAAGGAAATAGCGTGAAAGCGAGTGAAAGGCATCAAAAAATCATTGAGCTAGTCAAATCACAGGGCTATGTCAGTACCGATGATTTAGTCGCCATGTTTGATGTTAGCCCTCAAACCATCCGTCGTGATTTAAACGAGCTAGCCGATAGCAACAGAATACGCCGTAATCATGGTGGTGCCACCCTTGCTAATAGCGCAGAAAACTCCCCTTATAGCGATCGTAAAGTCATGCACCAAAATGAAAAAAATCGAATCGCTCAAGCTTTAGTCAAACACATTCCTGATGGTTCAACCTTATTTATCGATATTGGGACCACCCCAGAAGCGGTGGCTAAAGCATTACTCGAAAATCACCAACAACTTCGAGTCGTCACCAACAACATTAATGCTGCCATTATTTTAATGACCAAACCCGATTTCAGAGTCATTCTCGCAGGTGGTGAAGTACGCAACAGAGATGGCGGAGTGACAGGGGAAGCAACGCTCGATTTTATTTCTCAATTTCGTTTAGATTTTGGCATCTTGGGGATCAGTGGCGTTGATTTTGATGGCTCATTACTCGATTTCGATTATCACGAAGTGCGTGTAAAACGTGCCATTATTGAAAATAGCCGCGCAGTATTCTTGCCTGTCGATCATTCAAAATTCGGTCGTAATGCGATGGTCAATTTAGGCACGATTCAAGATGTGGATTTGATCGTAACCGACCAAACCCCACCTCAAGAAATTAATGACATTATTAAATCACTGGGCATTAAACTGCAAATTCAGGAATAAATGATGTTTAGGTACCCTATGCTTTCAAAGAACATCTAACATCATTATTTTATGGGCGAACCGTCTTTATTTTTCGCTCACGAATGTTTCTACCTTTTCGCAAAACAATCCATGTTCAGTCATAAAAGGAGCGTGAGAAGAAGATTGAAAAACGTAACTTTCACTCTCTGGGACGTAGTTAGCGACCGCATCCGCAATTTTATTCGGCACCAATCCATCCAAACGACCGTACAAACGAAGCATCGGCACCGTTATATCTGATAACGCTGGGCGTAAATCCACTTGTGATAAAATACCTAATCCTACTTTAAGTGCCTGTGGATTTGGCATTGGACGAGAGAAAACCTGCTTTTTAATCGCTTTAACATCATGACGAGCAGAAGGACTACCAAGCGCTTGCAGTATCATAAAGCCTTCAATGGTCAATTTGAAATTACTGGTTAGCTGCTGAGTAAAATCCGTTAGAACTTTGGGCATTATTCCTCGCCAACCTTTTTCTGCTGCAAATTTAGGCGAGCTAGCGACCGTAATCAATTTATTGACTCTTTCAGGGTGTTTAAGGGCAATATTGGTTGCCACTAATCCGCCCAAAGACCAGCCAAGGTACACCGCTTTTTCAGGGGCGCCCGCCAACACTTGTTGGCAAATATCGTCTAAATCTATGGCTGATTGTTCATGACTTAATCCATATCCCGGTAAATCAACACTATGTACTCGAAACAGCTGCGATAAGGTATCCATGGTTGTCTGCCATACGGCACCGTTCATTCCCCATCCGTGAATTAATACGATGTCTTGCCCTTCACCCTGAGATTGCCAATGCAGTGTTGTCATACTTTTTCCTACTAAATTCATACCCCGTGGGCGCCAGTCTTGGCATGATTATACGGCATTTTCACTCTAAACCGGACCAATCAATTTCATTTCGACTCGAACCATGACTTTATTACACATGACCTTATTACAAAAGATAAAACAAGGGTTGCCACGCCAATGCCACTTATGTCGCCTTACCATTGATCAGCGTATTCACTACGGCAGCGATAATAACAATAGGCTACTAAACCATTCATTTCACTTATGGTGTGACCACTGTGTAAGCCGCCTTAGGCATACAACTCCTCGATGCCAGCGCTGCGGCTTGCCCACTTTGGCATCTGTCGAGCAATGTGGTCAATGTTTGTCTCATCCACCACCGTGGGATAACTTATATTGCATAAGTGATTATCAAGCACCACTCAAGCAATACATCCAAGCCTTAAAATACCAAAAACAATTTTGGCTAGCCGCCGATTTAAGCGGATTATTATCCCCTATCATTAAAAAACCGGCCCCAGAACTAATCCCCGTCCCTTTACATTGGCAACGTTTATTAAAGCGAAATTTTAATCAAAGTGAGGAGTTAGCACATCAATTATCAGCTCAATGGCAGAAGAAGGGAATTCATTGCTCCGTGAATAATCAGGTCTTTCGACGGACACAGGCAACAGTGCAACAAAAAGGGTTGAATCGAAAAGAGCGCCTACATAACGTACGTCATGCCTTTGAGTTACGCCAAAGCCCCACCCATAAACATATCGCTTTAATTGATGACGTGGTCACCACTGGAAGTACTTTATTGCCTTTATGCCAAGCATTGCGTCGCTGTAAAGTAGAAACAATCGATGTCTATTGCCTTTCTCGCACACCTGAACCTAAGTGATTAAATCCTCAATTAATTCTCGTCAAATCAAGGTCTAATTCAACTTTCTATCGATTAAAAGAAAATTGGTCTGGATTCATACGACAAGAGGAGTAAAATAGCTTAAAAGCCCACTAAAATAGTCAGGTATTAGTCGTGTCAATTACTATTACAGAAAGTGCTCAATCGCACTTCGCAAAATTACTCGAACAGCAACCCAATGAAACGCATATTCGTGTTTTCGTGGTCAATCCAGGAACACCAAGCGCTGAGTGTGGTGTCTCTTACTGCCCACCTGAGTCTGCAGAAGCTTCTGACACCATTTTAAACTTTAGCGGTTTTAATGCTTACATTGATGAACTGAGTCTGCCTTTCTTAGAAGAAGCCGAAATTGACTTTGTTACCGATAAAATGGGTTCTCAGCTCACACTAAAAGCGCCCAATGCTAAAATGCGTAAGTTAGACGATGATGCCCCTTTAATGGCGCGTGTTGAATATGCAATTCAAACCCAAGTCAACCCACAATTAGCCAGCCACGGTGGCCATGTTAGCTTAATCAGCATTTCAGATTCTGGTGTAGCATTGGTTCAATTCGGTGGTGGCTGTAATGGTTGTTCTATGGTCGATGTGACGCTAAAAGAAGGCATCGAGAAACAACTGATTGAGCAATTTGCTGGTGAATTAACGGCGGTTCGTGATTCAACCGATCATGAGTCTGGTGAACACTCTTATATGTAAATACTCGCATCCAATACTCGAGCATTTCAAAGAACCTATGCGATTGATCAAACAAAGCTGAGTCTGATGACCCGGCTTTGTTATTATGTGCGCTCTAAATTCCCAATCAAAATGTCATCCCAACCAATGCTTTCATCCCCTAGAACAATGAAATTAGGGTTTTCCAGCGTATCTCGTTCGTTGTAAGACAAAGGCTCCAACTTGGTACTAAGAATTCGACCACCCGCCTCTTCAACAATACACTGTGTTGCAGCGGTATCCCATTCACCTGTCGGCCCTAAACGAATATAACAATCAACGGCACCTTCAGCGACTAAGCATGCTTTTAATGCCGCAGACCCTAATGGCACCAGTTCATAATTGCGCGCAGGTGATAAGTTATCGGTAATTCGATTGATGTTTTGACGACGGCTAATCGCGATTGCAATCGACTGCTCTGGAGTTTCATGTTTGTGGGTATGGATACGAATACTGTCATCCATCTCAGGAATTTTCCAAGACCCTTTACCTTGATAAGCAAAATAAGTGACCCCAGAAACCGGCGCGTACACGACCCCCATCACTGGATGGTTATTTTCAATTAAAGCAATCACCGTGGCAAAATCACCACTACGCGCGATAAATTCTTGTGTACCATCAAGCGGATCCACTAGCCAATAACGGTCCCATTTCGAGCGTTTCTTTAAGCTAATATCCGCATCTTCTTCCGATAAAATCGGAATATTTGGCGTTAAATCGGCTAAGCTTTGCATAATGATTTTGTGTGCGGCATAGTCTGCCGTTGTCACCGGTGTATCGTCTTCTTTCACAAAAGCTTGATATTCTTTTTTATGGTAAATTTCAAGCACACGCTGACCAGCAGTGCGAGCAATACCAATCACTTCTGGCAATAAATGAGATAAATCGCTAGATGATGACATACTTATTTTTCCTTAACCAACACACGTAAAGCCAGCATCAAAGCGGTAATGCTTCTTGCCTCACAAAAGTCCAAATGAGTTAATAGCTCTTCCGCCTGCTGCAAAGGCCATTTTATGACTTCTAATTCTTCTGGTTCATCGCCTTCCAACTTTTCCGGATAGAGACCTTGCCCCAAAAATAACGTCATTTTGCTTGAAAAATAAGAGGGCGCTAACACCACTTGTTTTAATGGCGTTAGAGTATCTGAACCCATACCAATTTCTTCTTTTAATTCACGGTTTGCCGCTTGTTCTGGTGTTTCTCCTGGATCAATTAATCCTTTTGGAAAACCCAATTCATATCGTTCTGTTCCTACGGAATACTCTCTAATTAAAAGTAAATCCCCAGCTTCCGTCACCGGTACAATCATCACACTGCCACGATTACTAGGTTTCATCCTCTCGTAGGTACGCTCTTCGCCATTTGAAAAGCGAAGTTCAAGCGATTCAATCGAAAACAAACGAGACGCTGCCACAACGGACTTAGATAGAATTTCAGGTAGCTTATGTTTTGTCATCTCATCTCTCCTTTAGCCAATAAACAAAGTAGGCTAAGTTGTGATTATAACTTGCCAGCATACGTGAATGGGTAGCGACCTTGAGTATCAGGGTTTCCTAACCAGTTAAGCTGTTTTGACATTGAAGAAGGAAATTGTGATCCTGGTTTAAACCAAGCCTCTAATTTATAACGAGACAAAGTGTTCAGGTTCACTTTAAATTCACTGCTCACCTGTTCATTATCTTGTTTGCCATCTAAATCAATAATTTGATTGTTACAGGTCAAACTTGCAATAACTGGTCCCGGCTCTAATTGACCAATTGGTGAGATAATTTGAGCGCCTGTCCAAGCCACATTACCTTTAGCTTGTTGGCACCACGGTTGCGCATAGTGGAGGTCATTGAGTGATAATTCTAGCTGTCCTTTTAATTCAACTGGCACATGCATTGGAACCCACTTAACCACTTCATTTATTGGCAAAGAAACCAAGGTGTTTCTGGCGTACACCCCCGAAAAACCGATACCGACATAGCCTTTACCGTTGATCTTAATCCCACTTCCTCGTCCAAACCGGACATTATATTCCGCTTTACCCGTGAATATTTGACTTGGTTGAAATACCCAATATATTGAACCTAATGATTGACGCTCAGCCGTTAATTGTTGAATGCTACCATTCCAAATCGTACCACTGATTCCCTGAGCTTCAATACCCGATGGCTTCGAAATATAGCTATAAACCCAAGCGGCGGGCACGTTAGCAATAAGGCTCGCTACCAATATCACGACAAATACAATGACGTACAACATCTTCCCTTTCACGTCATTATCCTCGCTTAAACTGTAGTCGATTCACTTCCACAACCCCTTGCTTCTCAGCACGGTTAATATCTAAAAATAACACTTGAAGCCCGTAATTATCTCTCAATTCCGCTAACCAGTTAACTAACGTATTAAAAGGCAAAGGTTGAATCCACACTTGCAACATGTCATCTCTTGGTTGCATCCGAATCAATTCAATATCAAAACGAGAGGCAGTAGAAGACACCACTTGATTAATTGGCATACTTCGCTGGGAACCACGCACTCCATTTTTAGCCCTTAACGTGACGATGTTGTCAGCCGAGGTGGTAACCCACTGCAATAATTGTCTTTCACTGTTCAAGCGCAATTTTGCTTGTTCAGTGCGTTCAGCCAATGGCTGAAAAATGCCCCAATAAACAAAACCGACAATAAACAGGCCTAGGCCTGCAGAAACTAATCGTCGCTCTCGGGTAGAAATACTTTGCCACCAATGCGTTAACGGAGCGATTGATGCGGCAATTTTTTCCTTCATGCCTTACTCCTAATGACATAAGTACCTTGTACTACATCTCCATTTTTATTCAATTGTCCCTGATCAACCGAAAACTCCTTCGCTAGCTCTGTGCGTAATCGCTCAAATGATTGGAAATCATTACTTTGGGCATTAATACGAACTTCACTACGATTGGCATCAAACTGAACACTTTGAACCGTGACCGCTTTAACTTGTTTCAATGCCGCTGGCAGCTTCGCCATCCACCCCAAAACTGACGCAGAACTTCCTCCAGAACCAGACAATATATTTTCTTCATCTTGCATTGAGCGCTTTAAATAGCTCACAGTTGGAATGCGTTGCTTATCTGGAAAAACAGAACGGAAAACACGTTCACTTTCAACTCGATAAGCGTGAGTTTGCGCTTCAATTTTATGAACGATAATGGTTCGTTGAATCAACAGAATCACCACAAAAACACAAGCTGCAATCACCACTTTTTGCCAAACACGCCAATGTTTAAACCATGAAGACTGCGCTTTAAACATACCACTTAACAAATTACTTTTGGAATCAATTGCCCCTTGCGACAACGTGACCATCATCATCTCTGTTGGCGCAAGTATCCATTGACCAGGTAATTTTTCATGGTTATCTGGCAAATGGCTATAACTGCAAATAGTAATCACCGATTCATCCATATCCGTCGCTGTCACCTTTTCAGGTAAAGATCGAGATACTTTTTCTTTATCGCTAGCAAGATCATCAATTTCATCATCATTCTGCAAACGCTCAATCAAAGCCTCTTCATCTGTCGTGGGTTCACTTTGAGCCAATTCGATGTTGTCTTTAATAACATCTTCAAAATGTAATGCATCGCCATCTGGGGCTAACCAACCTGATTGCAAAAACAAGTCAAGCCATGCTTCATCAACGGCTGCACCTTTCACTTCACCTTGGCGGAACAACCATTGCCCATCACAGTGCAAAGCACTGACTTGGCCTTCACGTTGAGGTAGAGCTAAGCAATCTGGAAGCACTTTTTTTAATTCCATGCCCGCCTGCTTAAAAGCGTCCGCCCATTGCGCAAGCCGCTTTCTTTCAATCGTCGCGATAGTGGCTTGATCACCTTGCTTTTTTAATACGCTAAAATGCATTCGTTCAATATCTTGAGTCAGCTCATCTTCCATTAAAAAAGGCAACATCGCATTGAGCTGTCGAGCAGCCCCTGAAGGTATCGTAATATGAGTCAGTAGTACTTCACTGCTCGGCAATAAGCCAATTACCACACGTTGGTGACTATAAGGCTCTAATTCATCTAAATGATCACGATTGACTAGCTCACCTGAGGCGATAACATCCTTAAGATTATTCGACCAGACTAACCAAGGTATTGGTTCACTTGGATTACTGCTCAGTTTTATTGTCAGAAACTCGTTCACTGATCCCTCCGAAGCGACGACGTATGATTTCGGTCGTTTTCTTATCTGAACTGTATATTAGGCTTCTTAACCTAACTCTTGAATCTTCTACTTTAATTTGTGCATCCAACTCAAAGTATTGGCTGGTTACGGTTAAAAATGGACTTGCTTGGCTTTTTATATCAGGTGAAATCGTATTAATTTGTGACTGATTCAAAAAAGTATCCACATCTTTCCAGCCATCTTGTGGCCGATTTTCCAATACATTCACTGCATCATTTAAGCTCAATGCTGGTTGAAATAACCCGGTTAACAATAACGCTTGTTCCGGTTGAAGCGTATTAATATTAATCAATAAATCGGTCGTTGGAATAGCACACGCTATTTTATTAAGCACCTTCATTGCCGGGCCAGAAACTTGGTTGACCGCACGGAGTTCTGAATGATCAGCGATCATCGTATTCGGTGCATCATAAGGAGGTTTAAATCCTTCATACGTTGCACTTTCTACTCCACTTTGAGTCATCACCTGATCATCGCTATCCACAAATTCTTTAATCGAATCAGCAATTACTTCAGATTGATAATTATCTATCCCTTCTTCTTGTAAAATATACGCTAAGACTTTCAATAAATATGGCCTCTGACCATTATTATTGGTATTGGGCAAACTGGCTAAGGCGTTAACATTAAAACAGGCCTGTTTATCATGAATACTGCCAATTGCTTCACCATTATCTAAAGGGTAATTCGTGTCTTTTAATGCCCAAACTTGGCTCAAGTTGATATTGTCATTATTTTCTTTATAGGTTTCTTCTATACCGACTTGCGCCAATGCTTCTACTCCCATGCTATACCAATACGCTTGCTGATGATTCAACAAGTTACTGGCACGATAAAACTGAGTAGACATTCTTTCTGTCATGGTTGCCGCGATGCCAACTAATACAGCAACCAGCAATAACACAAAGATCAACGCCACACCTTTTTGCCGTGACGGTAGGGTCTGCATAGAACCTGAGTAATTCGCTCTCACGCGGCTCATTGCTCGTCACCGTCATTATTGCTATTACCCGATGCCGCGCCACCTGCGGTTAAGTACACTCGAATTAACTTACCGTAATCTTGTAGCGTAAACGTCACTTCAACCGCTTTAGGAAGTTGACTAGGCTGTTTCCATTCGTCTTGCCAAACACTGCCATCGTAAAAACGAAAGGCGATATCATCCACTTGAGTTAAGATTGATTTATACAATGGCTCTTGCCCCGCTGGAGTATCAGGATAACGCCACCACACACGCTCTAAGTTACCTTGTACAACCCGATAACCCACTTTAACAATCTCCCCCCTTGGAAAAGATTGTTGCGGGTTAAGCCAACCTAAACGAGTAAATAAAATTCCATTCGACTCAGAATCCAATAAATACTCATCTTCAAAAAGGTAATTCTTACTGGCTTGCTCGCCATTTACGCGAAATTGCCTTGCTGCCATTTGGCGAAAATCACTGTCCATAATGATCATCGCTCGTTGAATATCTTGCAAACGTTGTGTTTTTTCTGCCGACTGTTGGTTACTACGCTGAACTTGGTTAACCACCTGATAAGCCGCGAGACTTAAGCTAGCAAACACCATAATCGCCACCAGCACTTCGATTAAAGTGAAGCCCAATAAACGCTGATAAGCATTTTGATTGAGTGTTTTTTTACGGCTTAACATAGGTTCTCACCGTCATTAGCGTCTTTTTTCGTTCAGGGTCAGTGGCAACCGTTACATCTACCGCTTTAATTAAGTCGCTCCCGGTTTTTATTGGCGTCGCACTCCAATACCATTTTCGACCCGCAAATTCTTCAATCCCTTTTTTGCTCGAATTAAATGAACTGTCTAAATGCACCATGGCCAATTGATTATCAACCACCATACTGGCAAAGGTTTTCTCCTCCAAATAGGTCAAAGTATTAATGTGCTGAGTCACCGCACGAATAATACTTAACGCTGCTGTTGCGAAAATAGCCAAAGCAATCAGCACTTCAAGGAGAGTCATCCCACGTACCCGATGAGTGGACTTATTCATTCTCCTCTCCTGGCGCAAGCAGTTGAATAATCCCAGCTTCTGTTACATTTACTCGCCAACGATTCTCTAATGACTGTTGGTTGTCCGATAAAAATGACACTTCAAATGGCGTCACTTCACCACTAGACAACACATAAACTTGAGGTGGTTTAGGTTTTTTCTCTTCATCTTCAAATCTATCTTCGTAAAAGTCTTCCTGCTTAAATAAACGATCACTGTCCGACCACGCATCACCGCCTAATTCAAAGCTTAAAGTGACGTCATCGCCCATGCTGGTTTCAGTAAAATATTTACTCTCTTTTACTGGCTGCCAGCCCTCTTGTTTCAATTGCATATAATGGTACGTCGATTTCTTTTCATCTAAACGTACTCCGTAATCCTGCCCATTCAAAATGGCATCATCACTCAACAATTGCAGCCGCTGAAAAAAACGGGAGGCTTGCTCTTTCGCTTGGTCATTTTGACTTTGAGGTAAAGTTTGCACTACCGCTAAGGCACCAAGAGACATCAGTACTACCACCAGCAATATTTCTAACAAAGTAAAACCAGCCTGACGTTGCATCAAATTCCTTAGCTCAAACTCATATCAATAAAATGGATACTATTCACACCTAGGTAGAACAGTTAATTCTCTATAAGAAGGCGAAATAGTTATCCATTTCATAATAACTATACATTTCATAGTAACTACCCATCTCATAAAGATGTACATTCTCAATTATTGAAAGTCTTGAATGTTCCAGTTACCAATGTCTTTTTGTGCACCATCATCACCACCTTCTTGACCATCGGAGCCCAAAGTGAAAACATCAACCGTTCCGTGATCGCCAGGACTTAGGTATTGATAATTGCCCCCCCATGGGTCTTTAGGTAATCGCTTAATGTAGCCGCCATCACGATAATTACGAGGCTCAGGGCTGCCTGTTGGTTTACTTACTAACGCATCTAAACCTTGATCCGTAGTAGGATAAACACTGTTATCCAACTTATACATATCCAATGCATTTTCTAATGCCACAATATCGGTAACGGCTTTTTGTTGATCGGCCTTTTCTTTGTTGCCTAAAAGGTTTGGCACCACAAAACTGGCTAAAATGCCAAGAATCACCACCACCACCATCACTTCAAGCAAGGTAAAACCCTTTTGTTTGCTTGTGATTGGCTTCATTACTGCTCTCATGTTTATCTCCTATTGAAATCTTGTGTTGTTATTCGGTGTGAGATCGCTTCTTGTTTTGTCTGCTTCTCTCTCTACTTTTGCGTCACTAAATTATTCAATTCTAAAATCGGCATTAGGGTCGCCGTTACGATAAACAAGACAATGCCTGCCATCGCAACAATCAATAAAGGCTCAAAGATGCCTAATGCCATATTCACTAATGACTCAAAATCACGATCTTGGTTATCTGCCGCGCGGATCAACATCGGCTCTAACTCACCACTTTGTTCACCACTGGCAATCATATGCAACATCATCGGTGGAAATAATCCCGTATGTTCTAATGATTTTCGCAAACTTGTACCTTCACGTACTTTTTCAGCTGCATCTAAAATTTGAGATTTAAAATATTGATTACTTATCACATCGGCAGCAACCTTCATACCATCTAATAAGGGAATCGCACTAGAGGAACAAATGGCTAAAGTGCGAGCAAAGCGAGAAGTATTTAACCCTTTGGCCACTTTACCGATAACAGGAAGGCCGAGAACCCGCCGATCCCATTTCAAGCGAAAATCTGGTTTTTTAAGAGCCATTTTTAACCCCACAATAACCACAACAACCGCCACCAATAAGGCAATGCCCCAATCTTGAACAAAGTTACTGGCGATTAATAAGAATTGAGTAGAAAGCGGTAAGCTTTGCCCCATTTGAACAAATTGGTCAACGATTTTAGGTACAACGGCAGCCAATAAAAAGGCCACCACACTAATAGCAATTAGCGTTAACATGGTTGGATAAATCAGAGCTTGCTGTAATTTGGAACGCATTTTTTGGCGATTTTCAGCGTAATCAGCCAAACGATCTAAAATAGCATCAAGGTGACCCGATTTTTCGCCCGCGGCCACCATGGCACAAAATAGATCATCAAACACCACCGGAAAATCGGCCATACTGTCGGATAAAGTATACCCTTCCACCACCCGAGAACGAATGCTGACCAACATATTGCGAATTTGAGGTTTATCGGATTGCTCGGCAACCGCACGAATGCATTCTTCAAGTGGCATTCCCGCTTGTACCAGTGTAGAAAGTTGGCGGGTAATTAAAGCTAATTCATTGGTGCTGATACCGCGCTGAAAACTGAAACCACGGTTTTTGGCATTCTGCGCTTTAGCTTTGGTTTCGATCACTTCAGTTGGCATCAATCCCTTTTCTTTCAGGCGTTGACGTACCTGACGAGCATTATCACCTTCTAAAATTCCTTTTTTCTGCTTACCTTTCGCATCCAGTGCTTTATATTCAAACGCGGCCATGAATTACACTTCCTTAGTGACGCGCAGTACTTCTTCTAACGTCGTAATACCAAGACGAACTTTGGCCAGACCATCGTCACGAATACTTGGCGTTTTATCTCGAATCGCTTTTTCTATCGCTTGTTCACCGGCTTCGGAATGGATTAGCTCTTGCGTGGTATCATCAATCATCAATAATTCGTGGATACCCGTTCTGCCTCGATAACCTTTGTGATTGCAATTCTCGCAACCCTGCGGTTTATAAAGTTCGAGATCATCACTTTTCTTTAATCCAAACAATTTCTTCTGTTGCTTATCCGCTTGATAAGGCACCTTGCAATGTGGACATAGCGTTCTTACCAAACGTTGCGCGAGCACTCCAAGTAAAGACGATGAAATTAAGAAAGGTTCAATGCCCATATCTCTTAAACGAGTAATGGCGCCAATCGCAGTATTGGTGTGAAGTGTCGACATCACTAAGTGCCCGGTTAATGAGGCTTGCACCCCTATTTGAGCCGTTTCCAGATCTCGAATTTCCCCAACCATCACGACATCTGGGTCTTGACGCAAAATCGCGCGTAATCCACGAGCAAAAGTCATATCGACTTTCGGGTTTACTTGAGTTTGTCCTATTCCATCAATATCAAATTCAATCGGATCTTCAACGGTTAAAATATTGCGCTCGGTGCTGTTTAATTCTTGTAAGCCTGCGTACAACGTCGTGGATTTACCGGAACCTGTTGGGCCTGTTACTAATATAATGCCATGTGGCCTTGCAATTAAATGACGAAACGATTCATGATTTTTCGCCGTCATACCAAGGCTATGCAAATCCAAACGGGTGGCATTTTTATCCAGCAGACGCATCACCACTCGTTCACCATGTGACGATGGCATGGTTGAAACACGAACATCAACGGCTCGGCCGCCAATACGTAATGAAATCCGGCCATCTTGTGGTACACGTTTTTCAGCAATATCAAGCTTAGCCATAACTTTGACACGAGACACCAAAATAGGCGCTAATTTACGGCTTGGCGATAACACTTCACGTAGCACTCCATCCACTCGAAAACGAATCGACAAAACTTTTTCAAACGTTTCAATATGAATATCCGACGCCCCTTCTTTGATCGCTTCACCCAACATGGCATTGATCAGCTTGATAATAGGAGCATCGTCTTCTGACTCTAGTAAGTCTTCATTTTCTGGCAGCTCTTCAGCTAACGAGAAAAAATCATCGTCTGCGCCAATATCTTCCATCAGCTGGCGCGCTTCAGAAGAATCGCGCTGATAAGCTTCGGTGAGTTTATTTTCAAACTGATTTGCATCAAGACGCTGCGGCGTAAAACCCTGTCCAAGTGCACGGCGAATTTCCAGCATCACTTGCGAAGGCAATTCCCCAGAATAATACAAAATGGCTTGCTGATTGAAGCCATAATCCAACACTACTTTATGTCGCTTGGCAAAAGCAAACGGAAGACGAAATGCCGGTCGTTCAGAGGTTTCCTGAGCCGTTAACATTAGCGATTCATCCATCACTTGGCTCATTACTTCTCATCCTTCAATTGATCAAGGAAAGCTTGAATTTCAGCAGGCTGGCGAGCCTGATTACCAAATTTAGGAAGCACAGGCGTTTCTGCATTAGGCAAAAGCTTTAACCCTTTTTGAGCACGGTATAATTGTTCTGCTCGTATGTAGTTATATTTACGGCGAGACAAACCATCAAGCGCCATTCCATCACGAATAATCGTCGGCTTGATAAATACCATTAAGTTCTTTTTCTCTTTGGTGGTGCTAGTGTAAGAGAAAAGAGCACCTAGATAAGGAATATCCCCCAGTAATGGTATTTTAGACACACTTTCTTGAGCGCGATCATCAATCAAACCACCCAATACAATCATTTGTCCATCTTGAACCATAACCGAGGTATTGATTTGACGCTTAGCAAAACGAACATCCACCGCCCCATTGGGCCCTAGAACATTTGACACTTCTTGTTCTATCTGCATCTGAATGGAATCGCCCTCATTAATTTGTGGCGTCACTTTGAGCTTAATACCCACTTCTTTACGATCAACAGTTTGGAATGGATTTGAATTATCAGAGCTTGCCGTTGAACCCGTCACCACTGGCACTTCTTCACCTACAATAAAGGATGCTTCACTGTTATCGAGTACCGTGATGCTTGGAGAAGACAGAATATTTGAATTGGTGTCGGTCGCAACGGCACTGATCAATGCTGTCCAATCACCTTTCACAATACTCAGCGCAGCACCATTTACCCCACTTAACGCAGAAGCTAAGGTCGAATAATCCCCAGCCGTATCTGGATTGATAGTGGTATTACCATTAGAGTCGATAATGGTTGAACCTTTCACGGTTTCCGCTTCTTTAATCCCCACCGCGACTTGACCAATTTGGGCGTTTGCATTGGAATATTGCACCATACTACCCGTTTCTAAGTTCGCGTATTGAGCACCCAACTCAATACCTTCACCTTCAGAAAGTTCAACAATCAACGCTTCGATTAATACTTGTGCACGACGAATATCAAGCTGACCGATCACATCTTCCAATGCTTTCATAATGTCAGGCGGTGCTGTTAATACCAAAGCATTGGTTCCTGGGTCGGCCGTAATTAACACTTTCGTTTTACTGTTCGAACCCGCTCCTGATTTCGCATCTTTTTCAGCTTGCAAATTTTCAGATACTCCTGAGAGTACTTTCACCAAGTCTTCTGCTTTGGCATAACGTAAATAAATAACTCGATTATTGCCTTTCGTTGCCATTTCGACATCAAGCTGACTAATGAGTTTTTTCAAACGTTGACGAACTTTAGGATCACCAGAAATTAAAATGGAATTCGTACGCTCATCAGCCACCAATTTAGGTTGGAGCAATTCTGGCGTATTTTTAGCATCCGCACTTTTACTTAACGCGTCGACTATTCTGACCATTTCAGTAGCTGAAGCATTATTTAACTCCACGACTTCCACTTCTTTATCGCCGGCTTGGTCAACTCGTTTAATAATTTCGGCTAAACGGTTTACAACCGATGCTCGACCCGTTAATAAAATGATATTAGCAGGATCATAATGCACAACATTACCCGCACCCGCATTATCGTTAAGTTGACGTAATATTGGAGACAGCTCTCGAACCGACACATTTTTAACCGCAACAACTCGAGTGATAACGGCATCGCCCGATATCGTAGAATCATTACCAACCACAGGAATGGCCGAGGTTTTCGCATCTTTATCTTTGATTACTTTAAGAATACCGTTGTCCATTTGCACAACCGCATACCCATAGACTTCAAGCACATTGAGGAAAAATTTATAATATTGCTCTTCGTTCAATACATCATAACTGCGCACATCAATTTTACCGCGCACCGTTGGATCGACAATAATCGTTTTTTGAAGATTTCGACCAACAATATTAATGAACTCTTGAATATCAGTACCTTTAAAGCTTGCACTAAACTCTTCTGCAGAGGCAGAAAGCGACACAAAACTTGTCATTAATATCAGTGAGATTTTACTCAACCACTTTTTCACACATTGCTCCTGCTCACCATTATTGGTGATGTTGCTATCCTAATAAACGAATAACGATTCGCTTTAAAACTGAATATAAATATCATGAGTTTGGCCATCCCTCTCAACCGTTAGGTTCCATTCACTAAGACTAACGGCATCTTTCCATAAAGAGGCCATTTGAGAAGGATCGGTTAAATCCTTACCATTTAAAACCGTCGCAATATCACCATCTTTAAGCCCAACTTGATCAAACAATTCCCTTTGGCTACCAGGACGCACTCGATAACCTTTCAGCTTACCTTCCTCCATGACTTGAGAAAGGCGAATATATTGAAATATTTTCTGTGGATCACTGGCAATTTCTTCACGAATAACCGTTAAATTATCTTCTTGCGCGATAGGAGGCTGGTTATTTTTTTCAGGGATAGTTTGTGGGGTTTTATTATAATCAATTCCTTGCAGCATCAATGTTTCATCTCGCCCTTGATTTCTAATGATGACGCGATCAACAAAGACCGCTTTCAGGGTCACTCGTGTATTTTCTATCGTTTCATCAATCCCATAAGTCGCTTGTTTTCCTTGATTGGCAATGATCGCTAGGCTCAATTGTTCATTACTACTAGAAACCGCCCCAACCAGCGTTAAATTCAATCGAGTTTGAGGCGCATCTTGAACCACTGCTTCTTTTTTGGGCGCTTGAGTCTGGGTATATACACCAAAAAGATTCGCATTTAATAAAGGAGATATATTAGACGTTTGAGAAATGGCGGTTGATCGCGAGGAAACGACAGGAGCAGACCATTGCCCAATTAAGGAAGTTGGTGTCAAAAACACCCATATTAATACGCCTATCACCCAGGCAATAAGCGCGATAAAAACCAGCGTCAACAAACGACTGATTTGCGCTTGATACAACACAAATTGACGTCCTAAATGGGCGAGTTGGCCTCTTATATTTTCCTTTGAGACCATTATTGACGACATTTTAAAATAGACTCCATTCTTACTATTTATACCTTTCAGTATTTAAATTATTCAAATCCTTTCGCTTTATACGATAACCTTAACGGTTAAAACGCTGACAGCCAAATTAAATCATACTTTGATGTGGATAATATCAACATTTTCACACAGCTAGCACATTTCACCTCGAAATGCCGTTCCATCCCAGATTGGTACACTGACTAATGCAAACATAAGCACCAAATGAACATAATATCCCGACTTTATGACTTCTTTTCTATTTCACCTTGAATTTTTTATTCCTCATCACCATTTTACATTCACTACAAGACGTAATGCGACGTCATCTGTAAACCCTTTGAGGCTATATCTCAGAATGAGTTCACAAACTTTATCCGTACGGTTAGATAAATGGCTCTGGGCGGCTCGATTTTACAAGACCCGCTCTGTCGCTCGAAACATGGTTGATGGTGGCAAAGTTCACTATAATGATCAACGTACCAAACCAAGCAAAATTGTCGAGATTGGTGCCGTTGTTCGAGTGCGTCAAGGCAAAGAAGAAAAAACCGTTGTTATTGAAAAAATATCAGAGCAGCGTCGTGGAGCACCTGAAGCACAAATGCTTTATCGTGAAACGGACGATAGCTTGGCTAAACGTGAAGAAAATGCACAAAAACATAAACTCAATGCGTTATACAGTCCAAGCCCAGATCGACGCCCTGATAAAAAACAACGTCGTAATCTCATTAAATTTAAACATCAATAATCGCTGGGAGTTCCTTTACTAATGGCAAATAACCTTTTGCATCGCTATTTATTTCAAGATTTGTCGGTTCGTGGCGAATTAGTTCAACTTGACACGGCTTTCCAACAAATCATTGCCAATCAAGATTATCCTCAGCCACTTCAAAGCATTTTAGGGGAATTATTGGTTGCAACCAGCCTGTTAACCGCAACATTAAAGTTTGAGGGTTCAATCACTCTGCAACTTCAAGGAGATGGCCCAGTATCTTTGGTCGTCATTAATGGCGATCACGAACAAAAAATGCGTGGCGTTGCACGTTGGGAAGGCAATATTGCCTCTGATGCGTCTTTGCATGATCTCATTGGTAAAGGCCATTTAGTGATCACGATTTCCCCAAAACAAGGTGAACGATATCAAGGTGTAGTGGGCTTAGAAGGCAATACCCTTTCTGAAATTATTGAAGGGTATTTTGAACGTTCAGAGCAACTTAAAACTCGCCTTTGGTTCCGCACAGGCGAATACCAAGGAAAAGCACACGCTGCGGGCATGTTGTTACAAGTGATACCAGATGGTACAGGTTCAGAAGGTGACTTTGAGCACTTAGAAAAGCTAACCGAAACCATCAAAAATGAAGAACTATTTTCACTTGAA
The DNA here is from genome assembly GCF_002218025.2 of Vibrio casei. NCBI lineage: Bacteria > Pseudomonadati > Pseudomonadota > Gammaproteobacteria > Vibrionales > Vibrionaceae > Vibrio > Vibrio casei. The sequence goes on along the minus strand of NZ_AP018680.1, from coordinate 173,069 downwards.
GCCAACGATGTACTGTACCGCCTATATAACCAAGAAAAAGTTCAACTGTTTGATCCTCAAGAAGTTGAGTTTTTCTGTGGTTGTTCTCGTGAACGCAGTGCTGGAGCAATTGCAACGGTCGCCAAAGAAGAGCTAGATGATATTCTCAGTGCAGAAGGCCAAGTCGCCCTGCATTGTGATTACTGTGGTACGACTTATTCTTTTGATACTGGTGAAGTTGCTCAGATCCTTAAAGCGGCGAAGAACAGCCTTCATTAATTCATTGTATACAATAAGTAACGTAATACATTGATAAAAGCCGTGTAAAAGCGGCTTTTTCATTTCTAATACATTTAAAATACTCACTTTTTTGCCTTTTCTTTATAACTTATTTTATTACAGATAATAATAAGACTGCTCTTGATCACAACTTTTTCTATTTCTTTCTTTGCTAAGATAAAGTTGTATACACCATCATAAAACCATACATATAAAGTGGTTATAGTGTATCTCATATAAAACGTATAAATATCCTACAAATTTCCTATTAAGGAGTCCCTATGACCGTTACGGAGACAGCCACCAAAATGGCAGCGCAGTTAGATTTAACCCCTTATGGTATTAACAATGCCAGTGAGATCATCCGAAACCCAAGCTATGAACTTCTATTTACAGAAGAAACGAAACCAGAATTAACAGGTTACGAAAAAGGCATCGTCACAGAGTTAGGTGCCGTTTCAGTCGATACAGGCATTTTTACTGGGCGCTCACCAAAAGATAAATACATTGTTAAAGATGCCGTCACCCAAGATACACTTTGGTGGTCTGATCAGGGAAAAAATGATAACAAACCGATCACGAAAGAAGTCTGGCAAGATCTAAAATCATTAGTCACAAAACAGCTTTCTGGAAAACGCGTTTTTGTCGTCGACTGTTTCTGTGGTGCGAACCCAGAGTCTCGCTTACAAGTTCGCGTGATCACCGAAGTCGCTTGGCAGGCACATTTTGTAAAAAACATGTTCATCCGACCAACTGATGAAGAACTAAAAACCTTCACACCTGATTTCGTCGTGATGAATGGGGCAAAAACCACCAATCCTAATTGGCAAGATCAAGGCTTGAACTCTGAGAATTTTGTTGCCTTCAATTTAACCGAACGTGTTCAAATCATTGGGGGCACTTGGTACGGCGGCGAAATGAAAAAAGGCATGTTCGCAATGATGAACTACCTATTACCATTACAAGGCATAGCCTCAATGCATTGCTCTGCTAACGTAGGCGAAAAAGGCGATGTTGCCATCTTCTTCGGCTTATCAGGCACAGGTAAAACAACCCTGTCAACCGATCCTAAGCGCCAACTAATTGGTGATGATGAACACGGTTGGGATGATGATGGTGTCTTTAACTTTGAAGGTGGTTGTTACGCCAAAACCATTAAATTATCCAAAGAAGCAGAACCGGATATTTATCATGCGATACGCCGTGATGCTCTACTAGAAAATGTCTCAGTCACTCAAGATGGCATCATTGATTTTGATGACGGTTCAAAAACTGAAAATACACGTGTGTCTTACCCTATTTACCACATTGATAATATCGTTAAGCCCGTATCTAAAGCTGGCCATGCTCAAAAAGTTATCTTTTTAACCGCCGATGCCTTTGGAGTACTCCCTCCGATCTCTAAATTGACACCAGAGCAAACCAAATACCATTTTCTATCCGGTTTTACGGCCAAATTAGCGGGGACAGAGCGAGGCATTACTGAACCAACTCCAACCTTCTCGGCCGCTTTTGGTGCTGCGTTTTTAACATTACATCCAACACAATACGCCGAAGTATTAGTAAAACGCATGAAAGCCTCTGGTGCTGAAGCTTACTTGGTCAATACGGGTTGGAATGGCAGTGGTAAACGTATTTCAATCCAAGATACTCGCGGTATTATTGACGCTATTTTAGATGGTTCAATTGACCAAGCAGAAACAAAAGTGATTCCAACATTCAATTTGGAAGTACCTACATCACTGCCAAATGTTGATCCGTCGATTCTTGATCCAAGGGATACCTACGCTACAACAGATGAATGGCAAACTAAAGCCGATGAATTGGCCGCATTGTTTATTAAAAACTTTGCTCAATACACCGACAATGATGAAGGGAAATCTTTGGTAAGTGCTGGGCCACAGCTGCCTTAAACATTAATTAAGCTATTCATAAATAAACGGGAAGCCACAAGGCTTCTCGTTTTTTATTCGCTTATGCTATTTTCAATCAAGATTATCAAGCTGACTTTTCTTACATCCATCAGTTAATAAAAAGAAAGCTTCAACCTTGGTGCTATTTTCTATAAATTACCCTCTATCGAAACTAATATTAAAATGTGGGTATAATCTAAATATCGCACCACATTGAATATGTACAACAGGATGTTACATGAGAAAGTTGCTTGCCATCATTGTCGGCTTGGTTTCATTATTAATGGTTGCTCTCGCCGCATCTTATGCCGCCCTTCATACTAAATATGCCCCACAGGTGGTGAATGCCGCACTTAAGTATGGCTTTAATCAACCCGTTAAAATTCGTTCAATTAATTATTCCTATCAACAACCTAAGCATATCCAGTTAGCAAGTGTATTAATCCAACGAAAAAATAAAGCCCCTATTTTGCTCGATCAAATGGATATTTGGTTAGGAGAATCTCTATGGCAAGACAACCGCCTTCAAGTAGATAACATACTAATTGACGGGCTAAAAATGAAAAATGGCTGGCCTAAACTCTTCACCTCAAACTATATTCAGTTAAACAAATTATCCATTGCTAACATCGACCTATCCACACAAGGCTGGGTTGGCCGTGATGTGAATATTCAAATAAAATCGCCCCGTGTTAGCCCATCAGCTATGTTACCTTTTTATGGGCAAATTCAACTTTCTGCTGAACAACTTTACTGGCAAGGAGAGGCGTTGAATAATGTATTTATTGATGGTGATATTACCGAAGATAACGCCACTTTTTATGACATTCACTTCAAATGGCGACAAGGTTCTTTCTCTGCTCAAGCCACCAAACCACGCAATCAAAAAGAATGGGTATTACCACGTGTTACAGTCTCAGGCTTGCGTTTACAGCAAGCGGATTTGGATAATATCAACCGCACCACGATCGATTTGATTAATTCTATACCTATGAATATTGAGCAATTAGATATCTCAAATTCAAGCTTTGAAACATCGGTGTTAACGGCAAATAACGTAATGGTGAATGCCACCAATTTAAATCTTCCTCTGAAACCTTGGCAACAACAAAATGCGACCGTTTTTGCAACCGCAGACAATATGAGCTTATTAGGCCAAGCCATTCATGCACCAGCTTTCGACATTAACTTTCAGCCAAACTTTATGAATATTCAGGATGCTTCTCTTGAAATGCTACAAGGTAATATGCATTTACAAGGGGAAGCGACTCCTACCAGCTTGCGTTTAAATCAACTTAACTTAAATAGTCTAAAATGGTTTCCAACTGACCAATCGAAACAAATTCTACAGGGTTATTTTGAACAACTTCAAGATATTCAAGCCAAAATGGTAACGATTAATAATGTTCAATTTATCGATCTCACCACGCCACCAAAGCAAGCATCAGGGTTAAGTATTGATGGCGATAATCTCCACATTAAACAAAATGGGAAATGGGGATTATGGAACGGCCAATTGAGTATTAGTGCTAGCAGTGCAAGCTATGACAGCGTCAACAGTCGCAATATATTAATGAATATGCATAGCAAAGAAGGCCACTTTTGGTTGGATAAATTATTTGCCCCACTGGATGATGGCTTAGTGAAAGGTACTGCAGACATCGCCTTTAACCAAACTAGCCAACCTTGGAAACTAGACTTAGAAGCATCCGGGATTCCGTTGCGCTTTTTTACTAGTTGGTTCAAGTTCCCTTTTCATTTAGATGGGATCACAGACTTTACCGTAAAAGGTGAAGGCTTGTATGGCGATCAACTCATTTTCAATCATAGTGTCACAGGCTCACTCAATGCGAGCGTCACACGGGCATTTAGCCATGATGATTTTCAAACGTTGTGGCTGCATCATCAAGGAATCAACATTCCTCCTTTAGTGCATCCTGATACCGTAAACGCTCAAAGCACCGAAAAGGTAGCATTAGAAAAAACCAATAAACCGAAAGCCGCACACCCCGTTACAATCAGTGATATTCACTTAACTGCCGATCGCGGGCGCTTATCATTAAAACCATTTGATATTGAAGCTAACGATTTCTCGGCGCATTTCGGTGGGGAGTATGATTTCTTATACCCAGATAAAGGTAATTTACAGTATCGTTTAGAAGGAAAATGCCAAGCCTTAACCTTTAATTTGCTTGGTAAACAAGATTCAGTACTTGTTGAAGATAACTGCAAATAGCCCCAAAAGACTACTTGCAATAATTCATTGAATCGCTGTGACTATTTAGCTGAAATAAACTTAAATGACCATTCGCTTAGTAACGTTAAATCATTTAATGAGCGGAGCTTCACCAAGAAAATCAGTCATCAGCATATAAGTGCCCGTAAACTCAACTGCCGCCACATCACCACTGTACACCGTCACTTTAACGATAATACGGGCGCGACGGCCACTGACTAATCGATCGAGATCACCGCTAATACCATCCAATGATGTCACTGCCGTTGGGCTTTGAGTGACGGGCGCTCTAAAACGTATTTGGCTATCTGCTAGAATAATATCGGCTTCAAGGCCTTTTTCCCTCATTAACAACCAAGCCATTCCCCAACCAGTTAATGTTGTCAGTGTAAACAACGACCCAGCAAACATGGTTTCATGTGGGTTGATATTTGGGTTCAATGGCGCCGAGCATTCAAACTGGTAACCCGTATATTGGCTAATACGAATCCCCATCGATGCACAAATTGGAATCTCTTGCCGCCAACGCTTTTGCAGCTCATCACACCAATCAGGGCGACGAGAAACTTTCGCAATCGCGTTAAGTTTCTTTACCATTTGTTGATGACGAATCGGGCCTCTCTCATCGCTGAGTTCACCTTGGTTTTCAAAACCATTACTCTTATAAAAATGAATCGCATCTTCGCGTGAGTTGCACACTAAACGCTTTGCGCCTTCTTGAAGCGCATAAGACTCTAAAGCCACCAAGATCAAAGAACCAAGGCCTTTGCTTCGATGTTGAGGGTGAACGGCCATATAGCGTACCTGACCTTCGCTATTAGGCGTTAAATACATGCGCCCCACCGCCATAATCCGCCCCCGTCCATCAACAATCATTCGATGGGCACTCATTTCATCATATTCATCACGCTCTGATCCAGCGGGTTGATGAAAGGGTTCACGCAACATTTGCCAACGAAAATGATAATACTTTTGCAAGTCAGATTCAGTCTTGGGCGTCACTAACTTAAACATGTAAATCCCTTACTATTCAATTTATTGATAATCCATTATTTGAGAGGTTGTTACACTTGAAGCCAAAATGTCACGGGGCCATCATTCACTAAGGAGACTTTCATATCTGCCGCAAAACGACCATTTTCAGTGGTGATACCCGTCTCGCGGCAACGGCTTGAAAAATAGTCATACCAAAGCTCCGCATCTTTAGGGTCTGCACCTTTAGAAAAACTCGGGCGAGTGCCTTTTTTTGTATCGGCAGGTAAAGTGAATTGAGACACCACCAACACACTACCACCAGCTTGTTGAACATTTAAGTTCATTTTACCGGCATCATCTTCAAAGATTCGATAACCTAGCACCCGCTCGACTAAGCGTTTAGCTTTCACTTCATCGTCCTCTTTTTCGACCCCAAGAAGCACTAACAAGCCTTTTTGTATTTCACCAACCGTTTCACCATCAACTTTAACACTGGCTTCACTTACTCTTTGGATAAGGGCGATCACAAATCATTCCTTTTTTTAAATTTTTCTTTGAATTGTACGATCGGATGGTAAGGTTCTTCATTATACCATTCATCTCTTTCCCCTAAACTTGCTGTCACTTCAGCGCCAATTAACACAATAAACCAGCACAAATAAATCCATACAAATAAGATAGGGATTGCGGCCAAGGCACCATAGATTAACTCATAAGAAGGAAACGCGGTGATGTACATCGCAAACGCTTTTTTTGATAATTCAAACAAGAGACCCGATACGATAGCCCCCGTGAGAGCATGGCGTATTTTTACTTTAATATTAGGCACTAATATATAAAGCCCAACAAACGCTAAAATCGACAACATGATAGGTAAAACACGATAAATACCACTGACAACTTCCTGGCTAATCATTCGCTCCGAAGTAATGTAAGAACTTAATGCTAAGCTAGAACCAATGAAAATAGGACCAAGCGTTAATACCATCCAATACATCGAAAAAGAATACACCAAGCGACGCTTGCGTTGTACACGCCAAATGAAGTTTAAATTTTTATCAATGGTTGAAATCAATAACATTGCGGTAATAAAAACAAAGGCACCACCAACTGCACTCATTCCGGATGTATTCGAAATGAAAGTATTCAGAGCTTCTTTAACGGCATCTCCCGCGGCAGGAACAAAGTTTTCAAAAGCAAAATCTTGTATTTGGTGACTGATCCCTTCAAAAACAGGAAATTTGGATAATGCAGTCACGACAACCGTCAATAAAGGTACTAAAGACAATAAAGTAATATAGGCCATATAACCTGCATTAACCGCTAATCGATCATGTATAACTCTATCTTTAAGATGAGAAAAGTAATGTAAAATAATACTGATTTTTTTTTCCATGACCTTTCCTCTATCCATGTTATTTATCACTAAAGCCACTCACTGACTATGTACTTTACCATAACTTAAAATGCTCATACTCTTAATAATTTTTCAGCCATAGTAGCACCAGAGCAGACACCACGACCAATATTGCAACGTAGGTCAAATACACTAACTTAAGATGGGTAGCTAGAATAGCAAATTGTCGACAAGCCTGAATTATCAGAACCACACTCGATAATCGATATAAACCATCTAATATTTCCATTTTCCAATGAAATAATGACTATTGCACTAATTAATAAGCACAAAAAAGCCGATGTCATTAACATCGGCTTTCAATAGAGTTTTTTCTAAAATGTATTTAGAAACACTGCTTTATTTAGGAGCACGACCCGCACGTTTACGCTCATTTTCACTCAAATGACGCTTACGGATACGGATGCTTTCTGGTGTTACTTCTACTAACTCATCATCATCGATGAATTCTAGTGCTTGCTCTAGCGTAAACTTGATTGCTGGAGAAAGCGTTTGAGCTTCATCAGTACCAGATGCACGAACGTTCGTTAACTGCTTACCACGAAGACAGTTGATGGTTAAATCGTTATTACGGTTATGGATACCGATAACTTGACCTTCATACACTTCATCACCGTGCTCAGCAAATAAACGGCCACGATCTTGAAGGTTGAATAAAGAATACGTTACCGCTTTACCCATACCATTCGAGATAAGTACACCGTTTGCACGTTGACCAATCACGCCGCCTTTATAAGGGCCGTAGTGATCGAATGAGTGGTAGATTAAACCTGAACCAGAAGTCATGGTTAAGAATTCTGTTTGGAAGCCAATAAGACCACGAGAAGGCATCATGAAATCCATACGAACACGGCCTTTACCATCCGGTGCCATATCGGTTAATTCACCCTTACGGATACCGATACTTTCCATGATTGCGCCTTGATGCTCTTCAACTACATCAATGGTTACGGTTTCAAACGGTTCTGTTTTTTGTCCGTCTTCTTCTTTAATAATTACTTCAGGGCGTGATACTGCAAGCTCGTAACCTTCACGACGCATGTTTTCAATCAGAATAGAAAGGTGAAGTTCACCACGACCAGAAACGCGGAAACGGTCTGGGCTATCGGTTTCTTCAACACGCAGTGCAACGTTATGAACTAATTCTTTTTCAAGACGCTCAAGGATATTACGAGACGTCACGAACTTACCTTCTTTACCAGCAAACGGAGAGTTGTTTACTTGGAAAGTCATGGTGACTGTTGGCTCATCAACAGAAAGTGGTTTCATCGCCTCAACTGTATTTACATCACAGATAGTGTCTGAAATTTTCAGTTCACCTAAACCTGTAATTGCGATGATATCACCAGCAAACGCTTGGTCAACTTCAGTACGATTAAGGCCCATATAGCCAAGCACTGTACCGACTTTACCGTTACGTTTCTTACCGTCAGCGCCAACAATAGTCACTTGTTGATTTGGTTTAACGCTACCACGAGTAACGCGGCATACACCGATAACACCAACATAAGAGTTATAATCTAGTTGGGATACTTGCATTTGCAGTGCGCCATCAACATCAACACTTGGGCATTCAACGTTATCAACAATAGCTTGGAATAGTGCTTCCATGTTTTCGCAAACTTCGCCTTCATCCATCGATGCCCAGCCATTCAATGCTGATGCATAAACGACTTTAAAGTCGAGTTGTTCATCGGTTGCGCCTAAGTTATCAAACAAATCAAAAATTTGATCCATAACCCAATCAGGACGAGCGCCAGGACGGTCAACTTTGTTGATAACAACGATTGGTTTTAAACCGTGTGAGAATGCTTTTTGAGTTACGAAACGAGTTTGAGGCATTGGGCCATCAACCGCATCAACGATAAGAAGCACAGAATCGACCATAGACATGATACGCTCCACTTCACCACCGAAATCGGCGTGTCCTGGAGTGTCTACGATATTGATACGGTAATCATTCCAGTTGATTGCCGTGTTTTTAGCTAGAATGGTAATACCGCGCTCTTTTTCGATGTCATTTGAATCCATGACGCGCTCTTCAGCTTCACCACGAGATTCAAGTGTACCCGATTGCTGTAAAAGCTTATCAACCAAGGTGGTTTTACCGTGGTCAACGTGCGCGATAATCGCGATATTTCTTAACTTATCAATCTGTGGAGTAGTCATGGAATTTGATTCACTTATAAAAGACACCCAATAGTGGGCGAACTTGATTAAAAAAACGGTCGTAAATGTACCAGATTCTAGAAAAAATCCTAGAAATATGTGATCAAAGTGGCGATTATTTACTCTTTTTTTTCGATTTACCCCTTTGATCAAGCATTCTGTTCCAAATACATGCTCAATCTAACCATAAATCTCAACATTTACGTCATTCATTTTGGTTTACAAAAACCCGATCTCATCTTCATAAACTCCATTGACAAACGATCAAATTCTCGGCTGAATAGAACGGTTATTTAACCGATTGCATCAACATCGCGCACCAAGCACCAATTTGGCGCATTGACGCACCAATAAAGTGCATAAGCGTGTACTTCACTGGTCATTGTAGCATTAGTTATTTGAATTTAAAGGATTTTATTTTTTGGCACGATTTTAGCTTAATATAAAATATCATTGATCATTTATTGTAAAAGAATCAAGATCGCCTAGAGCTCATATTTGAATGGCTTGAATCGTTCAGACCGTATTAATAACACCGGAGGTTATCCAAAATGTCAGTTGAAAACGTACTTTCTCTAATCGCTGAAAATGAAGTTAAGTTTGTTGATTTACGCTTTACCGACACTATAGGTAAAGAACAGCATATTTCTATTCCTGCACACCAAGTAGATGCTGACTTCTTTGAAGACGGTAAAATGTTCGACGGCTCTTCTGTCGCTGGTTGGAAAGGCATTAATGAATCTGACATGGTGATGATGCCAGATCCATCAAGTGCAGTATTAGACCCATTTACAGAAGACGCAACGCTCAATATTCGTTGTGACATTCTTGAACCTGCAACGATGCAAGGTTACGATCGCGATCCACGCTCTATCGCAAAACGTGCCGAAGACTTTATGCGCTCAGCGGGCTTTGCTGACACCGTGCTTGTAGGTCCAGAACCAGAATTCTTCCTATTTGATGATGTTAAATTTGGCAACGAAATGTCAGGTTCATTCTTCAAAATTGATGACGTAGAAGCTGCTTGGAATACAGGTACTGAATACGAAGGCGGTAACAAAGGCCACCGTCCTGGCGTTAAAGGTGGTTACTTCCCAGTCGCACCCGTTGATTCATCTCAAGATATTCGTTCTGCAATGTGTTTAATCATGGAAGAAATGGGTCTTGTGGTTGAAGCTCACCACCACGAAGTGGCAACAGCCGGTCAAAACGAAATCGCCACTCGTTTTAATACCTTGACTGAAAAAGCAGATGAGATTCAAATCTATAAGTATGTTGTTCATAACGTTGCTCATGCATACGGTAAAACAGCGACTTTCATGCCGAAGCCATTAGTTGGTGATAATGGGTCTGGCATGCACGTTCACATGTCTCTTAATAAAGATGGTGTTAACCTATTTGCTGGCGATAAGTACGGCGGCCTATCTGAAATGGCACTTTACTACATCGGTGGTATCATTAAGCATGCGCGCGCAATTAACGCCTTTGCTAATCCATCGACTAACTCATACAAACGTCTTGTACCTGGATATGAAGCGCCAGTTATGCTTGCATACTCTGCTCGTAACCGTTCGGCATCCATTCGTATTCCAGTCGTACCAAGCCCTAAAGCTCGTCGTATTGAAGCGCGCTTCCCAGATCCAGCGGCTAACCCATATTTATCGTTTGCTGCGCTATTGATGGCTGGTCTTGACGGTATTAAGAACAAGATTCACCCTGGTGATGCTATGGATAAAGACTTGTACGACCTACCGGCTGAAGAAGCAGCAGAGATCCCGAAAGTGGCTGAGTCTCTAGAAATCGCGTTGAAAGCACTAGATGAAGACCGTGCATTCTTAACCTCTGGTAGTGTATTCTCTGATGATTTCATTGATTCTTACATCAAACTGAAATCTAAAGATGTTGAGCGCGTTAATATGGCCGTTCACCCACTTGAATTTGAACTGTATTACTCTGTTTAATTTTCGTTGATTGATGCCTTCAGATTTATGTCTGTAATGGTGTAATAAATAAGAAAATTTTAGGCTCGCCTCTCAGGTGGGCCTTTTTTTTATTGTGGTTAAAACGCCATCAATTAATCTATATCAACGGCATTATTCCAATAATCATCAAAGTGGAAATGCGCCCGTCAACCACACGGCAACTTTAAGTATGAAGGCCATGAATACCATAAAATACAATAAGCCCAGCTAAAGTCATTAACGGAGATCATCATGAAATATTTATATCAGCTCCTTTTATTTACCTCCTTTATGTCGAGCTCTCCATTACTGGCAACTGAAGTTTATAAATGGACAGATAAGCAAGGTGTCTTACATTTCAGTGATACTCCGCCTCCCAAGCAAGTGAAAAATGAAGAGAAACTGAAACTGCCCGACATTAAAGCCCCTGCGCCAGCGCCTCAATATAGCGCTAAATCAGATGTGAATAAGCCACTATCTGATGTGGATAAACTAAAGGAGCAGCATAATACGCCAAATAAGGCTTCACAGATGGCAGACAGTTCAACCCCAGCAGTCCTACCGAACGCTGAACCTCAAATAGCAAAGCCAACCGTACCGAAAAAAATCACCGTCACGATTAACAATTTAGTAGAAGATCAAACCATACGCAGCAACCGAGGCTTGATGACCATACAGGCCGTAATAAACCGCCACTTAGACATTGGTGAGCAATTACAATTACTCCTCGATACGCAACCTTATGGGGCCCCACAAACCAAACCATTGTGGGAACTAAAAAATATCAACCGAGGAACACACACTTTTTCAATCAACATTGTCGAAAACGGCAAGGTTATTGCATCATCTCATCCAATCACGGTGCACTTACATAGAACAACCGTAAAGTAGTGGCATGATGTCGAAAAATTCAAAACCTAAGACAAGGCCTAGGCCCATCGAGCTTTGTTAAATCGCTTTACAGTGTTTGTTTTTTTATTTGTACTCATTTTTATCATGCCCCATACTGACACTTATTAATGCACCATTTAGGTGCAAGAAATGGGATTGAGCTTGATGACACTGTCTTCTGACGAAAGTAATGCACTATCAACGGCTATCTTAAGCAATTTAGTCACGGCGACTTTATTGCTCGATGACAAGCTGACCATTTATTACGCTAACCCTTCCGCTGAACAATTATTTTCTCAAAGTGCCAAAAGATTACAGCGCCAGCCACTATCTGGGTTAATTCAACACGCTTCCATGGATTTAGCGCTATTCACGCAACCACTGCAAAGTGGTCAAAGCATTACTGACAGCGACGTCACCTTTGTGATCAATGGTAAACCAATATTGCTCGAGGTCACGGCAAGCGCCTTATCCTTAACAGCCAATAATACGAATCAATTAATGTTATTGGTTGAAATCCGGAAAATTGACTCACAACGTCGTCTGAGCCAAGAGCTGAACCAACATGCTCAACAACAAGCGGCAAAATTACTCGTTCGTGGATTAGCACATGAAATTAAAAACCCACTAGGAGGGCTACGCGGGGCCGCACAATTGCTAGGAAGAATGCTGCCTGATCCTAACTTAAACGAATACACTCAAATTATCATCGAACAAGCCGATAGACTTAGAGCATTAGTAGATCGCTTACTCGGACCGCAAAAACCGGGAAAGAAAATCCCAGTCAATCTGCATGAAGTATTAGAAAAAGCTCGCCAGTTGGTCGAACTCGAATTTGGCCACCAAGTGGTTATCGAGCGTGATTATGATCCAAGCATGCCTCACATTGTGATGGATGCGGATCAAGTTGAGCAAGCCTTTCTCAATATCACCAGTAATGCGGCGCAAATACTTTCGAGCCAACCCAATGGCACCATCACTATCCGTACTCGAACCGTTTATCAAGCAAACATTCATGGCCACCGACATAAACTGGTTGCCAGAATAGAAATTAGTGATAACGGCCCAGGGATTTCAAGCGAATTACAAGACACCTTGTTTTATCCCATGGTCAGTGGGCGTGAAGGAGGAACTGGGCTAGGGCTCTCTATTTCACAAAATATTATCGATCAACACAACGGAAAAATAGACGTTGAAAGTTGGCCTGGTCACACCGTTTTCACCATTTATCTACCAATTCAAACTGCGTGATTAAATCATGTTGAATCACGCTATCGAACTGCACAAGGAATATAGGATATGAGTAAAGGATTTGTATGGGTCGTGGATGATGACAGCTCAATCCGATGGGTATTAGAGAAAACACTATCTTCTGCCAATATACATTGCGAAACCTTCGCCGATGCAGAAAGTGTTTTATTATCACTAGAAAGAGAAACCCCTGATGTTTTAATCTCTGATATTCGCATGTCAGGCATGGACGGATTAACCTTGTTAAAACAAATCCAAGGTAGTCATCCCGATCTGCCCGTGATCATCATGACAGCCCATTCTGATCTCGATGCTGCCGTCAATGCTTATCAAACTGGCGCATTTGAATATTTACCAAAACCTTTTGATATTGATGAAACCTTAACATTGGTTGAACGAGCAATAACTCATAGCCACGACCAAAGGAAAACCACACCAACAGAAGACGTGATTCAATCGGTAACACCTGAAATTTTAGGGGAAGCCCCTGCCATGCAGGAAGTATTTCGCGCGATTGGCCGCTTGTCTCGCTCTTCGATTTCCGTATTAATTAATGGAGAATCAGGCACAGGTAAAGAACTCGTGGCTCATGCACTACACCGCCATAGCCCTCGTTCAAAGAAACCTTTTATCGCGCTCAATATGGCAGCTATCCCTAAAGATTTAATTGAATCAGAGTTATTTGGTCATGAAAAAGGTGCATTTACAGGGGCGAATGCCGTTAGACAAGGGCGGTTTGAGCAAGCTAATGGCGGAACCCTTTTCTTAGATGAAATAGGCGATATGCCACTTGATATTCAAACACGATTACTTCGAGTTCTCGCCGATGGACAATTTTATCGTGTCGGCGGCCACTCACCTGTGAGCGTCGATGTGCGTATTATCGCCGCAACGCATCAAAATTTAGAAAAGTTAGTGAACCAAGGAGATTTTCGAGAAGATTTATTTCACCGACTGAACGTTATACGAGTGCACATCCCTGCATTACGCGAGCGTCGCCAAGATATCGAGAAACTGGCAAGCCATTTTCTCGCTCGTGCAGCAGACGAATTAGAAGTAGATGTGAAAACATTACACGTTACCACCATAGAAAAATTAACCACACTTCCATGGCCCGGTAATGTACGGCAACTTGAAAACATTTGTCGATGGTTAACCGTTATGGCAAGTGGAAGCGAAGTTCTGCCCAATGATCTCCCTTCAGAATTAGTTAATGAAAAACGCCATTCAAGTAGCGAACAGGGAACCGGTTCTTGGCAACAACTGCTCGCCTCATGGGCTCAACAAGCTTTAGTTCGCGGGGAGTCTGAGTTACTGAATATTGCCCAACCAGAATTTGAACGCATATTATTGCAAACCGCACTCAATCACACCAATGGGCACAAACAAGATGCTGCAAAATTGTTAGGATGGGGGAGAAACACACTCACAAGAAAACTCAAAGAACTCGATATTCCGTAGACTCTCATCCAAAAAATCAATCACGCTAAGCAGCCAGACGGAGATGATATATCACCATATCCGTCTGGCCTCACCATCTATTCATAAGAAGAATGCACAATCGTCCATTGCCACCGCTATTTTAAATATAACTAAATAATTAGATATTACGATTATTTCTGAATGGGTTGAGACTCAATATCAAGCAGATATATTAAAGAAGTTAGGCTGTCAGCAAGCGCAAGGTTTCCTATACAGCCATCCTTGTCCATTAGATGAATGGGCTAATTTTGTTAGCTAATTAATTTAAGCAGTAGGTGCTTACAGAACAGGTCTAAATCACCCGAGAAAATTGCTGTTGCCTCGCTCGACTGCGTAAATACTTATCAAAACACATACAAATGTTACGAATCAATAAACGACCTCGTAATGTTACCGTAATGTGAGATTCATTCACCTCGACCAATTCATCATCAACGAACGTTTGTAACAAACCAAGATCTTCTTGAAAATATTGTTCAAAATTTAAAGAAAAGTGCTTTTCAACCCACACTTTATCTAATGTAAAATTACAGATTAGTTGTTTGATCACTTCACGGCGAATAAGATCATCTTGATCCAATACAACACCTCGCCACAATGCTTGACGCTGCTCATCCACTTGAGCGTAATATTTTTTCAATTCTTTTTGATTCTGTGCGTAACTATTACCGACCATAGAAATCGCTGAAACACCAAAACCAATTAAGTCACAATCGCCCTGTGTGGTATAACCTTGAAAATTACGATGCAATACACCCGCTCTTTGCGCAACCGCCAACTCATCATCCGGTAAGGCAAAATGATCCATACCAATGAACTGGTAACCTGCCACCGTTAATGTGTTAATGGTATATTGTAAAATTTCCATTTTTTGCTCAGCCGAAGGCATGTGTTCTTCTTTCAATTTTGCTTGAGCCGCAAATAGTTGTGGCATATGCGCATAATTAAATATCGATAAACGCCCCGGTTTCATCGCTAAGACTTTTTCAAGCGTATTTGAGAAGGTCACCAATGTTTGCTTGGGTAAACCATAAATTAAATCTAGATTGGTCGAGCGAAACCCTAGATCTTTTGCCCGAGACACCATCTGAACAATAAAGTCTTCCTCTTGCTCACGGTTAACCAGTTTTTGTACTTCTTTATCAAAGTCTTGCACACCAATACTCAAACGGTTAAAACCTTCTAAGCGTAAGTGATCCAACATATCCAATTCAATTTCACGTGGGTCAACTTCAATACTAATTTCTGCGTCCGACGTAAAATGAAACTCGGATCTTAGCGCCGTCATAATACGAGTCATCTGAATTTTGCTCAAAAAGGTCGGCGTTCCACCACCAAAATGAAGCTGGCTCACTTGTCGTTGATTAATCAAGGGGGCTCGTTCACGGATTTCTTGGATAAGAACTTGTAAATAATCATCCGCTTTATGTTGATGGCGTGTAATCACTTTATTACAACCGCAGTAATAACAAAGCTTATGACAAAAGGGAATATGGATATAAAGGGACAATGGGCGTTCAGGGTAATCGGCACATGCCATGTCAAGATCAGAAATCGTAAAAGCTTCGTGGAATTCAACAGCCGTTGGATAAGAGGTATAACGCGGGCCAGAGTAATTGTATTTCTCTAGCATAGCTTGATCCCAAACAATTTGTTCTTTCAACATGTTATTTACCACTTAGATTCTAGACAATGAAGCTCACTTACACAGTGAGCATATAATGAATACCGATTATCGACGAACATTACCATACCAATAAAGATGTAAATGCCGCTCAACTTGTTCTACATCATTTTAATGGGAATTTGATTATTCAAGGGAGTGATTCTTTCTTTTAAATCCGCTAGTTCTTTTAAGATTTCATTGCTTAAACGTGCTTCGGCTTTTTGGCGTTCTAAGGTTTGCTTCATACGAACTTGTTTTGCCAATTTCTGACGTTCTTCACCACGAGCCATATCTTTAACGATATTATACAGCTCATAAATAGCTGGAAAATTAACAGAAAAATCGATTCGATCTTCCCCTTGAACATAATCCATGATGCAATACACACGAATGACAATTTCTGATAAGTCACACTGCTGTTGCATTCCTGCCATGCACAAGGTGTAAACATTTTCAAAAATATTAACGTTACGCTTCTCAATGGCTTTTTGCTGTTGAATTTGAATCAATCGTTTTTGTTTTTTCACCTTAACCAGTAAAAAACCAGCATAGCTGGCTAAAGCAACAATAACGATCGCTCCTGCAATAGATAGCAATACAATTGACATGACATTCCTTTTATAAGCCCCCTTACGGATACCAATAAAGGGGCATAGGTATTATTTAAAATCGTTAAGATCTAAGTCTTCAAATTGAGATAACAAATCATCATCTGAAGCTGGTTTTTTCGATTTTTTAGAACGCATTTCTTGTTTGAACTCATCTTCAGAATTTGGTTCCAATTCAGCGTCTTCTTCATCATAGATGCCAAGTTGTTTCATTAAAATCTCTAATCGATCCAACTTTTGATCTACATAATTTTGTAAACCAGCGCCTAATTTTTCACCATTATCCAAACGATCAATCAACACGTTCAACTGTGGATCATTCTGAATAAGTTCTAACTCTTGTTGCGCGTTAACTTTACGCTGCTGCTTGCTCGGTTTGGCTTTCGCTTCAACAACAAGCGGAATAAGTTTTTTGCTGCCATGGCGAGGATCTTTCATTTGGCCTCTGTTGCCAGAATTGCCTTCATTTGAACCATCTGAATGACGACTTCCTGACTTTAAGCCTTTACGCTTATTCACACGCTTACGTAAACGACCTTCTACATCTGATGCAGAACGATTACGGGTAACAATCACTTCTTCAGAACCTGTTGAGCCTGGCTTTCTAGATTTTTTATTACGAGACATTATTTATTTTCCTATCTACAGACACCGATATTAACGGTGTCTTTTCAGCAACATTATTACTGACAATTTTGAGATCAAGCTGATCTTGTGACCAAACTAACCATCAAATTCTACATATTCAACCATTGCAACAACACTAAATTAGACACTAGAAAATAGGCAATGGATTGATAAGAATAGCACCGTTATTTTGGCATTAGCATCTGTATATTGGAGTATAGTAAAAGGTATAAATAGACGACTTGACGATCTTATTATCCAATCATGAGAGATAATTAGTATGTTCATCCTCAAAACAAACTAAAGCGTAAAACTTTAGAGTGGAATGAACCCATTAGCTACCCCAAAATATTAGGATGCGCAACATACCAGAAATAGGGTTTATAGTGGAGTTTTATTAAGCAATTTTCCGAAACAAATTAAAAAATCCCCTTATCGTTTAAACCAATAAGGGGATTTTCGTGCAACGGTGGTGACAATACAAATTAAAGTGCGTTAATACGATTAATGCAGGCCACCAATATATTGAGATAAAATATCAATTTCATCATCGGTTAGATTCTTAGTGACATCTTGCATCATCTCATTCATATCGTTAGAACGTTCGCTGGAACGGAATTTGATAAGTTGAGCTTTAACATACTCCGCATGTTGACCTGAAATTCTAGGAAAACCGCCAAGCTCCATGCCTTCACCACGAGGGCCATGACAAGCACTACACGCAGTCAATCCTTTACTTGCATCACCAGCAAAGTACAACGCTTTCCCTTTTTCTACCACATTTTCAGGTGTTGAACCTTCTGATTGTGGTAACGAAGCATAGTAAGCTGCAAGATCAGCAATATCTTGATCGCTTAACGGCATCGCCATTGCGCTCATCACTGGATCATAACGGCCTTGCTTACCACCACTCGTCATGCCCAGTTTTAAATCATGAAGTTGTTTTTCAAGATATTTCACATGCTGGCCAGCAATTTTTGGATATTGAGTAACCAAGCTATTACCATCTGCGCCATGGCAAGCGCCACAAGTAACTGATTTTTCTTTTCCTGCGTCAATATTACCTTGTGCCCACACCGAACAACTGGCAACTAAACTAAAAATAAGGATTAATTTTTTCATGACATTCCATTTATAATTATTCAGCTTCCATTACCACGATACGCAAACGTTCATGGTACACTACATTGAGTCTTGCCAGTGACAAGTAAACTAATTGTACACAATTATACATAAAAGCAATCATTCCTCTACAAAAGTGGAGATGGAGTTAACAAATATGGAAAAAATCCATTATCAAAATACTCACTTTATTACGAGTGCCCCAGATATTCGCCACCTACCTGAAGATGAGGGTATTGAAGTTGCTTTTGCTGGTCGCTCTAATGCGGGAAAATCCAGCGCATTAAATCGCCTGACGAACCAAAAAAATCTCGCGAAGACCAGTAAAACGCCAGGTCGAACTCAGCTGATTAACTTATTTAAAGTGACAGAAAATTGTCACATTGTCGATCTTCCTGGCTATGGTTTTGCCCAAGTTCCGGTCGAATTGAAAAAGAAGTGGCAAAAATCTCTGGGTGAATATTTACAAAAACGCGAATGTCTAAAAGGCCTAGTGGTGCTGATGGATATTAGACACCCAATGAAAGATCTCGATCAACAATTGATCTACTGGGCGGTAGAAGTCAATATCCCAGTTCAAGTACTTTTAACCAAAGCGGATAAGCTAAAACAAGGCCCACGTAAGGCACAGTTACTCAAAATTCGTGAAGCTTCCATGGCTTTTTGCGGCGATGTACAAGTCGATGTATTCTCTTCCTTAAAAGGAATTGGCGTTGATCAATTACGCAATAAACTGGATTCATGGTTTGCCCCTGCATTACAACTAACAGATGAAACCCTAGAGCAACTTCGTCGTGAAGAATTAGCAGAAGAATTTGCAAATGAAGATGTGATTATCGCAAATCCTGAATTGGAACATAATATATCGAACGATAAAGAGAATTAATTTGATAGCATTATTCTAAATACTGAGCATTCAAACTTTCTAAACATCCTAAAAACCTGAACGGCCCCCAAGCCTTGGACAACCAACAACGGGGGTTTTTATATTTTAAGAAATCAAAGCAAAGAAATCCCCAAAAGCATGGCGACCAATGGGGTAAATAGGAGAGAAATGGAGGTTTTCTATTTTTATGATTTAAGCATCGTCTAGTTCAGAAAAAAACTCAAGCTCCCCCTATTTCCGCTTCATCACTCGACCTTATCTAGACCGGTATTTATTCCCCAAAAAGCCATATTTCATTCTGATTACAACTAAAATTTGATCTTATTCCCAATCTTATTTTCAAACGTAAATTAATAAGATTTTCAATTGAAATTGAACATCAAAAAATGATCGTTTTACTACATACTAAAAAAAGAGTCATTGAAGATAAAATAAAATTTTAAGTAAGCGTTACCGAGGAATAAAAAGTCTATGTATTTTTATTGTCACGATAGTTCTACGTTATCCATTCAAAATTAAACTCTTTAATTATCAATTACTTAACATTAAAGCTTTTTCTTTTCTGCAATAAAAAACGCCCCAGTCAAAAACTGACTGGGGCGGCTGAAACAGCCTAATCCAATAACGTGAAACAAAAGGTCTTAAAGATAGAACATCTTACCTATGTACCCTACGCCTATTAATTTACCGTAAATGTTGCTCAGTTCAAAGTTTTTTTGTGCTTTTTTTTCATAAACTTCGTTTTAATAACAATTTATCAAAATAAATCATGAGCTTATTTCGCATAAAAAAAAGCCACCTCGTGAGGTGGCTCATGTAATCTAATGTAATAAAAGTAACATAATTCTAATGGGCTTGATCCCAGTTATCTCCATGACCAAATTCAGCGACTAAAGGCACATTTAATTCCGCCGCCGACTCCATCAGTTTTTGTATTTTTATTTCAATCCGCTCTAATTCGCTTTCTTTCACTTCAAACACCAGTTCATCATGTACTTGCATCAGTAATTTCACATCACCATTGCCTTCTGCTTGAATCCATTGATCAACTATCAGCATCGCCTTTTTAATAATATCAGCAGCAGTCCCTTGCATTGGCGCATTAATAGCCGCTCGTTCAGCCCCTTTACGGCGCATTCCATTGCTCGATTTAATTTCAGGTAAGTGTAAACGACGACCGAACAAGGTTTCAACATAACCTTGATCTGTCGCTTGTGAGCGTGTGTCTTCCATGTATTGCATCACACCGGGATAGCGCTCAAAATACACATCCATATATTGCTGAGCTTCACCACGAGGGATTCCAAGTTGTTTAGCAAGCCCAAAGGCACTCATTCCGTAAATCAAACCAAAGTTGATCGCTTTCGCTCGACGGCGTTGTTCGCTAGAAACATCTTCTATGCTACACCCCATCACTTCTGCCGCGGTAGCAGAGTGAATATCTTTACCTTGAGCAAAAGCTTCTAATAATGCTTTATCACCTGATAGGTGCGCCATAATGCGCAGTTCAATTTGTGAATAGTCGACCGCTAAAATTTTCCAACCATGTGGTGCAATAAAAGCTTGGCGTATACGACGTCCTTCTTCATTACGAATGGGAATATTCTGTAAATTTGGATCGGTTGATGACAAGCGCCCAGTCGCGGTAACCGCTTGATGATACGAAGTATGAACTCGCCCTGTTTGTGGATTGATCATTTTCGGCAGTTTGTCGGTGTACGTTGTTTTCAACTTAGATAAGCCACGATGTTCTAAAATAAGCTTAGGCAGCGAGTAATCTAGTGCAAGTTCTTGCAGCACCTCTTCATTGGTCGACGGCGCGCCCGATGGGGTTTTCTTCACAACTGGCAAGCCCATTTTTTCAAACAAAATCGCTTGCAGTTGTTTTGGTGAACTTAAATTAAATTCTTGTTCTGCCACATCAAACGCTTTTTTTTGTAGCTCTTCTAAACGAATGGCAATTTCATGTGATTGAGTATTTAACAGCATGTCATCAATCATGACACCGGTACGTTCAATACGAGAAATCACAGGCACAAGGGGAACTTCAATCTCTTTATAAATAGAAAGCAGCCCTTCATCTTGTTCTAATGCAGCTTGTAGGCGATGATGAAGACGCAAAGTAACATCGGCGTCTTCAGCAGCATAAGGAGCGGCTTCTTCTAAATCTAATTGATTAAACGTTAACTGTTTTTTTCCTTTGCCCGCTAAAGATTCAAACGAAATACAATTATGTTGTAAGAAGCGGAACGCTAAGCTATCCATATCATGCTTACCACCCACGCTGTTAAATACGTAAGAGGCCAGCATAGTGTCAAACTCAATGCCCCGCATTTCAATATTGTATCGCGCTAAAACACTGGCATCGTATTTTAAATTCTGTCCCACTTTCGCTTGATTTGGATCTTCTAAGATAGGTTTAAGCTGTGCCAATACCCAATCACGATCAAGCTGCTCTGGCGCATCTAAATAATCATGAGCAACGGGGACATAAGCGGCAACGCCTTCTTCGGTGGCAAATGATAACCCAACTAAATTCGCGACCATGTAATCTAAGCTGTCGGTTTCAGTATCAAAGGCAAACACTTTCGTTTGTTGCAATTTTTCCATCCAAGCAAGAAAAGTCTCTTGATCAAAGATCGTTTCATATTGACTACGATCAATGTTCGCTGGACTCATATTTACTTCAAGTGCATCGGCAGTAGTCGCTGACTTCTTATTGGCATTTCCTTTTTCCGCTTTAACTTGCGCTAAACCATCGACTGCGGCGATTTTTCCATCTCCACCTTCCAATAATTCATTCAACCAAGATTTAAACGTGAGTTCACCGAATAATTTAATCAATGAATCTTTATCGGGTTCCGCTTTACAAAGATCCGTTGGCTTACAATCCAATTCTACATCCAATTTTATGGTCGCTAATTGATAAGACATATCGGCATTATCTTTATTGTCTAATAATTTCTTTGCCATGGTTTTTGAACCACGAAAAGACAACTCAACAATTTTATCCAAATTTTGATAAATGGTTTCTAAGTTTCCTAAGCCTTGTAGTAATGCAACTGCCGTTTTATCCCCCACCCCAGGAACACCAGGAATGTTATCCACTTTATCGCCCATTAAGGCTAGATAATCGATAATAAGCTCTGGCGGTAAACCAAACTTTTCAATCACTCCTTCTCTATCCATCACAACGTTCGTCATTGTGTTGATCAAGGTGACATTATCATCCACTAATTGAGCCATATCTTTATCACCAGTGCTGATTAATACTGGCATACCATCTTTAGACGCTTGAGAAGATAAAGTCCCTATCACATCATCAGCTTCCACACCCGGAACACAGATTAATGGTAACCCCATCGCACGAATAATATTATGCAAAGGCTCTATTTGATCGCGTAACTCTTGCGGCATCGAAGGACGATTGGCTTTATATTCTGAATACATGTCATCACGGAATGTTTTGCCTTTTGCATCAAAAATGACCGCAATACGTTCAGAAGAAAACTGTTTCATCATACTGCGCAACATATTCACCACACCATAAACGGCATTGGTTTGAATATTGCCATTATTCATGCTTTCAGGATAAGCGTGAAATGCGCGGTATAAATAAGATGAGCCATCAATGAGGATCAATGAATTGTCAGCGATTGTTGCCATAGTGTCTGATATCCAAGCTGAGAGAAAACAAAGGTAATAAGAGTAGAATGCCACGTCTAAGGATTCGAATCTATGTCTATACTCTTGTTACTCTAATTGCAAAACATCGCTTTTAACAAATATTTGTCTGCTCGCTTAAGATTGCAACGAATAGCGCCCCTTTCCTAACCATCCAGTTGCCCTTTTGTACATTTAATGCACCTAAAAGATTAAATATCGTTTGAATACAACAAAAAACTCTGTGGATAACTATGTTGTTAACTTTTTTTAAAAAATCAAAAAATTGTCAAGATCTTATCGTAAAAATGATTTAATAAATTAAAAAACAATAGGTTAAATAAAATCAGATCGTGAAGGGACCGAAAGTAATGTATGGATCCTTTGTGGAAAACAATTGATCACAGGAAAACATCAGCAAAAATTATGCCGATACAATAAAAAAGAAAATGAAAGAATTTAGAAAAAGTAGGGAATAAAACGATAAAAAAAGAAAGCGACACCGAATGGATGTCGCTTAGCAAAAAGTGGTTAGATGTAAAACTTGATGCACCTACCACGAAAGCTTAAATACACTGGAAGCAATGTGAGCAATGTCGTGTCTTAAAGAAGCAAAGAATCATACACCGTAATGCTGTGTTTCTCTTTTCCCTGTCGACGAGGTTAATAATAATCATTCTCATTAATAATGCAACCCTAAATGAGAAAAAATATCATTTAATTTTTAATTAAAAAACAAAAAACAAGTAACCAATTGATTAAAAAATAAAAACCCAAGATTAAAATCTTGGGTTTTTAAAGCTATAAAATGATTACTTACATTTCGTTATAAAATTGATCGTGTTATCTATCCATTACCCCTTACTTCAAGGCTTAATGTTGTAGAATTAACGCTTGTTAGCTTTTTCATTAAATAATTAAGCAACACGCCGTACACAGGAACAAATAAGCCCAAACTAATCAGCAACTTAACACTGTAATCTACTAAAGCGATTTCGGTCCAATGTTGTGCCATAAATGCATCAGTACTCATATAAAATGCTATTGAGAAGAAGGCTAAAGTATCTAATGCATTACCAAACAAAGTTGAGCAGGTAGGTGCAATCCACCATTGCTTCATTTGACGTAAACGATTAAACACATGAATGTCCATAATTTGGCCGAGTAAATACGCCATAAAACTCGCAATCGCAATCCGGGCAACAAACAGATTAAACACGGCTAATTGCGCCACACCTTGAAAACTGCCTTGGAAAAATAAAACTGACAAAACATATGAAATAGCTAAGGCTGGCAACATCACCCAAAAGATGATCCGTCTTGCCATACCAGCGCCAAAAATACGTACAGTTAAATCCGTGGCCAAGAAAATAAATGGGAAGGTAAAAGCCCCCCAAGTGGTATGTAACCCAAATAAGGTAAACGGAATTTGTACTAAATAGTTACTTGAGGCTATCACCATCAAATGAAACAGCACCAACCAGAAGAGGGCTTTATTTTTTTGTGGTTGAGAGAACTGTACTTTTTGATCAAGTGAAGCTTGTGGCGCTGCTACTTGAGCAACCCCGGAATTGGAACGTGTCATATTGTGACCTTTTTTTAGTGTATGGGGGCGAGGGAACCCATAATTCAGTTTGGCTAATGTAAGTTGTAATTTGATCTTACAACCTGACTTTAAAGTCAATCGAGCGCGATTATACCGAAATCATCACTTGCTGCAAGTGTTCAATTTTCATGCAAACGCTTCGTTCTCGAGCGCACATTTATAAGAGAAATTAACTAATGCCGATCGCAAACAACTTAGTCAAATATTGTAATTCTTCATGACCTTGTTGCGGTGATAAAGCTTCAATCCACATGGTTTCAGAGTAATGCTCCGCGCGTAAAAATAGCTGGCAGCCTTCAAAATCAATTAACCAAGAATGTAAATCCGCATCACTTTGTTTATCAACAATCGAAGCCGATAATATTGATACCAATCTTTGCCCTAAAGGCGGATAAGAATCAAAATCAAAGCTGGGATTCACTAAAATAATACGCCCGGCTTCAGCGTCAAATTCTCGTAAGCTAAACATCGCCATACTCATCTTTCACCTAAAGTAAGGTGCTCCTGAATCACATCTAAAAAGGCATCGGCGTATTTTTCAAGCTTGCGCTGACCAACGCCGTTCACTGCTAACATTTCGCCATAAGAGGTTGGCAGAATATCCGCCATATCCACCAGCGTCGCATCACTAAACACCACATACGGCGGTAAGCCATCTTCATCTGCAATCGATTTACGTAATTTACGCAACTTAGCGAACAGTTTTTTATCGTAATTTTTAGTGACTAATTTGTCATTTTTCGCCGAGCGAAGAGCAGTATCTAAACGAGGTACCGCTAATTGCAACTCCATATCGCCACGTAATAATGGACGAGCTTCTTCGGTAAGCTGCAAAGTCGAATTGCGGGTAATATTTTGCGACAACAAACCTTTATGGATCAGCTGCCGCATAATACTAACCCAATAATCATGACTGTGTTCTTTGCCAATACCATAAGTGGTTATTTTATCGTGCCCATTATCGCGCACACGAATATTTTGCATTCCGCGCAGAACTTCCACCACATAACCAACCCCGAAATTTTGATTGACTCGATAGACACACGACAATGCTTTTCTGGCAGCTTCTGTACCATCAAAATGCTTAGGTGGATCAAGGCAAATATCGCAGTTACCACAAGGTTTATGACTGTATTCACCAAAGTAATTTAACAGAACTTGGCGACGACAAGTCTGCGCTTCAGCAAAAGCACCCATAGCATGAAGTTTATGACTTTCGACTTGCTTTTGCGGCCCTTCATCTTTTTCATCTAGCAT
Source organism: Vibrio casei (assembly GCF_002218025.2). Classification (NCBI taxonomy): domain Bacteria; kingdom Pseudomonadati; phylum Pseudomonadota; class Gammaproteobacteria; order Vibrionales; family Vibrionaceae; genus Vibrio; species Vibrio casei. The sequence continues at coordinate 147,081 of NZ_AP018680.1, read as the reverse complement.
GCGGCGCAGCCAGCTCATATCAGCAGGATCGTATAACATCACAGCTTCAGCTGGTAGACCATCGCGTCCTGCTCGGCCAGTTTCTTGATAGTACGATTCAATATTACGTGGAATATCGAAGTGCAACACAAAGCGTACATTGGGCTTGTTGATCCCCATGCCAAAGGCGACCGTGGCAACCACAATTTGGATATCATCTTTCTGAAACGCCTCTTGAACATACGCGCGCTCATCGTTGTCCATTCCAGCATGGTAACCTGCTGCTCGAATATGGTTATTGCACAGCTTTTCAGTCACCATTTCGACTTTTTTACGGCTACCACAATAAATAATGCCGCACTGACCTTTTTGGGTGGCGAGATAACGGATCACTTGCGAAACAGGCTTGTGCTTTTCAAGTAAGGTATAGCGAATATTGGGGCGATCAAAGCTACCCAAATATTCTAAAGGGTTGTTCAATTCCAAGCGTGAAATGATATCTTTACGAGTTGCTTCATCCGCCGTTGCGGTTAACGCCATTACAGGGACATGTGGAAAGCGCTGTTTAAGTTGCCCGAGCAAAGCATACTCACGGCGGAAATCATGTCCCCATTGAGAAATACAATGCGCTTCATCCACCGCAATCATACTCAGCGGTAAATTCTCCAAACGTTCACTAAAATCACGGCTCAAGATGCGTTCTGGTGAGATATACACCATTTTTAGCTGACCGTTGTTCATGCGGTTATATACACGGATCAAATCTTCACGATCCATGGAGGAGTTAATGCATTCAGCCGCTACGCCATTGGCTTTAAGCTGATCGACTTGATCTTTCATCAAGGAAATAAGCGGCGAAATAACAATAGTTAAACCCGAAAATAGCAATGCTGGTACTTGGTAGCATAGCGATTTACCGCCACCAGTTGGCATAATAACTAAACTATCTTGCCCCAGAAGAACACTGTCGATGACCGGCTTCTGACCATCACGAAATGCTTGATAGCCAAAGACATCTTGCAGAACTTGCTCTGGAGTCATTTCTGATTGTGGGATCATTTCGGCCGTTTCAGTGCTGGGCATGCTATCTCAATACAAAAGGTGATCGGAACAGTCAAAGAAAAAACACGAACTTAAAAAGCTATGCATTGACTGGAAAGCCGCCCATTGTAGTGGGCTTTTAATACGATTGAAACCAACAATCGTTGTTGCTTTTACCGAACCGCAATTTGAGTATTCCTGTAATTCATTAGGTAATTAGTGTGCGGACTTTTATACTCGTGGTTTCTCAATAAAATACAAGTAAATCATAATATGGACGATGCGTTAAAACGGACAAAACAAGGTGTACTCTTAGCCATTATTGCCTATATCATGTGGGGTATAGCGCCTATTTATTTTAAAGCGCTTGGTGATGTACCCCCTTTTGAAATTCTATGCCACCGTGTGATTTGGTCTTTTATCTTCCTTGCTATCCTTCTGTATGTCACCAAAGGGTGGCAGATGGTGAAAGAAACCTTACGCTCAAAAACCAAAGTCATCTATTTATTAATCACCTCAATCACCATTGGTATTAATTGGCTGGTATTTATTTGGGCTATTAGCATCGATCATATGCTTGATGCTAGCTTAGGCTATTACATTAACCCACTGTTTAATGTCATTTTAGGCATGATTTTCCTTAATGAAAAATTAAGAAAATTGCAATGGTTTGCCGTCACCCTTGCCAGTATTGGGGTAATTGTTCAACTGGTTGTTTTTGGTTCTGTTCCCATTATTGCGATAGTGCTTGCTTTCAGCTTTGGCATTTACGGACTATTGCGTAAAAAAGTCAATCTCGATGCTTTTACCGGGTTATTTATTGAAACCCTCGTGTTACTGCCCGTTGCCTTTATCTACTTGTTTGCCTTTGCCGATACCGCGACGAGCCACTTAACAAACAACAGTATGTCACTCAACGTATTACTCATTTCAGCTGGTATTGTCACAACACTGCCACTGCTTTGTTTTGCTGGCGCCGCTGTACGTTTACGCTTAGCAACATTAGGTTTCATTCAATATATCGGCCCAAGTTTAATGTTTTTACTGGCAGTGTTTGTCTATGGAGAAGCCTTCACTCCAGATAAAATCATTACCTTTGCTTTTATCTGGGCAGCATTAGTTGTGTTTACTTGGGATGGACTTAACAATAATTCCAACAATAAAAGGTTGGCTGCCGCTCAACGAAAAGAGGCATTAGAAATCGAGATAACCAATGAAACGCTCATTCAAGATATCAACGATATTCAAACTCAAAATAACCATGAAACCAAATGAATAACAAAACGTTCATTCATCATGCTGAGAAATCGTTTTATTCTGAGTTAATAGTATTCTTTGATGAAAAATAAAGTCCGCATGGCCAATAATGCAGATTTCTTACCCCTCTCTTGTGCGAGATCTCGCACAAGAGAGTAAGAAAAACATCATTTCTACACACTAATAACACCCACAATAAAATTTAAATTATTGTTTTTAATATATAAAGTCATTTTCACCTTCACTTTTTTTAAATAAATTTGAACTCACGCTATTGTTCCATTTCACTATCTGCGTATTATTAACCCTGTCGGAAGGATGCTGACAGGAACAGGAAAGACCCAAGGATTGGTCATCTTCAGGATGAAGATTCGGTTACTTAGGATAGAGTAGCCAGCATGGAGCAAAATTGGACATTGAATGGACGCAATCATTACTAGGATGGTAATGACTAAGGAAAGACGATGGACACCTCAGGATTGAGGCAAGGAATAAACATCAGGATGATGTAATGGACACCGCTCATGGAACAAGTGATGCGCGCTAATTAGGATGAATTAGCAGGCTAGGATAAGGCCAAGGACACCGCTAGGACGGCGATGAAAAGGAATACGCTGAAGGATACAGCACTGCTATCAAGGATTTGATGCATGGAGCACATTTAGTAGCCGGATTGCTGCGAGTAAGACTATAACCCCGATGGGCTTTTGCCCTCGGGGTTTTTCTTTTTATGTATTACAATGCCATCTCCACCATCATGTTACGCCTCTATTACTGGGCAATATCAATCATAGGACAAGGTACTCCAACTAAAAAAGCAACCACCGAAGTGATTGCTCATCATGTTAATTCCAACTAATCATTGAAAATTAATTCGCTGGTTTTTTATTGGCGCGATCTTCCTTGTGGGCTTTCATTTTATCCCACTTATCCATGCACTGTTGATGTTGCTCACCTTTTAGTTTTTTAAACTCAGCTTTTTGCTCTGACGTTAATACATTGAACATCTCGTTACGATCTTTCGCGAAAGATACTTTCATATCGACACTTTCATTCGCTATTTTTTGGCTCAACGCACGTACAGCACCTTCGTCAAAATTATCAGCCATCACTAAGTTTTGCATTTGCTCATGATTGGCTTTCATAGTTTGCTTATGTGACTGACTTTTTGCTGTCATGGCTTCACGATCTTTTTGGCGTAATTCTTTTAACTGATTTTTCTGAGTCTCAGTTAAATCTAACTTCTTCCAAATACCACGCTCCATGCCCATTCCACATTTCTGGCCGTGTTTCCCTGGCATTTTTTGGTGCTCACCATGACTTGCCGCTAATGCTGAGGCAGAACCAAAGGCCAGAGGAGCCGCTAATAAGACTAAAACACTTTTCTTCATTATTGATTTCATCATCATCTACCTTTTCATTAAGGATAAAATAAAGCATAGAATTCACCGTCTCTGTGTTTTGTTGCTATTCTATGCTTCGTTGCTATAAGGTTAGAATAGATCCTGTAATGTAAACTGGTGTATCTCGTACGTAAAACTATGTAAATCGGTGTCTAAATAGTCGTTTTTCTGCCAAAAACAGTGATAATTGCATCATCGGACAGACTTTCTCTATATCGCTAGATAACAGGTACTTTTATGACACACATTCTTTTGGTCGATGACGATAGCGAGCTAACGGGATTACTTGAAGATATCCTCACGTTAGAAGGTTTCACTGTTTCTCAAGCAAACAATGGGATTGAAGGCTTAGATAAAGTAGATAACAACATTGATCTCATTTTACTCGATTATATGATGCCGAAAATGAATGGCATGGAGATGCTCAAGCAATTACGTCAACACTGGCAAACTCCCGTATTAATGCTAACAGCCAAAGGTGAAGAAATTGATCGAGTGATCGGTTTAGAGCTGGGTGCTGATGACTATTTACCAAAACCATTTAGTGATAGAGAATTACTCGCGCGTATTAGAGCCATTTTACGCCGCACTCAACTTCACAGCGATGAAAGTGATGACACGACACCTCCGCATGGCTTACAAGTATTTCCAGGCAAACAAGAAGCTTATCATGACGGTCAAAGACTCGATTTAACCACGACGGAATTTTTATTATTGGATTATTTCCTTAGTCACATGGGCGAATCCATTAGTAAAGAAACCTTAAGTTTAGAAGTACTTGGTAAACGTTTAAGCCCCTTTGATCGGGCCATCGATATGCACGTTTCCAATTTACGCAAAAAACTGTCTGAAAACCATGAAGACAAAGCCTTCATAAAAACCTTACGAGGACGTGGTTATCTAATGGTTGAAGATCAATAATGAAATTACCTAAGTTCTCAAGTTTATACGGACGTATTTTTGCTATTTTTTGGTTCACCATGTTTTTAGTCGTGGTGGCTATTTTAGCTGTATCACAATTTGATCCGCGTCAACTGCATGATATTCCATCGAAAGCATTAGTGAAAATGCAGCGATATGGTGAAAGTATCACGCAACAATATCAACACGAAACGTCCTTGCAGCAAGTACTTGATAAACTTCATAAACAAGACGAACGAGAAAAAGGCCCAGAGCGCTACTTTGCTGACTCTGAAGGAAAGTGGCTCAACCCCACTCATGGATTACGACAAAAAGCGCTCAATAACTTCATTACCCTATACGACAATACTTCCAAACAACCGCAACAGCGTTTATATGGCCGTTTTATGATAGCAGGCCCTGTTCCTGTGGTGATCGCACAGCAAAATGTTGAGATGTATATCGGCATGCGCTGGCACCGCCCTCCTCCTTTTTTACTTGAATCACTCGATCGCCCAGGACGTTTATTGTTAGCCGTCATGTTATCGAGTACGCCGCTACTTTTATGGCTAGCATGGGCGCTAAGTCGACCCGCAATGCGCCTTGAAAAAGCCGCACAAAAAGTGGCGAGGGGAGAACTGGAAGTCGATCCCGATTTAGAAAAAGGACCCAATGAATTTAAACAAGCCGGTGCCAGCTTCAACCAAATGGTGCTTGCGATTAATAATAAGATTTCTGAACAGCAGCGTTTGTTATCCGATATATCACATGAATTACGTTCACCATTAACTCGATTACGCATGGCAAATGCTTTGGCGATTCGTAAGCAAGGCGAAAGTGCTGAACATTCACGCATCGATACCGAAGCAGAACGGCTAGAAAAAATGATCAATGAATTACTAGAACTGTCTCGCCGCCAAATTGACACTCATTTGATCAGGCAACATTTACCCGCCTCTGAACTTTGGTCCGATGTGATCGAGGATGGCCAATTTGAAGCAGAGCAGCAAGGGAAACAATTATATTGCACGCCAATACCTGATGAACATTTAACTGGTAACCCTAGCTTACTCACCAGTGCCGTCGAAAATGTCATCCGTAATGCGATTCGCTATAGTGAGCAAGGCATTTGGGTAACGTTTAGTCAGCAAAATGGGCACATAAAAATCCGGATTGAAGATGATGGAGAAGGCGTAGATGAACATGAACTGGACGCTATCTTCCGCCCCTTTTACCGAGTCTCTACCGCTCGTGATCGTGACAGCGGAGGCGCAGGGCTTGGGTTAACAATTACTCAAAATGCTATCATTCATCATAATGGCACGATCAACACGAGCAAAAGCCAACATGGAGGCTTAGCCGTAGACATTCTACTTCCGACAAGCGTGTAATATTAGACAGATTGTATTATTACTGCGGTAAGGCTTATACTTTGCCGCACTTTCTTACCGTTATTCGAGTAACCTTATGTTCGACATTGCCTTATTTGAACCAGAAATAGCGCCTAACACAGGCAACATCATTCGCCTTTGCGCTAATTGCGGTGCAAACTTACATTTAATTGAGCCATTAGGGTTTGATTTGGAAGAGAAGAAAGTACGTCGTGCAGGGTTGGATTACCACGATTTAGCCCGAGTAAAGCGCCACAAAAATTACGCCGCCTTTATTGAATATCTACAACAAGAAAGAGGCGAAAGTTTCCGTATTTTTGCTTGTACCACTAAAACCACTGGCCATCATATTGATGCCCAGTTTCAATCGGGTGACGTCTTATTATTTGGGCCAGAAACCCGCGGACTACCTGCCGACACTATCGAAGCATTGCCAATGGAACAACGCATTCGTATTCCCATGATGCCAGACAGCCGAAGTCTCAATTTATCTAACGCTGTCGCTATCATCGCGTTTGAAGCATGGCGTCAAATGGGCTTTCAAGGCGCATTATAAAACACACCTAGTATTTTTACTTATTAACATAAAAAAGAACTTAACATAAAAAAGAGCGCCCCCAATAAAAGGTTCGCTCTTTTTATATACAGAAAAATCATGTCAAAACATGCGTAATAGCTACTTGTCTATTCTCTTATCTTCATCAGTTTTTTTTTCATATTCACCTTCAAACACATCACCTTGCTGATCGTGTTCAGAAGCACCAAACGGGTCTTGATGAAAACCACCGCCAAAGTTTACCGATGTATTCACTTTCACTCGCTTCATCAATTGTTTGGCTATCACCGCTCTTGGTGCGGGTAGTAATACTAACATTCCCAGAGCATCGGTCATAAAACCAGGCGTTAAAAGCAATACTCCTGCAACCGCTAACATAACCCCTTCTATAATTTGTTGTGCCGGTAACTCACCTTGTTGCAAGCGTGACTGTACTGACATTAACGTTTGAATCCCCTGACTGCGCACTAAAGAAGCACCAACAAAAGCGGTGATCAAAACAATCGCAATGGTCGGCCACAAACCAATAAGCCCACCCACTTGAATAAACAGGGCGATCTCAATAACAGGAACAACAATAAATAATATGACTAGAATCGGAAACACAAATACCTCCAGTAGTTATACCCAGTGTATGCCTTCCACGAAAAGACAACAAACTTTAACCCAATCAAAACGTAACTATTTATAAAATCTATTTATTTAGGAAATACTGTTTATTCACAATTTAAAAGCAATTTACAGCCTAAAAAGAACAAACTCTAAACAATTCAACTAAAAACCATAATAAAGATACAAGATGGAGATGAAAAGTTTGATCTATGATCTATTTTTCCACCTCCAAAGGGGTATGATTACATCACAAAAGTGAGCCACCAGTCTGCAATGAATGGATTCTAGCAACCGAGGCAAATAAGTTTTTTATTAGCGTTCCATGCTTATAGGGTCCATCCAATGACAACATTAACGATCGAAACTCCTGTTCAACAATACCGTATTGAAGAAGATTTACTCGGCACTCGTGAAGTCCCGTCTGAAGCGTATTATGGTATCCACACGGTCCGAGCCGTTGAAAACTTTAATATTTCTAATGTCACTATCTCTGATGTGCCAGAGTTTGTTCGTGGCATGGTAATGACTAAAAAAGCGGCGGCGCTTGCCAATAAAGAAATTGGCGTCTTACCTGCTGATATCAGCGATTATATTATTCAAGCTTGTGACGTTATCTTAAGCACTGGGAAATGCATGGATCAATTCCCTTCAGATGTGTTCCAAGGCGGCGCTGGTACCTCTGTTAATATGAATACCAATGAAGTTATCGCCAATCTCGCTCTTGAATTAATGGGGAAAGAAAAAGGCGAATACGACTTCATCAATCCCAATGATCATGTTAACAAAAGTCAATCAACGAACTGCGCTTACCCAACCGGTTTCCGCATTTCGGTTTACAGCAGCATCATGAAAACGATTGAAGCGGTTGAATACCTAAAAGGTGCTTTCGATCTAAAAAGCACAGAATTTAATACCATCATTAAAATGGGCCGTACCCAATTGCAAGATGCTGTGCCAATGACGGTCGGACAAGAATTCCACGCCTGGTCGGTAACACTGAATGAAGAAGTTCGTAACCTTCAGTACATTTCAAAACTTCTACTTGAAGTAAACTTGGGCGCAACGGCGATCGGCACAGGCTTGAACGCAGCACCTGAATACCAAGCATTAGCCGTCAAACATCTTTCAGAAGTCACAGGCTTTGAGTGCGTAGCAGCCGAAGATTTAATTGAAGCAACTTCCGATTGTGGTGCTTATGTAATGGCACACGGCGCCCTAAAACGCCTTGCGGTTAAACTGTCTAAAATCTGTAATGACTTACGTTTATTGTCATCAGGCCCTCGCGCAGGTCTTAATGAACTTAACCTGCCAGAGCTGCAAGCTGGCTCTTCAATCATGCCTGCAAAAGTCAATCCTGTCATACCTGAAGTAGTTAACCAAGTCTGCTTTAAAGTCTTGGGCAACGATACGGCATTGTCTTTTGCTGCGGAAGGTGGGCAACTTCAGCTCAACGTGATGGAACCTGTGATTGCACAGTGTATGTTTGAATCTCTAGAAATCCTGAAAAATGCTTGTGTCAACTTGAGAGACAAGTGTATTGATGGCATCACGGTGAATAAAGAAGTATGTGAAAACTACGTCTACAATTCTATTGGTATAGTCACCTACTTAAACCCATACATTGGTCATCATCAGGGTGATATTGTTGGCAAGATTTGCGCCGAGACAGGTAAGAGCGTCCGTGAAATTGTATTAGATCGTGGTTTATTAACAGAAGAGCAACTGGATGAGATTTTCTCCCCAGAAAACTTAATGCACCCTCAATACAAAGCAAAACGCTACAACTAAGCTCCGTTGGCGTATTGTTGGAATACATAAAATAAAAAAGGGAGCGTTTACCGCTCCCTTTTTTATGGCTTCTCGACATTACTTTTTATAATCAAATTACCAGTTAGATTTACACGAATTATCGATACCTTTCTTTTTCCACTCGATTGTCGATAACTCAGGTTAATTTATAAATTTAAAAGGAAACATTGTATGTTTTTACAACTTTTAATCGTTCTACTCTTTATTTATTTAGGGGCGAGAATAGGCGGTATTGGTATTGGGTTTGCTGGGGGTGCTGGCGTGGTCGTTCTCACCATGTTCTTTGGTGTGGATGCGGGTACGATTCCGGTTGATGTAATTTTAATTATAGCCTCCGTCATCACTGCGATTGCTGCAATGCAAGTAGCAGGCGGGATGGATTGGTTAGTCCAGCTTGCTGAGAAGTTTTTGCGTAAGAACCCAAAACGGATTACTTTTTACGCTCCCATCGTTACCTATTTTATGACACTGTTAGCCGGTACAGGCCACACTGCTTTTTCTACTTTACCGGTGATTGCTGAAGTGGCAAAAGAGCAAGGTGTTCGCCCTTCTCGCCCATTATCCATTGCGGTTATTGCTTCGCAAATTGCCATTACCGCTTCACCCATTTCTGCCGCAGTGGTGTTTTTTGCAGGCTTACTTGAGCCTTTAGGTGTTAGCTACTTACATCTTTTAATGGTGTGCATTCCAACCACCTTCTTAGCGTGTATGATTGGGGCATTCGTGGCCAATTTCATGGGTTGTGAATTAAAAGATGACCCTGTCTATCAAGATCGTATGGCAAAAGGATTAATCCAACTCAAAAGCACTAAAAAAACCGTCGTAACCGCTGCCGCGAAACATTCTGTCTATATCTTTGCTGCTGCGATTGTTTTTGTTGTCGTGTACGCCACCTTAATTAGTGGTTCAGTAGGGATAATCCAAGACCCTCACATCGATCGAAACCAAGCGATTATGGCGATTATGCTGACCGCTGCTGCCGTGATTGTGACGATATGTAAAATTGATGCTGGAAAAATCAGCACCGCAGCCACCTTCCGCTCTGGTATGAGTGCTTGTATTTGTGTACTTGGTGTGGCGTGGCTAGGTGATACTTTCGTATCCAGTCATCTTGTTGAAATAAAAAGTTTCGCGGGCGACTTATTACAACAATATCCTTGGATGTTAGCGGTTACGTTATTCTTCGCATCCATGTTGCTTTATTCACAAGGCGCAACCACTACTGCGTTAATGCCAGCGGCTTTAGCCATTGGTGTCGCCCCTTTAACAGCAGTTGCTTCTTTTGCCGCAGTGAGCGCTTTGTTTGTATTGCCGACTTACCCAACCCTATTGGCCGCTGTCGAAATGGATGACACTGGCTCAACTCGTATTGGGAAACTCGTGTTTAACCATCCATTTATGGTTCCTGGTGTGGTCACCATCGCTTCAGCAGTCGCGCTTGGCTTTTTATTCGGTGGTTTATTCTTATAACAACGGATTAACTTTACTACCTCAAGGGAAAAGTCAGCGTACTTTTCCCTTTTTATTGTCTTCCTACCCTATGATTATTAACATTAGTTCTGCTATACGTTCTGTTATACTTTGGTGCATTCTGCCTGATATATTGAAAGAACCATTTTAAAATATACTGGTCTGAACCTTATTCCATCTATTGATCATAAATGAGAGAACCATGTTACGAACGCGCTCCGTATTAATGCTGTTATTCGGATTACTGACCAGCTTTTCGCCTCTAGCGGCGAACTTTGATTCTACGAATAGCCCATTACAAGCCTTTCAAAATGCACCGAGTAATCTCAACACCCCAAAATTTGTCCCTGTTGATCAAGCTTTTCCTTTTAACTTTTCTCAACAAGGTTCAACCGTTCATTTAGACTGGCAAGTCAAACCCGGTTATTACTTGTACCAAGAGCGTTTTTCATTTCAGAGTACAGATGCCACAATAGGCGATGCTATAATCCCTGAAGGAACCTTCCACACTGATGAGTTCTTTGGTGATGTTCATATTTTTACTGAACCGGTTAGCATTAGCATTCCATTGTCCGCAGTGGGAAAAAATGGCGAACTGATCGTCCAATACCAAGGTTGCGCCACTAGCGGGTTTTGCTATCCACCAGAAACTCGGATCATTCCGCTTGATGCCATTGGATCAAAAACCAACACTAGCCAAGCCAATCCATCATTAAAATCAGAAAACCCATCGACAACGGCGGCTAAAAAAACAAAAAAAAGTGATATTGATAGTAAGGTAACAAGCAATACCAATGTCAAAGATGGTTCAAATGACGCAAACATAGCAGCTCAGTTAGCTGATTATTGGTGGACACCGTTCTTATTCTTAGCACTTGGAATTGGGCTGGCCTTTACGCCTTGTGTGCTGCCGATGTATCCCATATTAACGGGTATAGTCTTAGGTGGTGGACGCCTGCAAGCCAGCAAAGCGTTTAAACTGTCTTTTGTCTACGTGCAAGGCATGGCAGTCACCTACATGTTACTTGGACTCGTCGTAGCATCGCTTGGGGTACAATTTCAAGCCGCTCTACAAGCCCCTGCTGTATTAATCAGTTTAAGTATTTTATTCGTCTTGTTGTCTTTATCCATGTTTGGTGTTTACACCATTCAGCTGCCAAGTGGCTTACAAACTTGGCTAAATGCACAAAGCAATAAGCAACAAGGTGGCAACCTTATTGGTGTCTTTATAATGGGCGTAATTTCAGGATTAGTATGCTCACCCTGCACCACTGCACCTCTGTCTGGCGCATTATTATACGTGGCGCAAAGTGGCGATTTAATAACAGGAGCCGTTGCTCTATATGCCTTAGCCATAGGTATGGGTATCCCACTCATTTTAGTAGCGGTATTTGGTAATAAATTACTTCCACAAGCCGGTGAATGGATGAACCGAGTTAAAATTTCATTCGGTTTCATTTTACTGGCAGCCCCCCTCTTCTTACTAGAGAGAATCCTACCTGTCACTTGGGTTAACGGATTATGGGTGATACTTGGCCTAGTCGCATTTGGCTGGTTGTATCATATAAAACAAAACATGCACAATGGCAGTTGGAAACAAAGCGTGATTGGCATCGTCGCCATATTAGGTTTGGTGTTCTCTTTCTATGTAGGATTGCAATCACTGGGTGTCATTTCAGTCAGTCATCAAGATCAACAACAGCAAACCAAAGTTGAATTTACGCGCATTAAAACCGTCACAGATTTAAAGCAACAGTTGGCTCTTGCTAAACAAACTGGCAAGTCGGTGATGCTCGATTACTACGCCGATTGGTGTGTCGCTTGTAAAGAGTTCGAAAAATACACCTTTCATGATCTGAAAGTCTCACAACAATTAAAGCAATTTGTCTTGTTGCAAGCAGATGTTACCGCAGCCAACCCTGATGACATTGCACTAATGCAGAAAATGAAAGTACTCGGATTACCCACTATCGAGTTTTGGGATGCCAATGGTAACTACGTTCAAAAAGCGCGAGTGACCGGTTTTATGAAAGCAGAGCCTTTCTTTAACCACCTATTAGAAAATCAATTAATCAGCCCTTAACAACCGACCGTTAAGATGTCATACAAATATTTTCAAGCCATATTTTCAAGCATCGGTACTCTGTACTTTCATCAATCGCAGATAGTTAGACAAAAGTCGGATATGCTTCAGAGTTTTTGACATGGCCTATTGAGACCGAAAAGAAAACAGGTTAATAATAGATCCATTGCTACCAATACAGTGAACTTATTGTCATGGACTCGACATACAACATTATCATTGCTGATGATCATCCACTGTTTCGTAATGCCTTATTTCAGTCGATTCATATGGCTGTAAGTGGCGCAAACTTACACGAAGCAGATTCTCTTGATGCATTATTAGCTGTTTTACAAAAGATAGATGATCCCGACTTACTGTTGCTTGATTTAAAAATGCCCGGTTCAAATGGCATGTCTGGCTTAATTCATTTGCGTTCAACGTACCCAGACCTCCCCATCGTGGTGATTTCTGCCAGTGAAGAATCCAGTGTAGTCAGCCAAGTCAAAAGCCATGGTGCCTTTGGTTTTATTCCTAAATCAAGCGACATGAGAGAGCTCAATAGTGCTTTAAACCAAGTGTTAAATGGTGATCCTTTCTTCCCTGAAGGCTTAATCCATAATAATGATGCTTGTGATGATCTCACCCAAAAACTGGCCGCATTAACCCCTCAGCAATACAAAGTATTAGGCATGCTGTCAGACGGGCTGCTCAATAAGCAAATTGCCTATGAACTCAATGTATCTGAAGCGACCATCAAGGCACATATGACCGCTATTTTCCGCAAACTTGATGTCAAGAATCGCACTCAAGCCGTGATCTTATTGCAGCAATTAGAGTCCGAAAATTAGTTCATATTTATTAAGTTTTAGTGTTAAAATAAAAGCATGATGAGTTTTTTTGTTCATGCTCTTATTGTTTTTTTTAAAAATTTTGGTGATACGTAAATAGTTAGGAAAGTGCTCCGACACAACTTATATTTTCTTAATTTCAACCTGTCCTAAAACTTACCCACAAAAGAGCCTTCACCCCAAACAAAGCCTCTCTTCAAAAAAGAAAATCGATACCTTTTTCCATTCTTCTTCCTCTCCAATTAATGAAGAGAAACTGCTCATGTTTGTGATTGACCAAATTATTTTTCTGGCCGCCATTTTGATTATTTTTGGCATATTATCGAGTAAATTATCCGCTCGATTGGGTTTACCTCTACTGGTCATGTTTCTTATCGTCGGTATGCTCGCCGGAGAAGATGGGCCAGGTGGTATCGTATTTGATAACGCTCAAATAGCACATGCATTGGGCTCTTTAGCATTAGCCATTATTTTGTTTGATGGCGGGCTACAAACACCGATAACCTCGATTAAACAAGTCTGGAAACCGGCCTCCATACTGGCCACGTTAGGCGTATTAGTAACCGCAATGATCACCGGTGTCGCCGCCGCTTATATCCTTAATACCTCTTTGCTTTATGGCCTATTGATTGGTGCCATTGTAAGTTCGACCGATGCTGCCGCCGTATTTTCACTGCTGCGTAATGCCGGCATTCACATTAATCCAAGGTTAAAATCGACATTAGAGATCGAAAGTGCCACCAATGATCCTATGGCGATTTTCCTAACCGTTGGGCTTTTAGAGATCATGGTCAAAGGGCTGGAACCAGGCACGGGATTGATCATGTTATTTGTTCAGCAAATCGGCATAGGAACCTTAACCGGTTTAGCCTGTGGTTGGCTTTCTATCCGAATCATTAATCATATCAATCTCACTACCTTTGGTTTATACCCTGTGATGGTCGCCGCTTTAGGCTTGCTGTCATTCGGCATTGCCGCGAACTTAGGCGGCAGTGGATTCTTGGCGATTTTTATTACCGGTGTAGTCATCGGAAATAGCCGTTTTGTCTTCCAACGCAGTACGTTCTTATTCCACGATGGATTAGCTTGGTTAGGCCAAATCATTATGTTCGTGATTTTAGGCTTATTGATTAACCCTTCTTCGCTGATTGATGTTTGGTTTGAAGGCTTGATGATCGCGGTCGTACTCACTTTCATTGCCCGGCCGATTTCCGTTATGCCTGCTCTAAAGTTCTTTGGGTTTAACCTTCGAGAAATAACGCTCGTGTCTTGGGTTGGCTTGCGTGGGTCAGTGCCCATTATTCTTGCCATCTACCCACTCATTTATGGCTTACCGGGCGCTTATCTTATTTTTAATGTCGTCTTTTTCGTGGTACTCATTTCAGCCACAATACAAGGCTCAACCCTACCCTTAGTCGCCAGAGCCCTAAAACTAACAGAACCTGCGCCATCAACACCGGCTGCCACATTAGAAATCACCACCCTAGGAAACGTCGACACTGAAATTGTTGAATATAAATTAGGCGAGAATTCTCGGGCTGCGGGTCGACGTTTATCACAAATGGCTTTACCTGATGGTACCGTTGTTGCCATGATTACAAGGGAAACTCAAGTGATTCCACCACGCGGGTCAACATTAGTACAAGCTGGTGATCATTTATTTATTATGATGAAACCCCATATTCGTGATTTTGTTGATCTTGCCTGCTCTAGCATGACTGAGAACACTCAAGAAAACTTACCGGATACTGAACTCTTTTTAAAAGGTCACACTAAGGTTGCCGATTTACAGCATTCCTATGGCATTAAACTCCCTGTAGACAGCTATTTATCACTGCATGACGTATTGAATCAGGCTTTAGGTGGCACCCCAACAAAAGATGCCTACCAAGTCTTTGAGAATGTCACTTTATTTGTACGTGATATTGTTGATCAAAGAGTGACCACGGTAGGCGTTATCATGACACCCGAACCACTTTAATTATCATCATGATTCATTCATTTTAGGAGCTACCTTGTTAAGCGTTTTAATCACACAATTTGTCGTACTTTGGGCCGTTATTGACCCAGTCGGTACCGTACCCGTTTATTTAGCACAGACTCAAGGGTTAACCACCAAGCAAAAGCGTTTAGTGGCGCTTAAAGCGGTTGGTATCGCAACCGGCGTTTTATTGTTTTTTCTCATTATGGGGCAATTTCTTCTTGAGGCGATGCAGATTCCACTACCAGCCTTCCAAGCCGCTGGTGGACTAGTTCTATTATTATTCGCATTAAGTATGATTTTTGGTGAAGGCAAACCAGCACAAGAAGCCAAATTGAGTGAAGAATTAGGGCGAACTGAATTGGCTAACCTTGCGGTATACCCATTGGCGATTCCCTCCATAGCGTCACCGGGTGCAATGATGGCGATCGTGTTACTGACCGATAACCACAGGCATTCGATGATAGACCAAGGCTTAACCGCTGGCGTAATGGTGTTGGTGCTGCTCTGTACCTTATTATTATTGCTTGGAGCAACCAGTATTCATAAGATCATTGGAAATGTGGGCGCTGCTATCATCAGCCGAGTCATGGGGTTAATTTTAGCCGCCGTTGCCGTCAATAACTTATTAATGGGTATCAGAGACTTCTATTTTTAATTGATTATTTTTTATTAGACCTTAGGCTAACCCTATTAGACCTTAGCCTAGCCTTAATTAAGAGCTAGGCTAAAATATTTTAATCTGTCTCACAAAAAACCTTTTATAGTCTTACGTTTCTATATTTCCTCCCCGACTAAAGTTGAAAAGCCGCTAACGCATCCCACTGCTATTGTTTTCTCGTAACGTTTTATTAACAAATAGATTGGCTGCATTTGTAGCAAAATAATGAAGTAAAACAAAAGGAGAAATGGCCATGGCGTTTGAATCAGACAAACATGCCCAAGCCTACTGGAAAGAAAATCTAGGCATTATGGCGACCCTACTGACTATTTGGTTTGTGGTGTCTTATTGCGCAGGCATTTTATTTGTCGACGCACTCAATACCATCCAATTTGCAGGATTCAAATTAGGATTCTGGTTTGCGCAACAAGGATCGATATACACCTTTGTTGTGCTGATCTTCGTTTATGTAGCACGTATGAATGCACTAGATAAAAAATACAGCGTTCAGGAAGACTAAGGAGCATAAGATATGGAAATCCAAACTTGGACGTTTATTCTCGTCGGCATTACCTTCGCGCTGTACATTGGCATCGCCATTTGGGCTCGCGCCGGATCCACCAGTGAATTTTATGTTGCCGGGGGTGGTGTCCACCCTGTCGCAAATGGCATGGCAACCGCAGCCGATTGGATGTCTGCTGCGTCATTTATTTCAATGGCAGGTATCATTTCATTCGCAGGCTACGATGGCTCAGTTTATCTAATGGGCTGGACTGGCGGTTACGTATTGTTGGCATTATGTTTAGCGCCTTACCTACGTAAATTCGGTAAATTTACTGTACCCGACTTTATCGGTGATCGTTACTACTCAAGTACAGCACGCCTAGTAGCCATCTTTTGTGCCATCTTCGTATCCTTTACGTATGTAGCTGGTCAAATGCGCGGTGTTGGCGTTGTATTCTCTCGTTTCTTAGAAGTGGATATCAACCTTGGCATCATCATTGGTATGGCAATTGTGTTCTTCTATGCGGTTCTTGGCGGCATGAAAGGCATTACCTATACTCAAGTGGCTCAATTCTGTGTACTCATCTTTGCGTTTCTTGTTCCTGCCGTTTTTACCTCCATTATGATGACAGGCAACGTATTTCCACAAATCGGTATGGGATCAACCGTTTCAGGTTCTGATGTCTATTTGATGGACAAATTAGAAGGGTTAACACAAGAACTAGGATTTACGTCCTATATTAATGGTTCAAAAAGTACCGTTGATGTGTTTTTCATCACTGCTGCGCTAATGGTGGGTACTGCTGGTTTACCCCACGTTATTATTCGTTTCTTTACCGTTCCTCGTGTAAAAGATGCGCGAATTTCTGCGGGTTGGGCGCTACTTTTCATTTCTTTACTATACACCACAGCACCGGCGGTCGCGGCCTTTGCTCGTGTTAACTTAATTGAAACTATTAATGGCCCAGATCTTAAAGGTGTCACTGCAGAAAATGCACCAAGCTGGTATCACAACTGGGAAAGCACTGGATTGGTTTCTTGGGAAGATAAGAATGGTGATGGCAAAATGTTCTATTCGGGTGATGACCGTAATGAGATGAACATTAACCGTGACATCATCGTATTAGCCTCTCCTGAACTGGCGAAGCTACCAAACTGGGTTGTGGCATTACTGGCGGCTGGTGGCTTAGCAGCTGCGTTATCAACAGCGGCTGGTTTACTACTGGTGATCTCAACGTCAATTTCACATGACTTGTTGAAAAAAGGCTTGAAACCGAACATGAGCGATAAGGAAGAGCTTATGTATGCGCGAATAGCGGCGGCGGTTGCGATTGTCGGGGCGGGCTATTTAGGCATTAACCCACCAGGATTCGTGGCTCAAGTAGTCGCCTTTGCGTTCGGACTAGCAGCAGCTTCCTTCTTCCCTGCCATCATCTTAGGGATTTTCTATAAGAAGATGAACAAAGAAGGTGCTATTGCCGGTATGGTAACAGGTATCGTCTTTACCGCCGCTTACATCATTTACTTTAAGTTCATTAACCCAGCGGCTAGCACGCCCGATAATTGGTTCTTCGGCATCAGCCCAGAAGGCATTGGTACGCTCGGTATGTGTCTGAACTTTGTAGTATCGATTGTTGTGAACAAGTTCACAGCGGAAGTTCCACAAGATGTCCAAGACATGGTTGAATCCATTCGTTTCCCGAAAGGATCAGGACAAGCTCACGATCATTAATCGAAAGCGTTAACTCATAAAGACTAAAAACAAAGCCCAAAGTGCTTGAGCACTTCGGGCTTTTTTCTTTTTTTCTGAAAAAGTTTGCTTACGCTTGTTCGACTTCAAGCCCTAACATTTCAGCCAGAGCTTGCAGCTCATCTAAACTGTCAACGAATAATAAAGCATTAGAATCATCTACCGCTAAGTAAAAACTACGATTACCATCAAGCGCTTTAATGGTAATCGCGTGGACATTTTCTACCTTGTCAGTCACCACTAACCCACCCATCGCAATACGCACTTGGCCTTGATAAATCTCGACAAGTACGCCTTGTTTGGTTTGATATTCACCCATCATATTTGCTTCCTTATTTTATAAACGATTCAGTACGGCTCTTAACTTGAGAGGTTTAACTGGTTTAGCGAGGAACTGAAAACCACCTAACTCTATTTCTTTATTCACTTCTTCTGAGCGATCCGCACTGATGACCACACCCACAAAGCCATCTCCTAAACTCCGCCTAAGCTCGCTCAATACTTCCAAGCCTGTTCGCCCATTATCCAAATGATAATCCGAGAATACCACTTCAGGACACCAATCATTCTCTATCGACAGCATGCTATTTTTTAAATTAGTCGCGGTACGAACTTCGCATCCCCACCTCTCAAGTAAGGTTTGCATACCAAGTAAAATATCGGGCTCATTATCCACACATAACACTTTAATATTAGCCAAAGGAGCATGTTCGATTGGCGCAGCTACCACCGTTTCCGTTGGTTGTAATTGCCCTTTATTCAACGTAATCGAAAACACGGTGCCTTGATTGGGCCATGAACGTAACTCAATACGATGGTTTAATAAACGTGAAATACCTCGAGCAATCGCCAACCCTAATCCAAGCCCTTGGTCAGCACGGTTTTCATCCACACGAGTAAACTCATCAAAAATTTCATTTTGCTTATCTGGAGGAATACCTATCCCGTTATCCCACACTTCAATACGAACCTCGCCATTGAAGCGACGAACGCCCAGCAACACCCTTCCTTTTTGCCCTTCTTTATGGCTATAACGAAAGGCATTGGTCAGCAGGTTTTGTAAAATACGACGTAATAACTTTGGATCAGAATCCACCACCAAATTGGTTGGAATACGGCGAAAATCAATATCTTGTTCTTTCGATAGCACGCTGAACTCCGCGTCTAATTTATCGAGCACATCACGTAATTCAAAGCCTTTAATTTCGATTGGCACTTTTCCTGATTCCAAACGAGAAATATCCAATAAATCCCCGATCAAATCTTCAGCGGCTCCTAATGCACTTTCAATGTGCGAAGAAAACTTCTTGGTATTATCATCACTGGCCGTTTCCGACAATGAAGATGCAAATAAACGTGCGGCATTTAATGGCTGCATCAAATCATGGCTGACGGCCGCCAATAACCTGCTTTTTGATTGCGATGCTTGCTCTGCACTTTGAGTCGCAGACACTAGTTTGGTGTTTAAATTTTCAAGCTCATGAGTACGCTCTTGTACTCGATCTTCAAGATTTTCATTGGCTTCTTTTAACGCCTGCTCAGCACGACGGAATGCGGTAATGTCAGAAAAGCTCATCACAAAGCCACCGCCAGGCATCGGATTACCTTGAACTTCTATGACTTGCCCGTCTTCACGAATTCTCGATGAGGTATGCTTAGTACCACGCCCTAAGTGATCAACCCGGCGCCGTACATGAATTTCGGGATCGCCAGGCCCACATAAGCCTTGTTGAGCATTATGTCGAATAATATCGGCAATCGGCCTACCGACTTGAATTAACCCCGGAGGAAAATCAAACAATTCGACATATCGCTGGTTCCACGCCACCAGCCTCAGTTGTTTATCCACCACTGCAATGCCTTGGCTAACGTGCTCAATCGCGCCTTGCAATAAACCACGGCTAAAGTCATATAACTCTGATGCTTCATCGACAATTGCGGCCACTTCTTCCAGTTGCATATTGCGACCTTTCAAGGCAGACGTCAGCACCAAGCGAGCGGAAGAAGCGCCAAACACCCCAGCCAAAACCCTTTCGGTATGACGAATCAACTGCGCCGAGGCTTGATGTTGTGGTAAGGATATTTCACGCTGCTGAGACCAAAATAATTGAAAGGCATTTCGAGCACGCTTTCGTCCAACAAAACGCGAGGCCAGCATTTCCAATTCAATCACACTGACTCGGCTTTGATAAATACTCACGTCTTCACTTTCAGGCATTGGTGTCCCTACAAAAGAAGCCGCTTGCAGACGATCGCTTAAACTAGAACGGGTAAGTTGAGAAACCACGAAATAAGCCATTGTATTGACTACTAAACTTAGCGCCATCCCCCAATCCGAGGATTGTAAATTCAACGACTTCAGCCATTCTGGCGGCGTTAACAACCACACTAAAAAATTGGTTTCCTCACTGCCTGCGAGCATATTGGTCTGCAACATTAATGTCGCAAGCCACACCAAAAATCCCAACCCTAAACCAACATAAACGCCCTGTCGATTGCCTTGTCGCCAATACAGCCCCCCTAAAAGAGCCGGAGCAAATTGCGCAATAGCCGCAAAAGAAAGTAACCCAATCACCGACAACGAAGAAACTTGATCAAGCACTTGGTAAAAGCCCCAAGCCCCCAGTAACAATAACCCAATAAGAGCACGGCGAACATTCAACAATAAACCCGATATTTGGCCCGGCTTAGCATTAGAAAGCTTCATTCGGCGCAACAACATTGGCCACACCAAATCATTCGACACCATAATGGTCAGAGCAATGGTCGAGACAATCACCATTCCACTGGCAGCAGACGTTCCCCCTAAATAAGCCAACAGAGCAATATTGTTAGCCCCAACCGACAAAGGCACATTTATTACATACGCATCGGCGCTGCTGCCGGCTAATAAATATTGCCCAACCAAAGACAGCGGCAACACAAATAATCCCATTAATAATAAATACAAAGGAAAAACGCGCCTTGCCGTATGCAAATCGCGCGCTTGATCGTTTTCGACAATCGTAGTGTGAAATTGACGAGGAAGACAAATGATCGCCGCCATGGTAAGTACCATGTGGATGAGTAATGTGGGGATATTAGGCGATTGATAGTACTGCTTAGCCAGTGCCATCATAGACGTATTCGGCTCTTGATAAATCAAGTACACCACAAAAATTCCAACTGATAGAAAAGCGGCCAACTTGACAACCGATTCAAAGGCCACCGCCATCATAATTCCGCGATGATGCTCTGTATTATCAATATGACGCGTACCAAACAGCATGGTGAAGATCGCCATGACGACAACGACAAACCAAGAGACTTGCATATCCTGATAGCCAAGCTCATTCATTAAATTGGGCGCCACTAACTCCAGCCCCATGATGATTCCACGAAGTTGCAAAGCAATATAAGGAAGAACGCCAATAACGGCAATTAAGGTCACCACAATGGCTAAGCCCTGTGATTTACCATAACGAGCCGCAATGAAATCTGCGATCGAGGTAATGTGCTCTCGCTTAGTGACTAAAATAAGTCGCGCTAAAATACGCCAACCAAACGTGAAAACAAGAATAGGTGAAAGATAAATCGGTAAGAAAGACCACATGTCAGCACTGGCTTGACCGACCGTGCCGTAGAAAGTCCAAGAGGTACAATAGACCGCAATAGATAAACTATAGATCCAAGGTCGCCAACGAAATAACCAGCTTTTTTGCCTATCGCCATACCAGGCAATTAAAAACAGTATCCCTAAATACGCCAGTGATACTGGGATCACTATCCATCCTTGCATAACACCTCAAATGATACATCCGTGTATATTCTTTTCGCATTGTGCTACTGGCTTATAGTCATCTCAATCTATTTCCCCGTGATTTGTGGGATAGATGCGAAATTCGACTTAACCTAAAGTTCTGGATAAAAAAGCCGGCAACCTATTAATTTATAATATTTCATCACGGTGGATAGAAAGGGATTTAGGTTCATCTAGCTTAATCAGCAAAGCAATAGCCGCCATACCCGCCATTACCCAAAAAATACCGGCTCCCCAAGATTCATACCCCCAACCACTGACAGCGGTCATAATCGCAACAAAAGCCCCCAGAGGAATCGCATTGTACAAGGATTGTAAAGGTACCATTTGGCGGTCATCAGCCTGCTGGATATAGCGAATAGTGGCATAGTGAGTTAATGCAAAAGTCAATCCGTGCAACGTTTGCAGTAACGCCAACAACCAAATGTCGTTGGTCATCGCAAGGCCACTCCAGCGCACTATGGTCGCGACAGAAGCAAGCAAAAACATCGTGCGTAATGACCAACCTGCAAACAATCGGCCGCTAAAAGCAAACAAGAAAACTTCGGAAACCACCGAAAAACTCCACAAATACCCAATCACTGACTCAGAAACTCCCACCGCTTTCCAGTGAATGGCACTAAAACTGTAATAGGCAGCGTGCGAGCCTTGAATCAGCGCTACCAATAACAAAAACTTCACCACCGGCCACTGCTTCAATAGTTCGAACAATTTCGGTCTTGGAACGTGTTGAGTGTCAATTTGAGTTTGAGGAAGAATGGTTGGGGAACGCAATGACAATATAAAAGTACATAACAAACCAGCCATGGCGGTATATACAACCATATCAGAGCCAAACCCATTAACAAGATAACCGACCACAGTTGACCCGACAATAAACGCAACCGAGCCCCATAAACGGCTTCGACCGTAATCAATGATATTCAATTTACTGTAATAATTGGCTACCGCATCCGACAACGGAATACCTGGGCCAAAGCAGGCGTTAAAGCCAATCGTCGCCAACGCCAGTAACCAAAAACTGCCACCAGTAAAAAAATGTAATGTACAAAAAATCAGTGCCATAAACGTCAAAATACGCAAAGCTGGCATTAAATGTTCAACATTATGTAGCCTTGGCGTTAACAGTAAGTTCGTCACACACCGAGTAGCAAAACCTATACCCACCAATAAACCAATATCACCCGCCGACACACCTTGGTCTGAAAACCACAACCCCCAAAAAGGCAGGTATACACCGTAAGCAAAAAAGAAGCCGAGAAAATATTGAGAAATCCAACCAAATGGTGAAGGTGTAAGCATATTCAGTCCGTTAAAAAAACGCCGTTAAAGTGAAATACAATCATCGCCATTATGCCGTTAAATGGCGTAGTTTACTATGTCATAGCATTCCAGTTCATTGAATTTAATCTTTATTTCTTTGCATGTACTCCCTCTACAACCTTATTTAGACCAAAGTCGTCTGGCGAGAGAGCAAAAAAATGTACACACTCATGATCAGGTTATTTATTGGTGAGTGTATTCCATGCCAGATAAGTTCAACATGTCATTAGCGCCGTTTGATCGCTTATCAAAGCAGGAGCAACAATATCTTCGATCTCACTTAGATGTCGCTTATTTTCGCCAAGCTGACACTATTCTTACTCCAGGAAAATCAGGCAATTCGCTTTTTATCATGATAAAAGGGATCGTCGAAGAAACCGATGATGATGGGAAAGAAGTTTTTGCTCATTATTCAACCGAAGATTTGTTCGACGTACGCTCACAGATTGATGGCATAGTGAAGCACCGCTACACCGCATTGGAAGATACTTTAGCGTATTTGCTTCCGAAAAATATCTTCATCGAACTTTATCAATCCAATCCTCAATTTTCTGGGTACTTTGATAACAACCTCTCCAAACGACAAACACTGCTAGACAACGCACATAAGCAACAAAATTTAGCCGAGTTTATGCTTACCAAGGTCGACAACAATATTTATAATTCACCGTTATTGGTTGCCCCTAATACCAGCTTGCAAGATGTTGTCGAACAGATGCAACAAAATAACACCGATGCCGCTTTCGTCCCTCTACCATCATCTGAAGCATTTGGTATTATCACCAGAACCGACTTACTGCACGCCCTTGCTCTACAACAAAAAAGCTTAAGCAGCGACGTCAAAGCGATCGCTCAAACGCCAGTGATTGCTATCGAACATGGTGATTACTTATTTGATGCGATGATCAGCATGACCCGTCATAAGTGTAAAAGACTGGCGGTCACCCAAAGTAATGCCATTGTCGGCATTTTACATCTAACCCAAGTATTAAGCGCATTTTCTACCCATTCTCATGTTTTAACGTTACGCATCGCCAACGCTAACACCATTGAAGAGTTACTCTTAGCCGCTAGTAAACAACGTGAATTAGTACAAACACTGTACAAAAATGGCATTAGGACTCGGTTCATCATGGAGTTAATTTCCGCGGTTAACGAACAAGTTATAGAAAAAGCCTTCGCCCTAATTGTGCCACACCATTTACATGATCACTGCTGCTTACTGGTCTTAGGCTCTGAAGGTCGAGGGGAACAAATTCTTAAAACTGATCAAGATAATGCCCTAATAGTCAAAGATGGATTGCATTGGCACCAATTCGGCCCGTTAATGGATACGTTTAGCCAAACATTACAACAATTAGGTTACCCACCTTGCAAAGGAAAGGTGATGGTGAACAACCCTGAATGGGTTAAATCACAACTAAATTGGAAAAAAAACATCCAATTCTGGGTGGATCAAAATACTCCTCAATCCGTCATGAATCTTGCCATCATGGCTGATGCTCACGCCATTGCAGGCAACCAGGCCCTGCTCAGCCCAGTAAAGCAACATTTACAACAATGCATGCAGCAACAGTCTTTGCTCTTAATGGAATTTGCACGTCCTGCGGTGGGGTTTGCGGTTCCGCTGAACCTATTTGGAAATGTAAAACACAGCAAACAAGGCATCGACATTAAACAAGGTGGCATTTTTCCTATTGTTCATGGTATTCGTACTCTTGCATTAGAGTTTGGTATACCTGAAACCAATACCTTTGATCGTATTGACCAGCTTTGCCAGTATAACGTACTTGAACAACTGACCGCTGACAATCTATCTGAAGCCTTAAAGTTATTTATTAAATGGCGGCTTAGCCAACAAATTAGTCTGAACCACAGCCATAATCAATTGGACGTTCAACAGCTTAATCGCACCGACCGTGATCTATTACGTCATAGCTTACATGTGGTCAAAAAATTCAAACAATGGTTACGCTATCATTACCAAATTCGCGAGTAGATTATGAATGTATTACAACGGTTATGGTGGTATTACCAACTCAAAGGCTCCCCCTATCAGCCTTTATTCCACAAAGTCCCTCACGATGAATTCGTATCACTTGATTGCGAAACCACCAGCTTGAACCCAAAACAAGCAGAATTAGTCACGATTGCCGCCACGAAAATCATCAACAATAAAATCATCACCAGTGAGCCTTTTCATATCCGCTTAAAAGCACCGCAATCGCTTAACGAGCAATCGGTTCGTATTCACAAAATGCGTCACCACGATTTAGAAGATGGCTACTCCGAAACAGAAGGATTAACAAAGTTACTCGATTTCATTGGTAATCGCCCTCTCATTGGGTACCACATTCGATACGACAAAACGATTTTAGACCGCGCTTATAAAAAACATTTTGGCTTTCCTCTGCCGAATCCTCTCATTGAAGTCAGTCACCTTTACCATGAAAGAATTGAACGCTTACTGCCCAATGCTTATTGCGATTTAAGCTTAGAGTCCATTTGCCAACATTTAGATTTACCCATTCAAGATCGCCATGATGCCTTGCAAGACACCATCACGGCGGCATTAATTTATGTACGTCTCACCTATGGTTCGCTGCCAAACCCCAATTTTTCATACAAAAAGTAAACATAAAACGTCATATTCAAACGATAAAGTTAAGACTCAGTTCTCATTTTCCTGCTTTTCAAGCTTAGAAAAGCCTTAATTTACAAACTATAAGCCTAAAGTCTAATTGTGGAAAAACCTTGAGAGGCAGAGAGTTAAAACAGAGATTACAGTGAATAACAATTTTAACGAATGAACGATTCCAATTAAAAAACGACACCCAAAGGAATTGAGTCCATCTCATGCAAGGAGAGTACAATGAGTGAAGTCCATATTCATCCCGTCAAAGACAATATCAAAAAGCATACTCACGCCGATAACGATACGTATTTGTCGATGTACCAAGAATCGGTTAATGATCCGCAAGGATTCTGGGGTAAGCACGGTAAAATTCTTGATTGGATGAAACCGTTCACTCAAGTTAAAAATACATCTTTTGAGCCTGGTAATATTGATATTAAATGGTTTGAAGATGGTCAACTTAATGTCTCAGCCAACTGTATTGATCGTCATTTAGCCGAGCGTGGTGATGAAGTTGCCATCATCTGGGAAGGTGACAATACAAACGATGATGCTCAAATTACCTTCAAACAGCTCCACGAAAAAGTTTGTCGTTTTTCTAACGTATTAAAAGCACAAGGTATCAAAAAAGGCGATGTCGTCTGCCTATACATGCCAATGGTACCAGAAGCCGCCGTTGCTATGCTGGCCTGCACCCGTATTGGCGCGATTCATACCGTCGTATTTGGTGGTTTCTCTCCTGAAGCATTATCTGGTCGTATTATTGATTCTAACGCTAAACTGGTTGTTACCGCAGATGAAGGGGTACGTGGTGGACGCGCAGTCCCTCTTAAAGCCAATGTTGACCAAGCTTTGAAAAATCCTGATACCAATATCTCAAGTGTTGTCGTCTTTAAGCGCACAGGTGGTAATGTGGAATGGAACGCTGAACGTGATATTTGGTGGCACGAAGCAACAGAGCAAGCATCGAGTGAGTGCGCACCAGAGCCCATGAACGCCGAAGATCCACTCTTCATTCTTTATACATCCGGTTCAACCGGTAAACCGAAAGGCGTCTTGCACACCACAGGTGGCTATCTTGTTTACGCCGCCATGACGTTCAAATACGTATTCGATCATCAAGAAGGCGATGTTTTTTGGTGTACCGCTGATGTGGGTTGGATCACAGGCCACACGTATTTGGTTTATGGACCATTGGCTAATGGTGCCAAAACCATTTTATTTGAAGGTGTACCAAACTATCCAAACACCAGTCGCATGAGCGAAGTGGTCGATAAACATAACGTGACCATTCTTTACACCGCGCCAACAGCTATCCGCGCCCTAATGGCAAAAGGTAATGAAGCCATTAAAGGCACATCACGTTCAAGCTTGCGCATTATGGGTTCAGTGGGAGAACCTATTAACCCAGAAGCGTGGGAGTGGTATTACAAAACCATTGGAGATGAACGTTGCCCAATTGTCGATACATGGTGGCAAACGGAAACCGGTGGCATTTTAATTTCACCACTACCAGGCGCAACCGATTTAAAACCAGGCTCAGCCACTCGCCCATTTTTTGGCGTTCAACCTGTATTGGTCGATAACGAAGGGAATGTGATTGAAGGCGCAACAGAAGGTAATTTAGTCATCACCGATTCATGGCCAGGGCAAATGCGCACCATTTATGGTGATCATGACCGTTTCGAGCAAACATATTTCTCAACCTTCAAAGATGTTTACACCACAGGTGATGGTGCAAGACGTGATGAAGATGGTTATTACTGGATTACCGGCCGTGTTGATGACGTACTAAATGTATCGGGCCACCGTATGGGTACCGCAGAAATTGAATCGGCGCTCGTGGCATTTGATAAAATTGCGGAAGCGGCGATTGTCGGTATTCCTCACGATATTAAAGGACAAGCCATTTACGCTTACATCACGTTAAACGATGGTGAATACCCGTCAGCAGAATTACATAAAGAAGTGAAAGATTGGGTTCGTAAAGAAATAGGGCCAATTGCCACGCCAGATGTCCTACATTGGACAGACTCTTTACCAAAAACGCGTTCAGGTAAAATTATGCGTCGTATCTTACGCAAAATTGCGACTGGCGATACCGGCAATTTAGGCGACACCTCCACTCTTGCCGATCCAAGTGTGGTGGACAAGCTTATCGAAGAAAAAGCGAACTTGGTTTAATACTCACCGATCGCCGCATGCTTCATAACAAACCGTAGCCTAGGCTGCGGTTTTTATTTGTAATCCGTTAAGGCAAATTATTGATAATCATTTCAGCAATACCAATATAACGCCAAATCAAAATCGGCTAATGTCATCATTTGGACTAAATTTAAACTAAAGCCCCTCTTAAAGTGGGCAGAGCTTAAAAAAACCTTGAAGTTGACACGAATCGGCCAAAACAAGTCATTAGACCAGTAAAATGCTGCGATTTGCGTTGATTTAGCTATAATTGGCCAAATTAGTGGATGCATGGTCATTTTTTTTGCTATCTTACTTAGCAATTGATGAAAATTATGACATGATGCATTTTACATTCACTTTAATGGATATTACCCACACAATGTCAGCAAACTTACGAGTTCTAGTCTTAAATGGGCCGAATTTAAATTTGCTCGGGTTACGTGAACCGACGCATTACGGTTCTCACACATTGCCCGATATTGTTGCCAACTTAGAAGCGCAAGCGAAAGAGTTAGGTATTCAACTGTCTCACTTACAATCAAACCGTGAATACGAGTTGATTGAAGCGATTCATGCTGCCCATAACAATATCGACTTTATCGTCATCAACCCAGCCGCCTTTACCCACACCAGTGTGGCATTGCGCGATGCGTTGCTTGGGGTCAATATTCCATTTATTGAAGTGCACCTGTCTAACGTTCATGCACGTGAACCTTTCCGCCACCATTCTTATCTTTCCGATAAAGCGGTCGGCGTCATTTGTGGATTAGGCG
Source organism: Vibrio casei (assembly GCF_002218025.2). Lineage (NCBI taxonomy): Bacteria > Pseudomonadati > Pseudomonadota > Gammaproteobacteria > Vibrionales > Vibrionaceae > Vibrio > Vibrio casei. The sequence continues at coordinate 118,137 of NZ_AP018680.1, read as the reverse complement.
CACAAGGTTACCAATTTGCACTGTCGGCGGCATTTTCCCATTTAACGAGACCAAACCATTAATGCTTATATAGCCAAAGACTTAAGTATTGAATGCCAGAGTCCGTTAAATAAGAAAACGCGGTCAGAAACTTATAGCAGCGTCGATACCATTTCGATAATGCATAAAGCCTTGGTGATAATTGATTATCACCTTGAAATAAATAATTAAACTAATAGAGAACACATTATGGATATTCGTAAAATAAAGAAGCTTATTGAGCTAGTAGAAGAGTCTGGTATTGCTGAACTTGAAATCTCTGAAGGTGAAGAATCAGTACGTATCAACCGCTACAGCAATCAAGCAGCGCCTGCGGCACCTATCCAATATGCAGCGGCTCCAGCACCAGTTGCTGCGCCAGTAGCCGCACCGGCAGCCGTTGAAGCGCCAGCCGAAGCACCGGTTCAATCTGGTCATAAAGTGCTTTCTCCAATGGTAGGAACTTTCTACCGTTCACCAAGCCCTGAAGCTAAATCATTTATCGAAGTCGGCCAAACGGTAGAAGAAGGTCAAACGATCTGTATCGTTGAAGCGATGAAAATGATGAACCAAATTGAAGCAGACAAATCCGGTGTAATTAAAGCGATCTTAGTAGAAGATGGTCAACCAGTAGAATTTGATCAAGCGCTTGTAATTATTGAATAATCGCACCGATTAAGAGGCAAGATAAATGCTAGATAAATTAGTCATCGCGAACCGAGGTGAAATTGCCCTCCGTATTCTTCGCGCATGTAAAGAGTTAGGCATCAAAACCGTTGCTATTCACTCCACCGCTGATCGTGATTTAAAGCACGTATTACTGGCCGATGAAACCATTTGTATTGGTCCTGCTCGCAGTACCGACAGCTACTTAAATGTTCCTCGTATCATTTCTGCAGCAGAAGTCAGTGGCGCTGTGGCGATTCATCCTGGTTACGGCTTTCTATCAGAAAATGCTGATTTCGCTGAACAAGTCGAAAATTCAGGCTTCATTTTTGTGGGACCAAAAGCAGAAACCATTCGCCTAATGGGTGATAAAGTGTCTGCAATTAATGCCATGAAAAAAGCTGGTGTACCTTGTGTACCAGGCTCTGACGGCCCACTAGATGACGATGATGCTAAAAACCGTGCGTTTGCAAAACGTATTGGCTACCCAGTGATCATCAAAGCATCTGGCGGCGGCGGCGGTCGTGGTATGCGTGTGGTACGCAGCGACAAAGATTTAGTTGAAGCGATCGCTATGACGCGTTCTGAAGCGAAGTCGTTCTTCAATAACGATATGGTTTACATGGAGAAATACCTAGAAAACCCTCGTCACATTGAAGTTCAAGTTTTAGCGGACGGACAAGGCGGAGCTATCCACCTTGGTGAACGCGATTGCTCAATGCAACGTCGTCACCAGAAAGTCGTGGAAGAAGCGCCAGCGCCGGGCATCACTGAAGAAATGCGCCAGTACATTGGTGAGCGTTGTACTCGTGCTTGTATCGAGATCAACTACCGCGGTGCCGGTACATTTGAATTTCTATACGAAAACGGTGAGTTCTATTTCATTGAAATGAACACGCGTATTCAGGTAGAGCACCCGGTGACAGAAATGGTAACTGGTATTGACCTAATCAAAGAGCAGTTGCGCATTGCTGCTGGTCAACCGTTATCATTCACACAAAATGATATAAAAATCCGCGGCCATGCCGTTGAATGTCGTATCAATGCAGAAGATCCAGAGCGTTTCCTTCCTTGCCCAGGTAAAATCCAACATTTCCACCCACCTGGTGGCATGGGCGTTCGTTGGGAATCTCACGTTTATGCGGGCTACACCGTACCACCGCATTACGATTCGATGATCGGCAAACTCATCACCTTCGGTGAAAACCGTGATGTTGCGATTGCCCGTATGAAGAATGCATTAGGTGAAACCATCATTGATGGCATCAAAACTAACATTCCTCTACAAATTGACATCATGAACGACGAAAATTTCCAACACGGTGGTGCAAACATTCACTACCTTGAGAAGAAGCTAGGCTTGCAAGACTAAACCTCTCGCTAGCCCTATATTCAGAAGACATCAAGACCGCAGTGAAAACTGCGGTCTTTTTTTTGTTTTCGGGTGTCGGGACTCGGGCGCTGCTCGCCGCTTGGAACAGCAAAAAGATGGTTGCGTGCTGCGTGAGGATTATTTCTTTGCCTAAATAGTATCTCAACTCTATCTTTTAGTTATTGCTTACTTTTATACCCAAAAAAACCGTCATTCCTGAGGAGCCGTAGGAGACATCAGGAATCTAATCTCCTTATTGAACTAGATCCCTGATAGCTCCTTCGTCGCTTCAGGATGACATCCTTTTCTTTTCCTAACAACTCGGTACCAGAAACTAGAAACCGCGACCATTTGTCTTTCCTGCCATAGTTTGTAAAAAAAATGCTTCCCCTCTTTTCATTTCATTCCAGTAAAGATAAATCTCCTATGAAAACACTACAGGCTCGTTATCAACAAGCACACAAAGAAGCAAAATGGGCGATTGGGCTTGCTTTAGCTTATTTTGTTTGGTGGTATGTTTCCGCTTATGGCTTAGCGCCCAGCCCTGATGATATCTCCAGCATGCCTAGCTTGTATTTTGGTTTTCCACTTTGGTTTTTAATGTCCTGTGTGATCGGCCCAATTGTCTTTACTTTATTATGTGCGGCAATGGTTAAATGGATCTACCAAGATATGTCCTTAGAAGTAGAACAAGAAGACAACCATGAATAACCAAATCCTCATCCCATTATTCCTCTATTTGATCGCCGTATTTGCTCTGGCATTTTGGAGTAGTCGTCATAGCAATAAACAAGGTTTTTTAAATGAATACCTCGTCGGCGGACGTAGTATGGGTGGCTTTGTACTTGCCATGACCCTTGCCGCTACCTATGCCAGTGCCAGTTCGTTTATCGGTGGCCCGGGAGCAGCTTATAAGATGGGATTAGGGTGGGTTTTACTTGCCATGATCCAATTGCCTGCCACATGGTTAACGCTAGGTGTTTTAGGAAAGAAATTTGCGATTGAAGCTCGTCGCCATAATGCCCTGACCTTAAATGACATTCTTTACGCTCGCTATCAAAATAGAGGCGTGGTTGTCTTTGCTTCGTTATCTTTATTATTAGCCTTTTTTGGCACTATGGTGGTTCAGTTTGTCGGCGGTGCGCGTTTGCTGCAAACCGTCACAGGGCTTTCGTATACTCACGGCTTGATGATATTTGCTATCACCGTAGGTCTGTACACCACTATCGGTGGCTTTCGCGCAGTGGTCATGACCGATACTCTGCAAGGCATCATGATGATAATTGGCACCATCGCACTACTGGTGGGCATTGTGCACGCCGGTGGCAGCATTGGGGAAATCGTGACCGACCTGCACACCATCGATCCTGCGCTCATTACCCCCTATGGACCCAACCATTTCTTAACTGGCCCCTTTATGATGAGTTTTTGGGTACTAGTCTGCTTTGGCGTGATTGGCCTACCTCACGCCGCGGTACGTTGTATGTCTTATAAAGACAGCGGTTCACTGCATAAAGGTATGGTGATCAGTACCATTATGGTGGCGCTGCTGATGCTAGGCATGCATTTAGCCGGTGCTTTTGGCCGTGCCATTGTGCCGGATATCGCCAGCCCTGACCAAATCATGCCGACATTAATGATCACGGTTCTCCCTCCTATAGTTGCCGGTATTTTCTTAGCCGGCCCCATGGCGGCAATTATGTCTACCATCGACTCACAGCTAATTCAAGCTTCCGCAACCCTATTGAAAGACTTGTACATTAATTACATTAACCCTTCGATGGCCGAGGGTGAAAAAGCGGAAAAAACACTGCCTAAATTATCATTATGGATAACGGGGATTTTTTCAGCCTTAGTCTTTGTGGCGGCGCTTAATCCACCAGATATGATCATTTGGCTCAACTTACTCGCATTCGGAGGCATGCAAGCGGTGTTCTTATGGCCGCTAGTCTTGGGCTTATATTGGAAAAAAGCCTCCGCAACAGGCGCTTTTGCATCAATGCTGGTTGGATTATTCTCTTACATTGCATTCAGTACATTCAAACCAGATATGGGAGGAATGCACGCCATTGTTCCAACACTATTATTTGGCCTTATCGCCTTTATTGTGGGCAGCAAGATCAAACCAAACCCAATCACTGTCGAACAGTTTCGCAGCCAAACATCACCATAAAGTGATTAATTCAAACAAAATACACACACAATCCCACTTTTAATTCGTATAATTGGCACAGAAGCGCAAAGAGCATTCATGGTAAACTTTGTGCCTGTGCCGATAAACTCAACCAATAAGCGAAACCATCATGCCTTGGATTCAAATTAAACTTAATGCTACCGACACCAACGCAGAAGCCATTGGCGACATGTTAATGGAAGAAACGGGGGCATTATCCGTTACATTTCTCGATGCCAAAGATACTCCCGTATTTGAACCACTACCGGGTGAAACACGTCTGTGGGGCGAAACCGATATTCTGGCGTTATACGATGCAGAAATAGATACCCAACAGGTACTGTTTCAAATTAAAAACAGCCATATGTTGAATGACGACTTCGCTTACAAAATTGAGCAAATCGAAGACAAAGACTGGGAACGCGAATGGATGGACAACTTCCACCCAATGAAATTTGGTGAACGCTTATGGATTTGCCCAAGCTGGCGTGATATTCCCGATCCAACAGCCGTTAACGTTATGCTCGATCCAGGACTTGCTTTTGGTACAGGCACCCATCCAACGACCTCCGTCTGTTTAGAATGGCTAGAAGGCTTAGCTCTAAAAGGAAAAACGGTGATCGATTTTGGCTGTGGTTCTGGCATTCTGGCTATTGCAGCAATCAAACTGGGCGCGGCTAAAGTCATTGGTATTGATATCGACCCACAAGCTATTCTCGCCTCAAAAGACAACGCAGGACGAAATGGTGTTGCTGATCAACTAGAGCTGTTCCTTCCTCAGAACCAACCAGAAGGTTTAGTGGCCGATGTGGTCGTCGCTAACATCCTTGCAGGGCCATTACGTGATCTTTCTGGCGTGATTACCAGCTTAGTCAAACCAAACGGCTTACTGGCGATGTCTGGCGTCTTAGATTCCCAAGCGGAAGACGTGGCTACCTATTACGCCGAACAATTCAACCTAGACCCAATCATTGAACAGCAAGAGTGGTGTCGAATTTCTGGTCAAAAAAAACCAGAGTAATGGAATGCGATAAACAATTCGTTACGACTATTAAGGCTAATTGACTGAAAAATAGACAATTTGTAAAACTAATTGCGAAATGGTCAAATATTAGTCTTTTCACGCCCCGAAAAAATGCGTAAAATGCGCGCCCTTGCTGATACGAACTGTGATGCTGTTTTGAAAATCGGAAACTACACATTACCGAACAACTTAATTGTGGCGCCAATGGCTGGTGTCACCGATAGACCGTTTCGAGAATTGTGCCTTCGATATGGTGCAGGAATGGCCGTCAGTGAAATGATGTCCTCGAATCCAAAAGTTTGGAACACATCAAAATCCCAACAACGCATGGTACATGAGGGCGAATCGGGCATTCGTTCGGTACAAATTGCAGGGGCAGATCCACAGCTAATGGCACAAGCGGCCCAAATCAGTGTTGAAAACGGTGCGCAAATCATCGATATCAACATGGGTTGCCCAGCTAAGAAAGTAAATAAGAAACTTGCAGGCTCCGCGTTACTGCAGCACCCAGACATCATCGAACAGATTTTGACCGCGGTCGTCAACGCAGTAGAGGTTCCAGTAACCCTAAAAACGCGCACAGGATGGGATACAGACAACAAAAACTGTGTCGAGATTGCAAAAATGGCCGAACAATGTGGCATTCAAGCCTTGGCACTCCATGGGAGAACCAAAGCCTGCATGTACAAAGGCGAGGCAGAATACGACAGCATCAAAGCCGTAAAACAGGCTATTTCTATCCCAGTGATTGCCAATGGTGATATTGATAGCCCAGAAAAAGCGAAATACGTACTGGATTACACCGGTGCGGATGCTTTGATGATAGGTAGACCAGCCCAAGGTCGACCATGGATTTTTAACCAAATCCAACATTTTTTAACGACGGGTGAACACTTGCCACCGATTCCAAAAGAAGAAGTGCAAAACATCTTACTCGGCCATGTTCAGGCTCTGCATAAATTTTATGGCGAGTTTTTAGGCCCTCGCATCGCGCGCAAGCACGTGGGTTGGTACCTAAAAGAACATGACGAATCAGGTGACTTCCGTCGTATTTTCAATGCCATCGAGGATGCCGATCAGCAACTTGATGTGCTTAAAGGTTATTTTATATATCCAAGTTGATTTAAGGTCATCGCTTTAAACGACCGATATAGATAACGTTGCATTATAATTAAGAAGAGCTAAGACTAATTATGTTCGAACAAAATCTGACTTCAGAACCATTAACAGTTACTACTGTCACATCACAAGACCAGATCACACAGAAGCCACTACGTGACTCTGTTAAAGCATCTTTAAAGAACTACCTTGCTCAATTAAACGGCCAGGACGTTAACGATCTTTACGAATTAGTATTAGCAGAAGTTGAGCAACCAATGCTTGATATGGTTATGCAGTACACTCGCGGTAACCAAACTCGCGCAGCGAACATGATGGGTATCAACCGTGGTACGCTTCGCAAGAAATTGAAAAAATATGGCATGAACTAAGATTAAGTTAGTTCGATATAAGAAAGGCTTACGATGATTTGTAAGCCTTTCCTATTATTGAAAACTCTATAAAAGAAATACTTCTATCTATTTCAAACATATCCAAAACCATTACTTTTTATAAATTAATAACACTCTCTCAATTTCTCCATTAACTTTCTTCTCACCATTCTCGAAGATGCAAGATAAATCCGCAAAATATCAGCTATAGTTGACTCTCTAAGCCGTGATGATGGCCATATTTCACTATTCAAGCAGAGTTCATGAAAAATACAGTTACGATCAAAGACATTGCCAAAAAAGCCGAAGTATCAACCACAACAGTGTCAATGGCATTAAGGAACAAGGGAAATATTTCACCCGAAACAAGAGATAGAGTCATTAAGATTGCTCACGATATTGGCTATGTACGCAATCACCTTGCCGCCAAATTGCGATCTAAATACAGCAAAACCGTTGGTATCGTGGTAGGTGACATAAGCTGTGAATACACATCCCATGCTTTAAAAAGCTTGCTTGATAGACTGCAAGAACAAGATTATCTGATCAATATTTATCAATGCGATCATCAATGGAAAAAACTCACCGAGCAAACTCATCAGCTCGTATCCCAAGGGGTTGATGGTATCTTTTACTGTTTATCTGAAGGCGCTTGTTATCACGCGGCATTAGATTTTGTCCCGGATGATTTACCCATTATTGATTTATCAAAAAATACTATCTTTACCGATAAAGTCGATTATCTCGGTATCGACCACGCTAACTCAGGAAGAATGGCAACAGACTATTTCATTAATCAAGGTCACAGAAAAGTTGCCTATGTCGGAGGCGAAACCGGCTCAATGTGCAGAGCAGAGCGAATTTCGGGCTACTTTAAAGCCCTTAATCACGCCAATTTATCCGTAAGCATTCATTGTGTTTTGGATTCAGATGAAGGGTTGTCTGAAAGAATTTTCCATTTATTAAAAGAAGATGCCGCTATCTCGGCCGTGATCTGCCATGACCTTCAATCCTACGGTGAAGCGTGTATTGCCATTGAACGTTTAGGCCACAAGGTTGGCTACGATCAAGTCTTCGGTAAAGTCGTCTCTTTGATCTGCTTTGTGGATACAAAACCAACCTTCAATTTTAACTATCAACCCTTATTTATTTCAGCCGATTTGGGGGAAATAGGCGTTCAAGCTTGCCGACGATTTTTTGAGGTCAGCCAAGAAATCGAAGACTCTCCCAAAGAGAAATCTCCTTCTTTTCGCCTGATGATCCCGTCTAGCATTCATCATAAATAACCATTTTATTAAAATTTTCGAGAAGTAAAACGTTTAACTAAAAAGTCGATTTATAAAGTAAAACGTTTAATTTTTAATAAAAACATCGCTTTATTTCGCTTACTTGACTTGGCCCTTCTTATAATCTCCTTATCATGAATTCAAGGAGGAAATGATTTATGAATCTTATAAAATCACTCACTGGCGCCGTTTCCAGATTATCGTTAATTGGCCGTGCGTTAATGCTACCGATTTCACTCTTACCCGCTGCAGGCTTATTGCTCGCGTTTGGAGACAAGTTTGACCTACCATTAATGATGCACGCAGGTGGCGTAATCTTTGATAACTTACCCTTATTATTTGCTATTGGATCGGCGGTGGGCTTAGCTGGAGAATCGGGCATTGCGGCATTATCAGCTGCGGTTTCTATTCTCATCATTAATACCACAATAGGCACGATGTTAAATATCACGCCTGAAATGGCAATGTCCGGTGGAAAATATGCATTAGTGCTTGGTATTCCTAGCCTGCAAATGGGTGTGTTTGGGGGGTTAATTTCCGGTATTTTAGCGGCCTACTGCTACAATAAATTCCATGCGATACAGCTTCCTGAATTTCTAGGATTCTTTTCTGGAAAACGTTTTGTTCCCCTCGCCACAGCATTATTTTCTTTTTTGCTTGGTTTATTACTCCCTTATATTTGGGGGCATATTCAAGATGGTATCAATGCCTTATCTGGCATCGTCAATGGTGGCAATCAAGCATTATCCACCTTCATTTTTGGCTTAACAGAAAGGGCGTTAATCCCTCTTGGGTTGCACCATATTTGGTACCCTTCTTTCTGGTATTCGTTTGGTGAATACACCACGACAACAGGACAAGTTATTCATGGGGATCAAACCATTTGGTTCAAAATGCTTGCCGAAGGTGTGAAGTCCTTCTCGACTGATAGCTACCAAAATGCCGGGAAGTTTATGCAAGGCGAGTTTCCTTTGATGCTGTTTGCACTGCCTGCGGCTTGTTTAGCCATGTACCATGAAGCTCACACCAAAAACAAAAAAATCGCCGCGGGTATTTTATTTTCTGCTGCATTAACTTGTTTCTTAACCGGCATTACGGAACCTGTGGAATTCACCTTTATTTTTGTTGCACCTATTTTGTACGTCTTTAACGCTATCATGGCGGGGCTGTCTTACATGGCGATGTATTTATTAGATGCTCATATTGCGAAATCGTTCTCAGCGGGATTAATTGACTACATCTCATTTGGTATTGTTCCATCACTCAATGGTTTTGAAACCAATTATTTAAGCGCGGTGATTGTCGGCATCCCAATGGCGATCATCTATTATGCTGTATTCCGATTTGTAATCAGAAGGTTAGATGTAAAAACGCCGGGGCGTGTCACCATCACGACTAACATTGATGACATTTCAGACAATGAATTGGCCACCAAAGTACTCGCAAGCGTGGGCGGGCTTGATAACGTTCAATCGTCTACGGCTTGTATCACCCGATTGCGATTGCAGCTTAAACAAGGTGATCTTATTGATAAAGATGGCCTCACTCAATTAGGCGCTAAAGGGGTGGTTTATGTCGGCGATACCGGAATTCAAGTAATCCTTGGCTCCCGAGCACAATTTATTTCTAATGAAATTGAAGAGCTATTAAAAGCATAACTCCCCCATTAGCTCAATATGAAAAGGCTTACGTTAATACGTAAGCCTTTCTTTATATAAGATAAGCTCTCTTCACATTTAAAATAGGCTATTGCAATAACTTACGTATAAGCACAAGTCAGATGCAGTTCTCCAATGCTGTCCAAGTATTATTTTGATAACAAGTAGCTTGTTTGGTAGCGTTAAGGTCACTGGTTTGATTACTGCCATTATTACTAAAAATCAGATTGATACTTTCAATTGATTCTGAGAACTCATGACAATATTGATTCCCAACTTGCGTTAACGACACACCAGGCCAAATTGCATCGCTGATGCTATTGCCTGATGCTGTTACTACATTCCAATAGTAAATTGTCGGACTATCGAAGTATTGGTTATTGTCGTAACACACCTTAGCAAGGTCACTTACCGGTAAACTAGGATTTGAAATCGTCACGTTAAAGCCACAATCCGCTAACGATTTCCATGTCCCGTTATCGTAACAATGATTGCCTTGCATTCGTAAATCTTCCGTTTGGTTGACACCATTATCATTGAAAATAATGTTGATGGCATCAACTTCTGCGCCAAGATCATAACAATGATAATTTCCTTTTTTCACCATACTTTCTCCTGGCCACGTGGCATTTACTACGCGTTCAGAAGGTTGTGAGCCCCAAAAATACACAGTTGGATTCGTAAAGCTTTGATCATTACTCAAACAGACTGCTGTACTGGCTATTTCTAGCGTAATGGGGTTTGGATCGGGGTTGCATTCACTACCTGAACAACCGCCAATTTTAGCACCGATATGTATTGCTGAGGCACTAACCGTATTCACGGTAAAATAAGCCATACCTTCGGCATTAACCGAGATAGTTGGTCCGCTGCACGTATGTGTTGCTTCATCGTAATTGCCGTTAATAATGTCGCAATATTCTCCCGCAGGCATGCCTGTTTGGAAGCTTCTATTTATAGCCTTATTATCGTCTCGGTTAATCACCACAAACCCTGAACTGCCTCGACCAAAAGCAATTTGGTTATAACCGTCATCCCACCAATTGTTAAGCATAAATTCATTGGCGGTATGATTTCGAAAAGACACCATATTGGCGATACCACGCCAACGGTGCTCACAAACCCAATCTCCACCATCAAATCCACATGCATTGCCAAAGTTAGCGCCTGAACTTGGTGGGCCTTGATCAAAATTCCCGCCAAAATAATAACCCGACATCACCTTCGGGTAGCCATATGGGTAAGCCAACATAAAAATATTTCCGATATAGTACAAATCACCTACATCTAAATGGGTTAACGTGGCCCCTTCATTGTGTCGTTCATCATCATGGTTAGCAACGAAGACTACTGCACTATCGCTTGGTAGCATGCCCGGCCATGTTTTTAAATCTTTTAACTCGTTAATTCCTCCATTTTGAAATTTATCCCCGATCGCCCTTTCGTAGCCAAATTCCGTCACATCTCCATTTCCTGTGTATTCAAATGGCGTAATAGGTTCACCATAGGCACCAATTACCTCTTGGAAAATATAAGGGCTGCCCGTCAGCTTAGATTTTATCGCGGCAATATCTTCGTTAGGTATATGTTTGGCGGCATCAATTCGAAAACCAGCCACCCCTATTTGCGTCATATCGTTGAGGTAATCGGCAATTTTTTGACGTACATAATCCGACCCAGTCTTTAAATCATTCAACCCAGTAAGATCACAGTTTTGCACCTGCCAACGATTTTGATAATTGATTGGCGTCGTGCAGTTATTAAAGTCATTAGAGGAATAAGGCACTCGGGGGAAGTCTCGATTCCAAGCGGCCATATGGTTAATCACCGCATCAACATAGATATCAACGCCTGATGTCTTGCAGCGTTGAACCATATTAATAAAGGCATTACGATCACCACTTCGCCCTGAAATTTCATAACTTACTGGTTGGTAACGCGTCCACCAAGCCGAGCCATCTATACTCAAGTTCGGAGGGGACACTTGAACCGCTGAATAACCTTTTGGCCCTAAAACAGTTTCACATTCCGTGGCAATATCAGCCCATGGCCATTCAAATAAATGTACAAATGCTGTTCTCGGTACATTGGCATCCTGCGCCAAAGCCGAAGATATATTCCCTCCCAGTGCAGCACTAAAGCCGATTAAAGCGGCTATTTTCGATATTTTATAATGACGATACATTCAAACAGCTCCTTGTTTATTATTTACTCTTGTGAGTACCTAAAAATAAGCAAGAAGTCTCTTTTCTACAAAGCTGAATATCCAAAACAAGCGGAGTTATCACTATCAGTGCAATCATGCGGATAACAATCATACCCCAACAATGCATTAACTCACGTTTGGCGCAATGCCCTTTTTAACAACTCTTGCTGCGCGGCGTGTTTTTGCGCTTTTGATTCGCCATCTATGCTTAAGGCTTTTAATTTCTCATCACTTAATTGTTCTAAATAGCGGAAATTTTCGCTACTTTGTAGGCTTTCAAGCCGTTGTTTTAATCGATTGATGATACCCATATTGGTCTCTTTCTTACTCGTTTGAATGGGATTGAAGACCACTAACTTGTTGGCGGTAAACAGCTGGGGTTAGCCCTGTATGACGACGAAACATTTTGATGAAAGCTGATGCGTCGCTATAACCTAACAAGAAAGCTACTTGATTAATTGAGTCATTTTTCTTAAGCAACTGCAAAGCCGTCACGACTTTTAAGCGTTGTCGCCATTCATTAAAACTCATGCGCAATTGCTTTTGAAAGCGACGAGTTAAGGTTCTCTCAGTCGAAAACACCGATTTAGCCCAATCAGACAAACTGCGGTCATCGGCGGGATTATCCTCTAAGGCGCGCAGGATAGGCTGTAATAAAGCATCTTGCGTTGTGGGTAGGAAATCATCTACTTTGTGAGCGTTAGCTAACCTCTCAAGCAAAACATCAGTTAAACATTTGTCTTGATGGCTTTCAATTTTATCCACTTGACGAGTGGTTAAATCGTCAATAATCGCAAGCACTAAAGATGGTAAGGCAATCATACAAGCCTCATTAGGTAGCCCTCCCGAACGGGCAATATCGATATTAATTGCGCAATACTCAACATCCCTTCGGTTAAAAGCACGATGCAACACATTAGCGGGAGTCCAAATAGCATAACCGGCAGGTGATACCATTTTTCGACCATTCACTTCCATCTCTAACACGCCTTGTTTAATGAGATGAATTTGCCCCCAATTATGTTGGTGCGGCAAAGTTTCTGTGCCACCAGCAATGTGAAAGTAATGTATGAATACAGTGCTTGGCAATTGATCGACCAATTTAGGCATAAAGGTTGGGTTGCCACTCATTTGATTGCTTGTCATCATTCCACTCCATTCATCAGCTTGTCTGAATCGACCTATTCAGTGTCCGATTCAACCTACGGTCTTTTATTTCTTTCATGCCACACTGCATATTCAGTTTGATAAAACGTTTTACCATCAAGGTATAACAAGTTTCTTCAAGGAGGAACAACCATGATAACAGACTCCAAAACCTTATTTGTTCGCAGTTTATTTCCGATCATCGCTGTCGCAATATGGGCAACTAATGCGGTCGTCAGTAAAATGGCAACGGCAACCATTGAGCCTGGCACCATCGCATTTTATCGCTGGTTTGTGGCATTACTAGTTCTCACACCCTTTTGTTTAATGGAAGTGTCTCGCCAATGGCCGGCAGTCAAAAAATGCTTATTGAAATTAACGATACTGGCTTCTTTAGGTATGGTTCTCAATCAAAGCTTGGCCTATTACGCGGCTTACACCACCAGCGCCACCAACATTGCTATTTTCTTATCGTTAATGCCGCTGATTGGTTTATTTCTCGCTGTGCCACTCTTAGGTGCTAAGTTGCATAAAATGACTTTACTCGGTGCAGTGATTTCATTCTGTGGCTTAATTTACATGCTCAGTGAAGGCAACCCAATACACATTGTTAGCCAAGGCTTAAAACAAGGTGATCTGTTGATGCTTGCGGCATCTTGTGCTTATGCCTTGTATTCCGTCTTGCTAAGCCGTTGGAAGTTACCTTTAACCACCTGGTGTGCGGTCTATTGCCAAGTGTTTCTTGGCGCGCTTCTGCAACTGCCTTTATTGTTTTCAAGCCAACACTGGGGAATCGAAATAAAGGCTTGGCCTATGGTAGGGTTTGCCGCGCTGGCCGCTTCCATCATCGCCCCTTGGTGTTGGTTAAAAGGCGTCGCATTAATTGGCGCTGAACGTGCGACTTTATTCATGAACTTAGTGCCTATTTTTACCGCTAGCATCAGCATTGTTTTACTGGGCGTACATCCCACTCAATACCATCTTATTGGCGGCGCACTGGTATTTGCAGGCTTAACGTTGGCGCAGCGGAAACCCAAAGCGAATATGCCGTCATCACCTCAATCATCCACTGCGAGCCCATCACTGTCCAGCACTCGTAAATAAAGACTTATCAAGATTCCTCCCAACCTCTGTGGTTGGGAGACTTTTCACCGTGATGAACGAGACTTCAGCTGCTCAATCGCACCAATTAATGCATTCAATCCAGTTTCCACTTTACTGCGTGGGCACCCCACATTTAGGCGAATATAACCTTGCCCTTCTTTGCCATAGGTATCGCCACGCATAATTGCCACTTTATGATCTTCAATTAAAATCCGTTGCAGTTTATCCATATCAATGTTCAATGGATTTAAATCTAACCATGCTAAGTAAGTGCCTTGAGGAACCTGATAATTCAGCTCTGGTAGGTGTTCATTGAGTGTCTGTGCAACGTATTTGAGATTTCCATGTAGGTAAACCTTCAAGGCTTCTAACCATTCCTCACCTTGTTGATAAGCGGCAATGTGCGCGATCACCCCAAGAATCGAAGGCGAAGATAAACCATGCGCGGCTTTTAACTGATTAAGATAAGCATTACGATCATCTTGGCTCGGAATAAAAGCATACGCTCCCGTTAAAGCCGGAATATTGAATGACTTAGATCCAGAGCTCACCAATGCCCATTGGTCATCTGGAGCCACTTGCGACCAAGGGATGTAACGCTCAAACGCCATATCCATATGGATATCATCGGAAACAACTTTCACATCATAACGTTGACAAATTTGTGCCATGCGTTGCAACTCATCGAGTGTCCACACTCGACCTGTAGGGTTTTGTGGACTACAAAGCAGTAAGATTTTGCATTGCGGCAACGCGACTTGAGCTTCAAATTGCGGCCAGTCTATTTCATAGCTGCTTTGGGTTTTTATTAAAGGGCTAGTCAGCATTTGACGGTAGTTTGCCGATAACATATTGCCAAAGGCATCATAAGCCGGAGTGTGTACTAACACACCATCTCCCAGTTTGCTCCATTGCAAAATAAGCTGTGAGATAATGTAAATGACCGATGGACCATAGACTAAGTGATCATTATCTAACTTGGCTTGATAACGACGCCCAAACCAACCTGTCACGGCAGACTTAAATTCATCATGATTCCAACGGCTATAACCAAGTACGCCGTGTTCCATACGTTTTTTAATCGCAGCTAATACACAAGGCGCGGTTTCAAAGTCCATATCAGAAATCGTAAACGGCAATAAGTCGGCATGACCAAACCGGTCTTGAACATAATCCCATTGAGTACAAAATGTGCCATGGCGATTCACCACTTGCGAGAAATCAAACATAACTAACCTCAACCATCGATCCAAATACCTTTGCAGCTCTCACCTCAAGCTGCAAAGGTATTAAGATAAACCCAAAAAAGGGAGGAGTCGAAATCTCCTCCCTTAATAGACTAATTCACCTCTTTTTACGCAGAGGCATTCATGAGCGATTGCATTTCATTTTTAACCATATGAACTTGTGGGCCAATCACAACTTGTAAATTATGGTCATCTAACTTAACCACACCCAATGCGCCATTGGCTTTCAATATGGCGTCATTGACCAAAGACATATCTTCTACCGACATGCGAAGGCGAGTAATACAGTTATCAAGCGAGGTAATATTCTTCGCGCCACCCAATGCTTCAAGAATAATGTCACCTTTGTAACCTAACTTGCTCTCTTTTATTTCAGCAGCAAAAGCTAGCTCATCATTGGTTTCTACTTCACGTCCAGGCGTTTTCAAATTAAAGCGAGTTATTGCAAAACGGAATACACCGTAATACACCGCAAACCACACCGCAGCTACAAGCGGTACTAAATACCATTCCGTTTTGGTACCCTGCAGTACACCAAAGATGAAGAAATCGATAATGTTGCCATCGGTATTACCAATCGTGACATCCAACAAGCCCATCACCATAAAGCCAAGGCCAGTTAAGATAGCGTGTACAAAATACAGTACCGGCGCAACAAATAAGAAGAGGAACTCAAGTGGTTCGGTAATACCACCCACGACACACGCCACCACACCAGAAAGTAATAATGCTTTTACCTTGCTGCGGTTTTCAGGTCGAGCACAGTGATACATAGCCAACGCCGCACCCGGCAAACCACCTAAGAAGGTTGGCATTTTACCTTGAGACAAAAACGCCGTCGCTTGTGGATCAAAGTTGGTCACGCTTGAACAAGAAAGCTGCGCATAGAAGATGTTCAATGCACCACTCACCTCTTGCCCACAAACATGCAGCGTACCACCTGCCTCTGTAAAGCGAATTAATGCGACAAGAATATGATGTAAACCAAACGGTAAAAGTAAACGCTCACCAGTACCGAATAGGAATGGGCCAAATGGACCCGCATGAGAGATAACCGACCCAATACCATTAATCCCCATCGCAAAGTAAGGCCAAACTACCGGAACCGCTAGCCCCACCAGACCTAAAACGACGGATGTAATAATAGGCACAAAACGGGCCCCACCGAAAAAGGCAAGGGAATCGGGCATCTTATAAGTGTAAAAACGGGCATGCAGCTTCGCCACAATAATCCCCACAATAACCGCACCCAAAATCCCCGTATCAATCGATTGAATACCAATAATCGATTTAACGCCATAAGCCGTTTCAAGCTCCGGATTACCCAGTACTCCCGCTACAGTTAAGTAAAAGTTGACCGACAAGTTCAGAGCTGCAAAACCAACAAAACCAGAGAAAGCCGCCACCCCTTTTTCTTCACGAGCCAATCCCAGAGGAATCGCAATCGCAAACATCACCGGTAAATAGATAAAGGCGACTAAACCGATCTTGGTCATCCATAAGAAAATCATTTGAAGGACAAAGTTGTCTAAGAAAGGGAGGCTTTCCTTCACAGCAGAGCTCGAGAGAGAGCTACCGACACCAAGCAAAATTCCTGAAAAGGCAAGCAGTGCCACCGGTAGCATGAAGGTTTTTCCCAGGCTTTGGAAAAACTCCCACATGGTGGTTTTTTTCTTTATGTTAGACATAGTTTGTCACTCCAAGTGATAACGTATTCGTTATAAAATCGATGATAAAAAGACTGCTAAAACGTTTTATCAAATTATATTTAAAAAATGCCGACACGGTACAAAGTGATTGAGTGTCAGCATTGTTTTAAAATTAGAAATAAAGGATAAAACGTTTTACCTACATATTTTGCAGACTTGATCACGGTTATTTACGACCAAAACAAGCATTGTTTGATTTTGTGATCCGGATAAAAGAATCTATCTTCATGCACTTTTTATTAATTTAGCGGACAATGAGCATACCCAAACCGAAAATCACCGATGTCGCCAAATATGCTGGCGTTTCTGTTTCTACCGTATCACTGGCATTAAGTGGTAAAGGCCGAATTTCTGAAGCGACTATCAGTAAAGTCAATCAAGCAATCGAGACCTTAGGGTACGTACGTAATACCGCGGCGGCGAATTTACGATCACATACGTCCAATCTCATTGGATTAGTGCTGAAAGACATTACCGATCCCTTTTATATGGGCATCACGGCTGGTCTAAGTGATCAATTAGAAAAACAAGGCTATATGCTGTTTCTCGCCCAATCGGGTAACGATAAAAGTAAACAGCTTCATTGCATTCAATCGATGATCCAACAAGGTGTCGCAGGCATTGTGTTTTGCCCTGTCCGCGAGGGAACACAATCGTGTCTTGATCTTATCGAACAAGCGAATATTCCGGCCATCAGCATTGCCCGAGCCGACATAAACGCCAAGATTGACTACGTAGGCCCAGATAACACTCACGCTGCTACACTAGCCACCCAACACTTAATCGCTCAAGGCCATCGCCATATTGCTTACTTAGGTGGAACCAGTGGCTCCCTAACTCGAGCCGAACGCATTGGAGGGTATTGCTCAACCTTAATGCAATATGGTCTGCCCTTTAAAAATGAATGGGTCGTAGAATGCGACAAACGCCAACAGTCGGCCGCCGATGCCGCACAAAAATTGTTAAATAAACATCCGAAAATCACAGCTATTTTATGCCATCGCTCCGCGACAACCATTGGTGCTATTTACGGTGCTCAAGCGGCGGGAAAAACCATAGGGAAAGATAATTACATCGGCCAACAAGTTGCCCTTCTTGGGTTTGATGATGCTGCAGAAGCAGAACTCACAACCCCTTCACTCAGCTTTGTGAATACGTCAACCAAACAGATAGGCCAACAAGCCGCACTGCAAATGGTCAGAAAAATGAAGCAGCCACATCTACCGCCACAACGTATCATTATTTCTCCTACCATAATTTTACGCGACTCAGCTTGATAAAAACCTGACTTAACACCAGATACTATTGAGGTTATTATTTACACACCACTTATTCATTTTAAGGATCGAAATGAAAACACTCACTATTCAAGCTATCTTGATATGCTCTACTTTATTGACTCTCGGTTGCGCAAGCCAAGATAAACAAGAGTTCAAAGAAAGCGCGCGTGATGCCGCTCAAGCCACCAAAGAAGCTGGCCGAACGATTGGTCATGCTACTCGCGATGCGGCTAAAGAAACCGGCCACTTTTTCCGCGATATATTCAAAGATTAACCTACTGATATTTATTAACAAACGAAAAAGCCAAACGATTGCGCGAGCTTTTTAGTCTGAAGTTAGTTAGAATGTGCGCCATCAAATCTTGGAGTATGGTTCGCGATTTGCACCACTCTACAATCATAAAGGTTTTTACCAAAGTCGTGCTTATTTAGGCCTATTTTGGCAAACATCTTTATTTTTAACTCCGTGATTTAAGGAATATGGAAGCCATGCAAAACGCTCGCCCAATTCGCCGCGCTTTAATCAGCGTATCTGACAAAACTGGTATTGTAGAATTCGCTCAAGCACTGACTGAACGTGGTGTTGAAATTCTTTCCACTGGCGGTACTTTTAAGCTGCTACAAGATAATGCCATCACCGCTACAGAAGTCTCTGATTACACAGGTTTCCCTGAAATGATGGACGGCCGCGTTAAAACCCTTCACCCGAAAGTACATGGTGGCGTATTAGGCCGTCGTGGTACGGATGAAGTGGTAATGGAACAACACGGCATCAACCCAATTGATATCGTAGTGGTTAACCTTTATCCATTTGCAGAAACAGTCGTAAAAGAAGGCTGCACACTAGAAGATGCCGTTGAAAACATCGACATCGGTGGACCAACGATGGTTCGTTCTGCCGCGAAAAATCACAAAGATGTAACGATTGTGGTGAATGCGCACGATTACGATCGCGTCATTACTGAAATGGATGCTAACGACACGTCTTTGACTTTAGAAACCCGTTTCGATTTAGCGATTGCTGCCTTTGAACACACAGCCGCTTACGATGGCATGATCGCTAATTACTTCGGCACTATGGTTCCTTCTTACGGGGACAATAAAGAAGGTGATGCAGCTCCTTCTCCTAAAAATAAAGTTAAATTTCCTCGCACCTTCAACCAACAGTTCGAGAAAAAACAAGACATGCGCTACGGTGAAAACAGCCACCAAGCTGCGGCATTCTATGTAGAAGCTAACCCTCAAGAAGCATCCGTTTCTACCGCTCGCCAAATCCAAGGTAAAGCCCTGTCTTACAACAACATTGCCGATACGGACTCAGCCCTTGAGTGTGTGAAAGAATTCAATGAGCCAGCTTGTGTGATCGTAAAACACGCCAACCCTTGTGGTGTGGCGCTAGGTAAAGACATTCTAGAAGCTTATAACCGCGCTTATCAAACCGATCCAACATCAGCATTTGGTGGCATCATCGCGTTTAACCGTGAATTAGATGCCGCGACAGCAACCGCTATCACTGAGCGTCAATTCGTTGAAGTGATTATCGCCCCGTCTGTTTCAGCAGAAGCGATTAAAGTTGTGGAAGCGAAAAAGAACGTACGTCTACTAGAATGTGGCGAATGGACAAGCAAAACCACTGAATTTGATATTAAACGTGTTAACGGTGGCCTACTGGTCCAAGATCGTGATCAAGGTATGGTAGGACTGGATGACCTTAACGTGGTATCGAAACGTCAACCAACGGAAGAAGAGCTAAAAGACGCGCTATTTTGCTGGAAAGTGGCGAAATACGTGAAATCGAATGCGATTGTTTACTCAAAAGGCGATATGACGATTGGTGTGGGCGCTGGCCAAATGAGCCGCGTTTACTCAGCAAAAATTGCTGGCATTAAAGCGGCTGACGAAGGTCTACAGGTTGAAGGTTGTGTGATGGCATCGGATGCATTCTTCCCATTCCGTGATGGTATCGACGCTGCAGCTGAAGCTGGCATTAAGTGCGTGATTCAGCCCGGCGGTTCAATGCGTGATGATGAAGTGATTGCCGCAGCCGATGAACACGGCATGGCGATGATCTTTACCGGCATGCGTCATTTCCGTCACTAATTTAACTCTTCATATTTGGCGTTGTGGCGTTGTTAACTGCTTTCACTCACTCCGGTCACATAGCGAGCTATGCTCCCGAAGATGAGCTCAATTGTAGCCTAGCCACAACACCAACTATTTTGAGTAAAGATCGTATAATTGAGGAGTAGTGTAATAACTCTTCCAATTATGTCGAAAAACGGTTTGATAAATTTAGATGCCCTTCTTGTCGTCATCCCGGAAACGAGGAACGAGTTATCCGGGATCTTATGCAACAAACGCACAGGTCCATCCCCAGTGCGCTTCATAAGATTCCGTATCTTCTTCGCTTAGGCTCATGTACGGAATGACGGCTCCAAAAAACGGATCTAAATAAAAATTAATTTTAGGGATACCTTACATATGCAAATTCTGATTATCGGCGCCGGCGGCCGCGAACACGCACTAGGCTGGAAAGCAGCACAAAACCCAAATGTTAAAAAAATCTTCATTGCGCCGGGTAATGCCGGCACCGCGCTTGAGCCAAAATTGGAAAACATCAACATTGGCGTTGAAGATATTGAAGGCTTAGTTGAATTTGCTCAAAACAACAGTATTGAACTGACGATTGTTGGCCCTGAAGCACCGCTGGTCATTGGTGTGGTTGACGCTTTCCGTGCGGCAAAACTGCCTATCTTTGGCCCGACTAAAGATGCGGCGCAACTTGAAGGCTCTAAAGCGTTCACTAAAGACTTCCTAGCGCGTCATAAGATCCCAACGGCTGATTACGCTAACTTCACGGAAATCGAGCCAGCATTGGCTTATGTGCGTGAGAAAGGCGCCCCTATCGTGATTAAAGCGGATGGTCTTGCAGCTGGTAAAGGCGTGATTGTTGCGATGACGCTACAAGAAGCTGAAGATGCCATTCAAGATATGTTGGCTGGCAATGCCTTTGGTGACGCGGGTAGTCGCGTGGTGGTTGAAGAGTTTCTTGATGGTGAAGAAGCCAGCTTTATCGTGATGGTTGATGGTTCAAGCGTTCTGCCAATGGCGACGAGCCAAGACCACAAACGTGTTGGCGATAAAGATACCGGACCAAACACTGGCGGCATGGGCGCGTATTCTCCAGCCCCTGTAGTGACACCTGAAATCCATGAACGTGTACTTGAAGAAGTCATATACCCAACCGTGCGCGGTATGGATGCTGAAGGTTATCCATACACAGGTTTCCTTTACGCTGGCCTTATGATCATGGCAGATGGCACACCAAAAGTGATTGAATACAATTGCCGCTTTGGCGATCCAGAAACGCAACCTATCATGATGCGCATGCAATCAGATTTAGTTGAGCTTTGCTTAATGGCGATTGATGAAAAATTAGATGAAGCGGAATCTCACTGGGACCCTCGCGCTTCGATTGGCATCGTACTGGCTGCGGGTGGTTACCCTGCTGATTACGCCAAAGGTGATGTCATTAGCCTACCAAGCGGCGCAGAAGTGGAAGGTGAGAAAATCTTCCACGCTGGCACCAGCAACAATGAAGCCGGTGAAGTGGTCACATCTGGCGGTCGTGTACTATGTGCGACCGCATTAGGTAACACCGTTTCAGAGGCTCAACAACGCGCTTATGAGCTTGCTAAACAGGTTAGCTGGAATGGTATGTTCCATCGCAATGATATCGGTTATCGTGCGATTGCTCGCGAAGAAGATGCTAAAAAATAAAAACGACCCACTCGCCGAATTATTATCGGTGAGTGGTTTTTGGTTACATCAATGCATAAAAAAGGTGCTCACAGTAACTGTGAGCACCTTTTTTATATTCGTTAAATAGCAAACTTATTAGTTCATAATCAAATGAGAGCGCTGTATACAGCCATGGCTTACCTTTTCAAGAGCCAATAAGTTCTCAACAGTTACCGTTTTACTTCTCTTATTACTGCTGCCAATAAAGGCGGCATAGCTGGTTAACCCATTTAAACGTTGTTTAACCATGATAGGTAATGAAGCTTCTTCAAATTCCACATTCTTATATTGCACACCATCGCAAGATTCAAACGTCTGCCCATCCCATACCCCTTGGATCAACTTCAAACCTTGTGAGTTTAAGTTTTCGACGGTTTCAACCAATTTACTGGCATCTTGCGCATAACCATTTAAATCATTTTGGTTAAGAGGCAACACTTGATTGTTCACTCGATAACGCTGATAAATCGCTTCACCTTCAGTACTAAAGCGAATATGAACAAGAAAAGGCTTAAGGGCTTGGTCAGATTGTAACATTTCCCCTTCACGAACAATTTCTTTTATGGTGCCATCTTGCCATTGATAACTAGTCTTATACCAAGCATTATCAGGAAGTTCAACGAAATCAGAAGCGGTTTGAGGTTTAGACATCGCCCGGGTAAACCAATAAAAAGATTTCATTTGGCCGTCATAAGCGCCGCCAGATAAATTAACAGCTTCCACAGAACCACTGAATTTTCTGCTTATTTGATCCTGCCAAGAAAGAGTTGAAGAACAACCCGCAAGCAGTAAAAGAGAGACAATAGGGAGAAATATACGCTTCATAAAAAAACTACGTTGAGAAGAAACTCAACGTAGTATATACGCAAACAACCGCAATATGCGAGTTGCGAATAGTCAGAATTTAGCTAATTATTTAACCGCGTCTTTTAAGGCTTTACCAGCTGTGAATGCAGGAACGTTTGCTGCAGAAATTTGGATTTCTGCACCCGTTTTAGGGTTGCGGCCAGTGCGAGCTGCACGATGGTTAATTTTAAAAGTACCAAAACCAATTAGTTGCACTTGGTCGCCATCTTTAAGTGCTTCTGTAACACCACCAATAGTTGCTTCTAGAGCTGCTTTCGCTTGTGCTTTAGATAGGTCAGCTTTTTCAGCTATTGCATCGATTAATTGAGTCTTGTTCATTCTAGGTTTCCCTTCTCATTTTGTTTTAGAAATCTGAATCCACTCTAAAACATAAATGCCCCGTCTGGCAAAGGTTTGTCGCGATTCTTTTGCTCTTATGACGTATTTTTAACCGTAAATTGAGCTTTAACTCACAATTTATATTTTTTAGGTAAAAACCATGACAAATTTATGAATTTTAAGCTATTAGAGCCCCCCCATCATTGCAGGGTTAGCATTCAGCATTCTTATGGTTTTTCTTTCATTTTTAACATATTAATAATCAACACTAATGCCAATATTGCTGACACCTTCTTCACGCAATTCTATACGCAGCTCTTTGATCAATTCAATATCGCGAATCTCCGTTTCTCGTAATGGGCGAAATAGTGCCCATTGGACATCCCACTCCTGACAAATGGCTTCATTTTGCTTTTGGTTTTCATTGGTGATTTCGTCACAGCCTTGTGCTTCTTCTAATTGAGCAACCGTTTTAACCGACACTTGGCTTAAATCGATCATCGCTTCAAACATCTCTTCTCGATCAAGCAATGCGTGCAACAAAATAGAAAGCCCGATACAAGCATCAATTGCTGGGTACACAGCGTAGAACTCAAATTCTTCTGAACTTGGGATCAACTCTTCAAGTTTTTCCAACTGACGCTCAAAATTTATTTTGGCCGTTTTAACCGTTAATAGCTCCCACACGCTATCTAAAATTTCACGATATTTACGGGCGTCGGCAAACTCTGTATTTTCACAGAACAAAGCATAATTTGGGTACATGCGTTCACATAGGCAAGCCATAAATGTCATTTGCTGCCAAGGAACGAATTTTTCTAGACGGACTTGCAGGGGATTCTGTAGCATAATCACTCAAAATATAATCAAAAAAGACAGCAGAAGTGTACTTGATAACCGATCCGTTTACTTGAAAAAGCATTCGGTTTTCTAAAAAAACCAGGAGAAACGTTCATCTTATGGCATCTATCTTACCCCAACGACAACCATTGTTGTACATTGCATCAAAACAGGCCAAGATTTATCGCCAGTTGTTGCAACATTCCAATCTACAAAGTCTGCCTCTAACAGAAGACAAAACACAAGCGACCATTGTTCTGGCCGACCCACCGATATTGGCCACTCAATTACAAGATTTTCCTAAATTAGAATGGGCACAATCTACCTTTGCGGGTATCGATGCCTTAACCGAACCATCACTGAGAAAAGATTATCAACTCACCAATGTAAAAGGCATTTTTGGGCAATTAATCAGTGAATATGTACTCGGCTACTCGTTAAGTTACTTTCGACACTTTCAGCAATACCAGCAACAACAACAGCAATCTCTATGGCAGCCCCATACTTACCAGTCGGTGATGGGAAAAAAAATGATCATTCTAGGCACAGGCTCCATTGGTGCTAAATTGGCCCAGACGGCATCAGTCTTAGGGTTTATACCGATTGGAGTTAACCGCCGTGGCATCACAACAGAAAGTACCTTTCAGTATTGTTATGCTATTGAGAAACTTGATGAAGCATTAAGCCAAGCCGACATAATAGTGAATACTCTGCCAAGCACTGAACAAACAAGAAATCTATTGAACGAATCTCACTTGTCGTATTGCCGTGAGGCATTACTCTTTAATGTCGGAAGAGGCGATACTATCGATGATGAAGGCTTATTCATCGCATTAAAAAATAATTGGATCGCGCAGGCTTATTTAGACGTATTCCCCATTGAACCTATCGCCAAAGATCATCCATATTGGCAACACTCTAAAGTCACCGTGACTCCACATATCGCGGCGATCAGCTTTCCTGAGCAAGTCTTCGAAATATTTGAACAAAACTGTCAGCAATGGATAAACCGCCAACCATTATTCAATGAAGTTAACTTTACACGAGGCTATTAATGTCGCGAGCGCACTTTAATGATCTAATGAAACAAGTGTCACAATGTCAAATTTGCGCCCCACATCTTGCTCAAGGCTGTCGGCCTGTACTGCAAGTAAACCCTCAAGCGACCGTGCTGATTATTGGCCAGGCTCCCGGTTTGAAGGTGCATAAAAGTGGCATCCCTTTTGATGACGCTAGTGGTGAGCGTTTACGATTATGGATGGGAATAGACCAATATACTTTCTATCAAGCCGAAAAACTGGCGATTATGCCAATGGGGCTGTGTTATCCAGGTAGAGGTAAAAGTGGGGATTTACCTCCTAGGAAAGAATGCGCGCCACAATGGCACCCTACGATTTTAGAACACTTACCCAATATTAAGTTGATCTTGTTGATAGGACAATACGCACAACAAGCCTACTTAGAGAATAAACCAAAGACCCTGACAGAAACGGTTCAGGCATGGCAGCAATGGGCCCCGAAATATATTCCGTTGCCTCATCCTTCACCTCGTAACAATATCTGGCTGAAAAAAAACCCTTGGTTTGAACACGATGTCCTGCCGTATTTACAGCAACGCATCCACAAACATTTAAGATAATATCATGGTGCCGAGCGTTTGGATTTACATCGGTGATGAGCATCGAACTTTGATTGCCTTGCCATCAACCATAGCGAGATGGAGCCATAAATGAACACCTGAGCCCATAGTTGCCAGAGATACGGTAAGACTTGTTCAAAACTGGTCCCCATTTGATTTAATCGTAAAAAACCATTAATGGCAGGCGTAGACGGTACAAGTTGTGCCAACCAATTCAGTACGGTGGGTAGCTCTGAGGTTGGCCACACAAAACCGGCACAAAAGACCAAGGGTAAAGAACTGAGCACCACGATTACGGTCGCAATTTCACGCCGCGGAACCAATTCACCGATCACCATCCCCGTAAAAATCACCGCCAATAAGAAAGGGAATATCATCGCAAGCAAAGGACTAATCGAAGCCAACTTACTGATCCCATAAAATTCAAAGCTAAAACCAAAGTAATACATCACCAGTGGTATATAGGTTAAGAATAAAATCACCGTTCGAGCCGACCATAAATCAAATGGATGACATTCTCGCCAGTAGCCACTTTGATCAATTTTTCTTTTTTCATTTTGCTCGCCACCAAGTAATCCTGCCGCAATCAATAATGTTTGATGCAAAATCAATACAAATACAGCCGGGACGATGTAATTTATATACCCATTTGTGGGGTTAAAAACTGGTTGCATCGATAAATTAATTGGAGCGTATTGCAGAGAAGCCAACACTAGATTTTCACCGGACATCACCATACGAGAAACTTTGGCTTTCGTCGATAAGGTACCACCAGCGGTCGCAAGCCCTTCAACCACCGTGCCATAAACTAAGAAATACGCTGCATCCCCTGCGTAAGCCAATGTTGGGCTTTTTCCCAACAATAAATCTCGGCTAAAATGGCTAGGGATGACTAAAATGCCATGCACATCACCTTGATCAAACAAGTACTTTGCCGCATCTAAACTGTAGGCATGTTGTGTGATATTAACTTGCGGTGTGGCATTCACCATACGTTCCAGTTGACGACTGGTTGAAGTATTGTCTAAATTAACCACTACGATCGATTGTTCTCTTGGCAACTGCTGGCTATACGGCAATGGATATAAAAAAGAATACATCACAACACCACCAAAAACCGTCAGCAATAATGCGCTATTGGTGTAGATAGTTTTCATCTCATCACGAAAGACCTCCCACCAACTCATTTTACTTCTCCTCGATTAGCGCTATCGACCAAAGACCGAGCTTTCAAAAAAACGACGCCCAACAAACTCAGAAATAAAGCTAAAGCCAATAATTGTCCTGCCGCTTGGTCTAATCCGACACCGTTGTTGACTTGCTTTATCTGTACATCAATATAATGGCTCACTGGCAATAAATTTCGCCAGATTTGTGCCAGCATCGTCATGTCGCTCGAAGGGAAAGTGACGCCCATAAAAGCAAATGCCGGCGCGGTGAAGGCCGCGACAAAACTCATGGAACGAGTCACATCTTGCGTGAGCATAAAAAAGGCGGCACCAACACTTTGACACGCGAGTACCATCAGGATCTGTCCAAGTAATAATATTCCCCAACTGCCATGCATTGGCCACCCTAACAAACCATACATCGCCGATAAGAACACCAGTCCCTGTATTAAAAATAAAACCGAATAAGGTAATAATTTTGCAAAAACCGAATGAATAGGATGCTTCCCCAACCAAGTAATCACCCCTTGTCGCCTCTGCTCAATGGCAAAACTTAATACCGTTGTCGCGACAATGAATATCTGCCAAAGCGCGGGCACCGCCGCGGATACCAAAAACTGACCATAATGGCTATTGCTGTTAAACAACGCCGTAATTTGAGTTTGGATGGGCACCGCTTGTGCTAAAGCTTGTTGGGGCGCAACATTCCCTTGGCTCATATTTTTCACAGCACTAATCTGTGCATTATATGTGCCTTGGGCTTGCTGCATTGCTGAGTTAACGAGCTTACCAATCAAAATAAACTGGCTATTATAAAACGTCGTAACTGTTGGAGCATGGCCTAATACCACACTTCTTGTAAGATCATCAGGGATAACCACTAACGCATAAATTTGACCCGACTTCATAGCGTCACTGCCTTTTTTAACCGACGTAAAGCCCTGAGTAACCGCCAATGTTGGCGAGGCATCGTAGTAACGAATTAAACCACGAGATAGAGTGCTTTGTTCAAGATCAACCACCCCGATGGGGAGATCTCGTGCCGTTCCGCTTGAAAAGACCCACCATAATGCAAAAAACATCAGCAATGGTAACCACAGCAACAATGCCTTCAACCAAGGTTGTTGACCAATAATCTGAAGTTCTTGAGTCACCCTCTCACGCATAAGCATCTCAACTACTCACCTTGTGAGTCGAGTAAGACACTCATGCCCACTCGTAAATCGGCAATAGGTTTTACCGGGCGAGCTTCCACTTCAAAGGTTCTCATATCAAACCCTTGACTTGAATCGGTCGTGCGCCACGTCGCAAAATCCCCCATAACGGCAATGTGAGTCACGATAAAAGGGTAGCTTTCCCTCCCCAAGGCGGGTATAGAAACGGAGATTGTTAAGCCTTGTTTAAATTGTTTTAATTTATCCTCTCGAATATGAAATATTGCCCATGCATCCTTCATATCGATTATCGTCACTACCGGGAAGCCTTGAGGCGCTAACTCCCCAGAATGCAAAAAGATGTCACTCACTTCACCATCATGCCAACTTGAAACTTTGGTATCGGCAACATAGGCTTCAACCTCGGCAACCGCCCCTGCAGCTTGTTGCTGTTGTGCTTGCGCAGCACGTTTGGTTTCATCACGAGCACCCTCTTGCGCCATTTGAAACATTTGATAGGCCGCCCGCTCGGTATAAAGCGAGGCTTGCCATTGCGTATAAGCTTCATCACGTTTTTGTTCAGCTACAACGCCATCTTGATAAAGATTTTGTACTCGTCGATAGGTTTTCTCCATCAAAGAAGACGCGGCTTTGGCTTTACGCCACTGATCTTGAGCGGCGGCAATTTCTTGGCTACGAGCTCCGGTTTTTGCTTGATCAGCCATTGCCCCAGCCGCTCCTTCCGCCGCTTTCGCTTGCGCCAATTTCGCTTCAATTTCTGGGCTGAGTAAGGTGAAAATTTGCTGTCCTTGTTGAACTTCATCACCTTTTTTAACCAATACTTGGTCAATACGTCCCGGTACTTTCGAGGATATCAGATATTGCTGAGCTTCAATTTGACCCTGAAAACGTTCTGCTTTTGGTTGATAGGCCAGCCAAAAGGTGTACCCAAGCCAACTGATGACAACAATGGCAATAACAGCAAAAATAATTGATTTGGTTGAGCGCATTATTGAACCTCTAATCCTTGGTATTGTTGATATTGTGTAAAGCTGTCCTCCTCACCACTGACAGCCAGCAAACGAGACAAAGACAACACATATTGATAAGCCGCTGCAGAACGCTGAGTTTTGATGTTGTTTAAATACATTTCAGCATCAACCACATCTAACGAGGTAGATAACCCCTGACTAAACGCTTTTTTCTGCAAACGAATATTTTCTTCTGCCATATCAACATTCGACCCAAGCCCGTTATATTCTTCTAATGCTTGATTGGCTTCGCGGTAGGTTTTTTCCACCAGCAACGATAAGTCTTGCTTTGCTTGAGCCCTCAAGTACCCCACTTTTTTAATCGCACTATGTGCCGCACCAACCTTATCAGAGCGACCAGACGTATCTAAAAGGGGGATACTGACCCCAACCCCAACAAGCCAATCTGGAGAGCTATCCCCAACTAAAGTGTCATCTTTGTAAATATTATAATTACCGTATACATAGACTTCTGGGTAATATTTTCCTTTCTCGACTTCAACCAATCCACTGGCTTGCTTTTCTTTCGCATCTAAAATACTTAATCCCGGATAATCAGATAAGGTCTTGTCTAAAAAAACTTGCATCGGGGGCAGGCTTTCATTAATAAACAACTTAGTAGATGGTTGTGCTAAAGAAGGCGATTTAATTAAATGGGTTAAAGCCATTTGAGCTATTTCAACATCACGTTGAGCTTTCTTAGTTTCTACTTTTGCTTTGTCGTAAGATACTTCAGCTTGCAAGCGTTGTACTCGGGCTATTTGCCCTTGCTCTTCCATCTTTTTGGCATGATCTAAATGTTCTTTTAAGCCTTGCTCAACATTTCTCCTAGTTTCTAACACTTGCTGAGTGAGAACGACACCAAAGTAATATTTAGACAGGTCTTCAAACTTTCCCTGCTGCTTCATGGCGAGCATATATTTCGCCTCATCGGCTTGAGCGGCAGCAATGTCTTGCGCAGCTGAAATACGCCCACCCGTAAAAATAGGCCAAATAGCACGAATCGAGCTGGTAAAAATATCTTTCTCAAGCAAAGTCGAGGTTAACATGCCATCAAAAGCTTGAATCAATGCATTGGAACCAACGGAAGTGCTATCTGCAAGCTGAGAGGGAGAAACGGTGACATCATCGTCAAGCCTTGTGTAGTTAGCGCTTAACGTCACACTTGGTAAGTTTAAAGCGCCAGTGGCTTCTTGTTTAAATTGGGCTTGTTCAACCCCGGCACGCTCTGCCGCTAGGCCATCGTTATTATTCAGTAAGGTCTGCCACGCTTGTTGAAAACTCGTGTCTTGTGACCATGCAGGCCATGAAGACAATACGGTTAAGGGGAGCCATATCAGTGAAAATTTGGTCTTCCATTTCATGCCTTTCGTCCTAAATAACTATCGTCATAAATCAAATCTATACCTAAACAGCGTCATATACCGGACTCAATCAATAATCATCGATTATAAATTAAGTGCCCGTTTATTGATGTTGTCACCTTACGCTATTAAAGCATAACTGATCGGATCTGATTAAAAAACAATTCAAATCAGTGCATTCGCCTACATTTTCATACCGAGAATCCAAAAGATAAAAAAGCGCAACCAACTGGCCGCGCTTTCTTTATGGTTTATCGTTTTTATTTATGGTGACTATTTTTGATGATAAGGCTTAGAAAGTTCATGCACTGCATCGACAAACACGCCTGCATTTTCTGGTGGAACGTCTAAGTGAATACCATGCCCCAAATTAAAGACGTGGCCAGTACCAGCATCACCGAAACCTTCTAGAATCGAAGCCACTTCTTGACGAATACGTTCCGGTTGAGCATATAACATTGATGGATCCATATTACCTTGTAGCGCCACTTTATCGCCCACACGCGCAACGGCGTCAGCAATGTTAATAGTCCAATCCAATCCAACCGCATCACAGCCTGTCGCGGCAATTTTCTCCAACCACATACCGCCATTTTTAGTAAATAATGTGACAGGAACACGGCGACCATCATTTTCGCGAATTAAACCATCGACGATTTTGTGCATGTACTGCAATGAAAAGTCATTATAATCACGTGGCGTTAATACGCCGCCCCAAGTATCAAATACCATGACAGACTGAGCGCCAGCTTTAATTTGGGCATTCAAATATTCAATGACACTATCGGCCAACTTATCTAAAAGCGCATGTAGGATGGCCGGATCGGCGTACATCATTTTTTTGATTTTGG
This sequence comes from Vibrio casei, assembly GCF_002218025.2. Taxonomy (NCBI): domain Bacteria; kingdom Pseudomonadati; phylum Pseudomonadota; class Gammaproteobacteria; order Vibrionales; family Vibrionaceae; genus Vibrio; species Vibrio casei. The sequence continues at coordinate 86,724 of NZ_AP018680.1, read as the reverse complement.
TAAAGGCTTTTGAACTTCCTCCTTCAACCATATACGTCGCCAGTGTCCAAGGACTACCAGAAAAACCAATCAGTGGAACTTCACCTTGCAAGTCTTTACGAATTTGGCGAACCGCGTTCATCACATACTGTAATTCCCCTTCAGGATCCGGCAGACCAATTTTATCCACATCAGCTTTACAAGTAATTGGGCGCTCAAACTTAGGGCCTTCACCGGCTTCAAAATACAAGCCTAAGCCCATTGCATCGGGAATGGTCAAAATGTCTGAAAATAAAATGGCCGCGTCTAATGGAAAACGGCGCAGTGGTTGAAGGGTAACTTCTGATGCCAATTCAGCATTTTTACACAACGACATGAAATCACCCGCCACGCTGCGTGTTTGACGATATTCAGGTAAATAACGACCGGCCTGGCGCATCATCCATACTGGTGTGTAATCCACAGGCTCTTTCATTAGAGCGCGTAAGTAACAGTCATTTTTTAATTCTGTCATTTTTCTATCCTAAAAAATTGGGCAATCTTTATTCTGCTCGTATTCTAACATCGCACAGCGCACATTTTGCTAATGGTTTGTAATAGAGATCATGTTCTTGAACATTAAATTCTGTTGATATTTGCTTGATCAGGGCTATTTGTTAATACTTTATTGGCTAGCAATTGATTTGCTAATGAAAATCATAACAAGCTCGAACACATGAATGTTCAGCATCTCATAACGACATCTTACTTACCCCTCCGGCGATCCCGGAGGTTTTTTTAGCTATTAATCAACAATACCAGTATTTAAGGTGTGCTCAATTAAAGCTCGAGCAATTGTTCCTTTTGGCGCAACAGGCGGTAACGTATCTTTGTTAAACCATCCAGCCGACGATAGTTCTTCTTTGTCAACTAGAATTTCTCCACCCGCATAATCCGCGAGAAAAGCCACCATCATACTGGATGGAAATGCCCAAGGTTGACTACCAAAATAACGAATGTTCGCGACCTCAATTCCTGTCTCCTCTTTAATTTCACGCGCTACGCATTGCTCAAGCGTTTCCCCAACTTCAACAAAACCTGCAATTACCGTATGCATTCCACTAGTGTGGCGAGCATGCTGCGCCAGTAATATTTGATTATCTTTTTTTATTGCCACAATAATACAAGGAAAAATACGTGGGTAATGCAAGGTTCGGCAATCTGCACACTGCATTGATAATTGATTATGATTAAGATGATTACGCCCCCCACATTGATTACAAAAGCGTTGAGCGCTTGCCATATGGCCATATTGAATAGCACGACTAGCCATTAAGAATAACGACTCAGATTCCGTTAATAATTCTCTCAATGGCGTCATTTCTAGCTCATCATCAAGGTCACTCGCATTTAACCAATAGCAAGGTTGACCATCTAGTTCACCAATATAAATGGCATGCTCTATTGGTAAATTGAGCGCTTCAGCCGTTTCATAAGGCAATGTTTTGTCTTGTAAATGTAACGTGCTGTTGTCAACGATACACCAGTTTACTTTTTGATCTTTTTTTAACATCAGCCTATCTCATTGCTTGAAGTTCCACCATTTTACTGGCAATCTATTTTCATACCAGTGCTTATCGATTAACGGTCAATAATCACTCATATAACTACATGGTATACACTGTCAAAAAGGACACTCTATTTCATGAATAGAGCCGCTATTCGCAATCAATGCGTTAGCCATTATGAGGATATAGCCATGCTAAATAAATTAAAACAAACTCAAGCTCAATTTGGCGGATCCAGCGATGTTATCGACCATTGGCTCGATACAAGACAACGTTTGATCGTTGAATATTGTAAATTAGCGGCTTTAAAGCCTAGCTCTCAAAAAGTGGCATTAACACAATTACCATCCCCACAGGAACTGCAAAACTTTTGTCAGCATGTTGTTGATTATATTTCTGAAGGCCATTTCAAAATTTACGATATGGTCATGCAAAAATGGCAAGCAACGGGATTTTCTCCAACTGATGAGATCGATCAAACTTACTTCAAAATAGTCACAACAACAGAACCCTTACTCAATTACACCGATAATTATGCAGAAGTGGATACTGAAGACGAATTAGAAGATTTTGATGCCGATTTATCTCAAATTGGTGAAGTTTTAGAAGAGCGCTTTGAACTTGAGGATCAACTCATTCAAATGATCGCGGAAAGTTTAGAAATCCCTCCGGGAGCGTAGCGGTTTTAGGATTATCGCGTCACTTGTTTTTGATATGTCAAATAACCGTATTAACGATAATCCACCCCTTCGAGCTTATTTTTGTGGCACTTCAGCCATCACAGGCTTAGTGCTATTACTTCTTTGAGCCAAAATAACCCCACCAATGATCATCGCCATTCCACTATAATGAAACAAGGTTAATTGCTCATTCAAAATAACACTGGCAAATACCGCTGTCACCGCTGGCATTAAATTCATAAAAATCGCCGCTTTATCTGCACCTAAATGTTCAATGCCCATCATCCAGCACCAAGGTGCAATGATTGAAGCTAATAATCCTGCGTATAAGATCAAAGGAGTAGTTTGTTGATTGAAATTTACGGGAGTACTGACGCTAAAAAGCGGTAAAAGCATCACTAACGCGCAACACACTTGCACGTAAACAGATTGCCAATTTGAGATCGGCATCCGCCAACGCTTAATAAGCACGACATATAAGGCATAGGCTAATGTTCCTAATAGTACCAAGGTGTCACCTCGGTTCATGCCTTGGGAAAACAATCCCACCACGTCTCCATGGCTAAGCATAATAACCAAACCGCCGAAAGAAATAACGGCACCAAGTACGGCATACCAAGTCAGTTTTTGATTCAGTAATGGAATACTCAGAAAAAGCCCCATCAAAGGTACTAATGAAGTAATTAACGACAGATTTAATGCTGTGGTACTTAGCCCTGCGTAGTAACCTAAAGATTGATTAATCACCATGCCAAGTAAGGCTAGCAAGGCTAATTTAGGGAGATAAACCGCAATGGTTTTTCGGTTTTTCCAAGCAGGAGAGATTAAAAAAGGCGTTAAAACAATAAAAGCCACCAGCCAACGGTAAAATGAAATCGCTCCCGGATCGATGACCGTCGAAGCCATCTTATTAATAATAGAATTACCCGCCCATATGAAAACGGTAATGATAGGAAAAAGATAGAGCATATTATTGAGTATCTTAGAAAAAGTATGATCGCAGTATACCCCTTCTATTTTGTATGGCTATTGTCTTGTTCCACTCTCCATTAATATACTTAACGTCAGTGATCAGTCTCCAAAACGTTTCACCACAAAAACAAAAAGGCACCTATAAAGGTGCCTTTAAAAACTGTCATTCTACTGAATGCTTATGACTCTTAAGAGTTAATCTTCAGAGAAACCGGCATTAAGAAGTGCAGCTAGATTATCAGTTGCTTGTTCAGCTGAAGGACCTTGTTCTTGGTCTTCGCGTTGCTTCTGACGCTCTTGATGGTAAGCATAACCTGTACCAGCTGGGATCAATCGGCCCACAATTACGTTCTCTTTCAAGCCACGTAGTTCATCACGTTTACCAGAAACTGCTGCTTCTGTTAGTACGCGCGTCGTTTCTTGGAACGATGCGGCAGAGATGAACGACTCAGTTGCTAGAGACGCTTTAGTGATACCTAATAGATCACGCTCGAATTGCACAAGCTCTTTGCCTTCAGCTTCAAGCTGACGGTTAGCAATTTTAACTTGTGAAAATTCAACTTGCTCGCCTTCAAGGAATTCTGAATCACCTGAACGGGTGATTGTACACTTACGTAGCATTTGACGAACGATAGTTTCGATGTGCTTATCGTTAATCTTTACACCTTGTAAGCGGTAAACTTCTTGAACTTCATTAGCAATGTATTGCGTTACAGCGTGAATACCACGTAAACGTAAAATGTCATGCGGTGTTTCTGGGCCATCAGAAATGACATCACCACGTTCTACTTTCTCGCCTTCAAACACGTTCAATTGACGATGCTTAGGAATCATTTCTTCATAAACATCCCCGCCTTCACGAGTAATCAATAGACGACGTTTACCTTTGGTTTCTTTACCAAATGCAACCGTACCAGTATGCTCAGCAAGAATCGCAGGCTCTTTCGGCTTACGTGCTTCAAACAAGTCCGCTACGCGAGGTAGACCACCGGTGATATCTTTGTTTCCGCTCGATTTTTGAGGGATACGAGATAACGTGTCACCAATACCTACTTCTGCACCATCTTCGATGTTTACAATCGCTTTACCCGGCAAGAAGTAGTTCGCTGGCATATCTGTACCAGGGATCATTACATCATTACCTTGAGCATCAACAAGCTTGATTGCTGGACGCATATCTTTACCTGCTGTTGAACGCTGCGCAGGATCTACTACTTCACTTGAAGATAGGCCAGTTAGGTCATCAGTTTGGCGAGAAATGGTTACACCATCAATCATGTCTACGAACTGGATGCGACCTGCCACTTCAGTGATGATTGGCATGGTGTGTGCTTCCCAGTTAGCCACAACATCACCAGCCGTAACTGCTTCGTTGTCTGCTTTGCTTAGCAATGAACCGTAAGGAAGTTTATGCTTCTCTTTAGTACGGCCAAACTCATCAATGATAGTCATTTCTGATGCACGTGAAGTGATAACCAATTTCTTATCTTTATTGATAACAAACTTAGCATTGTGAAGTTTCACAGTACCAGTGGTTTTCGCTTGGATGCTGTTTTCTGCTGCTGCCGTTGATGCCGCACCACCGATGTGGAAGGTACGCATGGTTAGCTGTGTACCCGGTTCACCGATAGATTGAGCAGCAATAACACCAACTGCCTCACCTTGGTTTACCTTGTGACCACGAGCCAAATCACGACCGTAACAGTTTGCACAACAACCGAAGTCTGCTTCACACGTTACAACTGAACGTACTTTGATCTTATCAACTGAGTTATCTTCAAGGATCTGACACCACTTCTCATCAATTAGAGTATTACGTGGGATCAATACTTGCTCAGTACCTGGCTTAACAATGTCTTCCGCTACAACACGACCAAGCGCAAGCTCCGCCAGTGCAACTTTAACATCACCACCTTCGATATGAGGCATCATGTCAACGCCTTCGAAAGTGCCACAGTCATGCTCTGTAACCACAACGTCTTGAGCAACGTCTACTAGACGACGAGTCAGGTAACCTGAGTTCGCGGTCTTAAGTGCGGTATCGGCCAAACCTTTACGAGCACCGTGGGTTGAGATGAAGTATTGAAGTACGTTTAGACCTTCTTTGAAGTTTGCTGTGATCGGCGTTTCGATGATTGAACCATCTGGACGCGCCATCAGACCACGCATACCGGCTAACTGACGAATCTGCGCTGCAGAACCACGAGCACCGGAGTCAGCCATCATGTAGATGCTGTTAAACGATTCTTGCTGTTCTTCTTCGCCATTGCGGTTAGTTACCGTTTCAAAAGAAAGGTTATCCATCATTGCTTTTGCAACGCGGTCGTTGGTAGACGCCCAAATATCGATAACTTTGTTGTAACGCTCACCCGCAGTAACAAGACCTGATTGGAATTGTTCTTGGATTTCACGTACTTCTTCTTCTGCTTCTGCAATTTCAGTATATTTCGCTGCCGGTACAACCATGTCGTCGATACCAACAGAAACACCAGAAAGTGCCGCGTAGGCAAAACCTGTATACATGATTTGGTCTGCAAAGATTACAGTATCTTTAAGGCCAAGTTTACGGTAGCACTCATTCAACAACGTTGAAATTTGTTTCTTACCTAGCTTTTGGTTCACGATTTCAAAAGGAAGACCTTTTGGAACGATCTGCCAAAGCATAGCACGACCAACTGTCGTATCACGCATTGCCGTATTCGTTGTGGTGTTACCATCTTCATCAACGATCGTTTCAGTAATGCGTACTTTAACGCGAGCGTGTAACTCAGCAGTCTTAGTACGGTATGCCTTTTCAGCCTCTTCAGGGCCAGCAAGGTACATACCTTCACCTTTAACATTGATCTTATCACGAGTCATGTAGTAAAGACCCAATACAACGTCCTGAGAAGGTACGATGATCGGATCACCAGATGCTGGTGAAAGGATGTTGTTGGTCGACATCATTAGCGTACGAGCTTCAAGCTGCGCTTCCAACGTTAACGGTACGTGTACCGCCATTTGGTCACCATCGAAGTCGGCGTTATAAGCCGCACACACGAGTGGGTGAAGCTGAATCGCTTTACCTTCGATAAGTACTGGTTCAAACGCTTGAATACCAAGACGGTGAAGTGTTGGTGCACGGTTTAGTAGAACTGGGTGTTCACGAATCACTTCATCTAGGATATCCCAAACGATCGCTTCTTCGCGCTCTACCATTTTCTTCGCCGCTTTAATCGTTGTAGCCATGCCACGTGATTCTAGCTTGCTGTAGATAAATGGTTTAAATAGCTCTAGTGCCATCTTCTTAGGAAGACCACACTGGTGTAGACGAAGGTATGGACCTACTGTGATTACAGAACGGCCAGAATAGTCTACACGTTTACCAAGTAAGTTCTGACGGAAACGACCTTGCTTACCTTTGATCATGTCAGCCAAAGATTTAAGAGGACGCTTGTTAGAACCCGTGATCGCACGACCGCGACGACCGTTATCTAGCAGCGCATCAACAGATTCTTGCAACATACGCTTTTCGTTACGTACGATGATATCTGGAGCAGCTAAGTCTAGAAGACGCTTCAAACGGTTATTACGGTTGATCACTCGACGGTATAAGTCGTTCAGATCTGAAGTCGCAAAACGACCGCCATCTAATGGTACTAGAGGACGTAGATCTGGCGGTAAAACTGGAAGTACAGTCAAGATCATCCACTCAGGGTTATTCCCTGAAGCAATGAACGCTTCGACCAATTTTAGACGCTTAGTCAATTTCTTACGTTTAGTTTCAGAGTTAGTGGTTTCTAGCTCTTCACGCATCTGCTCAGCTTCTGCGTGCATGTCCATGGTGTGTAGCAGATCTTTGATCGCTTCAGCGCCCATTTTCGCAACAAATTCGTCGCCCCACTCTTCTAAACGGTCTAGATATTCTTCTTCCGTTAGCATTTGACCTTTTTCAAGATCCGTCATGCCAGGTTCCGTCACTACATACATTTCGAAGTAAAGTACACGTTCGATGTCACGTAGCGGAATATCCATTAATAGGCCGATACGAGATGGTAGTGATTTTAGGAACCAGATGTGTGCAACTGGAGACGCCAGCTCGATGTGGCCCATACGGTCACGACGAACTTTAGTTTGTGTAACTTCTACGCCACACTTCTCACAGATAACACCACGGTGTTTCAAGCGCTTGTATTTACCACAAAGACATTCGTAGTCTTTCACTGGACCAAAAATACGCGCACAAAACAAACCGTCACGCTCAGGCTTGAACGTACGATAGTTAATAGTTTCTGGCTTTTTAACTTCACCGAAAGACCATGAGCGAATCATGTCTGGAGAAGCTAGACCGATTTTGATTGCATCAAATTCTTCGGTCTTATGCTGTGCTTTTAGAAAGTTCAGTAAATCTTTCACAATCAGCTCCTGTAAGGAGTTAAGAGACGCTCAAGTTGAACGCCTCTTTTCTACCGGGTTAAATCCGAGAGTTCTTTGTTATCAATAGCCGCCGTTGCTTTTAATATCGCAACGGCATTTCTATAAATAATAATTACTCTTCGTCTTCTAGCTCGATGTTAATACCTAGCGAACGAATCTCTTTCAACAATACGTTGAACGATTCTGGCATGCCAGGCTCCATGCTGTGATCGCCATCTACGATGTTTTTATACATCTTAGTACGACCGTTCACATCATCAGATTTAACAGTTAGCATTTCTTGAAGCGTGTAAGCAGCACCGTATGCTTCTAGTGCCCATACTTCCATCTCACCGAAACGCTGGCCACCGAACTGAGCTTTACCACCAAGTGGTTGCTGAGTTACTAGGCTGTAAGAGCCAGTAGAACGTGCGTGCATTTTGTCATCAACCAAGTGGTTCAGTTTCAACATGTACATGTAACCGACAGTTACAGGACGTTCAAACTTATCACCAGTGCGACCATCGTATAGGTCTAATTGACCCGATACAGGAAGGTCGGCAAGCGCAAGCAATTCTTTAATTGCTGGTTCATTTGCACCATCGAATACTGGTGTTGCGATCGGTAGACCGCCACGCAAGTTTCCGATCAGAGTACGAACTTCATCATCAGACAATTCAGCAATATTTACTTCTTGGCGGGTATCACCCAAGTCATAAACTTTTTGTAAGAACGTACGGAACTTAGCAAGCTCTTGTTGCTCTTTAACCATCTGATTAATCTTGTCACCAATACCTTTGGCAGCAAGACCTAAGTGTACTTCTAAGATCTGACCGATGTTCATACGTGAAGGTACACCCAGTGGGTTTAACACGATATCAACAGGTTGACCTTTTTCATCATAAGGCATGTCTTCAACAGGGTTAATCTTAGAGATAACACCCTTGTTACCATGACGACCCGCCATCTTATCACCAGGTTGAATACGACGTTTAACGGCTAAGTAAACCTTAACAATCTTCAGTACGCCCGGTGCAAGATCATCACCTTGAGTGATCTTACGACGTTTAGTTTCAAACTTCTTATCAAAGTCAGCTTTGATCTCATCCCACTGTTCAGCAAGTTGTTCAAGCTGAGATTGAAGAGTGTCATCTTCCAGTGTTTGAACTAACCATTGCTTACGATCAATCGCATCCAGCCTTGCTTCAGAGAAGCCACCAGATAGAAGCAATGAGCGAACACGAGCCAATAGACCGCCTTCTAAGATTTGAAACTCTTCAGTCAAATCTTTCTTCGCTTCTTTAAGCTGCATTTGTTCAATTTCAAGCGCACGCTTGTCTTTTTCTACGCCATCGCGAGTAAAGACTTGAACATCAATGATCGTACCAGAAACAGAGTTTGGTACACGTAGCGATGTATCTTTAACATCCGATGCTTTTTCACCGAAGATAGCTCGTAGAAGCTTCTCTTCAGGAGTCAGTTGCGTTTCACCTTTAGGCGTTACTTTACCAACTAGAATGTCACCACCTTTCACTTCAGCACCAATGTAAACAATACCTGACTCATCTAGTTTAGACAGAGCAGACTCACCTACGTTTGGAATATCAGCGGTAATTTCTTCGCTACCAAGCTTGGTATCACGAGCCACACAAGACAGTTCTTGAATGTGAATCGTAGTGAAACGGTCTTCTTGAACAACACGCTCAGAAACCAAGATGGAATCTTCGAAGTTGTAACCATTCCAAGGCATAAATGCGATACGCATGTTTTGGCCAAGCGCTAACTCACCAAGGTCAGTTGAAGGACCATCAGCAATAACATCACCGCGTGCACAGCGTTCACCAGGCAATACGGTTGGGCGTTGGTTAATACATGTGTTTTGGTTAGAACGAGTGTATTTAGTTAAGTTATAGATATCGATACCAGCTTCGCCAGGTACTAATTCATCTTCATTAACTTTTACTACGATACGAGAAGCATCAACAGATTGAACTGTACCGCCACGTTTCGCGACCGCTGTAACACCTGAATCGACCGCCACATTACGCTCAATACCAGTACCTACTAACGGCTTATCAGCGCGTAATGTAGGAACCGCTTGGCGTTGCATGTTCGCACCCATCAATGCACGGTTCGCATCATCGTGTTCTAGGAACGGGATAAGCGAGGCAGCGATAGATACTACTTGGTTTGTTGCCACGTCCATGTAGTTAACATGGTCACGCGGGTGAAGACCAGATTCACCTTTTTGACGAGCTGTGATCAGCTCTTCAGCAAATGTGCTGGTTTCAGTCAAGTGTGCGTTCGCCTGAGCGATAACAAACTGACCTTCTTCAATAGCAGAAAGGTAATCCACTTCTTCGGTTACAACACCATCAACAACGCGACGGTACGGAGTCTCAAGGAAACCGTATTCATTACAACGAGCAAACGCTGATAATGAGTTGATCAAACCGATGTTTGGACCTTCTGGCGTTTCGATTGGACATAGACGACCGTAGTGAGTTACGTGAACATCACGTACTTCAAAGCCGGCACGCTCACGTGTCAAACCGCCAGGACCTAAAGCAGAAATACGACGCTTATGCGTCACTTCCGACAACGGGTTGTTCTGATCCATAAATTGAGAAAGCTGTGATGAGCCAAAGAACTCTTTCACTGCTGCTGAAATCGGCTTAGCATTGATAAGATCTTGAGGCATAATCGCATCTAAATCACCAAGACTTAGGCGTTCTTTTACTGCACGTTCAACACGGACTAGACCAACTCGGAATTGGTTTTCAGCCATTTCACCAACGCTGCGGATACGACGGTTACCAAGGTGATCAATATCATCGACCTCACCAATACCGTTACGGATACCGATCAGCTTTTTCATTACTGCAATGATATCCGTTTCATCGAGGATACCTTGCTCTTGTGCGCCTTCACGTTCAATAGAGCTATTAAACTTCATACGACCAACAGTCGATAAGTCATAACGCTCTTCAGCAAAGAATAAACTATTAAATAGTGATTCAGCAGCTTCTTTTGTTGGTGGCTCGCCAGGGCGCATCATGCGATAGATTTCTACTAATGCAGAAATACGATCGGTTGTACTGTCAACACGTAAAGTGTCAGACATAAATGGGCCATGGTCTAAGTCATTAGTAAACAGAACTTCAAGCTTTTTATAACCAGCTTGAGAAAGGTTCGCTAATGCTTCTAAAGAAATTTCTTGGTTCGCTGAGACAATCACTTCGCCAGTTGCTTCATCGATGTAATCTTTCGATGCAACTTTCCCAACGATGTACTCCACTGGCACTTCAATGAATTCGACACCGTCTTTTTCTAGGTTACGAATATGACGAGCTGTAACACGGCGACCAGCTTCAACGTAAACAGTACCATTTGATTCAATATCAAATGATGCCGTTTCACCACGTAGACGATCTGGTACCAACTCCATTAATAGAGTTTGATCTTTCACTTCAAAGCGTACTTTTTCAAAAAAGATATCTAAGATTTCTTCTGTTGTTTTATGCAAAGCACGTAAAATGATAGATGCAGGTAGTTTACGACGACGATCGATACGAACGTACAAGTTATCCTTAGGATCAAACTCAAAGTCTAACCATGAGCCGCGATAAGGAATAACTCGTGCATTATAAAGCACTTTACCTGAAGAATGGGTTTTACCCTTATCGCTGTCGAAGAACACGCCTGGGCTTCGGTGCAACTGGGATACGATAACCCTCTCAGTACCATTGATTACGAAGGTGCCATTGTCTGTCATGAGAGGAATTTCACCCATGTAGACTTCTTGTTCTTTAATATCTTTTACGGTACCTGCTGGTGCGTCTTTATCAAAAACGACTAAGCGCAGTTTAACGCGTAGCGGTTTCGAATAAGTGACACCACGTATTTGACATTCTTTAACATCAAATACTGGCTCACCAAGACGGTAGCTAACGTATTGCAGCTCAGAATTGCCGTTATAGCTCTGAATTGGAAAAACAGAACGAAAGGCAGCTTCAAGACCATATTGGCCTTCTGGATCCTGTTCAATGAACTTGTCGAATGAATCGAGCTGGATCGATAGCAAATATGGAACGTCCAAAACTTGTGGACGCTTACCAAAATCCTTACGGATGCGCTTTTTCTCGGTGTAAGAGTAAACCATGGGGTTCCTCAGCTAGCTGATAAGTGACCCAAACTGCCCAAGACTCGTTGATATCAATTACATTGATAAAACGGAGGACAGTGACTAACAACACTGTTTTACTGGACACTCTAACCTCATCTGAAAGTACATTTCAGCAGAACCTTAGAAGTGTTTTTTGCTTGAATATAGACGCCTAAACAGCGGGAAAATTAGCCTATACCCTACAGCGCAAAAAGGCTGGTGGTTAATTAACCACCAGCCATTAGCCTTACGGCTAAGAAACTAAGTAAAAATTACTTAATTTCAACAGAAGCACCAGCTTCTTCTAGTTGTGCTTTAAGAGCTTCAGCTTCTTCTTTAGAAGCAGCTTCTTTGATAGCTGCAGGTGCACTATCAACTAAACCTTTAGCTTCTTTCAGGCCAAGACCTGTAGCGCCACGTACCGCTTTAATTACAGATACTTTGTTTGCGCCAGCAGAAGTTAGAATTACGTCGAATTCAGATTGCTCTTCAGCCGCTTCAGCAGCAGCACCGCCAGCAACAACAGCAGCAGCAGCAGATACGCCGAATTTTTCTTCCATAGCTTCGATAAGCTCAACAACTTGCATTACAGACATTTCTGCAACTGCGTCTAGGATTTGCTCGTTAGTAATAGACATAACAATTCTCTTTTAAAGTTAACAATAAGTTTATATGGTAATCAGAAATAAGTGTGGGCTTATGCCGCAACTTCTTGTTTTTGATCACGAACAGCAGCGATAGTACGTACCAACTTGCCAGCAGAAGCTTCTTTCATGCACATCATTAAGCGTGCAATTGCTTCGTCGTAAGTAGGTAGTGTCGCTAGTACATCAGCGTCAGCTAATGCGCCTTCAAATGCAGCAGCTTTGATCTCAAATTTTTTGTTCTCTTTTGCAAAGTCTTTAAAAAGACGCGCAGCAGCACCAGGGTGCTCATTAGAGAAACCGATCAAAGTAGGACCAACGAATACCTCTGTTAGACATTCGTAGTCTGTGCCAACTACCGCACGACGAGCCAATGTGTTACGAACAACTTTCAAGTAAACACCCGCTTCACGAGCTTGTTTACGTAGAGAAGTCATCGCGCCAACAGCAACGCCACGAGAGTCAGCAACAACTGCAGAAAGTGCACCATTGGCTGCTTCGTTAACTTCAGCAACAATTGCTTGTTTGTCTTGAAGATTTAAAGCCATTTGGATTTACTCCTGGTTGTAGTTACACCATTCACTAATTATTTAATGAATGTTCTTACGGTGCATTCCCAAATGAATATCTCTAATGAAATACAACCATCCGTTCGGGCACCATCTACGTAGGTATAATTAAGTTTTATTCATAAAAATGAATAAAACGCCTACGGTCTTGGATGAAAGCATCATTTTTCCTGTCTTTTTCCAAAAAGAATCAGACAAAACAAGCAACACTCCAACCATGAATTAGGCGCAAAATTATACACAAATTTTACGCCTAAGCAAATTAATTAAACTGCTTGAGTATTCAAACTAGCTTGATCAACCGTCACACCAGCACCCATAGTGGTAGAGATGCTTACTTTCTTCAGGAAAGTACCTTTCGCTGAAGATGGTTTTGCTTTCTTAAGAGCAACTAAAAGAGCTTCTAAGTTCTCTTGTAGCTGGTTAGATTCAAAAGAAACTTTACCAATAGTAGTGTGAATTATGCCATTTTTGTCATTACGGTAACGAACCTGACCAGCTTTAGCATTTTTAACTGCTTGAGCAACATTAGGTGTTACAGTGCCAACTTTAGGATTTGGCATTAGACCACGAGGACCTAAGATAGTACCTAATTGACCAACAACGCGCATTGCATCTGGAGAAGCAACAACAACGTCAAAGTTCATTTCGCCTTTCTTAACTAGCTCAGCAAGATCTTCCATACCAACAATATCTGCGCCAGCTTCTTTAGCTGCTTCAGCGTTTGCACCTTGAGTGAACACTGCAACGCGGATGTCACGGCCTGTACCATGTGGAAGTACCGTTGCGCCACGAACGTTTTGGTCTGATTTACGAGCATCGATGCCAAGATTAACAGCAACGTCAACGCTTTCTACGAATTTTGCAGTTGCTAATTCTTTAAGAAGAGCTACCGCTTCATTGATTTCGTATTCTTTTGTCACTTCCACTTTAGAGCGGATAGTTTTCATACGCTTAGTAAGTTTTGCCATGATCTTATCCTTCTACCACTAGGCCCATTGAACGAGCAGTACCCGCGATAGAACGCTTCATCGCTTCGATGTCTGCGCCAGTCATATCTGCAGCTTTAGTTTCAGCAATCTCTTGAATCTGAGCATCAGTAATTGTACCAACTTTCTCAGTATTTGGACGGCCAGAACCAGACTTAACGCCAGCAGCTTTCTTAAGAAGAACAGCAGCAGGTGGAGTCTTAGTTACAAATGTGAAAGAACGGTCATTGTATACAGAGATAACAACTGGTGTTGGAAGACCTTTCTCAAGAGATTCTGTTTTTGCGTTAAATGCTTTACAGAATTCCATGATGTTTACACCGTGTTGACCTAATGCAGGACCAACTGGTGGACTTGGATTCGCCATACCAGCTGCAACTTGCAGTTTGATATAAGCTTCTACTTTCTTAGCCATTTTAATTCCTAATTTTTGGGTACAAACGCTAATCAACCGATCAGCTCCCCGCTAGCTTTACATTAATACCTGTAAAAAGGCGCGAAATTATAGTCAAATTTCACACCAAAAACAAGTCTTTTGATGCTTTATTAAGCAAACGTATTAGTCTGCCTTTTCAACTTGACTGAACTCAAGCTCAACTGGCGTAGCACGACCAAAGATCGATACTGACACTTTTAAGCGGCTTTTTTCATAGTCAACTTGCTCAACCGTACCATTAAAGTCAGCAAATGGGCCCTCTGTAACACGCACCACTTCACCTGCTTCAAATAAAGTTTTAGGCCTTGGAGCTTCACTCGCTTGCTCTAAACGGTTTAAAATAGCATCAGCTTCTTTATCCGAAATAGGAGCAGGGCGATCGGAGGTCCCACCAATAAAGCCCATAACACGCGGAATACTGCGCACTAAGTGCCATGATTCGTCATTCATCACCATTTGAACTAATACATAGCCTGGGAAAAATTTACGCTCACTCTTACGACGCTGACCAGCACGCATTTCAACAACTTCTTCAGTAGGGACTAAAACGTCACCGAAAAAATCTTCCATTTCGTGCATTTTAATATACTCACGAAGAGATTGTGCAACACGACCTTCAAAACCAGAAAAGGCTTGAACGACATACCAGCGTTTTTTTGGTGCTTCACTCATGCTTAAAACCCCTTACACCCCAGTTGCTAGAGCAATTAGACGAACCATAATGCCGTCAATTCCCCATAGCAATAGAGCCATTACAATACTTACGGCTAATACGATAAATGTGGTTTGTATGGTTTCTTGGCGAGTTGGCCAAACAACTTTACGGACCTCAAGCTTTGCTTCTCGAGCAAATGTTATCGTAGCTTTACCTTTCGTTGTTAACGCTGCAACACCTAAAGCGGCCGCGATTAAAATAACAACGGCTGCTGCTCGAATGGCAACAGACATTTCACCATATAGGGAATTCCCCACAACAGCAGTAGCTAGCAGAGCAAAAGTGATAAACCACTTAAAAGCATCTGCCGCTTTTGAGCTCTCATGAGTTTCAACATTGGCTTTCATATACAAACCTGTGAAAAGTTTTACTTAAACGACAATAACCCCGCTATTGCAGGGCTAACTCATTAGTCTCATGACAAGCCATGAACTAAATAAATTAGATAAACATCTAATACAATTCTTTACTGAAATATTGCTAAAATCAGCGCAAAAGCGCCTTAATTTTATTCAGTGTAGAAAAAGGGCATCAAATGATGCCCTTTTTGATAGTCGTTAGTCAAATACAATTCGTATTTAAACTTAAAGTTTGGCTAATTAAGCGATAACTTTCGCAACAACACCAGCACCAACTGTACGGCCACCTTCACGGATTGCGAAACGTAGACCTTCATCCATCGCGATTGGAGCGATTAGCGTTACGATCATTTGTACGTTATCGCCAGGCATTACCATTTCAACGCCTTCTGGCAATTGAATGTCGCCAGTTACGTCCGTTGTACGGAAGTAAAACTGTGGACGGTAACCTTTGAAGAATGGAGTGTGACGTCCGCCTTCGTCTTTTGAAAGAACATAAACTTCTGATTCAAAAGTTGTGTGTGGGTTAATTGAACCTTTAGCAGCCAATACTTGACCACGTTCAACGTCATCACGCTTAGTACCACGTAGAAGTGCACCAACGTTCTCACCTGCACGACCTTCGTCAAGCAGTTTACGGAACATTTCAACACCAGTACAAGTAGTAAGAGTTGTATCTTTGATACCAACGATTTCTACTTCGTCACCTACGCGTAAGATACCGCGCTCGATACGACCCGTTACCACTGTACCACGACCTTGAATTGAGAATACATCTTCAATTGGTAGTAGGAATGGTTGGTCTACTGCACGCTCTGGCTCTGGGATGTAGTTGTCTAGTGCTTCTGCAAGCTCAACAATTTTCGCTTCCCATTGCTCTTCACCATTTAGTGCGCCAAGAGCTGAACCTTGGATTACTGGTAAATCATCACCTGGGTAATCGTATTCGCAAAGAAGTTCACGAACTTCCATTTCTACTAGCTCTAGAAGCTCTTCATCATCAACCATGTCACATTTGTTCATGAATACGATGATGTAAGGAATACCAACCTGACGACCAAGTAGGATGTGCTCACGAGTTTGTGGCATTGGACCATCAGTTGCAGCAACAACTAGGATACCACCGTCCATTTGAGCAGCACCAGTGATCATGTTTTTAACATAATCGGCGTGTCCTGGGCAGTCTACGTGTGCGTAGTGACGCGCTGGAGTATCGTACTCAACGTGAGAAGTTGCGATTGTGATACCACGCTCGCGCTCTTCTGGAGCGTTATCGATAGATGCGAAGTCTTTAGCAACACCACCGTACACTTTTGCAAGTGTAGTACAGATAGCAGCAGTAAGAGTTGTTTTACCGTGGTCAACGTGGCCGATAGTACCAACGTTTACGTGCGGTTTCGTACGTTCAAATTTTTCTTTAGACATGGATAGTCCCTCTAGGTACGGATTTGGTGGCTTTGATGACCACGTAACCAAAAAATAATATTACTTTTTAGTAAAGTAAGTGTATCTCAATCGGAAAATATTGCTTAAAACTGGTGCTGATACCCAGACTCGAACTGGGGACCTCACCCTTACCAAGGGTGCGCTCTACCGGGCTGAGCTATATCAGCACTGATTTGTTTTAAAAAAATGCAACTCTTGGAGCGTGCGGCGGGAATCGAACCCGCATCATCAGCTTGGAAGGCTGAGGTAATAGCCATTATACGACGCACGCATCTTTTATTAACACTGCATTTAATGCAATTTATCCATCAAACAGGAAAAACCGTTTGATAAATATGGTGGAGGGGGACGGATTCGAACCATCGAAGGCGGAGCCGGCAGATTTACAGTCTGCTCCCTTTGGCCACTCGGGAACCCCTCCAAATTTTTTTGCATACCATTTACTTAAAAATAAACAAATGGTGCCGACTACCGGAATCGAACTGGTGACCTACTGATTACAAGTCAGTTGCTCTACCTACTGAGCTAAGTCGGCGCAAGTGGTGCGAATTCTATTGAATGTTATTAAAGCTTGCAAGGGTAAAATGCAAAAAACCACTATTTTCAATAGTGGAATTGTCTTTTGAGCAGAAATACAGCAAAAAAACCTCAATTTACTACGAAAGTCACTTAACTGTTATTTGAAATCAAGCGAGCATGGTGTATCTTCCCACATCCTTTTTGGTGATTTTCGAGTCTTTTATGAACCCATACCTGTCATACAACCGAATTCAATGGTCTGAATTACGTAATTCAGTTCCAATGACTCTGACTCCTGATGATTTGACAGAGCTACAGGGAATTAATGAAAATCTTTCTATGGATGAAGTGACGGAAATATATCTTCCTCTTTCTCGCTTACTTAATTTATATGTCGCAGCAAGACAAAGCCGCAACCAAGTTCTTCATCAATTTTTTAATAAAGAAGAGAAATCGCCTCCTTTTATTATTGGAATTGCCGGTAGTGTTGCAGTAGGAAAAAGCACAACAGCTCGCTTACTTAAAGCCCTATTATCTCGATGGGAGAATCACCCTAAAGTTGAATTAATTACAACAGATGGATTCCTTCATCCAAATGAAAAATTAATTACGAACAATTTAATGGCAAGAAAGGGGTTTCCTGAATCTTATGATACAAAAGCATTGGTTGAATTTTTAAGTGATGTAAAAGCGTGTCGACGAAATATTGAAGTTCCTATCTATTCACATATCACCTACAACGTTACTGATGAAGTGAAAATTGTTGACCAACCCGATGTACTTATCATTGAAGGATTAAACGTTTTACAAAGTGGCAGCGATTACCCGGATAACCCTTTTAAAGTGTTTATCTCAGATTTTTTAGATTTCTCTATTTATGTTGATGCTGAAACTCAGAAAATTAAAGAATGGTACGTATCTCGATTTATGAAGTTACGCAAAGGAGCTTTCACTAAACCAGGGTCTTATTTCAGCCATTACACAAAGTTAACAGAGCAAGAATCTATCGATAAAGCGCAAAATATCTGGCAATCAATAAATGGAGTAAATCTTGAGCAAAATATATTACCTACACGGGATAAAGCTCAGTTAATCTTACGAAAAGGTAATAAACACATGGTTGAGGAAGTATTACTCCGTAAATAAAGCACATTATTAATGATCGGTTATCATTTATTCCACTTTACGTAATGAAATTTCACCACCAATATAAGTTTCAATCCCATTAATCGTCTCTATTTTAACCGCGCCCTGCTCAGTAATACCTTTACCAATACCAAAAACTTCTTTATTTCCTATCAGTAACTTAATGGGTTTATCTTTAAAGTTATCAAGTTCATTCCATCGTTTAACAAAGCTTGTCATTCCTTGTAATTCGTATTGCTCTAGCACCTTCACCCACCCTGCAATTAAAGCGATAACCACGTTATTTCTTGATGGCATATTCCCATCAAATACATGTGACAAATTGGACCATGGTTGATCAATAACAGATGACTCTCTATTCATATTAATATTCAACCCCATTCCAATAACAAGGTGAGCAACACCTCCAGTTTGCCCAGACATTTCAACAAGAATACCCGCTAATTTTTTATCTTGATAATACAAGTCATTTGGCCATTTTAGTTTTAAATCTTTAGCTCCAAGTGATTCAAGTGCATCCACTATTGCAACACCAATAGCAAGACTTAAACCCATGGCAGCAGCAACACCTGATTCTAACTTCCAATACATTGAAAAATACAAATTTGCCCCATAGGGTGATATCCACTGACGGCCACGACGACCGCGGCCATTAGCTTGATATTCAGCTATACAAACGGCACCATTATTCAAACGTTGTACGTTATCGAGAAGGTATTGATTCGTAGAATCGATTACAGGAAATAACTCAACTTCCCCTATAGAAGCCTGATTAATAATATTGAGGTCTAATAAGTCAATGGGATCTGTCAGTTGGTAGCCTTTACCTTGAACACGATAAACATCTACCCCCCACTCTTGAATACCTTTAACATGCTTGCTAATCGCAGCACGAGAAATACCTAATTGAGCCCCCAACATTTCCCCAGAGTGAAATTCACCATCAGATAATAGCTGCATGATTTGATGCTTCACAACATGTCCTTTGATTTTTTTTTCAGACATGATTACCTCTTATTCACAATTATTTTCAGAAAAAATAGCATCAAGATTTGTCTCACATTCAGAGTCAAAAAATCGAACTTCGTGCTCAAGTTCTACACCGTACTTATCCTTAACGGATTGTTTAATAAACCAAGCAAGATCAAGTACATCATTGGGTGTTGCACCTCCGCTATTAACAAGGACTAAAGCTTGCTGGGGATGCACTAAAGCCCCACCAATCTGATAACCTTTCAATCCACATCGATCGATTAACCAACCAGCTGCAATTTTAACGCCACCATCTTGCATAGAAAAGCCCGATAGCTCTGGGTAGATAGCTTTAAGCCGATTAAAGCACTCAAGAGAAAGAACTGGGTTTTTGAAAAAACTACCCGCATTACCAGTGACAAGCGGGTCCGGTAATTTTGAACGTCGAATATCACATATATACTCAAATACAGATTTTGGTGATGTTAGAAGCTCTTTTTCTTCTTTTAGTGGCCCGTAGGATAAATTGGGTTGCCACTTTTTAGGCAGCTTTAAGCCAACAGCAACAATAACCACTTTTCCTAATAATTGGTGTTTAAAAATTGAATCTCGATATCCAAATAGACATTGCTCTGCCATTAAACGAGTAATAGTAAATGTCTCTAGATTAAGATATTCAACATATTCACATATATCTTTTAGTTCAACGCCATAAGCGCCTATATTTTGAATTGGTGCACTGCCTACGCAACCCGGAATTAGAGCTAAATTTTCTAAGCCATGTATATTTTCCCCTAAAGTCCACTCCACTAATCCCGGCCAATCTTCACCCGAGGAAACATGTAAATGAACATGGTCAACCGATTCAACGACTGATTTACCAAGTAACCCATTAATAACTACGACGCCATGAAAAGGTTCCGTGAACAAAACATTACTGCCCTTTCCTAAAACTAATTTGGGTAACAAAAGCCACTCTGTTTTTTGATAAGCTTCGGTCAACTCATTAATTGTCGACGCCTCCACTAAAAAATCGCACGGCACATCAATACCGAAAGTATGGAAAGACTTAAGGCTTACATTTCGATTCACATTCATACTATTGATCACCTAAATTTATATTATGCTATTCTACCTTATCCATTAAACAAACACAGTGCTTCAATGAGTGAACTTACTTTTCAAGAACTTGAGCCTATAAAACTGCCGCTAATAAAGTCCATATATAAAGCGTTTTATCCATCCGCCAAGCCTAAAAAAACTGACACTATTATAGTTGGTTACCTTGAGCATGAAATTATCGCTATCGTTCGCTTTAGACCAATAGATAATGTTAATTTACTCACTGGTATGCTAGTCATACCCAAGTATAGGCTTTCTGGAGTGGCTCAAAAGCTATTACAATTTTGCCAGTCTGGATACTTAACAGATTCTTGCTATTGTTTTGCCTATCCTCATTTGAAAAATTTTTACCTAACCGCAGGCTTTAAAGTAAGAAAAACTGAAGATCTTCCTGCTCCACTCCAGCAATTATTTTCTCGGTATACATCAAATGGTAAGAATCTACTACCAATGCAGTACAAATACCAAGATATGGCATAAGATATCAACCATATAAGAATATGTTTACATAATTTGATAAAATAACGCCTATGATTTAGGCAGCATTTAAGGTTAATGAATTAATATGATAGCTAGTAAGGACTTACTCGAACAGCTACCAACCATAGCTCAAGATCCAGACGCTTTTGAAGTGCTATTCACCGCACAAAAATTTCGCGAACGATTATTGTCTGAAATCAAACAAGCATCCCAGCGTATCTATATCGTCACTTTATATCTAGAGAATGACGAAGCTGGTCGTGAAATATTGACTGCACTTTATGAAGCGAAACAACGCTATCCTGAAATGGAAGTAACTGTTTGCGTCGACTGGCATAGAGCTCAACGTGGGTTAATTGGTGCGGCAGATAGCGAGGGAAATGCTGCTCTTTATCAAGAATTTGCAAAAAAGTACCAATATCCAATATCCATTTTAGGTGTCCCTGTTCGTAGTAAAGAAGTTTTTGGCGTACTTCATTTAAAAGGCTTTATTATTGATAATACTGTTATTTATAGCGGGGCAAGTTTAAATAATATCTATTTACATCAAAGCAATAAGTATCGTTTTGATCGCTATCATATAATTCAAAACTCAAACCTTGCCAACACCATGGTGAATTATATAAAAAAATACATTAGCCTAAATCCTGCGGTAAATTGCTTATCACAAAAAAGCAAGCCGACGACAAAATCCATCAAACTAGAAATTAAACAATTTAGATCTCAATTAGCTCAATCCAGTTACGAGTTTGATTCAGAAGTAGTTCCAGCCGGAAAAGTAGGAATATCACCGTTAGTTGGTGTAGGAAAAAGGCGAAATAAACTAAACCTCCACATCAATAACCTAATAGCTTGTGCAGAAAGAGAAATAACGATATTAACTCCTTATTTTAATTTCCCTAATAGCATAGCTAAAGAGGTAAAACGGGCAATTAGACGGGGCGTCAAAGTCACAATTATTGTAGGAGATAAAACAGCCAATGATTTCTATATTCCACCAGAGGAAAAATTTAAAACAATTGCAGGCCTACCTTACCTGTATGAAATGAACCTGCGCCAGTTTGCTAGAATCAATGAGGCACATATGGCCAGCCGCCAACTTTCTATTTATCTCTGGAAACATGGCAATAACAGTTTTCATTTGAAAGGAATGTGGGTTGATAAAGAATACATGTTACTTACTGGTAATAATTTTAACCCAAGGGCATGGAAATTAGACCTAGAAAATGGGTTACTAATCAAAGATCCTGAAAATTTACTCACAGAAAAATTTAACAACGAAATCAATTTAATATTAGAACATACTCATTTAGTTGGAAGTTATAAACAATTAGAATGTATAGATCATTACCCTGAAGGCGTTCAAAAACTGATTCGTAAAATAAAGCGCGTCAGAGCGGATAGAGTGTTAAAACAAATCCTATAAACTATTTGCACATGCGCACCCCAATAGATAATCCATTACTTTCTATGAAGTTTATAGCATTAAATAATAGGATCAATTGAATAGGTATAACTAAAAACTCTATAACTACCAACATTTTAAAGTAACGTAGATCCAGTCTAATATGAATTGATACTTTTATTCAAACGTCCGATGTACATTAAACTAACTTTAAAGTTCAATATCATTGGGCGTTTGTATTTTAGGGTTCCACTGATCCTTTAACCATTACCATACCTCATCTATGTCCTTCACAACTGGTCCTCCTTTCTGAATAAATACAGGTATTCCTCTAGACCAATCTAGTCGACCACAACCCCGAAGCCAAGTTAAAATCGTAAAGCGGCTATTGAATACCATATTATCTTGAGTTAATTCATAAATAAATTCACCATTTTCTACTTGGTTTACAACGGTAAATTTAAAAGTAAGGGAGTAATCTCGTTGAATTCATTTAGTGGTTATTCTCCAATTTTTAAGCTTGGAAAGTATCAACCTTATTTAACACTAGCTATAAAAACAAAAAAGCCTGACTCTTTCGAATCAGGCTTTCATCTAAAAATAAGTGGCGGAGTGGACGGGACTCGAACCCGCGACCCCCGGCGTGACAGGCCGGTATTCTAACCAACTGAACTACCACTCCGCAGTGTCTATTCAGTAAACTAAATTTAAAGCCTGGCGATGTCCTACTCTCACATGGGGAAACCCCACACTACCATCGGCGCTACTTCGTTTCACTTCTGAGTTCGGCATGGAATCAGGTGGGTCCAAAGCGCTATGGTCGCCAAGCAAATTCTTTGGTTAAACGCAAAAGCGTTTAACTTAATTCGGAAAGCTGTTCGTTCTCACACTCATTCAAGTATGTCTTATATCTATTAAATCCAACAACAAAACCCTTTAGGTGTTGTATGGTTAAGCCTCACGGGCAATTAGTATTGGTTAGCTCAACGCCTCGCAGCGCTTACACACCCAACCTATCAACGTCGTAGTCTCCGACAACCCTTTAGGACGCTTAAAGCGCCAGGGAAGACTCATCTCAGGGCTCGCTTCGTGCTTAGATGCTTTCAGCACTTATCGATTCCGAACTTAGCTACCGGGCAATGCCATTGGCATGACAACCCGAACACCAGAGGTTCGTCCACTCCGGTCCTCTCGTACTAGGAGCAGCCCCCTTCAATCTTCCAACGCCCACGGCAGATAGGGACCGAACTGTCTCACGACGTTCTAAACCCAGCTCGCGTACCACTTTAAATGGCGAACAGCCATACCCTTGGGACCGACTTCAGCCCCAGGATGTGATGAGCCGACATCGAGGTGCCAAACACCGCCGTCGATATGAACTCTTGGGCGGTATCAGCCTGTTATCCCCGGAGTACCTTTTATCCGTTGAGCGATGGCCCTTCCATTCAGAACCACCGGATCACTATGACCTGCTTTCGCACCTGCTCGAATTGTCATTCTCGCAGTCAAGCGGGCTTATGCCATTGCACTAACCACACGATGTCCAACCGTGTTTAGCCCACCTTCGTGCTCCTCCGTTACTCTTTGGGAGGAGACCGCCCCAGTCAAACTACCCACCAGGCACTGTCCTCACCCCAGATAATGGGGCTAAGTTAGAACATCAACACTACAAGGGTGGTATTTCAAGGTTGACTCCACATCCACTGGCGTGAATGCTTCAAAGTCTCCCACCTATCCTACACATGTAGGGTCAATGTTCAGTGCCAAGCTGTAGTAAAGGTTCACGGGGTCTTTCCGTCTAGCCGCGGGTACACTGCATCTTCACAGCGATTTCAATTTCACTGAGTCTCGGGTGGAGACAGCGTGGCCATCATTACGCCATTCGTGCAGGTCGGAACTTACCCGACAAGGAATTTCGCTACCTTAGGACCGTTATAGTTACGGCCGCCGTTTACCGGGGCTTCGATCAAGAGCTTCTCCGAAGATAACCCCATCAATTAACCTTCCGGCACCGGGCAGGCGTCACACCGTATACGTCATCTTACGATTTTGCACAGTGCTGTGTTTTTAATAAACAGTTGCAGCCACCTGGTATCTGCGACTCCCGTCAGCTTAGAGAGCAAGTCTCATCACCAACAAGAGCGTACCTTCTCCCGAAGTTACGGTACCATTTTGCCTAGTTCCTTCACCCGAGTTCTCTCAAGCGCCTTGGTATTCTCTACCCGACCACCTGTGTCGGTTTGGGGTACGATTTCTTACAAACTGAAGCTTAGAGGCTTTTCCTGGAAGCATGGCATCAATGACTTCACTACCGTAGTAGCTCGACATCGTGTCTCAGCCTAACAATTTCCCGGATTTACCTAAGAAATTAGCCTACGCACTTGAACCTGGACAACCATCGCCAGGCCCACCTAGCCTTCTCCGTCCCCCCATCGCATTTATAAGAAGTACGGGAATATTAACCCGTTTCCCATCGACTACGCTTTTCAGCCTCGCCTTAGGGGTCGACTTACCCTGCCCCGATTAACGTTGGACAGGAACCCTTGGTCTTCCGGCGAGGGAGTTTTTCACTCCCTTTATCGTTACTCATGTCAGCATTCGCACTTCTGATACCTCCAGCAAACTTCTCAGTTCACCTTCAACGGCTTACAGAACGCTCCCCTACCCATCCTAGTAAACTAGGATGCCGCAGCTTCGGTGTATAGCTTAGCCCCGTTACATCTTCCGCGCAGGCCGACTCGACCAGTGAGCTATTACGCTTTCTTTAAATGATGGCTGCTTCTAAGCCAACATCCTGGCTGTCTGAGCCTTCCCACATCGTTTCCCACTTAGCTATACTTTGGGACCTTAGCTGGCGGTCTGGGTTGTTTCCCTCTCCACGACGGACGTTAGCACCCGCCGTGTGTCTCCCGGATAGTACTTACTGGTATTCGGAGTTTGCAAAGGGTTGGTAAGTCGGGATGACCCCCTAGCCTTAACAGTGCTCTACCCCCAGTAGTATTCGTCCGAGGCGCTACCTAAATAGCTTTCGGGGAGAACCAGCTATCTCCAGGTTTGATTGGCCTTTCACCCCTAGCCACAAGTCATCCGCTAATTTTTCAACATTAGTCGGTTCGGTCCTCCAATTGATGTTACTCAATCTTCAACCTGCCCATGGCTAGATCACCTGGTTTCGGGTCTATACCTAGCAACTCGACGCCCAGTTAAGACTCGGTTTCCCTACGGCTCCCCTATACGGTTAACCTTGCTACTAAATATAAGTCGCTGACCCATTATACAAAAGGTACGCAGTCACACCACGAAGGTGCTCCTACTGCTTGTACGTACACGGTTTCAGGTTCTATTTCACTCCCCTCACAGGGGTTCTTTTCGCCTTTCCCTCACGGTACTGGTTCACTATCGGTCAGTCAGGAGTATTTAGCCTTGGAGGATGGTCCCCCCATGTTCAGACAGGATATCACGTGTCCCGCCTTACTCGTTTTCACTTAGTATGCGTTGTCGGTTACGGGGCTATCACCCTGTATCGCGGCACTTTCCAGAGCCTTCACCTGACGCATATAAAGCTTAAGGGCTAATCCAATTTCGCTCGCCGCTACTTTCGGAATCTCGGTTGATTTCTCTTCCTCGGGGTACTTAGATGTTTCAGTTCCCCCGGTTCGCCTTATTAACCTATGTATTCAGTTAATAATACGTGCTTATGCACGTGGGTTTCCCCATTCGGAAATCGTAGACTCAAGTGGCTTTTACTGCCTAATCTACGCTTATCGCAAGTTAATACGTCCTTCATCGCCTCTGACTGCCTAGGCATCCACCGTGTACGCTTATTCACTTAACCATACAACCCAAAAGGGTCTTTATGTATGTCAACTAAATAAGGTTTAGTTTTTGTTTATTTTGGAGGGTAATCCAAAATAAACGATTTGCCGGACTCAATAGAACAAACCATTACTGGTTTGTAGAATACAAGACACTTGAATGTGTGTTGTTACTCATCACTTGCAAGCAATAAGATTTGAGAACTTTTATTAAGATAAACAGTAAATGTTTATCTAGTCAGCTTTCCAAATTGTTAAAGAGCAAGAGTTTATTCTTTTCAAACAAACCACTTTTTAAAGACTTTCGGCGACAAAGAATCCCATCCAAAGTAGTTATTGGATGCGAAGCATCGTAAAAGCATTTAAAGAGTGGTGGGCGATACCGGGCTCGAACCAGTGACCCCCTGCTTGTAAGGCAGGTGCTCTCCCAACTGAGCTAATCGCCCTTAATATTTCAATTCCTTAAGGAAGGAATGGTGGAGCTATGCGGGATCGAACCGCAGACCTCCTGCGTGCAAGGCAGGCGCTCTCCCAGCTGAGCTATAGCCCCATATATCTAAATAAGATAATGGTGGGTCGTGCAGGATTCGAACCTGCGACCAATTGATTAAAAGTCAACTGCTCTACCAACTGAGCTAACGACCCAGATCTTCATTAAAGAAGATGGTATCCCGTAGGGGAGTCGAACCCCTGTTACCGCCGTGAAAGGGCGGTGTCCTAGGCCTCTAGACGAACGGGACACGGACGGTGAAAGCATTGGGATGCTTTCAAACTCTTTTCTATATAAACCTAATCAATCTGTGTGGGTACTCATCAATAATAAATCTTTCGTAAGGAGGTGATCCAGCCCCAGGTTCCCCTAGGGCTACCTTGTTACGACTTCACCCCAGTCATGAACCACAAAGTGGTAAGCGTCCTCCCGAAGGTTAAACTACCTACTTCTTTTGCAGCCCACTCCCATGGTGTGACGGGCGGTGTGTACAAGGCCCGGGAACGTATTCACCGTGGCATTCTGATCCACGATTACTAGCGATTCCGACTTCATGGAGTCGAGTTGCAGACTCCAATCCGGACTACGACGCACTTTTTGGGATTCGCTTACTTTCGCAAGTTCGCTGCCCTCTGTATGCGCCATTGTAGCACGTGTGTAGCCCTACTCGTAAGGGCCATGATGACTTGACGTCGTCCCCACCTTCCTCCGGTTTATCACCGGCAGTCTCCCTGGAGTTCCCGACATTACTCGCTGGCAAACAAGGATAAGGGTTGCGCTCGTTGCGGGACTTAACCCAACATTTCACAACACGAGCTGACGACAGCCATGCAGCACCTGTCTCAGAGTTCCCGAAGGCACACCTGTATCTCTACTGGTTTCTCTGGATGTCAAGAGTAGGTAAGGTTCTTCGCGTTGCATCGAATTAAACCACATGCTCCACCGCTTGTGCGGGCCCCCGTCAATTCATTTGAGTTTTAATCTTGCGACCGTACTCCCCAGGCGGTCTACTTAACGCGTTAGCTCCGAAAGCCACGGCTCAAGGCCACAACCTCCAAGTAGACATCGTTTACGGCGTGGACTACCAGGGTATCTAATCCTGTTTGCTCCCCACGCTTTCGCATCTGAGTGTCAGTATCTGTCCAGGGGGCCGCCTTCGCCACTGGTATTCCTTCAGATCTCTACGCATTTCACCGCTACACCTGAAATTCTACCCCCCTCTACAGTACTCTAGTTTGCCAGTTTCAAATGACCTTCCGAGGTTGAGCCCCGGGCTTTCACATCTGACTTAACAAACCACCTGCATGCGCTTTACGCCCAGTAATTCCGATTAACGCTCGCACCCTCCGTATTACCGCGGCTGCTGGCACGGAGTTAGCCGGTGCTTCTTCTGTTGCTAACGTCAAGCAACGCCGCTATTAACGACGAAACCTTCCTCACAACTGAAAGTACTTTACAACCCGAAGGCCTTCTTCATACACGCGGCATGGCTGCATCAGGCTTTCGCCCATTGTGCAATATTCCCCACTGCTGCCTCCCGTAGGAGTCTGGGCCGTGTCTCAGTCCCAGTGTGGCTGATCATCCTCTCAGACCAGCTAGGGATCGTCGCCTTGGTGAGCCATTACCTCACCAACTAGCTAATCCCACATAGGCGTATCCTAACGCGCGAGGCCCGAAGGTCCCCCGCTTTGCTTCTTTCCTTTAACAGAAAGGAGATTATGCGGTATTAACAGTCGTTTCCAACTGGTATCCCCCTCGTTAGGGCAACTTCCTATGCATTACTCACCCGTCCGCCGCTCGACGCCGAAGGTGCAAGCACCTTCTCGTTTCCGCTCGACTTGCATGTGTTAGGCCTGCCGCCAGCGTTCAATCTGAGCCATGATCAAACTCTTCAATTAAAGTTTTGTTGATGCTTTCGCATCGGCTCAATGATTACTGACTTCAAACTCATTTCTACCGAGGTAGAAAGTAACTTTAAAGTTTATTACCATTTCCCAGCAGGAAATGATAATGAATTGACTGTGCCAATTATTAGTAAACTAATAATCGATTTGGTCACTCAGTTCATTGATAATTCTTTTTGATTATCATCAACGAGTGCCCACACAGATTGATAGGTTTAAATTGTTAAAGAGCGTTGTTCTTTCGGCTTTCGCCTCAGTGAACAGGTCGGTCATTTTAGTCATTTAAGCTTCGGTGTCAAACACTTTTTGAAACTTATTTTCTAATCCTTTTTGAGAAGGTTTTGACCTCTGACTCGCAGCGCCGTTAGGCTGTGTGCTCCGTGTCAGTGAGGGCGCATTATAGAGAAGCTCATCATATTGGCAAGTACTTTTTATAAAAAAACAATCAACCGCTTAAAATTAAACCAAATCATTATTTTATGATTATAATTTAAACATTTGAGCGGTATCACAGCAATAAGTTGGCAAATGTTAGTTATTAAACGTAAGATCAATATGTCTATTATTAATATAGATGTATTCTTACTTTCTTTTATTCAACATGTAGTATGCAAATATGAACTCAAAAAAATCGATTATTATGATCATCGCTCTTGCAGTACTTGGAACCGCTTTATTTTTCTCGTTAAATACGATTCACCCAGCTATTAGCTTTTTAATTGGTGTTGTCGCAACCGTTTTTATCCAATCAGTTTCAACGTCAACCCAGTCTAGCTCTAATTCAGAGAAAGCATCGACTCAAACCCTTTATGTTGGAAATCTTCCTTATAAGGCTAATGAATCAAATGTGCGCCAAGTTTTCTCTGAACATGGTGAAGTTTTTGCTGTTCGTTTGATGAAAGACAAAAGAACCGGAAAGCGCCGTGGATTCGGTTTTGTTGTCGTAGCGGAATCAGATGCCGACGAAGTTATTGCCGCTTTGAATGAAAAAGATTATATGCAAAGAACTTTAAAAGTTCGCGTTGCTAATGATCCTAAGCATCCTGAAGGCGGAATGTCTGAACTGGACTAAACCCAAACTGTTGTAACCCCTTATTCAGTGCCGCGCCTTCCCAGGGAGCGGCACTGCTGTATATAAAATGTTGCTTTTGAACTTCACCCAAATGTTTAATTTTCGATAACGATATTTTACCTTGCACTAAGTCTCTGACTCTTTTTGCTATCGCTAATCCAGAATCAACCAGAGTGACATCCAGACCTAAAACAGTTTGTATCTCATCATGTAACAATGGAAAATGAGTACAGCCTAAAACAGCAACGTCAATCTGCCCAATTAATGGGCTTAATACTCCCTTCAACTCAGCCATATCAACCCTTTTTCCTCTTAGCTTTTCTTCTGCCATCATAACTAATCGAGTCGTCCCAAGTAATTTAACTGGAATTAACGGTGAAAACTCATCAATTAAATCATGAGTATACTTCCGATTAACTGTCGCAGGAGTAGCAATTAATCCAATCGCTTTTTTTGATATTAAGGCGGCCGGTTTAATAGCAGGCACAACCCCTACAATAGGAATAAGCAATTGTTGGCGTAGAAACGGCAGCACAATGGTACTGGCAGTATTACAAGCAATAACTACCATATCGATATTTAAGCGTTCCACTATCGTGCACACCAAAGATGTCACACGAGAAATTAATATTTCAGGTTTTAGCTCCCCATATGGATACGCTTCGTTATCAAATAGATAAACATAATTCAGCATAGGTAATTGACTCTGTATTTCCTGAAAGACAGAAAGCCCTCCTACTCCTGAATCAAAAATCAAAATATTGGCCAACGTCTTCACCTACTTAACATCAAAAGTACCGACTCATGATTATAACGGAACTGGTTTAGTTTATATTCATACAAAATAAAAAAGTGCTCACCAATCATGATGAACACTTTATATTAATGTAATAAAAAATCTAACACCTAGAATTGATAGGCAATTGAGCCGTAGTAAGATCTTTCCGGTTGAACGTATGTGGCAGCCGTTTCATAATCGGCATCGAGTAAGTTGTCGATACGCGCCGATAAAACCCACTGACGGGTCAACTTATAACTCGCAGCTAGATTCACCAAGCTATAACCATCTAGACGAACATCGCCAGAGTCATATCGCTTACCTTGATAAAGGTAGCTAATATTCGCCTGCCAAGAATCCGCTTGATAACCTACTTGCCATTTAAAGTTATCTCGGGCGATACGAATAGCATCTTTACCTGTGTCTTTATCTTCTGGATCTAAATACTCTAAAGAGACTTGATGGCTTAACAAACCTGTATTAAAGCTACCAACCCATTCGACACCTTGAATAATAAGGTTGTTATTTGTACAAGTTGAAAAAGCCGATTGACAACTAATACGGTTATCGACATCGTTATAAAAACCTGCGAAACGCCAATTTAAAAAGATGTGTTCCCCCTCTAAAGCAACTTCATAATTTGTTGACTCTTCAGGTTGTAAGTTAGGATTCGCAAAACCGGGATAATACAACTGATTAAAAGTAGGCGCTTTAAAGCCAGTGCCAACGTTCGCCGTTAAGCGCAACGCTTCAACAAATTGCCAACCAGTGCCTAGTTGCCATGTAGTTTTATCACCAAATTGTTCATTGTCATCAAAGCGAACACTACCTTCGAGCTGAACGACTTCTCCATCATGGCCCAATGTTAAGTAAGCCGCCTTATTATCACGCTCTTTCACGTCATAAATAGTATCGGAATCCCCCACATCATCGTTAATATACTCAGCACCAAAGCCCACGCTATTCACTTTAGTAAATTGATAATTATTACGCCAAGTCACTTGTTGTCTTTGCGTTACTGTTTGAGAAGACGGTACGTTATGTTGTGTTTTTGACTTATCTTGGCTGTTACCTAAGGTTAAATTAGACACAAAGCGCTCTGTAGTATAAATAACTTGCCCATTCATACTGTAGTTATCCGTCTTATTTTGGTCTGCACTCGCACCCCAAGCAGGATTATAGTCATATTCTGTCTGGCCTTGATGATAATAACCATTCATACGGATCAACCAATTTGGATCTAATTGCACTCCCCAATCTGCCACGAAGTTATTATTCTCCAATCCATCACGATCATCATCACCAAAAGTAGCAACGTTATAACCATCTGAATGCTGATACTGTGCAGTAATGTTTAACCAAGCTTTATCGCTTGGTACCATAAAGGTGCTGGCAGTATAACTTTGATACCCATTCGAACCACCGGTCGCTTGTACACTCCCTGTCGTTTCTTGGTTATTACCACGTGTCATAATATTGATCACACCGGCACTCGCATCGGCGCCATACACAGCAGCTCTTGAGCCTCGTAAATATTCAATTTTTTCAATACCAGCTAACGGAAGCTGACTAATATCAGAATACCCTAACGTAGCACTGCCGAGCCGAACACCATTAAATAGAATGACAACATCGCTGCTACCACGTACATAAATACGGCTTGGTTGGTTATAACCACCATTAGAGCTAAGCTGCACGCCTGGCAATTGTCTTAATACTTCAGCCAATGTGTTTGCTTGAGATGCCAGAATATCTTGCTTGGTAATTTCAACGATAGGTGTCACTAAATTGGTAACCGGATCGGTTCTCTTGATCGCAGTCACTAACATAACATCGGTCGCTTGAGCTGACGACGATGCCACATCTTGTGCTTGAACATATAAAGGCAGAAAAATACTACTACCAACGACAGTGCTGATGATAGTATCTAAGGTTGTTTTTTTCATTATTGTAGTCCTAAAACGCGAGAAACATAGCGAGCTATTGCTCTGAATCACTGGCAGGTTTTCGGACTTAAAGCTCAACAAAACAAAATTTGTTTCATTACCTACTTCTTTCGACTTCCCATCTCATCCCTGTGAGACAGTGTCAACATACCTAGATTAAAGTACTTGAAAGTTTCGTTCTTCTCACCGCTGCGCGTCAGTTCTGGATTTACACCAAATTCCCTTTTAAACCACCCACTTTCATTACAAAAACTTGTGGTCACCAGCTGCATGCATCCTAAGGTGCTAGGATTTTCATGTCTACCTATAGTTAATAAGAATAGATGACTTTCTTATTATTCATTCAAAAAAATGATGGATTAACGACAAAACTGGACATCTCCCTCTCGATGGATAAAATCTGCCCTCCTTGTTCTAATCCTGTTCTGTTCAAAGTAAAAGGTTTTTTTATGTCTAACCAAACTGGCGACACCGATCGCTACACAAAACAATTAAATGAAAAACTACAACGTTTAGATGAAATGTTTGGTGACTTTACAACACCTAAAGTGGAAATTTTTGAATCCCTAGAACAGTATTACCGTATGCGCGCTGAGTTTAGAGTTTGGCATGAAGGCGAAGATATTTATTACATCATGTTCGATCAAAAGACGCGTGAGAAATACCGAGTTGATCAATTCCCAGCCGCCAGTCGTTTAATCAATGATCTCATGCCAATGCTGCTTGATGCGATTAAAGATAACCGTAGCCTGCGCCATAAACTTTTCCAAGTAGACTTCTTATCCACCCTTAGTGGCGAAATTTTAGTTTCTTTGCTTTACCATCGCCAGCTTGATGATGAATGGAAAAAAGAAGCCCGAGCTTTAAAACAACGTCTGAATGATGAAGGATTCAACTTAGATTTAATTGGCCGCGCTCGCAAAATAAAAATTGTCATGGATAAAGATTATGTAGTCGAAAAACTGCACGTGAATAGCAAGCCTTACATTTATCAGCAGGTTGAAAATAGTTTTACTCAGCCAAACGGCATTGTGGCGCAAAAAATGTTAGAATGGGCCGTTGATTGCACCCAAGACAGCCAAGGTGATTTACTCGAGCTCTATTGTGGTAACGGTAACTTCTCACTCGCGTTAGCACAAAACTTTGAACGGGTACTTGCAACCGAACTAGCCAAACCATCGGTAGATTCTGCGCAATACAACATCAAAGCAAACAACATTGAGAATGTACAAATCATTCGTATGTCAGCGGAAGATTTTACCGATGCAATGGAAGGCAAGAGAGAATTTCGTCGATTAAAAGATAATAATATTGATTTAGCCAGCTATAACTGTAATACCATTTTCGTCGATCCACCTCGTTCAGGTATGGATGAAGGAACTTGTAAAATGGTGCAAGGTTATGAGCGCATTATGTATATCTCTTGTAACCCAGAAACCTTGAAAGACAATTTAGAGATTCTAGCGCAAACCCATAACATTACTCGCTTTGCTCTGTTTGATCAGTTCCCATTCACCCATCATATGGAAGTGGGTGTTTTCCTTGAACGAAAAGAATAAATGATAAAAACAAAGCCGCAGAGTTTAACCTCTGCGGCTTTTGTTGTATCAATCCAACCAGATGAACTTAACTAGTCATCAATATACTTCTTTTTGGATTGAGTTCGCATCACTACTGCCCCTTTCGACAACATTCTTAATTGAAGAATCATTCGCTCGGCTAAGGCTTCCCTTGCTTCTAGCTCTAAATCCAGCGCCTCAGCACCAGAGGTGAATACAATGGTAACCGACGCTTCCGCTTGAATGGATGCTTGCTCCCGCCCCATACCAACATGGACTAGATACTCAGCCAATTCAGCACCAAAATGTTGAACCTCACGAGCCACTGCCATACGAAACTCAGCAGACGTTCCAGAACGTTCACGTAATAATAGACGGAAAATATTTGGGCTTTTCTCGATAAACTCCATAAAAGTGTGGACTGATGTACGAATCAAACTCCCTTCGGCAACAATACGTTGACGAGCTTGACGCATAAGTTGGCGCAATAATAAGCCACCTTCATCCACCATCACCAAACCAAGCTCATCCATATCCTTAAAATGGCGATAAAAAGAAGTCGGTGCGATCCCAGCCTCTCGAGAAACTTCTCGTAAACTTAAATTGGAAAAACCGCGATCTGCACTCAACTGCCCGAAAGCAGCATCAATTAAAGATCGACGCGTTTTTTCTTTCTGTTGAGCTCGAATACCCATAATTCTTTTCTATTTATCAACCAGATGTCTAATATACCGATAAATTGAGTCATGTCCTATTGATGCTATAAAATAATTTTATTCTCTTCCTTGTAAATTACGTTATGAAAGTTCGATCTATGTGATCGCAACGACTGTCTGTCATGCTGACCATTTACCCATAAAATGAATAGGTTAATATCCCATTCATCAGTATCAATAAAATGACTCGTTTAATTAAACGCTTATCAGTCATTTAGGTAAAGCAAGGGAGCAGCATGAAAGATTCAACACACTTTGATGTCATAGTCATCGGTAGCGGGCCTGGTGGCGAAGGCGCCGCTATGGGATTAGCAAAAGCAGGATTAAATGTTGCGATTGTTGAAAAAGAAAGTAGTGTTGGGGGCGGGTGTACTCACTGGGGAACCATCCCATCTAAAGCACTTCGCCACGCCGTTAGCCGCATTATTGAATTCAACAGCAATCCACTTTTTTGCAAAAATAACACCAGTTTAACCGCCTCTTTTTCCGATATTCTTAATCACGCCAAAAGTGTTATTGATAAACAAACACGACTTCGCCAAGGGTTTTACGACCGAAATGATTGCGCTTTAATATTTGGTAGTGCGCAATTTACTGGTAGCCATAGTATTTCTGTTGCTCAAGCAGATGGCACTTTTGAGCATTACACCGCAGATAAATTTGTTATTGCGACCGGATCTCGCCCATACCAACCTGATGATGTCGATTTTAAACATGAACGCATCTACAACAGTGATACCATTTTAAGCCTTAAACACGATCCAAGGCACATCATCATTTATGGTGCAGGAGTGATTGGCTGTGAATACGCCTCTATTTTCCGTGGATTAGGCGTCAAAACGGATCTCATAAATACCCGAGATCGCCTTTTAGCCTTCCTTGATAACGAAACTTCCGATGCACTTTCTTACCACTTTTGGAATAGTGGTGTCGTAATTCGTAATGATGAAACCTATCAAAAAGTCGAAGGGACAGATGATGGAGTCATTGTTCATTTAGAATCCGGTAAGAAAATGAAAGCCGATTGCCTACTCTATGCCAATGGCCGAACCGGTAACACAGACAAACTTAACTTAGACGCTGCGGGACTAACACCTGATTCTCGAGGGCAACTATCGGTCAATAAACACTATCAAACCGCCGTCGAGCATGTTTATGCGGTTGGTGATGTGATTGGTTACCCAAGCCTTGCCAGCGCCGCTTATGACCAAGGTCGATTTGTCGCTCAAGCGATCGCAAGAGGAAAAGCCGATAACTTCTTAATTGATGATATTCCAACGGGTATTTATACCATTCCTGAAATCAGCTCTGTCGGCAAAACCGAGCAAGAATTAACCGCAGCAAAAATCCCGTACGAAGTTGGCAGAGCATCATTTAAACACTTAGCTCGAGCACAAATTGCCGGTAAAGATATTGGTAGCTTGAAGATTTTATTCCATCGAGAAACTAAACAAATTTTAGGGATTCATTGCTTTGGAGAAAGAGCGGCTGAGATCATCCACATTGGACAAGCTATCATGGAGCAAAAAGGAAAAGCGAATACTATCGAGTATTTTGTTAATACCACCTTTAACTACCCAACCATGGCAGAAGCATTCCGAGTCGCGGCATTAAATGGTTTAAATCGTCTTTTTTAAATCATTTATAAAAAACAAAAAGGAGCCTATATTGGCTCCTTTTTCTCGCTCTATTTTTTATTTATAAAATTACACCGATTCGATAAAACGTTGCGATTTCCACTGGGTAATAAAAATCACCGCCAAACCTACACCTCGCATTCCCATAAAGCACACCATTGACATCCACAGCGCGTGGTTACCCCAAGAAGAAAAACTAAAATACAAAGCAAAAAAGCACAACATCGCAATAAGCATACTATTTCTCATGTCTTTGCCTTTAGTCGCCCCTACAAAAATACCATCGAGTAAAAAACACCACATCGACACAATTGGCATCACAATCAACCAAGGTAAATATATATCCGCTTGCGCTTGTACATTGGGAATATCCGTAATCAACCTCACAAGACTATGACCAAACAAGAAAAACAAAATAGTCAGCATAAGGCTGCAGACTAAGCCCCAAAATGACGTACCAACAAGCGAATTTAATAATTGATCGCGACTTTTGGCCCCCACGGCTTTTCCCACCATAGCTTCCATCGCATAAGCAAAGCCATCCATGCCATATGACACCATCATTAAGAAGCTCATGAGTACCGCATTAGCAGCAACAACATTATCGCCTAATGCTGCACCTTGAAAAGTCATAAAACTGAATACCGCTTGCAAACATAAAGATCGCAAGAAAATATCACTATTCAAACGCAGCATTCTTCCCATATCTTGCGTCGCTAAAGGCAATGACGACAATACATGGGGTAAGTGTTGTTTTACCCACGTTCTCGCTACAAACAGCAACCCCAACATCAAGCCAGTATAATCTGCTAATACGGATGCCCAAGCCGCTCCGGCCACCTTCCAATCAAAAACCAAAACAAATAAAACATCTAAAATAATATTAGTTAGGTTAGTGATGATCACGAGCCACATCGGAGCTTTCGCATTTTGGGTTCCTAGCAACCAACCTAGAATAACAAAATTAGCTAACGCAGCAGGCGCACTCCACACGCGAATCGAGAAATACTGCAAACCATAATACTTCACCTCTTCACTAGCATTACTTAAAGAAAAAATCAGATCAGCAATTGGAGAATGAAAAAGAAGCAATAAACCAGCAAGAATCAAAGCAACCAGCATGCCTTGTAACCAAACTTGAGCGAGTTTTTGGGGGCTTTGCTCACCTTGGGCTTGAGCCGTTAGGCCCGTGGTCGCCATACGCAAAAAACCCAGCAGCCAAAAAGTCACACTGATCATAGTACTACCTAACGCCACGCCACCCAGATACCAAGCAAAATCCAAATGACCAATTACCGCGGCATCGACTAAACCTAAAAGGGGAACCGTAATATTAGATAGGACCATAGGAATAGCGAGCACTAACACCTGCTGGTGAAGCGAGCGCTGAGATAAGATATGTTGGAGTTGTTTGATCACTGAAACCTCACTTAATGAAGCTACAGTTTACCTTGCTTTAGAAAACGAAAAAACAAACAAAGAAAAAGAAGCGATTTTCTACCAACGAACGTGTAATAAAACAGGCGTCAATCTGTGTTTCATAAAAGGTAATTTTGACACAATACGCTGCCAAGCACTCCAGCGTTTGCAGTCGTGTTCCAGCGGAGAACGCAATGTAATACGATAAATCCACGGCAACCAAGACACCACACTCGATACTGGGTTTTTTAATCCATGTCGGTACTGTGCACATCCCATTCGCTTTCCCCAATACGATTCTGTACGATCGCCGGCTAAGACAATACATGCTTCTGCATGAGCAAAGTGGCACCCCACTTTTTGAACGAAATGCGCCACTTGATTTCTTTGTTGAGTTAACAAGGCTTGCTCACACACTAATAAAATAGGTGAATCTTCAGGTATATTTAATTCAGAAAGCCATGACATATCAGGCACAGAACCACACACCATGTTATAACGCTCACTATGATGAAATAGCTTTTGTCGCCACACCAAGGTTTCATCAACATCCACTTCGACCCAATGACACAATCCATTATCCAATCGATAAAAACGCGTATCTAACCCGGCACCCACATTAATCACATACGCTTTCGGATAAAGCGTTAAAAAACGTCTGACTTCCACATCACACAATTGCGTTAAAGTCGCATGAAGTAATTGCTTTTGATCAATATCTCCAGCTAAACAATCATCTGATAAATGGCAACGCTGGCACGCTCTTGCGGCAATAGGATCATACACTAAGCCATCATCAATTAAACTTTCACGGCTACGCAGCCATAATGGTTGTAATAAATCAGCAGGTACTTGATAAGTACAAGGGGGAGAATCCGTCGGCGTATGAACCGGAATAGAAGGTGAGGATGTCATCAATTAACCTCCAAGGTTGAGATTAATTGATGATAGTGATTATCATTTAGATTTTCAATCTGAAATCACATTAATATTCAATTAAATTACATCCAAGTGTTGTTCCGAATAATACCAACAGCAATCCCTTCAATAGTCAGATGTTGTTGGGTCAAATCAACTTGAATCGGGCTAAATTCTTCGTTTTCGGCATGTAATAAAACGGTTGAACCTTTACGTTCTAATCGCTTAACAGTAACATCATCATCAACACGAGCAACAACAACCTGACCGTCTCGTACATCTTGTGTTTTGTGCACCGCTAATAAATCACCATCAATAATACCAATGTCTTTCATACTCATACCCTGAACACGTAATAAGAAATCAGCTTGAGGTCGAAACATCGTTGGATCAACTTGATAATGGTTTTCAACATGCTCTTGAGCCAATATCGGCTCACCGGCCGCAACTTTACCAATTAAAGGTAAGCCTTGCTCCTCTAGTATTTCTTCTTCCGTCTGGACAATGCGAATACCACGAGAAGCCCCAGGAATAATTTCAATCACATTTTTACGTGCAAGCGCCTTTAAATGTTCTTCCGCGGCGTTTGCTGAACGAAACCCCAATTCACGAGCTATTTCAGCACGAGTCGGCGGCATTCCGGTTACATCAATCTTATCTTTGATCAGTTCAAATATTTGTTGCTGGCGAGGGGTTAAGGGTTTCATACTCCACCTGTCTTTTTATACAGTTGACTGTGAGTATATACAGTAAATTTTGATAACTCCAGAGAAATGAATCGCTTTTTAATCCATTACTGATAAAAACGACCTATTGCAACAATCACTTAAATAAGATGCCAAATAATAATTGACGCCATTTCCCTTTCATCCATAAAAAAGAACACCTAACTATTTTTAAAATAGACGTAATTTGTCGCTATAAAGGGTTTAATTTACATTAAATAATCGCATTTTAACTGAATATACTAATCGCCTTGCTTGGTTTCTGCTATTCTTGGCAGCGCATTTTTTAGATCGACGATCCTCTGATCGCGACACGTTTTTTATTTTTGAGGCTATACAACGCTATGTCTTATGGACACATGATTTCTCGTTCATTTCTCAAACTACCTCTTTCTTTCTTAGTAAAAGGTAAAACCATTCCAGCCAACCCGGTCGAAGAGTTACAACTCGATTTAGGCAAGCCTATCGTTTATGCCATGCCGTTTAATTCGGATATTGATCTTATCTCTTTGCAGACTCAAACCAAGGCGCTTGGTTTACCTGATCCTCTTACACCACTAGTAATTAATGGCAAAGAGTACGATCGCTTTGTTTTCCTTACCTCAAAAGGAATGACAGCACACAGTAAAAAATTACTGCCTAAGCGATCCGTCGATCTCTTTACTCAATTACTTAAATTACATCAAATCGATTCTGAACTTGATATTCAAATGCTACCAACCTCCATATTATGGGGAAGAAAGCCTAACCAAGAAGGTAAAGAAAAATCCTATCTTGAAGCAATAAGCGCCTGCCAGAAAACCCGTTTGTTACTTTCTTCTGGGCGTGATTGCCTAATCCGTTTTAGTCCGGTGGTGTCATTACGTTACATGGCTGATACTCATGGTGTCGATGAAATCATCGCTCATAAATTAGCGCGAGTGGCTCGCATTCACTTCTCACGCCAAAAGCTCGCGACCTCAGGTCCAAGCTTGCCGCAACGTCAGGTTTTATTTGATCGCTTACTTAAATCACCTGAAATTCAACAAGCGATAGCCGATGAAGCTAAAGCAAAAAATATCTCGTTAGAGAAAGCACAAAAACAAGCGCAAGATATTTTAGATGAAATAGCTGCCGACTTTTCCTATTCACTCATTAAAGTGGGCGCGAAATTTTTAGGTTGGCTATGGAATAAACTCTACCAAGGCTTAAATATCAA
The DNA here is from genome assembly GCF_002218025.2 of Vibrio casei. Taxonomy (NCBI): domain Bacteria; kingdom Pseudomonadati; phylum Pseudomonadota; class Gammaproteobacteria; order Vibrionales; family Vibrionaceae; genus Vibrio; species Vibrio casei. The sequence continues at coordinate 46,007 of NZ_AP018680.1, read as the reverse complement.
TAATATGGCCACGGTACGTAAATTGGCTCAAGATGGTCATGAAATCATTTATGTACCTTGTCATCGTAGCCATATGGATTACTTACTGTTGTCTTATGTACTGCATCATGAAGGCATGGTTCCGCCTCATATTGCTGCGGGTGTCAATCTCAACTTCTTTCCAGCCGGCCCCATTTTTCGTCGCGGTGGCGCATTCTTTATTCGCCGAACCTTCAAAGGCAACAAGCTTTACTCAACCATTTTCCGCGAATATCTAGCGGAGCTCTTTACCAAAGGCTATTCCGTTGAATTTTTCTCTGAAGGTGGTCGTTCACGTACAGGCCGATTGCTACAAGCCAAAACAGGAATGTTAACGATGACAATCCAAACGATGCAACGAGGCTTAAACCGCCCAGTAACACTCGTGCCGGTTTATATTGGCTATGAGCATGTAATGGAGGTATCCACCTATGCCAAAGAATTAACCGGCAAACGCAAAGAAAAAGAAAATGCCGGAATGGTCTTAAAAACCATCCGAAAACTGCGTAACTTTGGACAAGGCTATGTGAATTTTGGCGAACCCATTAATCTCAATCAATATCTTAATGAGGAAGCTCCAGGTTGGTCGAGTAAAGAGAATGACCTCACCGCCACTCAAAAACCACAATGGATGAATCCCGTAGTCAGTAAATTGGCCAACCATATGATGACCCGTATTAACGATGCCGCGGCAACTAATGCATTAACCTTATGTGCTACCGCGTTACTGGCTTCCAACCAACGGGCACTTTCACGTAACAAACTTGAACAACAAATACAATGTTATTTATCGTTGTTAACTCACGTGCCTTATACCAATAACAGTACTGTGCCTAATTCAAGCGCATCAGAGTTAGTTAAACATGCGGAAAAACTAGATAAATTTGTGGTTGAATCGGATGACAAAGGCGACATTATTTCACTTGATCGTAAACAATCTATATTGATGACTTACTACCGAAACAATATTATTCACTTGTTTGTTGTACCGTCTTTGATCGCACACTTAATCGTACAAAAAGAACATATTTCAAGACGCGATTTACAACGAGCCATTGCCTTGATCTATCCATTTTTAAAAGCAGAGCTCTTCTTACACCACCAACAAGATGAACTGGAAGGCTTTGTGAATGAATTGGTGGATGAGCTGTTGCGCCAACAATTAATCTTAGAACAAGATGATGAGCTGTCGATTAATCCAAGTAAAGTCCAAACGCTTATTCTATTATCACGAACCATTGTTGAAACTCTGCAACGCTATGCCATTGCGTTAACCCAGTTGGTTGCTATTCCAGATATAGATAAATCAAGCTTAGAACAACAGAGCCAAAGTATCGCCCAACGTCTTGGTCGTTTACATGGCATTAATGCACCAGAGTTTTTTGATAAAGGCGTGTTCACGACCTTTTTCCAAACGTTAAAGCAACAAGGTTATATTGAATCAGCAGAAAGTGCAGCCAATAATAAAACCCAGGTTCTGGTCGATTTATTAGGTGAATTGCTCTCCGCAGAAATTCACCTTACTTTACAAGAAAGCATTTTGAAACGCAGCTAAACATCTCCCCCCAAAGAAAAACGCCGCCTTATTCATGCATAAGGCGGCGTTTTTCTTTCTGATTGAATATGTATCGGTAAATATCTATCTCTTAAAGCGTTAAGCGGATAATCACAACCGAGCCTCTTACTATATCACGCTCATCAAGATACCCACCGCAATCACCATGCCGACATAGTTGTTGTTTAAAAAAGCAGTGAAACAAGCATCTCGGTCGCGATCTTTGATCAAACGTTGCTGATATACAAACAAAGCGGCTGCAGCAAGCAGCCCCCAGTAATAGCTTTGAGATAATGATAACCACGAACCAAGTACCATCAGCAACAGCAAACTTGCCAACTGTAATAAACCAATAATTAATTTATCAAAGCGACCAAATAAAATCGCTGTCGACTTGATGCCTATTTTCAAATCGTCATCGCGGTCAACCATGGCGTATTGAGTGTCATAAGCAATGGTCCAAAGCACATTAATGGCAAAAACCAACCATACTTCTGTAGGAATCGATCCTGCTTCTGCCGCCCATGCCATCGGAATAGCCCAGCTAAAAGCTAAGCCTAAAAAAAGCTGAGGAACGTGAGTATAACGCTTCATAAATGGGTATATAAACGCTAAAACCACGCCCACTAGCGACAGTTGAATGGTCAGCCAATTCATACTCAATACTAATAAAAAAGATACCAATACTAGTGAGAAAAATAATACTAAAGCTTCTTTGCTACTCACCAAACCTGAAGGTAATGGGCGATTTTTCGTACGCTTTACATGCCCATCCACTTTACGATCAGCAAAATCATTAATCACACAACCTGCAGAGCGCATTGAAAATACACCTAATACAAACACCACAAATACATTCCATTGTGGAATTCCATTGGCAGCTAACAGCAACGCCCACACCGTAGGCCACATCAACAATAACGAACCAATTGGCCGATTCATACGAGTAAGCTGCCAATACGCGGCTGCTTTTTCCATATTCATATCATTCAATCCTTGCGATAAATAGGGGACGGTGGAAGAAACAACTCGGCGACTAACATGGGTTTTTGATTCATCCACAAGCGTGAACTTCGGGCAGCTAAATTGCCTAATTCACAATCAATTTTCCCTAAATGTAGCCCATCACGAGCCACCTGATCCGCTTGAAAAACCGTTAAACCTAGCGGTACTTCTCCTTGAGAAGTGAGATCAAACTGCTCATCCGATAGTGACGAACGAGGAATCAAAGTACTTCCCAATAGCCAAGGAATATCATCAGCCGCTAAGACTACCTCACGAAGTAAACACTCTTCAATTACCGCGCCTCTGGCAAACAGCATAGAGCATTGAAAATCGGTTAAGGATTTAGCCGGCAAAATACGTTGATTCACCAAATGAGCCGTCAACTGATGACACTGCTTAGAAAATAAACGAGATAAAGAGCCTTGTTCAAGCAACCAATCAGGATCGAAAGAGTCAGCAAAATGAAAAGACTGAACCTGTTGCCAATCAATTCGAGCGAAAATATTAAAGTGTTGAGAATAATCTTGTTTCATCATGCTTTCATATACAACATCAATGACAATGAATTGCCATTGTAACAATAGAAAGGAATGCCGAATATCCGGCAACCACAAAAGGCGTCACTACACCACAGAATTACACTTTCTTTCGACCTTCTAATGCCGCTAATCCACAACCGGCAAGCAAACCCACTAAATGCGCAGAATTAGCAATTGCCATAAAAGGTTGCACAAAACCTAACACCAGCCAAGCCAACATAAACACCACTAATGGGCGAGGAATAAATAATCCTTTGTCCGGTCTACGCCAACCAATAACCCACAAATAGCCCATTAAGGCATACACAACACCAGATAAGCCACCAAAGTTGGCGCCTTCAACCCAGTATTGTGCAGCACCAGATAAAGCTGCAGACAATACAAAAATTTGTAATAGCTTACCAGAGCCTAATTTCTTCTCAATATCACCGCCAAATTGCCACCACCATAGTAAGTTAAAGGCAATATGCGCAATCGAAAAATGCAATAAAGCATGCGAAATCCAACGCCATAATTGCCATTTCTGTTGAGGATCGGCAGGAAAGTGTAAAGCTTGAAAAATTTGCGATCCTAAACCAAATATTTGTAAAGCATAGATAACCGTACAAACTAACATAACCAACAAAGTAAAAGGCCCAGCTTTTGCTTTAATCAGCGCCATAAAATTAGGAGTATGATAATGAAATTGCTGAGTACGAGAATCGGCTACTTCCCATGAAGCCTCTTGATATTTAGCTGCATGGGGGTTTTCAAGAAATATTGCCAGTTCGGCTTCCGTTTCAACTTGATACTCAGCCTGTTTTAACCACAAAGCAAACTGACCATCTCCCTCTGGCATCATCTGCACTTCGATATGACGAGACGCCATGTAATCAATAAATGCTTGCGCTAAACGAGGGTTATTTAAAGCGACTAACCGAACCATACTACCTACCTAGATTTTCTTACTTTCAATCTACTTTTAAGCGAATAACTTTACGCCATTTTTACCATAGGTAAACCACTTCGTTGCCACGCTTCAAAGCCACCATCCACACTATACACTTCTTCATAGCCTTGGTTTACCAAATATTGAGCGGCACCTTGGCTGCTGATCCCGTGATAGCACATAACCAAAACCGGTTGATCAAATTCCACTTCATTCATTAAATCAACGATGGTGTCGTTGGTTAAATGTTTGGCGTGTTCAGCATGTGCTACGGCAAAAGATTGAGGATCACGAATATCCAATAATACTGCCGGCCTCATCGTTAACATCTCTTGCGCTTGAGCGACATTAATATGTTGAAATTGATCCATCTTGTTTCCTTTACTTGATATTCAAACATTAAAAACCGGCCGCTCCAATTTAACAATTTAAACTCAAGTAAGCCGGAGAAATCATGCCCAGTATAACGTATCCCACAATAAACAAAGACAGATATAAATTAAGGTCAAAATAACTGTCCATATTTTAACCATTTGTGGATAAAGCTGTGAATTACGTTGATAAAGTGTTTTTCTAAATTTGGATCCACAACATGTAGTGATGATCCTGATCTAAATGTGTGTAACTGGTTTTTTATCCCCATCGATCAACAGCGCTCTACACTATATATAGTGTGTCCAATGGACGATAGACACATGGTTTCTCCACACATTTACCCACAGATTTCGATCGTGACATTAATAACATTGATCATAAGATATGATCTCATAAAAAAAGCCAAGATCAGGCGATCTTGGCTTTTCAAATTTAATACGATTCTACTGCCACATTTTAGTGACTCACCGCCTGAATATTAAAACTCACCAACCGCAAGTTTCAACTTTTTCATTGCATTCTTTTCAAGTTGGCGAATACGCTCTGCAGACACATTATAAGTTTCCGCTAACTCTTGTAGCGTTGATTTTTGATCATCCAACCAACGAGAACGAACAATATGCTGACTACGTTCATCTAACGTCGCTAAAGCATGGCCTAAACGATTGTTAGTATGCGATTCCCAGTTATCGGCTTCAACACTTTCTGCGATGTCCGATTGCTTATCTTCAAGATAAAGCACTGGCGCCGTATAAGATGAGATTGAATCATCATCTTCTGAAGGCATCTCGAATGTCGCATCTTGAGCCGCTAAACGAGATTCCATTTCACGGACTTCTGTCGTGGAAACCCCAAGCTCTTTTGCAACCGTTTCAACTTCACCGTTATTAAACCAACCTAAACGCTTTTTCGATTTACGTAAATTAAAGAATAATTTACGTTGCGCCTTAGTGGTCGCAATTTTCACAATACGCCAATTACGTAGCACGTATTCATGAATTTCAGCTTTAATCCAGTGAACAGCAAAAGAGACAAGACGAACGCCCACTTCAGGGTTAAAGCGTTTCACAGCCTTCATTAAGCCGATGTTCCCTTCCTGGATTAGGTCTGCAAGAGGCAGACCATAACCTGAGTAACCACGAGCCACATGAACCACAAAGCGTAGGTGTGACAAAATCAAGCCTTTTGCAGCTTCGATTTCACCGTTGTAATGTAATCGCTCTGCTAAGTCACGCTCTTCTTCAACAGTCAGCATTGGATAACTGTTTGCTGTGCGAATGTAGCTGTCTAAACTATCTGCGGTGACAAAAGCCATTGGATATGCGTTTGACATTCAATTCCTCACTTGACTCTAGTTGAACTCTTTTAAAACATATTGCTGTATTTCAACCCACCTATTCTGGACTTAAATAAGCCTATCTTCAAGGGGGTAACTATTATTCATAGCAAATTCACAGAATGCAAGAGATTGCCTACATCTTATTTAATACGAACTAGAAACAAATTAAATATATGATTAATTCCTAGATTTAAAAGACTTAAACGTATGTCGAACTATTTATCAAAGCCTATAATTTCCGGTATTCGGTTATTAGAGGCCTAAAATTTAAACAGGTTCAATTTCTTTTAAATGTTTTCTTGCTGATAAATTGGCCGCGATCCAACCTAATGTAGAACCAAGCATCAATAATAAAATACTTTCATCCCAACCTAAACTGGTTAAGCTAAAGTGGCTATCATAAAGATTGGCGAGGTTATCCACAGCACCACTGACTAATAATGTGATCATCATTGTCATTAACCAAGCAATAACCGCTCCTAGAAAACCTAACCATAAACCGGTATACAAATAAGGTCGAAGAATAAAACGATCGGTGGCACCAATCAGCTTCATTACTTGAATCTCTTCTTTATGGGCCAGTACATTAAAACGTAACGTATTACCCACAATTAAAAAGACCGACACCAACATCAATACCGCAAACGAACACGACACTATGTACGCAAGATGTTTAATGGCATCTAAACGTGCAAACCAATCTTCATCCATCCGCACATCAGTGACATCACTTTGTGCTTGAAGTTTCTTAGATAAAGCTTTCGCGATATCAGTTTGTTGGAATTCCGTCTTAGGAAGAACAATAAGCACAGGAGGTAAAGCGGTATCACTTAATAATGACATCGCTTTTTCTAAACCGGCAAACTGACTTAAATCATCTAAGCCTTGTTGTGATGAAATATATTGCACCGATTGAACTTCTGACCAACTTTCTAGCTGATCTTTCAATACCATTAAGCGAGCTTCTGGGGTGCCTTCTTTTAAATAGACACTCATCTGTGAAGCGGTGTTCATATCTTGAGCCACTGTCGCTATATTCTTCCCCGCCGTATAAAAAGTGGCAGGTAGTGCAAGCGACATAGCGACCACAGCTAATGTCAAAATGGTGCCAAGCGGGCGCTGCATTAAATTATTAAATGCAATTTTGGCCTGTTTAATATGAGAACGGATAAATCCTTCAGAGGCTGGCCGTGCGGGTGCGTTAGATTTTTTAACCGCGTTAACTTTCTTATTGGCCATAACGCTCAACCTCACTTAAAAAACCTTGGTTTAATTCAAATCGACGATATTGAGGACGGCTATTCACCAATTCCAAGTCATGGGTCGCTAAAATAATCGAAACACCAGCACGATTAAATTCTTCGAGTAAATGTAATACCTGATGAGATAAATCATAATCAAGGTTACCAGTAGGCTCATCAGCCAATAATAGGCGAGGGCGATTCACCACTGCTCTAGCAATGCCGACACGTTGTTGTTCACCACCGGATAATTGACGAGGCAAACACGGCGCTTTATCTAACATGCCAATCTTATCTAAAGCGGCAGAAACACGGCGTTTGATTTCATTTTCCGAAGCGCCTTCAATCCGCATAGGCAATGCCACATTATCGAAAACAGTGCGATCCATCAATAATTTATGATCTTGAAAAATGATGCCAATGTTGCGACGTAAAAAGGGAATATCACCGCTTTTTATTCGGCTAATATCATGATCATTAAAAAGTATTTTTCCATCACTTGGGCGTTCTATCGCGCAAATAAGTTTTAATAAGGTACTTTTACCGGCACCAGAATGGCCACCAAGAAATGCCATTTCACCACGACGCAAATGAAAATCGACCTTTTGCAGAGCCTGATGACCACCACGATATACTTTGCTGACTTGTTGAAAGTTGATCATTTTTTTTCCTTAAACACCAGCTTCAAATATCGGCCTGAATTAACAGTTTTCATTCCAAGACCTGATATACGTTTATTCTTCTCTACTAAATAGCGCTTCAATGAAATCTTGAGCTTCAAACGGGCGCAAATCATCAATCCCTTCACCGACACCAATATAACGAATTGGAATTTTAAATTGGTCGGCTAAGGCAAAAATGACGCCACCTTTTGCGGTGCCATCCAGCTTAGTTAAATTAATGCCCGTTACGGGTGCAACATCGCTGAATAATTTTGCTTGGCTTATTGCGTTTTGCCCTGTGCCTGCATCTAACGTTAGCATCACTTCATGTGGTGCAGAATCGTCAATTTTTTTCATAACACGGACAATTTTACGCAACTCTTCCATTAAATGACTCTTATTTTGCAAACGGCCTGCCGTATCTGCAATCACTACATCAACCCCACGAGCACGCGCGGCTTCAATCGCATCATAAATTACCGATGCACTATCTGCGCCAGTATGTTGAGCAATAACTGGCACATCATTACGCTGCCCCCAAACTTGAAGTTGCTCAACCGCGGCAGCGCGAAACGTATCTCCCGCGGCTAAAATGACCGACTTACCTTGGGATTGAAATTGCTTAGCCAATTTACCAATGGTGGTCGTTTTGCCTACACCATTCACACCCACCATTAAAATAACGTATGGAGTTTTGCTGGCATCAATCTCTAATGGCCGCTCAACATCCGATAAAATATCGGCCATTTCTTGCTTTAATAAACCATATAAAGCTTCACCATCTTGCAAATCTTGACGAGACGCTTTTTCGGTCAAACTATCTATAATTTTAACCGTAGTATTCATTCCCACGTCAGCAATAAGTAATTGTTCTTCTAGTTCTTCAAATAGTTCATCATCAATTTTTTTGTCTTTGAATAACCCAAAAAAACCCGCGCCAATGTTTTGTTTCGTGCGCTGTAAACTACGCTTTAAACGAGCAAAAAAGCTTTCGGTCGGTTTCGTTTGTTCTTGAATTCGATCGTTTTCTAAAGCTTGAACTTGTTGAAGCTCAATCGGTTGTTCGAGATCACCGTCGAGTACTTGATCTGCTAGATCTTCATTTCCCGCCACTTCAACCGACATTTCTAACCGTTCAGAGTCATCAGCCACATCAACTTCAGTAGCCAATTCCTTTGATTCTACAATCGCCTCTGGCTCAACGGTTTCGCTATCCGTAACACGTTCACTCGACTCATCAAATTCAAGAGACCGTTGCGCTTCCGCTTGATTGTCAACCGATGATTTGTTTTCTTCATCAGCAAAACCAAGCCATGAGAGTAAACCGCGTTTCTTTTTAGCTGTCATGGAAAATCCTAGCATTCACTTTGAATTAAAGTGACTAAATTAATGATATTAATATTGGTATTACAATCCTGCCGCATATCGTTGACCATAATATCAAATCAATGCCAATCAGAAAAACGACAAAACTCTGAACACACACTCAGAGGCTTGATATACTATCACTTTATCTGTGGTCTAAAAAATCTATCTGCGGTTTATTCTCTATGCAAAGACGTAAAGCGACAAACACATCAAACAGTAAGCCAACTACTGGCTTTGTTCGGATCATCAGTGGTTTATGGCGAGGACGAAAGCTTCCCGTGCATGATGCTCAAGGGCTGAGACCCACCACGGATAGAGTAAAAGAAACGTTATTCAATTGGTTAGCAGCCGATATTCCTCATGCACGTTGTTTGGATCTTTTTACTGGCTCAGGTGGGTTAGGGTTTGAAGCGGCATCACGTCAAGCTGAATTAGTAACGATGATAGAAATCAATAAACAAGCATACCAACAATTAGTAAAAAATACTCAACAGTTAAAAGCAAGTAATATTGAATTAATTCAACAGGATGCTCTATTATTTTTGCAAAAAACAGGAACACCTTATGATGTGGTGTTTATCGATCCGCCTTTTCGGCAAGGGTTATTAGAAGACACCATTACGCTACTGGAAAACAATAGCTGGTTAGCACCTCATGCTCAAATATACATAGAAACAGAAAAAGAATTAGTCTTGCCAAGACTCCCCGAGCATTGGTTATTACACCGAGAAAAAACCGCAGGCCAAGTCAGCTATCGCCTTTATCAAACCCACCATGAATAACAGCAGGTCATTCACATGAAAAAGATCATTAATATTATTGCCAAGTTATTTATGTTGGTAGTTTGGGGAGTCTTTATCCTTAATTTTATCCGACCTTTTCCTGGTTTTACTCATGTCGCGCTCAATGTCATGGCGATATTTATGATCTTCATGCATGGATTACAAAGTTTACTGTTTTCAGGTAATGCATTAGGCAAAGAAGTCACACTGACTAAATGGGAAAAGCTTTCCATCTTCCTATTTGGAACCTTTGCTTTAATAGATATTAAAAATAAATACTTAAAGTAACAAAATTAGCTAGCACTACATGATTATCTCAATATTAATGGCGCTAAAATCAAAGCATGTGCTCCAAAATAACTCAGAGTGATCCACTCCTTGGAAAATCGAAAAGGTTGCTTAAAGTGATGAATAGCCCACATTAATACGGAAATAGACAATAAAAGAGTTCCAAAGAAACCACTAAAATCGAGCATTAATCGATGATAGCGCCATACCTCCCCAGCAGCCCACGACAATTGCCATAACATAACCGCAACGATTGCTGATTGAACGGCAAATCGATCAAGTAAAGGTAGTAATAGAAAAAACACCACAACAATCAAAGCAAACAGAAACACGGGCACCGCCCATGTTAACGCTTGAACTTCCATCCAAAATGCCAAGCTATAACCAAAGCAAGCAATAGAAAAGCACATAAACTGCCACTTTTTATATATAGAGATTTGTCGCGTATCGGATTCTCTTTTATATCGAGAAGAGTAAGTTTCAAGCGCATCACATGCAATAAAAAACACCAAGGCAAAGCCTACCCATAAATGTGAAGAGCTCAAAAGACTTGGGACATAAAAAATAAACAATAGAAAACAAACAAACATAAGCAGTTTAATGAAAAAGAATAACTGCGTGTTTTTTTTACCTAAAACGCTAAGTATCGCGAGCATAAAAACGCCCATTACAAGCCAATACCACATGCACTTCCCCTTTCAATTTATCAAGTTAGTTTAGAGAGACCTTTGTTTAAGGTAAAGATGAAAATAACCGCAGCATTCGTTTTTTCTTTCTCAAGTACAAACTCATAATATGAAAACAAACAAAAAAAACACAAAACCCTCACTTGAGGCGTCAAGCATTCAAAAAAACAAGTTTACCTGCTCAAAAAACAAACATAAAAAATAACCACTTAAATAACAATAATTTAAATAACAATTAACTGTACTAATAACCACCACACAGGTCTAAAAAATAATTGATAACTTATTATCAACCCTACTCACTATTCTTAATGAGATACAATCTCAATTTCTGTCATATTTCAGTCAAAAAATACAATAAAAAGGCAATAAATTAATAAAACCAAACACAGGTGACCAACCATAGTAAAACCATAACTAAAATTAAAAAGTAAAATAAAGATATAAAAAAAATAAATAAATCTGTTAAATTTCAATAATTTGACATAGGTACATTCAAACAAATAAATGAAATCAATGATTCCATTATTATAATAGACAATGTTAATAGATCTATTAACCATAAAATATTGACATTAAACTTACATTTTCAAGCCATTTTTAAATAGATCTAGATCAACTGCTTTTTTTTTGTTATATTAGCTGCATATTCAATCAACCAGAAGGAAGTTTTCTCATGACTACATCTCAAAGACAAGGATTGGTATTAATTGCAGTAATGGTTGGTTTGATGACTCTACCAATGATTTCTTAATTGAATACCAAACAAAAAAAGGACGCATAGGCGTCCTTTTTGTTTATTATCAATACATTATATTAATTTATAGATATTTCATAACGACATCCCAATGGATGGTATAAAACAATAATGCCCCTATCGTCATTAAAATAACCAAAAAAATAGCCACTCCCCAAATAAATTTACCACTTCTTGGTGTCAGCTCTTTTTCACATTCGATACAAAGTTGAATAAAAGCTTCTTTGTCTTTCAATTGATAATCATCATCATCTAATAATTGCTGCCTAATACTAGAAATATAATGAATTTTTTGAACAACATCGTGAGGTAAACGACTTGCACAGCTTTCTGTTAACTCTAGTAAACCTTGCCCTGTCGCATGATATTGTTCCCTTAATAAACGCTCCAAACGGCGAGTATGGGAAACTACTTTTTCAATGTCTGACACCACTCCCCCTCATCATCCAATCATAATGGATAGATTTCGTTTACTATAATCCACACTACAACAAGATAACTTAAAGAAAACTAGCGATTCCTCGAGAAAAAACCAACTTGATCACGGTTGATTCTCTTAGACGAGCTAATATCATCAAATAAATTAACTACTTAGAATTCGTTTTATGCCAATAACCTTATTAATATGTATATTGTTACTCATTGCCTTAGCCGCTTGGATGTATATAAGTTTCCATAAAAAACATAACTTAGGAGAAGATGCTCCCGAAAAAAAAGTCAATGTCATCGTATTAGAAAAGCAAAGCATCAATATTCCTAACGCCGCCATCGGTGACGATGACCAAGAATATTGGATTTATGTACAAAAGTTACCTTTAGGCCCAAAACGTGAGTTTAAAGTAGGCATTCATTACTTTAGTGCACTCAACACTGGGGATAAAGGTGTTCTTACTTATAAAGGTCATCGTTTTATGCATTTTGCCTTAAAACGAGATTAAGGCAAAAGCCACCGAGTTTTAGAGGAACGAGCAATTAACCAACTTAAACCTAATGCACCAGCTCCACTTAATACTATCCACAATGGAATAACCCAAGCAGAATGTCCTTGATACCAACCATAATTTTTCATTGGCCATAAAAAGATTGGGTGAAGAATATAAATACCTAAACTGTAAGTACTAATAAATCCAACTACTTTACGCACTTTGCCAGACAGCCTTTCTCCGTAAAAACGACAGACCATGAACAACATACTGGCCGCTAATACAGTATTTAACGTCTTATACGATAACCAACGCCCTACCGTATATTCATTCACACCCAAACTTCCACCGATTACCATTCCGACCGTCGTCAACAAAGCCAAAATGCCCATTAAAGCGAAAATAACCACAAAAGAAGAGGTTAACGGTACCTTTTGGTAACAGACATATCCCAATAACAAGTAACCACTATAAAGAAAATATTGATTACTCCACGGGCCATCAATACCGAACAGAAATAAAGTGGTGCATAACAACCACAATACCACCGTCACATACAACGTTGTATCATCGATCTTACGAACAAATATTTGATAAAATGGAATCAATAAATACAGTGGGATAAAATAATAAAAGAAACCAAGATGGTAATACGTTTCATGATGAAGGCTATCACTTAACACTTGTTGACTAACTGATGAATCAAAACCGGTAGATGTCCAACCGGATAAATAGGCATAAAACAACGACCATACAACAAAAGGTATGAAGACCTTGCCCAAGCGACGTTGAACATAATATTTAAAATTAAAAGATCGAGCATCACTTAGAAGCAAAGCCCCTGAAATCATAATAAAAACAGGAACCGCCCAACGTGACACGCTATTCACACTCACCGCGGTCGCCCAGTTTGAAAATGAAATCACGCCAAGTTCGTTACGATAAGGAGCAAGCACATGAATGGCGATAACCGCTACCGCCGCTACACATCGAAGTAAATCAAAGAAAAATACGCGTTGATTCATAAAAAGCCACTTTATTAGTGTTATACCGATAATTAATAACAATAAAGCAACCGCACCAATCTGGCTATAAGCTGACCAAAACTTAACGAAGTACTTAAGTGAAAAATAGCTTCATTATTTTAAATGACCATAATGAAATACGGAGATAAGGGCTGTGGTTCAAGGCAAAAAATGGCATAGTAACAGCAGTAGCAACGGTGTTATTGATTGGAAAGCCACATGAAGCAAACTACCTCAGAGCAACCCCGATGGAATAGTGAAGAAAATTTAATTGAATTTTCAGAGCAAACATTAGCGCCATTTTGGCAAACCAGAAACGATGGGTTCATTGAAGGTCAACAAGGAAAAAAACTCTATTGGGTTTCCTTTACCAAACCAGAACATACCAAAGCGATCGTGGTCGTTAATGGGCGTATTGAAAGCGTGAATAAATACCAAGAAGTTTTTTGGGATTTATTTCAACAGGGCTACGATATTTATTCTTATGACCACCGAGGTCAAGGGCTATCTGAACGTTGTTGTGCCGACAAACAAATGGGCCATGTGGAGTTTTTTGATTTTTATATCAAAGATTTGCATCACATTCTTAATCACTTTCAATTAAACCACTATCAACAAAAATTCTTTCTTGCCCATTCCATGGGGGGGGCAATTACCACACGCTACCTGCAAACACATCAACAACATGGCTTTGATGGTGTAACATTAAGCGCGCCAATGATAGGCATTCAAATGCAATGGTATTTACGCCCATTTTCGAGTCCACTTAGCAAATGGATGTCAACACGAAGTACCATGCCTGTTTATGCACCAGGGCAAACGCCTTACCATGCTAAACCCTTTGAAACGAATAATTTAACCAGCAGCGTTTTACGTTACCAATGGTTTAGAAGCTTATATGAGCAAATCCCTGATATACAATTAGGTGGGCCGAGCAGCCATTGGGTTCATCAATCCTTGTTAGCCGCAAAACAATGCAATCAACAAGCACAGCAGATCAATGTGCCTTTATTGCTGATACAAGCCAGTGAAGATAGCGTTGTGGATAATGCAGCCCAGCGTCGATTTATCAATAAGCTTAATAAAAAACAGCCTCCACTTGGAAAATTGGCTGTTATTGAAGGTGCAAAACATGAACTACTATGTGAAGCTGATTGTTTTCGTAACCAAGTGCTCGATCAAACTGTCGACTTTTTTAACTCGATGACTGAAAGACATTCAAAACCTGTGTAAGCAAGGTATAACAATCGAAAAGAGGAAACTTGAAACAGCAAGCTTTACCCTCTTTTTCCCATTGAGTTTACCGTACAATAATCGGGCATTTATTTTTAAGATTAATAAAAGAGGCAACATGGCGAACCCTATTTCTTTAGAATCATCTTTAAACCATAATTTTCATATCGTTGCCTCCGATCTTGACGGCACTTTGCTCTTACCTGATCACACCCTTGGTGAGTTTACCAAGCAAACGCTACAAAAATTGCACCAAAAAGGGATGACGTTTATTTTTGCCACAGGCCGCCACCACGTTGACGTCGAAAGCTTTCGCGCTAGCGCTGGCATTCCCGCTTACATGATCACCTCAAATGGTGCCCGGGTTCACTCGCCTGATAATGAATTACTCTATAGCAAAAACCTGCCTGAAGATGTGATTCAGCCGATTGTCGATATCATCAAACAAGATCCAGACCACCGCATTCATATCTATCGCAGCAATGATTGGCTGACGGATAAAGAAGATCTAAAACTCAGCAAGCATCACCAAGAGTCTGGCTTTAATTATTCATTATTCGATACTGATAACGCGCCAACTGAAGACATTGCTAAGTTGTTCTTTACTCATACCGATCATGATCATTTAGCCGCTTATGAACAGCAGCTAAAAGAACAGTTTGGCGACCGCATCAGCATTGCCTTCTCAACGCCTTGGTGTTTAGAAATGATGGCACCTAATGTCTCAAAAGGTGAAGCATTGCAAGCTGTTGCCCAAAAGTTAGGTAAAGAACTGGAACATTGCATATCGTTTGGTGATGGCATGAACGATGTTGAAATGCTCGCAGCCGCGCATAAAGGCTTAATCATGGGCACCGCTCACGACAAAGTGATGAAAGCGCTACCAAACAATGACATTATTGGTAGCAGCATCGACGAAGCCGTGGCGCACTACCTAGAAGATCACTTGTTATAATACCTAGTTCAACAAGTAACTGAATCAAAAATGGCAGCTCAATTAAGCTGCCATTTTTATCTACCCATCGGGTATAACTCTATTCTTTATCTAAAATCGTCTGCCATTCAAATTCAGTCACGGGCATGATCGATAAACGATTTCCTCTTTTCACCAAAGGCATATTTTCCAATTCAGGCATGGCTTTCATTTCCGCCAAACTAATAATGCGGCTGGTTTTACGAACAAATTCAATATCCACCATTACCCATCGTGGGTTGCTCGGATCAGACTTAATATCAAAATAAGGGCTTTCTGGATCAAATTGAAAATGATCGGGATAGGCTTCCTTGACCACTTTTGCGATGCCCGCCACTCCGATTTTTTTGCAAGAAGAATGGTAGATCAAAACCTCATCACCTACTTTCACTTCATCACGCAACATATTACGGGCTTGATAATTGCGGACTCCCTCCCAACACGCGACATTTTGCACTCGCAAAGTATCAATCGAAAAAGTGTCGGGTTCAGTTTTAAATAACCAATATGCCATAATGAACCTTCTGTTTTGCTGTCAGTCTACTAAATAACCTGAAATTACCCAGAAATTACTTGGTTATATAAAGAAATAACCATCGTTAAATAAATTATTTGGTTGCGTACAATTAAGGAATAAAAATACCATGAAGGCTTATACAATCCCATTGAGTTTTTCTGCACTATTGTTACTAAGTGCATGTTCCAGTCAACCGGATGAACCGCAACTACTGGCACAAAGTGAGCCGATTGAAATGGCCAGCAGCGAAGCTCAGTCTTCTGCACACAACGATATTTCAGAGCAAGATTTCATATTAGCGAGTCAGCAACAAGCCAAAGACAAGGTAGCCGAGCAATTCGTGGGAACTTATCAAAGCCAACCAACTGCCGGTTTAACGACCAGATTAGTGCTGAATGCCGACCACACCGCGACTACCCATTATGATTATCAAAATGGTGATAAAAGCCTAGTTGAAACGGGTTATTGGCAACAACAAGATCAGCTAGTGCATGTGTTAATGACTCAACATGAAAATACTCAAATGAAAGCGCTGCGTGTGTTTACCGTTGATGGTTTTCAACTTAAAGCCCAAAAAGAAATCATCAATGGTGGCGAATATAACTTAGGTACTGATGGCTTAACGCTACAAAAAATGAAAGTCGAAACGACTATGGTCGAAGCAGGACAAAAAAGCACCCAAGGCCCGGTTGATGCACTGACAGTTACGAGCATTAAAGGCAGCAATCAATACGATGCCAAAGTCGATGCTACCTTGCGCAGGTACTTTAAAGACCACCGTACCGAGCCAGAAAACAACCATTATCGCTGGCTCACTTACGATATTAACAACGACCAACAACCTGAATTATTTATCTTAACTGACTGGTGTGGCTCCGGCGGTTGCACCATCTTAATGTTTGAAAACCATAATAATGAATGGCGCTTTAACAGTCGAATCACGCAAGTACGCACACCTATTCAAGTTAGCAATTATCATCACTTTGGTTGGCGTGATTTAATCATTCCAGTGAGTGGCGGTGGGGCCAAAGCCGAAGAACATATTATGGAATATACGGGGGTAAGCTACCCAGTCAATGCATCCACGGCACCAGTCAGTGATAAAAAGGGCAATGTAACCCTATTCTCCGATAACATCAGTGCAGCGCAGCAAGGAATAAAAATGTAAACTGCTCCGGTGTTTACCTATTAGCAGAGCCAATATGCCAACATCACAATCAACTCAGACCGCAGCTTGCCCAAGTTGCGGCCTAAATTATCAATGTATTTGTGCTCACCGTCCTATGCTTGATAGCACTACACAGATTGCTCTACTGACGCATCCAAATGAAACCCGACGCGTCACCAACACCGGAAAACTTCTCACCCATAGCTTACCTAATTGCCAAGTGCATATTTGGGATCGCGTTAACCCACCCGTTGAACTAGTAAAGCAAATTGCCGAACAACCAAGTTATTTATTGTTTCCAAGTGAAGAGGCAATTGAAGTGAGCGTGTTACAGGCTTCGATAAATACCAATGAGAGCCAAAGCTCGCCATTATTTATTATCTTGGATGGCACCTGGCAAGAAGCCAAGAAAATGCTCAATAAAAACCCGTGGCTACAAACCTTGCCAAAAGTAGTATTGTCGAGTGAACAAACATCGAACTACCGCCTACGACGTAATCAAGAAGTAGGAAATCTATGTACTTGTGAGGTTGGAATATCGCTGTTGCAGCAACTAGAACCACAAAATGACTTTTCATCACTACAACAGTATTTTGAATTATTTTTAAAGGTGTATGAGGCGGATAGGCAGCATCGAGTTCTCACTGCTCGTGACTAAACGCCAGGCTTATCATAGCTTTACTTCAGCCACTCATCACAAACGCAACGTCATTCCTTCCGAGTCTAGGCGAGAGCAGGAATCTACCAACCACCATCTAAACAGTACAGAAAAGCGGAATTTCTAATAGTGCCTTGGTCACTTCAAGGATGACAATGAAATATAAACCAACTTACTTAAATACAGGCCTAAAAAAACTACGCTCATAACTAATAATACAATCGACTTGCTCGGCAAACTTAACCGCTTGAATGCATTGTGCATCTTGTAATGATTTTATACGGTAATCTTCATAAGCCGATAAACTCGGAAAAGTAAATAAAGCTAGAGCGATATTATTCGCACCTTCCGAGGGCAAGAAATAGCCATTATGTTGTCCGCCAAATTTCTCAACTAAAGGAATCCACATCTTGGCGTACTCTTCAAACTCATTAACCTTTTTAGGGTCAATGACATAATGAACGTAACAAGTAATCATATTAATTAAACTCCTTCACAAGATAACTTAGGTATTCAGCTCATCACCTAAAAAACACAACAAATCCTCAATCGAAGTAATCTCCACATCCGGCAGCACTCGTCCATAATCTTCATGTTTGAGCGATTTTTGATAATCATTAATCCAACAAGCTTGCATACCGACGTATTTCGCCCCTGCCACATCGGAAATCAGGTTATCACCCACATGTAAGACATTTTCAGCAAGTAAACCAAGGTGCGCTAGAGCGGTTTCGAACATTTGACTATGTGGTTTTGCCCAACCATCTGGGCCGGCGTTGAGCACCAAATCAAAATACTCACCAAGGCCAATTTTATCGGGATTGACGTTGCCGTTGGTAATCGCGATCAACGGCATCTGCTGTTTCAGTTTGGCCATCACTTGATGAGTAAGATCCGGTACTTCAATCTGGTGACGCCAAATCAGCACTTGATCCATAGCAGATTTAGCAGCTTGAGACGCTTTGGGATCATCGTAACCCAAATGCATTAATCCCTGACGAATTTGCTGAAAGCGCCATTCAGACACATCACTTTGTAGAAAAGGAGTTTGCTTGGCGAGATCAAATTTTAACGAGCGCCATTGGGTATTATCCATCTGTTGACTGACCGGATGATGGACATGCATCCAATCTGCCATTTTTTGCTCTAGTCCCATAATCACTGGATGGTTATCGTATAAGGTATCATCAAGATCGAAGGTCATTGCTTTAATGGTGGGGATATTGCGATAGAAACGCACAGACATAACCACTCCTTATTGATGGAATTTAATCGTCGGATTTTTTCTTTTTTCGAGCTCTTGGGTGAGCACTATCGTACACGTCCGCCAAATGTTGAAAGTCCAAATTGGTGTAAATTTGAGTGGTCGAGATATTTTCATGCCCGAGTAATTCTTGCACAGCTCTTAAATTACCGCTCGATTCCAGCATGTGGGTGGCAAATGAATGGCGTAATTTATGCGGGCTAATGTGGCTAGAAACCCCCTGTTTAATCCCCCATTCTTCCATGCGTTTTTGCACGTTGCGGTGAGAAATACGGGTACCACGTTTGGACACAAATAACGCTGGTTCACCTTCACTGGCGAGGCTAGGGCGTACTTTCAACCAGCAAACCAACCACTCTTTCGCCTGGCCTGAAAAAGGTGCTTTACGCTCTTTATTACCTTTACCGATAACACGAATTTCACCTTGGCTAAACTGCACGTGATTTATATCAATCCCAACCAATTCAGCTAAACGTAATCCAGCTCCATACATTAATTCCATCATAGAGCGATCGCGAATAGAGAGCGGATCGTTGTCATTCACATCAAGTAACTGACCGACGTCATCAATATCTAAATTTTTTGGTAATGGCCGTTTTTTCTTAGGCGCTGATACCCCTTTGGCAGGGTTGGCTTCTAAGATATCGATTGAGATTAAATAATCAAAGAAACTGCGCAATGAGGATAAACGTGTTGCAATGCTGCTGGCTTTTAAGCCTTCGCGCATGCCTTTACTCGCGAGTTGTCTCACCCAACCAGCATCCACTTGTTGCCAGTCTTTAATACCAAGCACAATGAGCTGCTGAGTCATGATGGAAAGTTGGCGTTGATAGTTTGACTGTGTGTGAGCGCTTAACCCTTTTTCATGATTCAAATAATCATAAAAACGCTGTAATGGCCCCGCCAAGGCATCCGGTACATTCACATTAGGATTCATTGGCACAGTTTAAGGTTTTTACTGGTTGATTAATCATTTCTTGATCAAAATTCGCGACCAAAAAAGCCACCAATGACGATAAATGACGTAAGAATAAAGTATCCATCTCAGGTTGAAAGTGCCCACCTTCTTGGCTGGAAAAGGCTAATAAACCCAATGAAGAAGATTGGTGATGCAGCGGCAAAACCACATAAGACCCTAATTCTGCAAGCTCATCTTTGGCAAAGCGATCGCCGCCAAAAAGAGCATGACGATCATGACGATTCAACCGACCAAGGTAAGCATCTTTGCCATTCAGGTGATTAGTTAAAAAACGCTTGTAGGTTTCTGAAGATAAGTGCCACGAGTTATCAACCTGATTCAGCAACAATAAATGTGCTTTCAACCCCATTTTTTGAGTATGTTCTGTCATCAGTTCATTGAGTTGGAACAATGAATCACAAGCAAGCAGTTGCTGCTGCATGTCCATCAATTGATGAAAAGTACGGTCATTTTTTGCCGCTAACGACATGAGTTGCGTAATGTCCTCTTCCAGTTCTTCAATGCGCTGACGCTGACGGCGCATTTGTATTTCAACCAAGGATACCGCACCTTGTTGTTGGTGCGAAAAAGACAAACGCTCTACCAGTTCAGGACGTTCCTGGAAAAAATCACGATTATCTTTTAAATACTCGGCCACGGTTTCGGCGGTTAAATGATCCGGCTGCATTACTCACTCAATTTGTCATTTTATCTATTATAATTTCTGCACCTTGGCTCTATTACACCTTGGTAGCATTAACACGTAATTTGTCCATCATAAACATGAGCAACAGGCCCTGTCATATATAATGGTTTTCCTTCGCCTTGCCAGTAAATCTTCAAGATACCTCCTGGCAATTGCACAGTTACATCAGAATCCAATAAGCCTTGGTCAATACCGACAGCAACCGCGCCACAAGCGCCACTTCCGCACGCTTGAGTCTCTCCTGCGCCACGTTCGTATACTCGTAGTTTCACGTTATTACGATCAATAACCTGCATGAAACCCGCATTAACACGCTCTGGAAAACGTTCATGTGATTCAAGTAATGGGCCAACAGTATCAACATCAAAAGTGTCCACATTATCTACAATGGTCACAACATGAGGATTCCCCATACTGACCGCACCGCAAAATAAAGTATGTTCACCCGCTCGAAGAATATAGGTTTTTTCAGCTTGCTTAGCTTTAAATGGAATTTTACTTGGCTCAAAGATCGGCTGTCCCATGTTGACGGTCACAGTATCTAAGCTTTCCACTTTTAAAACCATGCGACCTTTTTTGGTACTGACATTAATACTGTATTTATTGGTTAAACCCTTCATACGGACAAAACGAGCAAAACAGCGCGCGCCGTTACCACATTGTTCCACTTCACTGCCATCGGCATTAAAAATACGGTAATGAAAGTCCGTTTCTGGATCATAGGGCGCTTCTACAACCAATAATTGATCAAAGCCCACGCCCGTATGACGATCGGCTAAGCGACGGATCAATTCCGGTGAAAAGAAGATGTTTTGAGTAATGCAATCGACCACCATAAAGTCGTTACCCAAACCGTGCATTTTAGAAAAATGGAAATGCATATCGCCTCATTTATTCAAATAAAACACCCCAGTCAAAACCTAGGGCGTAAATTGCTAGATTTATTGCGGCAGGATACTTTCGAGTTCCCACAAAGATGTTAATTCTTCACGTTTACGCACCAAATGTGCTTGATCACCATCAACAATCACTTCAGCAGCACGAGCGCGAGTATTGTAGTTTGAAGACATCACAAACCCATAAGCTCCAGCGGAGCGAACCGCCAATAAATCACCTTCTTCCAACACAAGTTCACGATCCTTGCCTAAAAAGTCACCAGTTTCACAAATAGGGCCCACTAAATCGTAAGTTGTCACGTCACCTTGGCGAGGGACAACGGGAACAATATCCATCCAAGCTTGATACAAAGAAGGACGAATTAAATCATTCATCGCCGCATCAATTATGGCAAAGTTCTTATGCTCAGTCGGTTTAAGGAGTTCCACTTTCGTCAATAAAATACCCGCATTCGCGGCAATAGCACGACCAGGTTCAAACACTAACTCAAGATGACTACGATTATCTAAGCGCGACAGCAACGCTTTAGCATATTCAGATGGTTGAGGAGGCAATTCATCGCGATACACCACCCCCAAGCCACCACCAACATCTAAGTGGCGGATATTAATACCTTGCTCAGTTAACGCATCAATCAAGGCCAATAGGCGATCGGTGGCATCAATGAAAGGCGTTAGATCCGTTAACTGGGAACCAATATGACAATCAATACCCTGAATATCTAAATGTTCCAAACTGTTGGCAAATTTATAGACTTCTGGCGCGTGATCAAACGCAATACCAAATTTATTATCTCGTAATCCCGTTGAGATATAAGGATGAGTATGCGCATCAACATCCGGGTTAATTCGCAATGAAATAGGTGCTTTAACACCTAAATCACCCGCCACTTTATTTAAACGCTCAAGCTCAGGTTCGGATTCAACATTGAAACATTTGATACCCAGCTCCAATGCCCGCTTCATCTCTGAAGAGGTTTTTCCGACCCCAGAAAAAACAATTTTTTTCGGATCACCACCAGCGGCAATCACGCGCTCTAGCTCACCACCAGATACGATATCAAATCCAGAACCCAAGCGCGCTAATACGTTCAATACACCAATATTTGAATTCGCTTTTACCGCATAACAGACCAAATGAGGATGATCTCCCACTGAAGAATCAAACGCTTTCCAATGACGCTCAAAAGTGGCACGAGAATACACATAAAGAGGTGTACCATACTGTTGTGCTAATTGTGTAAGAGAGACGTCTTCAGCCCAAAGCTGACCATCATCCTGATAATTAAAAAAATCCAATGTTCTCGTCCTTATTATGCTTGTTGCTCAGACTCTGGCAATGTAGATTGAGCTGCGCTGACTTCAAATGATTCTTGAGGTTGTGTTGTCACACTCCCATCCGAACCTTTAATCGTGACCGCTTCAGTATTAGCGGGCTTTGGCGCATCTTCAGGTAAATACAACGGGCCGGTTTGACCGCACCCGGCTAATGCTGTTAACGCCAGCATAAACAGCGCTAAAATATACTTTTTCATTTTGATATCGTGATTAATAATTCAATGCCCCCTATAATCGCACCACACACAAGAAAAGCAATAGCCAAACACCATACCCATTTCAACTAAGCTGGGTATCCAAGCAATAGGATTAACCAATATGAACGATACCGAATTTCACCAATTGGTCGACATTCAAATGACCATCATTGAAGAAGCCATTGACGAATCAGGAGCAGATATTGATTTTGATGTTTCAGGCAACGTAATGATGCTCGAATTTGAAGACCGCAGCCAAATCATTATTAACCGTCAAGAGCCTATGCATGAGATTTGGTTAGCCTCTAAATCTGGTGGCTATCACTTTAAATACACCGATGGAGATTGGATATGCTCGAAAACCGGTGCGATTTTATTTGACCTTGTTAAAACTGAATGTGAAAAACATGCCGGTGAGAGTATTGATTGGTCATAACGTTAACCAAGCATAGATAAAAACCGCCAGACGCGATCACACGCTGGCGGATATTCTAAAAAAGTGAATAAAATAGATTCAGATTGGAAGCAAGAAAATAAAAATATCCTTCTCACTTTGTAAATCTAGTGAACACATAAAAGTTTGCTAAGCCCATATTGCCTTTTTCTTCTACACCAGTATGATCTTGAATAAACTTTCGTACCAAATCACATTATAGAGTTCATAAGCCATGTCACTTGATGCTAAAAATGCGACCAAAATACTCGACGCCCAAGGATTACGCTGCCCAGAACCAGTAATGATGGTAAGAAAAACGATCCGGACAATGCAAGAAGGTGAAGTATTACTCGTTACAGCTGACGATCCTTCCACCACTCGTGATATACCAAGCTTCTGCCGTTTTATGGATCATCAGCTGCTTAGTGTTGATACAGACAACATGCCTTATCAATTTTTGATCAAAAAAGGCTTAAACTGATTCAAAATATAAATGCTACCCTATAAAAAAGGCAACCAATAATGGCTGCCTATTATTCTATTATTCTATTATTCTATTATTCTATTATTTATGTTCAAGCCGAGTTAAGCGCACCGTCAGCTCCTTTAACTCTTTTTTCATCGGAATAATGTACAAAATGCGAATCCAGGACTCAACCGCAAGCGCGGCTAAAATAATCGCACCTGCCACCATTGGCAGCCACATATCGGTGACCATCATGCCAATTAATGTTAATGCCAAACCAAAGGTAAATAAGTAACTTTGACTCTTTGGGGTCATACCTGCGTAACGTGTTAACATCATCATCACCTCTATAACTACCTAATTACTCTATAACCACCCACTCTTAGTATAGAAACAGAAATGACAACAAGATGAACTAACTCAAAAAAACTTAAACTAGCAAAAACTTAAAAGCGATAGCGATCAAAACAATCCCGCCCAATAACTCAGCTTTACTTTCTAACCAGGTTCCGCTTTTTCGGCCAATAAATACTCCGATAAAGCTAAATAAGAACGTCACAATACCAATCAAAGCACACGCTAAGAATGGATTAACATCCAGCAATGGCAAACTAAAACCGGCAGCCATTGCATCAACACTGGTGGCAATCGCCAGAGTTAACATCACTCGGTGAGTAATCTGACAAAAATCTTCTTCGATACCTTCGACAAACGATTCATAGATCATTTTGCCGCCAATAAACAGTAACAATACGAACGCAATATAAGGCGCGTAACCTTCAACCCAACCTAGTACGCCATGCCCACCTAAGAATCCAATAAACGGCATTACCGCCTGAGCCAGGCCAAAATACACACCCGCTTTTAAGGCGAGTGATATTGGTTTATTGGTTTGGCTGGCAAGTTTTGCCCCTAAACCTATCGAAACGGCAAAAGCATCCATACTCAGAGCTAACGCTAAAAACAGAACATCGAACATTATCTATTACTCACACTTTATTATTTTTAGCCGTTTATGGCGCTTTTATCGCAAAAGGATATAAGTTCCGCTCTTTTCATTCAATCAATAAAGCTTTTACTGTAATCACAGATTGAGGCGAATAAGTGAACTCGCTATACTAATCCACTATTTTAAAAGATCGCGCGAACTGAGTAGGCAAATCACATTATGCAAAAATACGACGTCAAAACCTTTCAAGGAATGATCCTCGCGCTGCAGGATTATTGGGCCCAAGTTGGCTGCACCATTGTTCAACCTTTAGATATGGAAGTAGGCGCGGGAACTTCTCACCCGATGACTTGTTTACGTGCTATCGGCCCAGAGCCAATTGCGGTTGCTTATGTCCAGCCATCACGTCGCCCTACCGACGGTCGCTACGGTGAAAACCCAAACCGTTTGCAACATTACTATCAATTTCAAGTGATCATCAAACCGTCACCAGATAATATTCAAGAACTGTACCTCGGTTCACTCGAAACACTGGGTATTGATACGTTGGTGCATGACATTCGCTTTGTAGAAGACAACTGGGAAAACCCAACTCTGGGTGCTTGGGGTTTAGGCTGGGAAGTATGGTTAAACGGTATGGAAGTAACACAATTTACTTACTTCCAACAAGTCGGCGGCCTTGAATGTAAACCAGTAACTGGCGAGATCACTTACGGTATTGAGCGCTTGGCGATGTACATCCAAGGTGTTGATTCTGTTTACGACTTAGTATGGACAGATGGCCCATTAGGCAAAGTAACCTATGGTGATATTTTCCACCAAAACGAAGTCGAACAATCCACTTACAACTTCGAACACGCTGATGTGGATTTCCTATTTAGCTTCTTTGACCAATGTGAAAAAGAATGTCAGGAGCTACTTGCACTTGAAACGCCGCTTTCACTGCCAGCTTACGAGCGCATTTTAAAAGCAGGTCATGCGTTTAACTTACTGGATGCGCGTAAAGCGATCTCGGTCACTGAACGTCAGCGTTATATTTTACGTATTCGTAATTTAACCAAATCCGTTGCAGAAGCTTACTACGCCTCTCGTGAAGCATTGGGATTCCCGATGCTTAAAAATACATCCAACACTAGCGAGGAGAAGTAATCATGGCGAAGAATTTCTTAATCGAACTCGGAACAGAAGAGCTGCCACCAACACAACTTCGCACGCTAGCGGAAAGCTTTGCAGCTAACTTTGAAGCTGAATTAAAAGCCGCGGATATCGCTCATGCTGGTGTTAAATGGTACGCCACACCTCGTCGCTTAGCGTTAAAAGTAACCGACTTGGAAGAAGGTCAACAAGATAAAATCGTTGAAAAACGTGGCCCTGCCATTGCATCTGCGTTTGATGCTGATGGTAACCCAACCAAAGCCGCTCAAGGCTGGGCTCGCGGCAATGGCATTACGGTTGAACAAGCCGAGCGTGTGAAAACCGATAAAGGCGAATGGTTACTGCACAAACAACAAGTCAAAGGCCAAGCAGTAAAAGATTTAGTGGTTGATATGGCCGCTAAAGCACTGGCTAATCTTCCGATCGCTAAACCAATGCGTTGGGCTGATAAAGACATCCAATTTATTCGCCCAGTCAAAACCCTGACTATTTTGTTAGGTAATGAGCTGATCGAAGGTGAAATTTTAGGTGTGGCGTCTGCTCGTACTATCCGCGGTCACCGCTTTATGGGTGAACGTGAATTTATTATCGACAATGCCGATCAATATCCAAGCTTGCTCGAAGAACGCGGTAAAGTAATGGCCGATTACGAAGCACGTAAAACTATTATTCTGCGTGATTCTCAAAAAGCCGCGACTGCAGTTGGCGGCAGTGCCGATCTAGAAGATGATTTAGTCGAAGAAGTAACTTCTTTGGTCGAATGGCCGGTTGTGTTAACCGCGAAATTTGAAGAAGAGTTCTTGAAAGTGCCTTCTGAAGCCTTGGTTTACACCATGAAAGGCGATCAAAAATACTTCCCAGTCTATTCTTATGGTGAAGGGGACGACAACAAGAAGCTACTGCCAAACTTCATCTTTGTGTCAAACATCGAATCAAAAGATCCACGTCAAGTAATTGAAGGTAATGAAAAAGTGGTTCGTCCACGTTTAGCCGATGCGGAGTTCTTCTTCAACACAGACCGTAAGCGCACGCTAGAATCTCACCTGCCAGAGCTTGAAACGGCTATCTTCCAAAAACAATTGGGTACCATCAAAGATAAAACCGATCGCATCACTGAATTAGCTGGCTTTATTGCTGAACAAATCGGTGCTGACGTTGAGAAATCAAAACGCGCAGGCCTATTAGCCAAATGTGACTTAATGACTTCTATGGTATTTGAATTCACCGACACCCAAGGTGTTATGGGCATGCACTACGCACGTCACGACGGTGAAGACGAAGAAGTAGCAGTAGCACTAAACGAGCAATACATGCCACGCTTTGCTGGTGACTCACTACCAAATTCAAATGTCGCCGCTGCGGTTGCGATGGCTGATAAACTCGATACGCTGGTGGGTATTTTCGGTATTGGCCAAGCGCCAAAAGGTTCTGACCCATTTGCTTTGCGTCGCGCTGCACTCGGTATTTTGCGCATCATCGTTGAGAAAGGTTATAACCTAGACTTGGTTGAATTAATTGCTCAAGCCAAAGCTCAATTTAAAGTCGAATTAAGCAATAAAAACGTAGAAGACGACGTACTTGAATTCATGCTTGGTCGCTTCCGCGCTTGGTATCAAGACGCTGGCTTTAGCATCGATATCATCCAAGCGGTATTGGCTCGTCGCCCAACCAAACCATTAGATTTCGATCAGCGCGTAAAAGCGGTATCACACTTCCGTGGACTGGATGAAGCCGAAGCTCTGGCGGCCGCCAACAAGCGTGTCGGTAATATTCTGGCTAAATTTGATGGTAAATTGAGTGCCGACATTGATCTTACTTTATTGCAAGAAGATGCTGAAAAAGCATTAACGGAAGAAGTTGAAGTAATGACCGAAGCACTCGAACCTGCATTCGCAACGGGTGATTACCAACAAGCGTTAAGTAAGTTGGCAGCACTGCGTGAGCCGGTCGATGCCTTCTTTGATAACGTGATGGTTATGAGCGACGATGAAGCACTGAAGAAAAACCGTTTAACTCTGCTGAACAACTTACGTAACTTGTTCTTGCAAATTGCCGACATCTCTTTATTGCAAAAATAAGCGCGTCAAAAAGATAAAGTAAAAGCCAATAATGTGAGCCGATAAAAGTTGTTACCAAAAGACTCTTGGGATTAACGTTGATATTGGTCATGATAAGCCCAAGCTATAATTAGCTTGGGCTTTTTATTTTTGAGTACGAAAAGAAAAGGATTAAATTTACGTGCCAATATTGCAACAGCTTCACCGCTGGTTCACGGCTAAATTCAATCGACTCAGTGGGCAAAACCTACTGTTCGCTTTACTGATCTACTTGGTCATCGCTTGGGGTTTATTGGATTTTGCTCAAGAAGAGGCTTTAACACCTTTTTCTGATTTTATTTATTACATCATGGTCACGGGATCAACCGTCGGTTATGGCGATATGTCACCTCAAACCGAAATGGGAAAATGGGTTACCGCTCTCTTTATTATTCCGGGTGGTGTTGGTTTATTCGCAATGGTAGTCGGGCGTTTGGCAACTAACGCTATCCAACTATGGAAAGCACGATTAATGGGGCACAGAAAAGTGAACGTAGAAAATCATATTTTAATTTTAGGTTGGAGCGAACAACGCACTCCGCACTTAATCGAAATGTTGTTGCATGAAATCAAAAGCAGTCATCAAGATATTGTATTATGTTCAGCACAAGAAATTGAAAACCCTTTCCCAAGCAAAATTGAATTTGTCCATGTCAGTTCATTTACCGACGAACAAGGCATGGCTAAAGCCGGCATGAGTAAAGCCAAAACTATTATCATTGATTTGGACAGTGATAACGACATCATGGCGGCTGGGTTGAATTGTGCTAATGAAAATCCAGATGCGCATATCGTGACCTACTTTAGAGATGCACATCTTGGTACTCTACTTAAACAACACTGTAAGAATGTCGAATGTATTCCATCCATTGCTTCAGAAATGATAGCCAAATCTGCTGTCGATCCAGGCTCAAGCCAATTGCATTATGAACTAGTCAATAACGCGCTAGGAATGACGCAATATATGGTCAAATATCAAGGCCAACCCACCAGCTTTAATACCGTTTTTTCACGCTTTAAACAGCAATATGATGCGATTTTAATTGCGGTGAACCAAGGTGATGGCTTAACGCTTAATCCACCCCTCGAACATACCATCAAAAAAGATGATATATTGGTGTATATAGCCGATGAAAGAATAACCGGCATTGATTGGAAGCAGTTTATTTAAATGATCACAATTCTCATTCCATCTGCCAAAAACCATGAATAACCATCATGGTTTTTTGTTGCACGTCTTTCACGTTCCCTCTTTCTATCAATTACACAATCAGGTATGTTCAGCATTCAATTGGTAACCGTAATGTTGGATATAAAAGATATGCAATTCTCTCAGTTTGGTAATAAGTTTAATCGCTACTCAGGTATTACCCAGTTAATGGATGATCTCAATGATGGTTTACGCACTCCCGGTGCCATCATGCTCGGTGGTGGTAATCCTGCCGCCATTCCAGAAATGCTCGAGTACTTTAAACAAGCCAGTACTGATATGCTCGAAAATGGCGACTTGATTGCCGCCATGACCAATTACGACGGGCCACAAGGGAAGAATGTATTTCTTCAAGCCCTCGCTGAATTATTGAAGAACACCTACGGTTGGAATATTAGCGAGAAAAACATCAGCCTGACTAACGGCAGCCAAAGTGCCTTCTTCTCATTGTTTAACCTCTTTGCCGGTAAACAAGCCGACGGTAGCCATAAGAAGATATTATTGCCACTGGCTCCAGAATACATTGGTTACAGCGATGCCGGTATCGATGAAGATATTTTTATCTCTTACCATCCTGAAATTGAAATGCTGGATAATCGTATGTTCAAATATCATGTCGATTTTGAACAAGTGCATATCGATGACTCGGTTGCCGCCATTTGTGCCTCTCGCCCAACCAATCCAACTGGCAATGTGTTAACCGATGAAGAAATACGTAAACTGGATAAACTTGCGCGTGACAATAATATTCCACTGATCATTGATAACGCGTACGGCACACCTTTCCCCAATATTATTTTTGAAGACGTCACCCCGTTTTGGAATGACAACACCATCTTATGTATGAGCCTATCGAAGCTAGGCTTACCGGGTGTGCGTTGCGGAATTGTGATTGCCAGCGAAGCCATGACGCAAGCGATGACCAACATCAATGGCATCATCAATTTAGCCCCTTGTAGTATTGGCCCAGCCATCGCTCATCACATGATCAAACAAGGGGATTTACTGCCATTAAGCGAGAATGTGATTAAGCCATATTACCAAGCTAAAGCGCAACATGCGGTCGAGCTATTACAAAGTGCTATTCCCGATCTACGCTTTAAAATCCATAAACCGGAAGGCGCGATTTTCTTATGGTTGTGGTTTGATGAACTGCCGATCACCACTATGGAACTCTACCAACGCTTAAAAGCCCGTGGAGTGCTCATTGTTCCGGGAGAGTATTTTTTCTTTGGGCAAGAGAATACAGATGAAAAATGGGATCACGCCCATCAATGTCTACGCATGAACTACGTACAAAGTGATAAAGATATGCAACGTGGCATTGAGATTATTGCTGAAGAAGTGAATAAGGCATATCAAGCAAACTAGCTTCAATAATATAAGCGCAATTACAAAAAAGGGTGCCCAATTGGCACCCTTCTCTTCCTTTAGTCGCTGACTAGATTAGCAATGTTCTAACTTACTAGTTTTCTAGCAGCTCTTTACCGTTAATCGCGATTTTACGTGGTTGCATCGTTTCTGGGATTTCACGTTCCAAATCGACGTGCAATAAACCATTTTCCATATTCGCGCCTAACACTTTTACGTAGTCCGCGAGCTGGAATTTACGCTCAAAATCACGCTCTGCGATACCTTGATAAACGTAGTTTTTGCCTTCTTCCGGCTGACGTTCACCACGAACAATTAACATGTTTTCATGCTGAGTAATATCAAGATGCTCTTCCGAGAAACCGGCCACCGCCATCGTAATACGGTAGTGGTTATCGTCTTTTTTCTCGATATTGTATGGAGGGTATCCGCCTGAGGTATTTTTGGCGTTATTGGTTTCCATTAGGTTTAATAAACGATCAAAACCAATGGCGTTACGGTATAAAGGTGAGAAGTCTACATTACGCATAATACTATCCTCTAATTTAAGCAATAGTGTGCAAGTTTTCGACCCGAGCCGAAACTCGCGATTTAATTTAAGTGCCTATCTATAACCCTATCGGCGAAATAGACTTAGCGTTGCAAGGGCCCACTCTTTGTCTTTATCGCAAAGTCTTTATAAGAAAAAACTTCAGAGTCAGAGCTTATCGGCATCCCTTTCAAGATCATATATAAGGTCGAAAAAATGGCTTTCAAGGGGATAATTGGAAATTTTTTAATCTATTTTTTATCCCTAGAAAACAAAAAACCCTTTGCGCGAACAAAGGGCTTTTAAAGATTTCAGTTAGCGTTTCAGACTACACGTCTAAGTCTAAACATCTAGGTTAGCTACTTTCAATGCGTTGTCTTCAATGAACTTACGACGAGGCTCCACTTGGTCGCCCATCAATGTCGTGAACAATTCATCGGATGCAACCGCATCATCAATGGTTACTTGCATCATGCGACGTGTTTCTGGGTCCATGGTAGTTTCCCAAAGTTGATCGGGGTTCATTTCCCCTAGACCTTTGTAACGTTGTAGTGAAAGACCACGACGAGACTCTTTAATCAACCAATCCAATGCTTCAGAGAAACTCGACACTTCTTGAGTACGCTCACCACGTTTAGCATAAGCGCCTTCTTCAATTAAGCCATCTAATGCTTCCGATAAATCCGCTAAACGACCGTATTCTTTAGAGTTTAGTAAATCTAAAGACACAACGTATTCGTGCATGACACCATGAGTACGAACAACAAGTTTAGCAATACTCACCCCTAACTCTTCGTGTTTTTCAACTTCAAGAGAGTATTGGCTCGCACCGACTTCTTTCGCGTTCAATTGCTCAACAAGCTTTTGTCCCCAAGCTTGAACTTGAGTCGCATCTTTAGACATCTCAGCGGTTAAGCGAGGAATATATGTCAGTTCATTAATCATCGCATATGGATAACGACGACTCATTCTCTTAACTAGCTTCATACCTTCATTGTATTGAAGAACCAATTTCTCAAGCGCTTCACCAGTTAATGCTGGCGCGTCAGTATTCACATATAGGCCCGCATTATCTAAAGCAAGCCCTGCTTGATAAAGCTCCATCGCTTCTTCATCTTTAATGTATTGCTCTTGCTTGCCTTTCTTCACTTTATAAAGTGGTGGCTGAGCAATGTAGATGTAACCACGTTCGATAAGCTCTGGCATTTGACGGTAGAAGAAAGTCAAAAGCAGGGTACGGATGTGAGAACCATCGACATCGGCATCGGTCATGATGATGATGTTGTGGTAACGCAGTTTATCTGGGTTATATTCGTCGCGGCCAATACCACAACCAAGTGCGGTAATAAGCGTTGCTACTTCTTGTGAAGACAGCATTTTATCAAAACGTGCTTTTTCAACGTTTAGGATTTTACCTTTCAGCGGTAAAATCGCTTGGTTTTTACGGTTACGTCCCTGCTTGGCTGATCCGCCAGCAGAGTCCCCTTCCACTATGTATAATTCAGAAAGAGAAGGATCTTTTTCTTGGCAATCAGCCAGTTTACCGGGTAAGCCGGCTAAATCTAACGCGCCTTTACGACGAGTCATATCACGAGCTTTACGCGCCGCTTCACGAGCACGAGCCGCATCAATAATTTTGCCACAAACTATTTTTGCTTCACCAGGATTCTCAATTAAAAATTCCGATAGTTTCTCGCTCATCGCCGATTCAACCGCTGATTTCACTTCAGAAGAAACCAGTTTATCTTTGGTTTGGCTTGAGAATTTTGGATCAGGTACTTTTACCGAAACCACCGCAGTTAGGCCTTCACGAGCATCATCACCCGACGTCGCCGCTTGGGCTTTCTTCGAGTAGCCTTCTTTGTCCATGAAGTTATTCAAGGTACGGGTCAATGCGCCACGGAAACCCGCTAAGTGAGTCCCACCATCGCGTTGTGGGATGTTATTGGTAAAACAGTACACGCCCTCTTGGAAACCATCGTTCCATTGCATCGCCACTTCAACGGTAATGCCGTCTTCTTCACGAGCATGGTCAAAATAGAAAATCTTTTGGTGAATCGGCGTTTTGTTACGGTTTAGATGTTCAACGAAAGCGCGAATGCCCCCTTCAAACATAAAGTGATCCGATTTATCTTCTTCGCGCTCATCGGTCAATTTAATTGAAACGCCTGAGTTTAAAAATGACAATTCACGTAAACGCTTAGCAAGAATTTCGTAATGGAATTCGATATTGGTAAACGTTTCTTCACTTGGCCAGAAACGAATACGAGTTCCTGTGTCTTCTGTTTTACCTATGACGGCCAACGGTGATTGAGGCACACCATGCTTATAAACTTGTTGGAAAATTTCGCCTTTACGCTTGATGGTCAGCTCAACTTTTTCAGACAAGGCGTTAACCACAGAAACACCTACACCGTGTAAACCGCCAGACACTTTATAAGAGTTATCATCAAACTTACCACCCGCATGCAATACGGTCATGATAACTTCAGCGGCAGAAACCCCTTCCTCTTCATGCATTTCAGTTGGAATACCACGGCCATCATCACTAACGGATACGGAGTTATCTTCATGGATGGTGATTATGATGTCTGAACAATGGCCAGCTAATGCTTCATCAATTGAGTTATCGACGACCTCAAACACCATGTGGTGAAGGCCGGTACCATCATCGGTATCACCGATATACATTCCTGGACGCTTACGTACAGCATCTAGCCCTTTAAGTACTTTAATACTCGATGAATCATAGCTATTTGCAGAATCATTGTTATTCGACATGAATTGTTCTCGCCTTAATTATCCTTGCTCTATTTTGCCATGTTCCACATGAAACATCCTGCTATTTTCACTTTGCATTTCAACAATGTGACTTGCAGTAATAGAGCTTACAAAAACCTGTGCCTGCGTTTGCTTTAAATACTCAGCAAGACGCCCTCGACGTTGACCATCTAGCTCTGAGGCAAAATCATCAATTAAATAAATACACTGCTTACCTGTGGTATCAGTTAGATGCTGACCTTGCGATAAACGCAAAGCACACACCATGAGCTTTAACTGCCCACGAGACAAAACATCTTCCACCGGTGTCGCATTAATTTTTAGTTTTAGATCGGCTTTATTCGGTCCACTAAAGGTGTAACCGAGTTGCTGATCACGCTCGAAATTCTTTTGTAAAATTTCAGCATAGGGCGTGTCTTTATCCCACCCTCTATAATACTGAATTTTCACTTCAAATTCAGGTAAAAATACACCACAAATGTGTTCTGCCACTTGTTTTAACTGTGTGACATAGTCAAAGCGCCACTGGCTAATGGTTTCCGCCAATTCGGCCAGTTCTTTATCCCAATAACTCAGTTCTTGATAACCTCTCGCGGTTTTCAATAAGGCGTTTCTTTGCTTAATTAAACGCTTTAATCGCGCCCATTTTTCATAAAAACTCGGTTGAGTATGAAATACCCCCCAATCAATGAAGGCACGACGAAATTTAGGCCCTTCGGTCAAAAGCTCAAAGCCTTCGGTGTGAATTAATTGCAGAGGCAAGATTTGCGCCAGTTGAGCAATTTTCTGCCCACTTTGGCCACCAATTTTGACTTCGCTGCTGCCATCTCGTTGTTTATTAATACCAATCGGCAACTCAAAATCATCATCAGACAAAAAGCGCCCATGGACAAACAACTCGCTTTGTTCATTTTGGATCACTCGCCCGGTTAAGGTGCTTTTAAATGAACGGCCATGCCCGAGCAAATAAATCGCTTCTAATACGCTGGTTTTACCGCTGCCATTGGGCCCGACAAGAAAATTAAAGCCTGATGATAACGAGATATCACAGGCTTCAATATTGCGAAATTGCTTTATAGATAAACGAGTTAATGGCATTTATAAGCGAATCGGCATAACAACATACATTGCTGAGGTATCTTCGATATTTTCAACCAAAGCACTGGCATTAGCATCACTCATCGACATACGCACCGTTTGGCATTTTAGAGTATTCAAAATATCCAATACGTAGCTCACGTTAAAACCAATTTCTAATGGCTCACCTTGATAGTTCACATCAAGGTTTTCTTCTGCTTCTTCTTGCTCTGGGTTATTAGCAGTAATACGCATTTCAGAGCCAGCTAAATTTACTCGCACGCCACGAAATTTTTCATTCGATAAAATCGCTGCTCGTGAAAACGATTGACGCAACGCTTCACAATCCGCTTCTAGCGTTTTATTGGTTGATTGCGGCATGACACGGCGATAATCTGGGAAACGGCCATCAACAAGCTTAGAAGTGAAGGTAAACTCGTTTACATTGGCGCGAATGTTCGAGCTACCAATTTGCAACGTCACTTGCTCATCAGGGCGATCCAATAGCTTAACCAATTCTAGAACACCTTTACGCGGTACAATCACTTGTTGTTGTGAATACTCACCCACTAACGCGGTTTCAGCAACCGCCATACGGTGACCATCGGTCGCAATCGAACGCAAAGTCGTTCCCTCAATTTCAAACAACATGCCATTTAAGTAATAACGAACATCTTGATTCGCCATCGAAAATTGTGTTTTTTCGACTAAGTGGCGTAATTCAACCTGTGTGATCGTTACTTCCACTTCACTTTGCCAATCTTCAATGTTTGGGAAATCTGCGGCCGGTAATGTTGCTAATGAAAAACGACTACGACCTGATTTTATCAATAATCGTTCATCATCCAGAGTGACATTAATCGGTGCACTATCGGGTAAACCACGACAAATATCCAAGAATTTACGTGATGGTACCGTCGTACTGCCAGGTTCAAAGTCACCCTCTAGCGCCAAACGACACACTAACTCGACTTCTAAATCGGTCGCGGTAATCGACAATTCACCATTATCAACTTTAATTAATAAGTTACCCAAAATAGGTAAGCTTGAGCGACCACCAAGAGCACCAGAGACCTGCTGCAAAGGTTTAATCAATTGAGTGCGTTCAATGGTAAATTTCATAATCTACTCTAAATAATCTCATTCTGTTAAAAACACGGCCTAGGCTTATATTATTAATAATCGATTAAGAAGATAACGTACGAATCAAGTTCGAATAGTCTTCTTTAATATCATGACTTTCTTCTCGGAGTTCTTTTATTTTCCGACAAGCATGAAGCACCGTGGTATGGTCGCGACCACCAAAAGCATCACCAATTTCTGGCAAACTGTGGTTGGTTAACTCTTTTGATAATGCCATCGCCAATTGACGAGGACGAGCAACCGAACGGGAGCGACGTTTAGATAATAAATCAGCCACTTTAATTTTGTAATATTCCGCCACGGTTTTTTGGATATTATCGATCGTGACCAGCTTTTCTTGCAATGCGAGCAAATCACGCAACGCTTCACGCACAAAATCAATAGTAATCGGACGACCAGTAAAATTAGCATTGGCAATCACACGGTTTAGTGCCCCTTCCAACTCACGTACGTTTGAACGTAAACGCTTAGCAATAAAGAAAGCCACTTCATCAGCAAGAGTTATTTGGTGATCTTCGGCTTTTTTCATCAAGATCGCGACACGGGTTTCCAGTTCCGGTGGCTCGATCGCCACGGTAAGTCCCCAACCAAAACGAGATTTCAAACGATCTTCTACCCCGTTGATCTCTTTTGGATAACGGTCAGAAGTGAGAATGATTTGCTGATTACCTTCTAATAATGCGTTGAAGGTATGGAAGAATTCTTCTTGCGAACGCTCTTTATTGGCGAAAAATTGAATATCATCGATAAGCAAAGCATCTAGGCTACGGTAATAACGTTTAAATTCTTCAATCGCGTTATTTTGTAGTGCTTTTACCATATCTTGCACAAAACGCTCTGAGTGCATATACACCACACGAGCATTCGGTTTACTTTCAACAATCGCATTCCCCACCGC
The DNA here is from genome assembly GCF_002218025.2 of Vibrio casei. Classification (NCBI taxonomy): domain Bacteria; kingdom Pseudomonadati; phylum Pseudomonadota; class Gammaproteobacteria; order Vibrionales; family Vibrionaceae; genus Vibrio; species Vibrio casei. The sequence continues at coordinate 8,497 of NZ_AP018680.1, read as the reverse complement.
GTGCAATAAGTGAGTTTTACCTAGGCCAGTTCCACCATATAAAAACAGTGGATTATAAGAAACACCAGGATTGTCTGACACTTGTTTTGCTGCCGCAAGACCGAGTTGGTTCGATTTACCTTCAACAAAGTTATGAAACTTATGTTTAGGATTAACGTTAGAACGATGATTTACGTCAATCACTACTTCACGTTGACCAGTATCCCAAGATTTATTCAAAGGACGACTTTTTTGAACTTGAGCTGGCGCAGAAGACTCAGCGGCCACATCTGCAGCCGTTCTTTTTGGCGCGACATTTGAAGAATGAACAGGCTTACTGCCAACTTCAAAATGAAGGTTGGGCGTATCTGCCCCACAAAACTCATTCAATAAACGATTAATACTGTTGAGATATTTATCACGCACCCAATCCAACACAAAACGGTTAGGAGCAAATAAAGTGAGAGTATTGTCATTGAGTTCAGCTTGAAGAGGTCTTACCCACATACTGAATTCAGTTGCTGGAAGCTCTTCTTGAAGCTGTTGCAAGCATTGCAACCATAACGAAGACGACACATTAACCCCACACGAAATGAAATGATCTGAAAGGAATGTAATTCTACATCCTGACTAGCAAGATCACCAGTACTAGATCCTTAGATCAGTGAATAAGATCTAAGTTATTCACAGTTTTTTCTATTGCTATTCCAATTTTTTGCCAAACCAAACGCTTAAAACGATTTTTAGGGTGTGTATAACCTAAAAAGAGGATAAAGTTACCCACAGATACTATGCTAGTAATTTATGCCATTTTAAGATCATTGGTTATGGTTAATAACATCTTGTTCTTAGATTTATCAATAGCATTTAACGTAGCATAAAGGCCTAATCATCTGGAGAATAAACCATGAGCCGAATTATCAATAAAGTTGTTACTGCTGCTGCACTCTTTTTTGCTGTCACTCAATTTGCACAAGCTGATAATCAAGAAGTCAAAGTAGGTATGTCAGGAACTTACTTCCCTTTCACATTCCAAAAACTTGATAAATTACAAGGCTTTGAAGTCGATTTATGGGATGAAATAGGCAAGCGTAATCATTATGACGTGAAATACGTGACCGCTAATTTTTCAGGATTATTTGGTTTATTGGAAACAGGTCGTATCGATACGATTTCAAATCAGGTCACTATCACCGATGCACGTAAAGCCAAATACATCTTCTCAGACCCATATGTCGTTGATGGCGTACAGATCACTGTCAAAAAAGGCAATGAATCAATTCAAGGTGTCGACGATCTTGCAGGAAAAACGGTTGCGGTTAACTTAGGGTCTAACTTTGAACAAGTACTTCGTAGCTATGATAAAGATGGCAAAATCAATATCAAAACTTATGATGCTGGTATTGAACAAGATGTGGCTTTAGGTCGCTCAGATGCTTTCGTCATGGACAGACTTTCAGCATTACAATTGATCAAACAAACAAACTTACCACTGCAATTAGCCGGTCAACCTTTTGAGACAATCGAAAATGCATGGCCATTTGTAAATAATGACAAAGGCCAAAAATTACAACTTGAAGTCAATAAAGCACTTTCATCTATGCGTGAAGATGGCACCTTAGGCAAAATTTCAGAAAAATGGTTTGGAGCAGATATTACGAAAAAGTAATACCCAATCTACATTTAAGAACCGCTTCATTATTCAAATAAAGAATAGAAGCGGTTTTTTATTTCATCATCGAAAATCGAATTTTTTCAATAATCTATTATCAAATAAGCTATTTTTACTAATATGATATTAAAAGTAATCAAAGCACTCACTGGAAACTAGACCGACCTTACTCAATAATCAATTCTCTAGATACTGCATATTGAAAGTATTGCGCATTGAAGCAAAGTCGCTCACTATCGCCTATCGCTGACAAACAAAATGCTTATAAAAACAAGTTTACTGGCAATTTAGCCTATTTGAAGGACATTATCTTTAGTCATGAATTTTGATTTTAATTACATGCTGGATCTTCTGCCTATTTTATTTAAATACTTAGGCACAACATTAGAAATGGCAATATGGGGCGTTATCTTCGCTCTTATTTTAGCGGTTATTGTCGCCAATATTCGCGTGTTTAAAGTGCCAGTTTTAAACCAGATTAGTCAACTGTACATCAGCTTTTTTCGTGGAACGCCACTATTAGTACAACTCTTTTTACTGTATTACGGACTACCACAAATTTTCCCCATTATGGTTGGTATTGATGCCTTTACTGCCGCCGTCATAGGGTTAACCTTACACTTTGCTTCTTATATGGCAGAAAGTATTCGAGCAGCCATTATTGGTATTGATAGAAGTCAAATGGAAGCCAGTTTATCTATAGGCATGACGCGTTATCAATCCATGCGTCGAATAATACTCCCTCAAGCTGCTCGTGTGGCACTGCCTTCTTTAATGAATTATTTCATTGATATGATTAAATCGACCTCACTCGCCTTCACTCTGGGAGTGGCAGAAATTATGGCAAAAGCACAAATGGAAGCCTCTTCAAGTTTTCGATTCTTCGAAGCATTCTTAGCGGTTGCTTTGATCTATTGGGGAGTCGTATTAGTACTCACTCAAGTGCAAACCTGGGCTGAAAATAAATTGAATAAGGCATATCAACGATGATCACGATTTCAAATCTTCACAAATCGTTTGGTCACACCGAAGTGCTTCGTGGTGTGGATATTGACATTAAAAAAGGCGAAATAATCGTCATCATTGGCTCAAGCGGTACGGGTAAGTCGACCCTTTTACGTTGCGTTAATTTCCTAGAATGCCCCGAACAAGGCGAAATCAGTATTAATGAAGTTAAAGTCAATGCCGAAAAGCACACCAAAGCCGATATATTAGCATTACGTCGTAAAACCGGTTTTGTCTTCCAAAATTACGCATTATTTTCGCACCTTACTGCAAGACAAAATATTGCCGAAGGATTAATCACGGTCCGAGAATGGAAAAAAAATGATGCACTTAAGTATGCACAGAAAATTCTTGATGATATTGGTTTAGGTGATAAAGGCGACAGCTATCCAGCAGCATTGTCTGGTGGTCAACAGCAACGAGTGGGTATTGGTCGAGCAATGGCATTTGAACCAGAACTGTTACTGTTTGATGAGCCGACTTCAGCACTCGATCCTGAATGGGTGGGCGAAGTACTTTCGCTAATGAAAAAACTGGCAAAACAACATCAAACCATGCTGGTGGTGACTCATGAGATGCAATTTGCCAGAGAAGTAGCCGATCGAGTGATCTATATGGCGAACGGAAAAATTGTTGAACAAGGAACGCCAGATCAAATATTTAAAGATCCAACCAATCCACAGCTTATTAAGTTTTTAAATCAGGTAGGGATCCAATAAGGATCCTTGCACTTAAGATAAGAAACCGTATAATCCGCACACGGATTTTTAGGCCAACGACCATAAAAGGGTGCATTAAATGCGCTTTATTAGGTCATGTAGCATTGACTCTTTGACGGTCAATGATTACAATTCCGCCTCTTTGTTGAGAGGTGTCGGATAAAACATCTCACACCGGGTTTAACAAGAACCTATAAACTACTGATCAGTAAAGGTAATTACCATGAAACGCACTTTTCAACCTACTGTTCTTAAGCGCAAACGTACTCACGGCTTCCGTGCTCGTATGGCTACTAAGAACGGTCGCAAGACAATTAATGCACGTCGTGCAAAAGGCCGTAAGCGCCTTTCAAAATAATTCTTGAATTATTTTGACTAAGTCTACTTTTACTCGGGAGTTACGTTTGTTAACTCCCGAGCATTATCAAAATGTCTTTCAGCAAGCTCATCGAGCCGGCTCCCCTCATTTCACTATTATCGCTCGCAATAATACACTCTCCCATCCAAGACTTGGATTAGCTGTTCCGAAAAAACAAATCAAAACCGCCGTTGGTCGTAATCGATTTAAACGTTTAGCTCGTGAAAGCTTTCGTCTAAAACAACATCAATTGCCAAATAAAGATTTTGTCGTAATTGCAAAAAAGAGTGCCCAAGATTTGAGTAACGATGACGTTTTTAAGTTATTTGAGAAGTTATGGCATCGCCTATCTCGCCCTTATCGTGGTTAGCAATTAGGTTAATTTACCTATATAAAGGAATCATTAGTCCTTTGCTTGGACCTCGATGTCGCTTTACTCCAACGTGTTCTACTTATGCTGTAGAAGCAATCAGTGCGCACGGTTTTGTAAAAGGGTGTTGGTTATCTGGCAAACGTCTATTAAAATGCCATCCTTTACATGCTGGGGGATATGACCCTGTCCCACCAAATCAAAAACACGACAGAGATAAATAACAATGGATTCTCAACGTAATATCCTGTTAATCGCTTTTGCTCTAGTAAGTTTTTTATTGTTCCAACAATGGAATAATAAGGATGCTCAACCAGCTCAAACTAGCGTGCAGCAGACTCAAACTAATAACGACGGTAGCTTGCCTCATGATCCAGCTGAAAATTCAGCCGATCCATTAGCGCCTCAGCAAGTTAAAAACAAACCTGCAGCTTCAACCATCAAAGTAACCTCTGATGTGTTAACGCTTGCTATCAACCCGGTTGGTGGTGATGTTGTTTCAGCTAGGTTAAATAAATATAATGCTACGTTAGATTCTAAAGATTCTTTTGTTTTACTAAAAGAAACGCCTGAGCATGAATACATCGCTCAAAGCGGTTTGGTTGGCCCTCAAGGTATTGATGTTAGCAGTTCTAAACGTCCTCAATATCAAACGACAGCGCAAAGTTTCCAACTTGCTGACGGTCAAGATGAATTACGTATTCCCTTCACCTATAGCGCAAATGGCATTGATTACACCAAAACCTTCATTGTAAAACGCGGAAGCTACGCGGTTGATGTGGTTTATGATATCAAAAACCATTCAGGTCAAGATGCGACTCTAGGAATGTATGCCCACCTACGCCAAACCATGGTAGAAGGTAGCGGCCATATTGGGATGCCTGTTTATACTGGTGGTGCATTCTCAACATCAGATAACCATTATAAAAAATATAAGTTTGACGAAATGCAGGACAAGAACCTGAATATCAAACTTGAAGATGGCCAAGGCTGGGTTGCAATGTTGCAACACTACTTCACGTCAGCTTGGATTCCTCGCGATCAACCAGGCACCATTTTATATTCACGTGTGATTGGCAACTTGGCTGATATTGGTGTTCGTACCCCAAATCAAGTGATCGCAAATGACCAAACAGGTCAAATAAAAGCGACGTTATGGGCTGGCCCTAAACTTCAAGATGCCATGGAAGCAACTGCTCCAAATCTTGATCTCGTGGTTGATTACGGCTGGTTATGGTTTATTGCCAAGCCTTTACACTCATTACTCTCATTCCTACAAGCTCACATCAGTAGTAATTGGGGGATAGCCATTATCTTATTGACTTTCATTGTTCGTGGTGCGATGTACCCACTGACAAAAGCTCAATACACTTCAATGGCCAAAATGCGTATGTTACAGCCGAAAATTACTGCGATGCGTGAGCGTCTTGGTGATGATCGCCAACGCATCAGCCAAGAAATGATGGCTATGTACAAAGATGAAAAGGTTAACCCACTGGGTGGTTGTTTCCCTATTCTTCTACAAATGCCTATCTTCATTGCACTTTACTGGGCATTAATGGAGTCGGTTGAATTACGTCATGCACCATTCTTTGGTTGGATTCACGATTTATCTGCGCAAGACCCTTACTACATCTTGCCTGTATTAATGGGTATCTCGATGTTAATCATCCAAAAGATGAGCCCAACAACCGTGACAGATCCAATGCAACAGAAGATGATGATGTTTATGCCACTCATCTTCATATTCTTCTTCTTATGGTTCCCATCAGGCTTAGTGCTTTACTACCTAATGTCGAACATCGTAACCTTGGTACAGCAAACATTAATTTACCGAGCGCTCGAGAAAAAAGGTCTGCATTCGAAGAAGATCAAAAACTAATCTTCTCAGATAATACAGTCACTAAAGGCGGCCTTAACGGTCGCCTTTTGCTTTATTTATTACGCTATAAAAGTATTGTTTCATTTACTCAACGAATTACAATTGATTCGCGCCCACTACTAAAATGGTTGTTATTATGAAATCAGAGACAATTGTCGCTCAAGCTACCGCCCTTGGTCGTGGTGGCGTTGGTATAATCCGAGTTTCAGGCCCGCAAGCCAAACAAGTTGCAGTGGAAGTATTAGGGAGAGAGGTAAAACCTCGTTATGCAGAATATTTACCCTTTTCTGATGAAAATGGCACTCAACTTGATCAAGGAATTGCGCTTTATTTTCCTAATCCCAATTCCTTTACTGGGGAAGATGTATTAGAACTGCAAGGCCATGGTGGGCCAGTAGTGATGGACATGCTGATCAAACGCATTCTAAAAATTAAAGGGATCCGCGCAGCCAGACCTGGTGAATTTTCTGAGCGCGCTTTTTTGAATGATAAAATAGACTTAACTCAAGCAGAAGCGATTGCTGATCTTATCGATGCAAGTTCAGAGGAAGCCGCAAAATCAGCTTTAAATTCACTACAAGGGGAATTTTCAGGGCGAATAAATAAGTTAGTAGAATCTCTTATTCATTTGCGTATTTATGTTGAAGCCGCCATTGATTTTCCTGAAGAAGAAATTGATTTTCTTGCCGATGGAAAGGTCAGCACTGACTTACAAATAATTATTGATAATCTCGCCTCTGTCCGTAAAGAAGCCAATCAAGGAGCCATCATTCGTGAGGGAATGAAAGTCGTGATTGCTGGTCGCCCTAATGCGGGTAAATCCAGCCTTCTTAACGCACTTTCAGGTAAAGAGTCCGCTATTGTTACCGATATAGCAGGAACCACCCGAGATGTCCTTAGGGAACATATTCACATAGATGGAATGCCGCTGCATATTATTGATACAGCCGGTTTACGCGAAGCCTCTGATGAAGTAGAAAAAATTGGTATTGAACGGGCATGGGAAGAAATAAACCAAGCCGATCGCATTCTATTCATGGTAGATGGCACCACAACCAATGCAACCGATCCCAAAGAAATTTGGCCTGATTTTGTTGAACGCTTACCTGAAAATATTGGCATGACTGTGATCCGAAATAAAGCCGATCAAACAGACGAAATTTTAGGGATCTGCCACATCAATAATCCAACCTTGATTCGCCTATCCGCAAAAACAGGTGAAGGCATTGATGCATTACGTGTACATTTAAAAGAATGCATGGGATTTTCAGGGGGCAGTGAAGGCAGCTTTATGGCTCGTCGTCGTCACTTAGAGGCTCTAGATAAAGCCTCAGATCACCTTGCAATAGGACAAGAACAGCTCGAAGGATATATGGCAGGTGAGATCTTAGCAGAAGAACTTAGAATCACTCAACAACACTTAAATGAAATTACCGGTGAATTCAATTCAGATGACTTACTAGGCCGAATTTTTTCATCATTTTGCATCGGAAAGTAATGCTATCCAATCAGTATCAATTTATATCAAGGAGTGACTATGATTCATATCATCACAGGCAGCACATTAGGTGGCGCTGAATATGTAGGGGATCACTTAAGTGATTTATTGGTAGAACAAGGCGTAGAAACAACTATCCATAACCAACCCGATATAAGCCAGATTAAGGCTCAAGGTACTTGGTTGATCATCACTTCAACACACGGTGCAGGTGACTATCCAGATAATATTGAACCTTTCATGACAGCATTAAAAACAGCTCCTCCGAAAATGTCTGATGTTAAATTTGCTGTTATCGCGATTGGTGATTCAAGTTACGATACTTTTTGTGGTGCCGGTAAAGAAGCCAGAGCAACATTATTAGATATTGGCGCCGAAGAACTTTGTCCTCATCTAGAAATTGATATACTCGAAACTCCAGTTCCAGAAGATGCAGCAGAAACTTGGATAAAGCATAATATAGCCGTTTTTATAGACTAAACATAAAAATAGTATGCTCATAAATATCCAATTTTTTAGAAAAAAGGCAGGTTAAATACCTGCCTTTTTCTGTTTTTATTCACATGAAATTTTATTTATTTTAATTTCTTCTCAAAATAAATATCTAACCGCTCATTTTTTAACCTGTTTTTTTGTGGATAACTAATGTTTTATCCTGTGATTTTAACCTATTTATACACTGGATAACTATTAAAATTAGAATGCCTGTGTATAACTAGCCATTTAGATCCCAGCTAATACAGAATAAGATCATGCTTAGATCACAAGAAATGATCTTACTAAACACTATGATCTTTATGATCATTTTTTGATTATCCACAAGATCATGTCTCCTTAATAGTAGATCTAATAAAAGATCTATATAAAGATCTTATATATATTAAAGCCTTTGAAGCCTTTATTTAATTAGACAAATCGATTCTCACAGATGATTAAAAAAGGTAGAATAGCGCTCCTTTTATTGTCTAGATCATTATGAAAATGATCGTTAAATTGAATTCTTGAGGTCTGATC